>NC_018664.1:2400000-3105335 GCF_000299355.1 Gottschalkia acidurici 9a | reverse complement strand
CATTATATGTGGATAATATAGTTGATATTATATTATAATAGACGGACAAGACTGAGTATAAATACATTATAATAATATTGTGGACAAAGTATTGTGGAAAGAAATATTAGAAAAATTAATGATTATATGACGAATATTAACAAAAGTATATAGTTATACACAGTATTATCCACAGATTGTTGATAACTATAGTAATTGTTAATAAATAATCCACATTGTTATAACATGATAACAAAAAAACTCATAATTATCAACAATAAATAAAGATATCCACATACATAACAAGCTGTGAAAAAAATTATGAACAGACTATTGAATGAGAAAAGATTTAGAATGGTTTAGTTAAGGAGAGTGAATAGGTGTATAAATTAGGAAAGTATAAAGTAAGTATAATAGAAATACTTACTATTTTGATTCTATTTTCTATTAAAGTATCCCTATTTAGTAGTTTATTAGAAAATGAAAATATAAGTAAAATAGTTGTTTTTTTAAGTTTATTATATATGGTATGTATAATGTCTTTTGTGAGTTTATTTAATAATAAGATTAAAAAAATTCTATTTACACTATCATATGCTTTAATATCTATAATAATGTTTATGGATGTAATTTATTTTAAATATTTTAACCAGTTACCATCAATAATTTCGATGAAACAGGTTTTACAGTTAAACGCTATTAAGGATAGCATAAACTATCTGATAAGTAATAAGGAGCTATTATTACTAGGAGATATAATACCAATTTGTATATATACTATTTTTAAAAGTAATAGCGGAGTTCACAGTTATAAAAAGTATAGTTCATGCTTAACAATTACATTAGTCATAGCTATTGTAATTGTAACTACGTTTATAAATACTACTAGTACAAGTATTAATTTGTATATGCAAGAGTTTTTTAGCTATCATGTTAATGATATATATAGTTCGCTATTAGCAAAGAATGATATTAAAAATATAGACATGGTTTTTAATAATGAAGAAGAAACTTCTATAGAAAAAAGAAAGTACTATGGAATAGCAAAAGATAGAGATGTTATAACTATACAAGTTGAAAGTCTTCAGAATTTTGTAATAAACTCTCATTACGAGGGTCAAGAAATTACGCCAAATTTAAATAAACTCTTAAAAGAGGATAGTATATATTACAGTAATTACTATCAACAACTGGGTAGGGGTAATACTTCTGATGCAGAATTTGTAACTCATAATTCTCTATATCCCGCGATGGACGGGCAAACATATTCGAAATATTATAATAATAAATACTTTGGATTACCTTGGATACTAAAAGATATGGGTTATAGTACCATAGCTTTCCATGGATATGATGGTTCATTCTGGAATCGGGATAAGGCATATCCTTATCAAGGATTTGATAAGTTTATTAGTCAGAAAGACTTTGAGATAAAAGATCATATAGGATTTGGGTTGGCTGATAAGGATTTTTTTGATCAATCTATGGAACATATAAAGGAGCTTAAATCACCTTATTATGCCTTTCTAGTAACACTTACCAGTCATCATCCCTATGAAATACCAGATAAATATAAGACTATAAAACTTAATGATAAGCATAAAGGAACAATCTTTGGAAATTATATAGAATCAATACGTTATGCTGATGAAGCCATAGGGGAATTTATAGAAGATTTAAAGAAAGAAGGGCTTTATGATAATGCTATAATCAATATATACGGAGATCATTTTGGACTGTCATCTAAGGACGAAGAAATTAAGAATATAATGACGGACTACTTAGGTATTAAATATGATTTTGATGAGATGATGAATGTTCCTTTAATAATGCATATACCTAATAGTAATATATCTTTAAATCAAGATATAACTGGAGGGCAAATAGACTTCTTACCTACTGTGTTAAACTTACTAGGGATAGAGAATAAAAAGGGAATAATGATAGGGAGAGATCTAAACAATTCTAGCAGCGGTTTTGTAGCACAACAGACTTATATGATAAAAGGATCTTTTATTGCAGACGACATAATTTTTGAAATGTCTAGAGATGAAATATATTCCAACAGTAGAGCATGGAACACAAAAACTAAAGAAAAAATTGATGTTGAAGAGTGTAGAAAATGGTATGAAAAAGCTATTAAACAAATAAATCTATCGGATTATATACTAAGAAAAAACATATTGGAAAAAAGCATGGTGCAAATAGAAGAGTAGATATAAAATCTTGACAATAGCCGATATTACTAATATAATTTAATGGTAATGCTATGATAGCTGTTTATACCTTTTTTTGATAAAAATTATATTTTTATATATTAACTGCTATTAATTGAAGGAGGTGCATTTTAATGAAAAGAACTTATCAACCTAAAAGAAGACAAAGAAGTAAAGAGCATGGATTTAGAAAAAGAATGAGTACAAAATCAGGTAGAAATATATTAAAAAACCGTAGATTAAGAGGTAGAAAAAAATTATCAGCATAATTAAGGCCGCAAGTATTGTGGCCTTTTTATTCAATTTAAGGAGTTTTTTTAAATGAATAAAGATCAAACATTACGAAATAATAAAGAATTTAGATATGTTTATGATAAGGGTAAATCCTTTGCAAATAAGTATATTGTTATGTTTTTTATAAAAAATGAACTGGGATTTAACAGAGTTGGATTTTCTACTACTAAAAAGTTAGGTAATAGTGTGGTTAGAAATAAGTTTAAAAGAAGAATGAAAGAATCTTATAGATTGAATAAAGATAAGTTTAAGCAAGGGTACGATATAGTATTTTTATCTAGACCTTCAGCTAAAGATATAGATTATAAATCTATAGAAAGTGCCATACTACACTTAGGGAAGATTTCTAAACTCTTAATAAAAGGTTAATAAATATGAAAAAATTACTCCTATTTGCTATAAGAGCATATCAAAAGTTCGTTTCTCCTATAAAGCCTAGAACTTGTAGATTTTATCCTACATGCTCGACATATTCTATACAAGCAATAGAGAAGTACGGAGCATTAAAAGGTAGTCTTAAAAGTGTAAAAAGAATACTAAAGTGTCATCCATTTAATCCAGGAGGATATGATCCTCTAGAATAACTAAAGAAAGGGGCTACTATATGATAGATATATTTGCACGCCCATTAGGTGCTTTATTAAGGCTAATATATAACATGCTTACTAGTGCAAACTTGGATTTTAAATATGTATCAGCATATGCGATGTCAATTATAATAACTACAATCATATTTAAGTTGATACTATTGCCTTTAACTTTAAAGCAAACTAAGTCTATGAAGGCGTTACAAGACATACAGCCTAAGATGCAGGAATTGCAAAAAAAGTATAAAGATGATCAACAAACTTTAAGTATGAAAACTATGGAACTTTATAAAGAACATAACGTAAATCCTCTCGGAGGATGTTTGCCATTACTTCTTCAAATGCCTATATTATTTGCATACTTTAGAGTAATGCAATCACCAGTAAAGTATGTATTTGAAAGTGAAAAGGTATATGAAGCTATAAATAAAAGCTTTCTTTGGGTACAAAATATAGCTCTTGCACCTAGTGCTATGGTTAATGGTAGTGTAAACGAAATACAGGTGTTAGGATTTACTATACCACTTATAGCTGTAATAGCAGCTATAACAACTTATATTAGTAATAAAATGATGACTGCTTCTCAACCAGCAGCTAATGATCAAGCGGCATCTACTCAAAAAACTATGAATATAATGACACCTCTTATAATACTAATGTTTGGTTATAACTATGCAGTTGGACTTACACTGTATTGGACAGTATCTAATGTTTTCCAAATGATACAACAGTTTGCGATAAACAAAGCTTTAGATCGTAATGCTAAGGGGGAAGTAAAATAAAATGATGTCTGTGGTAAAAAATGCCAAGACTGTAGAAGAAGCTATAAGTCTAGGATTATCTGAGTTAGGTGTAGAAAAGGAAGAAGTTAATATAGAAGTTCTAAAGCAACCTACCAAAAGACTATTTGGTCTTATGGGAACTACGGATGCGGAGGTAAAACTTACAATTACTAATGACCCAGTAACTATGGCAGACAATTTTTTAAAAGAAATATTTGAAAAAATGAATATAAAGGGAAACTTTGAAATAGAAAGAAAGAAGAATGATCTCTTTATAGACATTACAGATATAAATAGTGTGGACAAGGGTATAATTATTGGGAAAAGAGGAAACACACTAGATTCTTTACAATATATATTAAGTCTAGCTTTAAACAAAGATAGAAGTAAGTATATTAGAATAGTTTTAGATACGGGAAACTATAGGGATAGAAGAGAGGAAACTCTTGTGGAGCTGGCTCATAAAATGGCAACTAAAGCTAAAAGCAATAAGAGACCTATAAAATTAGAGCCAATGAGTCCATACGAAAGAAGAATAATACACGCAGCTCTTCAAAATCAACCAGGGATATCAACTTATAGTGAAGGTGAAGATCCTTATAGAAGAATAGTTATAGAAAGTGAATAGAAATTACGATAGAATCCATAACTTATGGATTCTTTTTTATATATAAAAACAATATTGAGACGCTAGAAACTATAATTAAGACATTATTAATCACTTTTATGTAGTAAATATTTAGAATTAAAAATCTTAAAAGTAAGGACTTGCAAGTGAATTACTCACCACTTATAGAAGTGTGAGCTTCTTGGTCAATATCTCCAACGAGACAAGTTTATCCAAGCTAACCCCGTCGTACCGACGGTTAATATCTAATGACACAAAACAATACCAATTCAGTTCTTGGCGAGAACCCACCACATCAAGTGATTGTAGTGTCTCTATAGCCATACCAACGTCAAGGCTTGGTTTTCGCTCTTTTGGTATGGGACGAATAGGTTGAATATTTTACTCCGCAAACCATTTTCTTGCGAAAACCTTATATATTCAGTTGTGAAAGAACGCTGTAAATTTATTTTATCAAATATCTTGCCTGACGGCAATGAACTATCCATCCTCATCCTACACCCATATCTTCGGTGTGTAACGGTAGCTAGAGGTGGGGAATTCCACCCCATTTGTTAAAAATGTTTTGATTAATATGGGCGTGATAAAATAAGTAATCAAGCTCTAGTAAAGAAAGTAACAACACAGCTTTTAACCCTACAAGAAATGGGTGATGAACCAATAAAATTATTTATAAATAGTCAAGGAGGACATGTAGAAGCTAGTGGTACAATTCATGACATGATCAAGTTTGTTAAGACTCGTGTTATTGGTACTGGCTGGGTGACAAGTGCTGGTATTACAATTTATTTTGCATCGGGTAAACAAGATAGTTACTCTCTACCTATACTAGATATATGATACATTAGCCACTAGGCGGCTGTAGTGGTCAATCTACGGATATTCTTATTGAAGCAGATGAAATATTGAGAATTCGTAGTAGAATCAATGAATTAATTAGTGAAGCCCTAGAATATGGAATAGTAAATAAGACCATCTCAAAATATGATGAGTTGAAAAATCTATAAATAAATGATAATATTGTGCTCTTAACAAAATCAAGAACACTATATATTTTATCTTAGAAGAGAGTGAATATATTAATGACTGTTGTGGATAACAGTCATTTTTTATTTATATATAGATATCCACAATGGTAGATCTAAAATAAAAATTAATTTTATCCACAATATATATTTTAAAATAAAAAACTAGAATATCCACAAGTAATGAAATTTCAGGTAGAGAAGGACTATATTTAAAAATAATTTTAAATTATATGATTATAGATATATAAAATGTTTATATTATTTTAATCTACAAATTTGGTATACTATAATCAGAGAAGTAGTTTTAGTGTTTTTTAAAACTGAGTGAATCGCTTACTATAACTAAGGAGAACTAGTTACTTCAATATGATTTATAAAATTTAAAAGTATTAATTTTAAAGAGTATAAGAGGTGAAAAAAATGGATATAGACACTATAGCAGCAATTGCTACACCACCAGGAGAAGGTGGGATAGGAATAATAAGAATAAGTGGAAAAGATGCATTAGACATAGGAAATAAAATATTCTTAAATAGAGATAAAAAAACTTTGAAAGATTTAGAAGAGAGAAAGCTTAACTATGGATATGCTATAAATCCTAAAAGTAGTAAAAAGATAGATGAAGTAATGATAGTTTTTATTAAAGGACCAAAAACTTATACTACTGAAGATGTAGTAGAAGTTCACTGTCACGGGGGAACTATACCAGTAAGAAGAATACTTGAAGCTGTACTTGAGAGTGGGGCAAGACTTGCAGAACCAGGAGAATTTACAAAAAGAGCATTTTTAAATGGACGAATAGATTTAGCTCAAGCAGAAGCAGTAATGGATCTTATATCTGCTAAGACAGATTCTAGTTTTGATGTGTCTTTAAAACAACTGGAAGGAAGTATATCTAAAGAAGTATCTAACATGATGAGTACTATGTTAGAAATGCTTGCTCATATAGAAGCTTCTATAGATTTTCCAGAGGAACATGATGTTGATGAAATCACTTATGGACAATTAGAAGATGGTGGTAAATCTATATTAGAAAAAATAGAGAAGCTATTAGATACAGTTTATACAGGTAAAGTATTAAGAGAGGGTCTTAAAACAGTTATATTAGGAAAACCAAACGTAGGAAAATCATCTCTTATGAATGCTATACTAAGAGAAAGTAGGGCTATAGTAACGGATATACCTGGAACTACTAGGGACATAATAGAGGAGTATGTAAATATAAAGGGAATACCGTTAAAAATAATAGATACAGCTGGTATAAGAGAAACGGAAGATTTAGTTGAAAAAATAGGTGTTGATAAAGCAAAAGAAATATTAGAAAACTCAGACTTATCTATAGTAGTATTTGATGTATCTAGAGAACTAGATGATGAGGATTTAGAAATTATAGAACTAGTTAAACATAAGAAATCTATAGTTCTTCTTAATAAAACGGATTTACCTAAGAAGATAGATGAAGAAGATATAAAGAGATACCTACCTAATACAGCAATAATAAATACGGCTATTGTAGCAGGAAGAGGAATTGATATTTTAGAAGATACACTAAAATCAATGTTTTTATCTTCTGAAATTCAAATAAAAGATAACACCATAGTTACTAGTGTAAGACACAGAAATCAACTTCTAAAAGCTAAAGAAAATATGAAAGATGCATTAGAGTCTATAAATTTAGGAGTTCCTATAGACTGCGTAGAGGTAGATATTAAAAATGCTTATGAAAACTTAGGAGAGATTACTGGAGATACAGTTGGAGAAGATATTATAGATAAAATATTTAAAGATTTTTGTATAGGAAAGTAAATAGGCATTTTTACTATTATAACTATGAATATAACTAATAATAAATATAGGATCTATTTGAAAAATTAAGGGGATAAGAGATATGAAATATATTATCGAAACATCAAGGTTAAGGTTAAGGCATATAATGCATGATGACTTCCCAGAACTATGTAAGATATTGCAAAACATAGATGTTATGTATGCATGGGAACATGCATTTACAGATAATGAAGTAATGGAATGGATAGAAAAAAATATAGAACGATATAAAAAAGATGGATATAGTTATTTTCTAGCTATAGAAAAGGCAAATAATCAGATAGTAGGATTAATAGGTCCACTAGTGGAAGATATAGAAAGTGAAAGTCATATTGGTGTTGCATATATTTTAAATAAAGAACATTGGCACAAAGGTTATGCAGTAGAAGGAGTTAAAGCTTCTATAGATTATGCGTTTAAAACTCTTGGTGCAGAAAAGGTTATAGCACAAATTAGACCTGAAAATATAAATTCACGTAAGGTAGCTGAAAAACTAGGAATGATTGTTGAAGGTGAATATATAAAGTATTATAAGGGAAAAGAAATGCCTCATTTAATTTATAGTATTAAAAAAGATACTAAAATATAAGAAAAACAGAAAGGAAGAAATTTTCTTTATGAATAAAGGTTATTATGATGGTAAATATGATGTAATAGTTATAGGAGCTGGACATGCAGGATGCGAGGCAGCGCTAGCCACTGCAAGAATGGGAAAAAAGACTTTGATTTTAACAATGAGTTTAGATGCAATAGCACTTCTTGCTTGCAATCCATCGATAGGTGGAACTGGTAAAGGACACTTAGTAAAAGAAGTAGACGCATTAGGTGGAGAAATGGGATTAAACACAGACTATACAACTATTCAAAGCAGAATGCTGAATACAGCTAAAGGACCTGCTGTACACTCGCTAAGAACTCAAACAGATAAGTCTGAATATCAGATTAGAATGAAAAATATACTAGAAAATCAAGAGAACCTTGATTTAAGACAAGGAGAAGTTACTGAAATACTTGTTGAAGATGAAAAAGTAACAGGCGTGATAACTAGAATGGGAGCAAGATACGACACTAGTTCAGTTATAATATGTACAGGAACCTATTTAAAAGGTAGAATTTTTGTAGGAGACTTAAACTATGAAGGAGGACCAAATGGACTATATCCTTCTAATGAATTATCAGAATGTCTTAAAGGCTTAGGATTTGAAATGAGAAGGTTTAAAACTGGAACTCCTGCTAGAATTCATAGAAAAAGTGTAGATTTTAGTAAGGTAATAGAGCAACCAGGAGATGAAGAGATAATACCATTTTCATTTTTAACTGAAAAGATAGATATAGAACAGATATCTTGCTATTTAACATACACTAATGAGGAAACTCATAAGATCATAAGAGAAAACCTGCATAAATCCCCAATGTATTCTGGAGATGTAGATAGTATAGGTCCTAGATATTGCCCATCTATAGAAGATAAAATAGTTAGATTCTCAGATAAAAATAGACATCAAGTATTTTTAGAGCCAGAAGGAAAAGATACTCATGAAATGTATGTTCAGGGAATGTCATCTACACTTCCAGAAGAAGTTCTTGTTAAGATGATGAAAAGTGTTGAAGGACTTGAGGACGTCAAAATAATGAGAAGTGCATATGCTATAGAATATGACTGTATAGATCCTACTGAACTTAAAAGAACACTGGAATCTATGAGAATAGAAAATCTATTTTTTGCAGGTCAAATAAATGGAACTTCAGGATATGAGGAAGCTGCATCTCAAGGAATAGTAGCTGGAATTAATGCAGTTCTAAAGCTAAATGGACAAGACCCTATGATACTAGATAGATCTGAAGGATATATAGGGGTTCTGATAGATGACTTAGTAACTAAAGGAACTAATGAACCATATAGAATGATGACTTCTAGATCAGAATATAGACTTACATTAAGACAAGATAATGCAGATTTAAGACTTACTGAAAAAGGATATAAAGTGGGATTAGTTACTGAAGAAAGATATAAAAGGTATCTAGAAAAAAAAGAAGCAGTTGAGTCTGAACTAAAACGATTAAAAGATTTTAAAGTAAATCCTAGTAGGGAAATAAATGAAATTATAAAAGAACTGGGTACCTCAGAGTTAAAGACACCTACAACATTATATGACTTAATAAAAAGACCGGAATTAAACTATGATATAGTAGAAAAACTAGATACTGATAGACCAACTTTAAATAGAGAAGCTAGAATGCAAGTAGAAATTCAAATAAAATATGATGGATATATAGACAAGCAAATTCAACAAATAGAACAGTTCAAAAAACTTGAAAGTAAAAAATTAAGTCCAGACATGGATTATGAAGCCGTAAAAGGAATAAGATTAGAAGCAAGACAAAAGCTATCAGCTATAAAACCAGAGTCGGTAGGTCAAGCTTCTAGGATATCTGGTGTTTCACCAGCAGATATAAATGTACTTTTAATATATTTAGAGCAACAAAGAAGACTAGGGAAATAAGATATATAATACTAGAATATCTTTTCCAATGATGAATTCTAAGAATGGAAGTTTTAAAGTTGATTTAAAAGAAACGAACGAAAGTTATTTAGTAGAAGCAGATTTACCTATCATTAAAAAAGAAGATATTGATATAGATTTTAATAATAGTCATTTAATTATTAGTGCAAAAAGAAGTGAATCTATAAAAGATAAAGGAAGAAAGATTGATATTCACTAAATTTAAGATGTAGCTTTAATATATTTAAGAAATAAATGAGAATAAGAAAAAATAATAATATAAAAAAACAGATGAATTTTTAATTCATCTGTTTTTTTATTATTTATATATATATAATAAAATTTAAAAATAGAAATTATCTTAATGTGTAGAATAGATGTCTTTTACATCAAGCATAAGTAAAATATTTTTAGAAAAGATAGAGAACATCTTATTAGCTGCATCAGATGATGATACATTATTTTGATATATCCACCACTTTATAATTTCAATAAATATCGAAGAGTACACATTTTTCAATAATTCAAGAGGTATACCTGTTTGTTCAGCTGTGATAGAAATATTTATATTGTTGACTAGAATATTTGATAAAGTAGCTTTTAATTTATGTGAGAAATCATTACTTGTTGTGTCTTCCATAAGTATTTTAAATACAAGCCTCTGCTTCTTTACATTATCAAGAATTTTAATAACCTGAGTTATTTGAAAGTCGTCTTTTATATCATGACCTTTTTTTAATAATGTTAACGGTTCAAGCATTGAAAGAGTGTCATCCACTATTTCGTTATAAAGAGCACTTTTAGTTTCATAATGAGAATAAAAGGTCTTTCTATTAATCATAGATTTTTTAGATATATCTGTTACCGTAATATTATGATATCCTTTTTCTTCTAAAAGGGTAAGAAATGCCTTTCTAATCATAAATTTGCTTCGTATGATTCGTAAATCTGTTTTTTCTTTCACTATTTTCACCTCGCCTTGTGTATTATTTTATAGTTACTAATGAAATAATACAAGTAGCTATGTAAGCAAATATTTCCTCGGACATTAATATTAAGCAACAATTTATAAGAAGTTGTTGCTTATGTAACTTACTTAGGAATTATGACCATTGAAAGTGAAAAACAACCTCTATATACTATTTAAGTAACAAGGTGTTTATTAAGGGGAGGGGATGTTTAAATGAAGAATAAAAAATTAATAGCTTTAATTGCAGTACTTACATTAAGTATTACAGGGTGTAGTAGTACCAAAGATAAGGCCGTACATAGTGAGAAAAATGTGAAAGTTACTAAAGTGGGACAATCTAACTATTTAAAAGGAATTACACATTTAGGGATAGTCAAAGCAAAAGAAACAAAAAACTATGCTTTTCTCTCAGGCGGAAAGCTAGAGGAAATATATGTTGAAAAAGGGCAAAAGGTAAAAAAGGGAGACATTCTAGCAAAGCTAGATACATCAAATCTTGAGTTTTCAGCATCAATTATTGAAAATAATATTGATATTGCAAGGAATACTTTGAAAAAGACTAATGAAAGTTATGATACAAATATAAAAACTGCACAAACAAATATAAAAAACCTTGAGAACTCTATTAGTGCAGCAAAGGTGGCTGTAGATACAATGAAATCTAGTCTAGATGCATATGAAGAGCTTTATGCAGAAGGTGCAGTACCTGAAAAACAGTGGGAAGCAAAAAAGGCAGAATACAAATCTAAACAAGCAGAGTATGAGAACCTTTTAGGTAATTATAATATTGCAAAAGAAAATTTAGAAAACCTGAAAAAAACTAAGGAAAGTGATATAAATGCTGCTTCGGCAAATGTAGATATATCAACTATATCTCAAAGTCAAACACAAAAGAGTATAAGTGATTCAACTATTCACGCTGATTCAGATGGATATGTAATGGAGATCCCTTATAAAAAAGGAGAAATTATAGGAGGGGGATATCCTGTTGTAGTAGTAAAAAGCAAACAGATGGTAGTAACTATAGGCGTTGCAACAGAAAATATTGATAAAGTAAGGCTTGATAGTGTTATAAAAATTAATGATAAGGTAGATGGAAAAGTTGATAGCATATCACAGTATCCTGATGAGAAGACAAGAACTTATTCGGTAGATATCACTTTTGATTCAGATAGTTTTACAATAGGTGAGACAGTAGAAGTCAAGGTAATTACAGGTAGTGAAAATGGAAGTTTTGTGCCGATAGAGAGTGTATTTAATATTGATGGACTAGATTATGTTTACTGCGTTGGGGAAAAAAATCTAGTAAAGAGAAAACAAGTTTCGTTAGGAGAAATAAAAGGAAACAATGTAAGAGTTATAGGACTAGAAAGTAATGCAACTGTTATCAAAGAGGGAATAAAGACAATTAAAGAAAATGACACTGTTAAAATTTTAAAATAGAGAGAAGGTGATTAATAGTGAAAAAAATAAAGGTTTCGTTTATAAAATTATAGAAAAAAGACTTCTAGTAACAATAATAATGTTTATGTTAATTATAGGAGGCCTATTTTCTTATATATCAATACCTAAGCAACACTTCCCAGAAGTAGTTCTTCCTATTGCAACAGTAACTGTTGTTTATCCAGGAGCTTCTGCTGAAGATATGGAAGAGCTTGTAACCAAAAAGATTGAAGATGTGGCGATGGAGTCAGACGGTTTTGATTCTTGTTCATCACAGACTTTTAATAATGTAAGTGCTGTTATGGTAAAACTTGATATGAATATGAGTCAAGAAGAGGTAGATGACAGTTTTGATAAATTACGCCGAAAAATAAATGATATTACTCCTTCTTTACCTGATGGAGTTACAAAGGTATCTGTGGACACTGAAGTTATGGATACTGCAGGTCTTATACTTGCAGTATCAGGAGAAGGCGTTTCAGGAGACGAGTTAGCTCAGAGAACCGATGAATTAAAAGATAGATTAAAAATTATTGATGGAGTAAAAAAGGTTGATGTTTCAGGAAAACAAGAGTCAGAAGTATCTATAAAGGTTGATAGTGATAAATTAAATAATTTAGGATTATCCCTAGCAGAATTGTCAAAAGTTATTTCTGCACAAAACAGTATGATACCAACAGGAGCTATTGATGTTGACGATAGTGTTATAACTGTGACTTCTAGTGGTAAATTTGAAAGCATTGAAGAAATTAAAAATATTGTAATAGGATCATCAGATACAGGTGCTATTAGTAAACTATCTGATATTGCAAATGTAGAAATCAAAGTTCCAGACGATTCATCAAAATTTATGTACAATAAAAAAGATGCTAATGTAATATCACTTTACTTTAAGAGTGGTATAAATGTTGTGAGCTTTGGTGACTCCATACGAGATACAATAAATGATTTTAAGAAAACTTTACCGGATAATATAAAAGTAGAGGAAGTATACTTTCAACCTGATGTAGTAGGTGAAGCTGTCAATGGATTTGTAATAAATCTTATTGAGGCAATAGTTCTTGTACTTGTTGTATTAATGATAGGAATGAATCTAAGAAATGCTATTGTTGTATCTATAGCAATACCTTTGATTATACTTATGAACTTTATAGTTATGAAATTTATAGGTATTGATATACAATTTGTTTCATTAGCAGCTCTGATTGTTGTACTTGGTATGATGGTGGACAATGCCATTGTGGTTAGTGACTCAATACAAACTAGATTAGACAATGATGAAAGTGGAGACAGAATTAGTGCTGTTGTAAAAGGGACAAATGATGTTATTGTTCCAGTATTCATATCTATGCTAACAACAGTTTCAGCTTTTTTATCACTGATGACTCTTTCAGGGGCATATAAACAACTTATTTCTAGCTTACCTATTGTGATTATAGTTTGTCTTGTTTCATCGTTTATAGTTTCTGTATTTGTAACACCACTTATGTCATACTTTTTCCTTAGAAAGTCAAACGAAAAAAAGAAAGGTGGATCTCAAAAACTTACAGAATTATATGATAGAGTTTTTCAGCTAGCATTTAAAAACAAGAAGAAAGCGATATTAGTAGCTGTATCTATTATGATTGTATGCTCACTTTCTATAATATTTATAGATATGCAAGTTATACCGAAGGCATTTAAGGATGTTATTACGATTGAAATAACTGGAGATAATGAAAATGATATTAAAAAGACTGAAGATGTTGTAAATCAAATACAGAAAATTCTTGATAAACAGCCAGAGAAAAAATATTATCTTTCAGGTGTAGGAATAGGTGTACCAAGATATGATTATTCAATACTTCCTAAATCACAGCTCAAAAATGTAGGAGATATATTTGTAAGAGTAGACTTATCAAAAAGCAAAAGATTTAAAGATACATTTGAAATAGTTGAATATCTTCAAAAAGAGTTTGATGATAAGGTATCTGGAGGAAGAATTGTTGTAGATGAGCTAGGAATCATGGCTGGAACATCAAAGCCTATTGAGATGAAGATATATGGTAAAGATATTGATGATCTTAATGAAGCATCAGACAAAGTAGCTGAACTTATGAGTAGTATTAAGGGAACTAAAAACGTTAATATGGGAAGAGAAATATCAACCTATAATTATTATATAAATATGGATACGAAAAAGCTTAATTCTCTTGGTCTTATGAAAGCAGAAGTACAAAATGAGATTAGTATAGCTCTTATTGGAAGAAATATATCAACATATCGTCAGAATGGTAAGGAATATGATGTGGTTCTTGAAGGTGATATAGATAATAAGGAAAGACTTGAGAACTTTAAAGTAAAGTCATCAATTTTAGGAAACAAATATGATCTACAGCAATTCTCAGAAGTTGGAATTAATTCTGAGATGAGTTCAATAAGCAGGTTAGATGGACAAAGAGGAAGAGTAGTAGGCTGTTATGCTACCTCCGGTTATAGTGATATTACTATACAGAATAAGCTTGAAAAAATGATTGAAGAAACAGAATTCCCTGAGAGTATAAGATTTGAGAAGTCAGGAATGAAGAAAGATTTCTTAGAAGTACTAGAGTCTATAGGAGGCTCTGCACTAGTTTCGATATTTTTGATCTTTATGATACTTATTTATCAGTTTAATTCAATTAAGAAGTCTATTATGGTGTTTATATCAGTTCCATTTGGAGCTACAGCAGGTGTTGCGGCACTATATCTTACAGGAGAAAAGCTAACTTTCCTTGCTCTTATTGGTATTGCGAGTTTATTAGGATGTGTTTTAGCGAATGCGATTGTTTTAATTGAATTTATAAATAATGAAAAAGAAAATGGTGCCACAACTGAAGAAGCCTGTAAGTCAGCAGGGAAAAAGAGATTTATACCTATATTAATGAGCACTATGACTACTGTGCTTGGCTTAATTCCTCTTGCATTTGGTGGAGATGCATTATTTGTACCGATGGCAAGACTTATGATGATGGGACTTCTAGTATCAATGATTATTAATCTTACACTTGTACCAATAATATATTGTATGGTTGATAGTAAGGAGAAGAAGAATGAAGAGACAAAAAACAATAATATTTTAGCAAAGGAATAAAATTTAAAATAGATTTACTTTAACTAACATTGAATTCAACTTTTTAATAAATACTTGATAGAAAAGATTATTATAAATCATCTAGCTAAATTGTTTAGTACATAAGGCTAGATGATTTTTAATATTTAAAGTCATATTTTATAGAATGAAAATTAAAGAATAAGTATAAAGTATAAGTTAATATATCTAGATTTGATTAATTATGTTAAATTATTATGATATAATGAAATAATCTAAAGATGTAAAGTTTCGAAGGAGTGAAATAATGAGCAATATGGACACACTTATAAGTGGTTGTAAAGAGTTAGGAATAGAGTTAAATGAAAAGAAGATAGAACAATTTAGATTATACAAAGAACTATTACAAGAATGGAATGAAAAAATAAATATAACAGCTATAACAGATGATGTAGAAGTTGATATAAAACACTTTCTTGATAGTATCACTATATTCAAAACTCAAAAGATAATTAAGGGTAAAAGTATAATAGACATAGGAACTGGAGGAGGATTTCCAGGTGTACCAATAAAAATAATGGAAGATGGAACTGATGTTACGCTATTTGATAGCTTAAACAAGAGATTGATATTCTTAAATGAAGTAATATCTAAGTTAGGTTTAGAAAATATAAGAACTATTCATGGAAGAGCAGAAGAGTACGGAATAAAAGAAGAATATAGAGAATCTTTTGATATAGCAACTTCAAGAGCAGTTGCTTCACTTAATATATTAAGTGAATATTGTCTTCCTTTTGTAAAAGTAGGAGGCTACTTTATAGCTATGAAGGGTCCAGAGGTAGAAGAGGAAATAAAGGGTTCAGAGAATGCTATAAAACTTTTAGGTGGAAAAATTGAAGATAAAATAGATATTAAGCTTCCATCTAGTGATATAACACATAATTTGTTAATTATAAAAAAAATAAGCCATACTCCGACAAAATATCCAAGAGGTGGGGGCAAACCTAAGAAAAATCCGTTATAAAATCCGAGAAAACAATATAAAATGTAAAACGAAAATTAATGTTTTTAAGTTTTATAGAAGGAAGACAGACATTTTTGGAGAATTTTATATGATAAGAGTTTTTGGGGAAGAAGTACTTCGGGAGAGGATTGATGTAATGGGAAACTTGAATAGTGAAATAACTTACATTCCAATAGGACAAATAAAACCAAACCCTTATCAACCTAGAAAAGTTTTTGCTAGAAGATCACTAGAGGAATTAAGTCAATCTATAAAAACATTTGGAATATTGCAGCCTATTAGTGTAAGAAAAGTATCAGATCAAAACTATGAACTTATAGCAGGGGAAAGAAGATTAAGAGCAACTGAACTAGCACAAATAGAAAGTATACCAGCAGTAATAGTAGATGTTAAAGATAAAGATTCAGCTATGTTGGCTCTTTTAGAGAACTTACAAAGAGAAGACCTAAACTTTATAGAGGAATCCGAAGGTTACTACAACTTAATAAATGACCATGGATTTACACAGCAGGAATTAGCAGAACAGTTAGGAAAAAGTCAGTCTACTATTGCAAACAAATTAAGAATACTTAGATTATCTGAGAGCATAAAAAAAGATATAATAGATAATTCGCTAACTGAAAGACATGCTAGAGCACTATTAAGACTTCCTGATGAAAGCTTGCAAAAGTCTGTTTTAAAAAAAGTAATACAAAATGAGTTAACAGTTAAAAGGACAGAGAACCTAATAAGTGATTTATTAGAAGATATAACTAAACAAAAGGAAACTGAACATAAAAGTAAACAGAAAATAAAAAACTTAATTAACTTTAGGATATATTTAAATACACTTAAAAATGCATATACAGCTATAAAAGATAGTGGGGTAGAAGCTGAGTATGAACAAAAAGATATGGGTGACTTTATAGAGGTTAAGGTAAAAATACCTAAAAACTAGAACTGGACAAGCACTATCAGTATTTTTTGAAGTTAATAATATTGATAGTGTTTTTTGTTATCTTTAAAATATATTAGGATTACTCTATAATAGTATATATGTAAAATATTCGCATGAATTGGAAAGGTGATATAGATGAATATAAAGGATGAGGTAGTCTATCTAGATATTTATTCGATTAGTCCTAATAAAGATCAGCCAAGAAAAAAATTTGATAAAGAAGCGATTGATAGTCTCTCAGATTCCATAAAGAACCATGGTGTAATTCAACCGATAATAGTTAGACAAAAGGAAAATGGGTATGAGATAATAGCGGGGGAGAGAAGATGGAGAGCTGCTAGAGTATCGGGATTAACTAAGATACCATCTATAGTAAAGAATATAGAAGAGTTAGAAGTAGCGCAGATAGCTTTAGTAGAAAACATTCAAAGAGAGAATTTAAATCCTATAGAAGAAGGTCTAGCTTTTAAAGAACTTATAGATCAACATAAATTAACACAAGAGAAGATAGGAAAGTTATTAGGAAAAAGTAGACCATATGTGGCAAATACCATAAGACTTTTAAATTTAGAGAGCGAAGTAATAGATCTTTTAATGAATGAAGAAATAACTAGCGGACATGGAAGAGCAATACTAGGACTTAAAGATATAAAAAAACAAGTAATGCTAGCTAGATTAATAGTTGAAAAAGATTTAAGTGTAAGAGAAACAGAAAAATTAGTTAAAGAACTAAATTGTGAAAAAGAAAAAGTATATAGTTTAAAAGAAATAGATCCTGTAATATCAGATATAGAGCAAGCTCTTAGAGAAAGTCTTGGAACAAAGGTTCAAATAGTCAAGGGTAAGAACAAAGGTAAAATAGAGATAGAATACTATAGCGACGAGGAACTTGATAGAATTATAGAACTGATATCTAAATAATTGTTTTACGTGGAACATAATAAAATACCCTATCAGATTAAGGAGTGTTGTCAAGTGCAGATAATAATGTATCAAGCAAACGCTTTTACAGACGAACTATTTGAGGGAAGTCCAACTGGAATAGTCCCTGATGCTAGCAATTTAACTGAAGAAGATATGAAGAGAATAGTTAAAATAACTAATCTAGATAAGATTGCATTTGTTACTAAAAATGATGATGAATGCTATACTATAAGATTTTTTACTCCTGAAGAAGAAATAACTTTCTGTGATTGTGGAAGCGTAGCTTCTTTTTATGCTCTTGCGCAGAGAGGTTATATAAAAGGGGTAAAGAATGGGGTAGTGAGAGTATATCAATGTTCTAAGGTAGGTAAAAAACCTATAGATATTTATTTTAAGGATTGGCAAGTAGAAAAAGTAGAGTTATATGAAGATAGACCAATATCACTAGGACAGTATTCTAATTTAGAAGAACTAAGTTCTATATTAAACATTAATAAAGAAGATATTGGTATAGGAACAATGAATCTGAAGCCTGAAATACTCTTTACTGGAATAAAAGACATGATTATACCGGTAAGAAGCAATGATATAATAGACAATTTAACTTTGAATATGAATAAGTTAAAAAATAGTATTGGGATGAGTGATTTAGATAAAATACATGTATTTTCAATAGATGAGAATGAGATAATTAATTATAAGAACTTTGAATTTATGAGAAGTGAAGACTGTGTAAATGAAGATACAAGCTCCGGACTAATATATTATATAAAGAAAAACAAACTATTGAATAAAGACAATATTATATATCGAGATAAATCCTTTACAAATAGACATAATTATATTCATTGTGAAATTATAGAAGGTAAAGAGGGATTCCCTATGAAAATCGCAGGAAGAGCCAGTATATACCTAGAAGGGGTAGTGACTTTTGGGTAGATGGTAACTAAGCGAAAGATGTGAGATAATAATTTAAGTGATCTCACGTCTTTTTTTATGATTAGATTAATATATTAAGTAATATATAGGTATCATGTCCACAATTTACATGAACTATATTTACTTATATTCAAAAAAAATACAGTCAGGCAAATCTAAACGTTCCAAAAGAAAATTATGTTTATTTATAAGAACAACATCATTGTATAATAAATAACATACATTGACAATCGACCATATCACGTATTAAACTTAGAAGTGTAGAAAGTAAAAAAGAGTCGAAACACAAATATATATTTATAAATATATATTATTTTATTATAAAAACAATATATATTTTTAGGACATGTGTTAAATATTCTACAAATATATATTTGTAGAATATAATCTATATAAATTATATATAGTTACTATATTTAAGGAGGTTAACAAATGGAATTTATATTTGACTGGGAAGAAAATGAAGAAAACATTAAGCAACTTAAGTATGTAATTAATGAAAACAAGAATAAAAAAGGTGCATTAATGCCAGTTCTACATGAAGCACAACATTTATTCGGATATTTACCAATTGAAGTTCAGAGAATAATCTCAGAAGGTCTTAATATACCATTAGCTGAGATATACGGAGTAATAACATTCTACTCACAATTTACTTTAATACCAAAAGGTAAATATGAAATAGGGGTTTGCCTAGGTACAGCTTGCTATGTTAAAGGTGCTCAAGCTTTAATAGATGAGATAAAGAAAGATCTTAAATTAGAAGTTGGTAAAACTACTAGTGATAGAAAATTCTCACTAATTGCAACTAGATGTATAGGTGCATGTGGACTAGCTCCAGTTCTGTCTGTAAATGAAGAAGTTTACGGTAGACTTAAGGCAGAAGATGTAAAAGGTATACTAGAAAAATATAAGAATGATAACTAGAAATATAAAAATTTGGTTGGAGGTGCACTTTCATGATAACTATTAACGATTTAAAGAAAATTAAAGAAGAAACTCTACCAAAAGTATCTTTAAGAGGAGATATAGAAGGTGGAGAAAAAATAGAGAGCACATATAGAAAGCAAATTCTATTATGTCGTGGTACAGGATGTACTTCATCTAAATCGGATAAAATAGAAGAAAGATTCCAAGAATTATTAAAAGAAAAAGGTATTCAAGATGAAGTAAATGTTGTAAGAACAGGATGCTTTGGGTTATGTGAAGCAGGCCCTATAGTAGTAGTATATCCAGGAGGTACTTTTTATAGCCATATAAAAGTAGAAGATGTAGATCAAATTGTAGAAGAAGATCTTATAAATAATAATGTAATAAAAGAACTTCTTTATAAAGGTTCTATAGACGGAGATAAAATCAAAGCTATAAGTGAAGTTGCATTCTATGCAAAACAAAAAAGAGTTTCTTTAAAGAACTGTGGACTTATAAATCCAGAATGTATAGATGAATATATATCACATGATGGATATTTTGCTCTTCACAAAGCTTTAACAGAAATGAAACCTGAAGATGTTATAGAAACTATGAAAAAATCAGGATTAAAAGGTAGAGGAGGCGGTGGATTCCCTACAGGCCTTAAATGGGAATTTACAGCTAAAGCAACAGGAGACCAAAAATATGTGTTATGTAATGCTGACGAGGGAGACCCAGGAGCATTCATGGATAGAAGTATACTTGAGGGGGACCCTCACTCAGTTATAGAGGCAATGGCACTAGCTGGATATGCTATTGGATCAGATCAAGGATATGTATATGTAAGAGCAGAGTATCCTATAGCTGTTAAGAGACTTCAAATAGCTATTGACGAAGCTAAAGCAAAAGGATTATTAGGAAAAGATATATTTGGTACAGGATTTAACTTTGATATGGAAATAAGACTTGGTGCAGGTGCATTCGTATGTGGTGAAGAGACAGCACTAATAGCTTCTATCGAAGGACAAAGAGGTATGCCAAGAAATAAACCACCATTCCCAGCAAACAAAGGATTATGGGATAAACCGACTTTAATCAATAACGTTGAAACTTATGCAAATGTTCCTCAAATTATATTAAAAGGAGCAGACTGGTTTACAAGCTTTGGTACTAAAGATTCACCAGGAACTAAAGTATTTGCCCTTGGTGGTAAAATAAACAACACAGGATTAGTTGAAATTCCAATGGGAACTACTCTAAGAGAAGTTATATATGACGTTGGTGGAGGAATACCAGATGGAAAACAATTCAAAGCAGTTCAAACTGGAGGACCTTCAGGTGGATGTATTACTGCTGACTATATAGATACTGAAATAGATTTCGCGACATTAAATGAACTTGGATCTATGATGGGATCAGGTGGAATGATTGTAATGGACGAAGACACTTGTATGGTAGATATAGCTAGATTCTTCTTAGACTTTACTGTTGAAGAGTCTTGTGGTAAATGTACTCCATGTCGTGAAGGTACTAAGAGAATGTTAGAGTTACTAGAAAAAATTACTGATGGAAAAGGAGAAATGGAAGACTTAGATAGATTAGAAAGTTTAGCAGAAACTATAAAATCATCTTCATTATGCGGATTAGGTCAAACAGCTCCAAACCCAGTATTATCTACACTAAAATACTTTAGAGATGAATATGAAGCTCACGTTAAAGATAAGAAATGTCCAGCAGGCGCATGTCAATCTTTACTAGAGTTCTATATAACAGATAAATGTATTGGATGTACTAAGTGTGCTAGACAATGTCCAGCATCATGCATTGATGGAAAAGTAAAAGAAAGACACGTTATAAACACATCAGCATGTGTTAAATGTGGTGCATGTGCAGATGTATGTCCTGTAAATGCAGTAATAAAAAGATAGTAGATTATAATAAAAGCTAGTTTATAAAAATAGGGGTATTGAAATATATATCCCTAATTTTATAAAAGACGTAATACTATCATGAAAGAAACGAAATGTATTTTATAGAATAACGCTAAAAATAAGAATAGGGGGATAAAAATGAGAAACATAACTCTTACGATAGATGGACGAAAAGTAACAGTACCAGAGAATTATACTATACTTCAAGCAGCTCAAAAGCTTGGAATAGAAATCCCGAGACTATGCTATGACCCAAATTTAGAAATAGTGTCAGCATGTAGAATATGTGTTGTAGAAGTTGAAGGAAATCCAAAACTACAGACTTCTTGTTCAATACTAGTAACAGAAGATTCAGTAGTTCATACTGAAAGTGAAAAAGTAGTTAAAGCAAGAAAAGAAATACTACAATTACTTTTAGATAACCATCCAAATGACTGCTTAACTTGCCAAAAAGCAGGAGAATGTGCATTACAAAAATATGCTTATAGATATGAAGTTAAATTTAGAGACCATGATGGTGCATATAAAGAAGCAGTTGTAGACACATCTAGCCCATATATATTAAAAGATGAATCTAAGTGTATCCTTTGTGGTAAATGTGTTAGAACTTGTGCACAAGTATCTGACAGACAAGTATTAACTCTTGCTAATAGAGGATTTAATACTAAAGTAGCAGCGGATGCTGATCAAAGCTTTGAAGAATCTAGCTGTGTATCTTGTAATAGATGTGTTACAGTCTGTCCAGTAGGGGCACTACTGGACAAGAGACTTACAGGTAAAACTAGAATATGGGATGGTAAAGTAGAACCATTTAGATGTAAAGTTTGTGAATATGGTTGTGAATTTGAGATTCTTTATAAAAACAACAAAAAAGTAGCAGTAAGAGCAAAGAATCCTGCTTATGGAAGACCATTATGTCTAAAAGGAAGATTAACTACTGAATTCCTTAACTTAGATAACCCTGAAGCTCCATATAAAAAAGAGTATGTGGATTCAAATGGTAAGTTTGTAGAAACATCTTGGAAAGAAGCTTTAGGATTAAGCGAAGTTATGGAAAAACTAAACAAACTAGAAGAACAAAAACCTGTAGATGAGAAATAATAAAAGTCGAAAGGAGAATAGCCGATGATAAAAGTAATTGTCAACGGCATAGGCTATGAAGTACCGGAAGATATTACGGTACTTCAAGCTTGCCAAAAAGTAGGTATAGATATACCAACACTATGTCATGATGAAAGACTAGAACCACATGCATCTTGTAGATTATGTGTGGTAGAAGTTGAAGGAATGAGAAATCTTCCAACTTCATGTTCACTTAAAGTATATGATGGCATGGTAATACAAACTGATAGTCAAAAAGTAGTAAGTGCTAGAAAAGATGTATTAGACTTATTATTTTCAAATCATCCAAATGATTGTTTGACTTGTAAAAAATCTGGAGAATGTAAGTTACAAGATTACTGTTATGAGTATGGAATCCTTGAAGGAGGATATAAAGGTGAAAAGAGAAGCCTTCCTATCGATGATAGTAATCATTTTTACTTTTATGACCCTAACAAATGTATCCTTTGTGGTAAATGTGTTAGAGTTTGTAATGAACTACAATGTACAAATGCAATAACTATAGATGAAAGAGGATTTGATTCTTTAGTTAGTACACCTTTTAGAAAAGGATTAGAAAACTCTACTTGTGTATCTTGTGGTAACTGTGTATCAGTATGCCCAGTAGGAGCTCTTACTCCTAAAACTAGAGAAAACTTTAGACATTGGGATACTAAAAGAACAAAAACTACTTGTTCATACTGTGGAGTAGGTTGTCAATTTGAACTTATATCAACCAATGGTAAAATCGTGGGTGTACAACCTGTTAATGGAAAGCCTAATGATGGTCTATTATGTGTAAAAGGTAAATTTGGATATCCTTTTATTAATCATCCAGATAGACTTAAAAATCCACTTATCAGAAAAAATGGAGTATTGGAAGAGGCTTCTTGGAACGAGGCTATTTCACTTATAGCTTCAAAAATAAAAGAAACTAAAGAAAACTATGGAGCAGATGCTTTTGGAGGATTTTCTTCAGCAAGATGTACAAATGAAGAGAATTATTTATTCCAAAAATTATTTAGGGCAGTAATTGGGACAAACAATGTAGATCACTGTGCTCGACTCTGACATGCTTCTACAGTTGCAGGTCTTGCAACTACACTTGGAAGTGGAGCTATGACTAATAGCGTTAGAGAAACAGTAGATAATGATGTTTTATTTGTTATTGGTTCAAACACTACAGAGAATCATCCAGTTATAGGAACTCAAATGAAACAAGCGAAGAAAAAAGGAGCTAAAATAATAGTAGCAGATCCTAGGAGAATAGAGTTAGCAGATCAAGCTGATGTATTCTTACAAATCAAACCAGGAACAAACATAGCTCTTTTAAATGGAATGATGAACTATATAATAGAAAATGAACTTTATGATAAGGATTATATAGATAAAAGAACTGAAAACTTTGAAGAAGTTAAACAAGTTGTAAAAGACTATACACCTGAAAAGGTAGCTGAAATCTGTGAAGTAAATAAAGATGATATTATTAAAGCTGCTAGAATTTATGCAGAATCAGATAGAGCAGGAATATACTATGCAATGGGTATAACTCAACATACAACAGGTACTCACAATGTAATTGCAATATCTAACTTAGCACTTATGTGTGGAAATATAGGTAAAGAAAATGCAGGCGTAAATCCACTTCGTGGACAAAACAATGTACAGGGAGCTTGCGATATGGGATGTTTACCATCAGATTTACCTGGATATCAAAAAGTATTTAAAGAAGAAATTGCTGAAAAATTTGAAAAGGCATGGGGAGTTAGCTTATCAAGACAAGTAGGACTAGCTATATCAGAAATGATTCATGGTGCTGAAACTGGAGATATAAGATTCCTATATATCATGGGAGAAAACCCTATGGTATCTGACCCAGATATAACACACGTACAACATGCTCTTGAAAGTGTAGATTTTTTAGTAGTTCAAGATATATTCTTAACAGAAACAGCTGAATTTGCAGATGTCGTTTTACCAGCTGCTTCATTTGCAGAAAAAGATGGAACATTCTCAAATACAGAAAGAAGAGTTCAAAGAGTAAGAAAGGCTATAGAACCAGTAGGTAATGCTAAAGCAGACTGGCAAATCTTAATGGAGATAATGAATAAAGCTGGATATAATAAAATATATCTAGACACATCTGAAATAATGGATGAAATAGCTAGTGTTACACCATCATATGGTGGGATAACTTATGAAAGAATAGAGGATGAAGGAATCCAATGGCCTTGCCCTACTAAAGAGCATCCGGGTACTAAGTATCTACACAAGGAAGCTATAGCTAGAGGTAGAGGATTATTCTTCCCAGTTGAATATACAGGTAGTGCAGAAACTAAGAGTGAAGAATATCCATTCATATTAACTACTGGAAGGGTATTATACCACTATCACACTAGAACTATGACTGGAAGAGTAGATGGATTAAATAAAAAAGTACCAAGCTCATTTATAGAGTTAAACGAGGTTACTGCAAACAAAATGGGGATAAAAGATGGAGAAGTAGTTAAAGTTACTTCAAGAAGAGGAAATATAAATATAGCAGTTAAAGTAACAGATATAGTAGATGAAGATGTAGTATTTATACCATTCCACTTTGCTGAGGGAGCTGCAAACTATTTAACTAATACAGAGCTTGATCCTATAGCTAAGATACCTGAGCTTAAAGTTGCAGCGGTAAAAATAGAAAAATTAAAAGAAAGTTGTTAATGTAAAAGTAATATATAAGTTCTTTATAAGAACAAAGTTATCTTAATCTTAAAGATTAACTTTATATTTTAGATATATTTATGAAATTCTTGTGTTTTTTTATTAAAAATAGTACACCCTAATAATAATAGATTACTTTGAGTAAGTTAAAGCTTTATAACTAAGGATAGGGGTAATAAGAATATGATAAATATAACTATTAACGGAAAGAAATATAAGGTTAATGAAGGTACTACAGTTCTTCAAGCTTGCCAAGAAAATGGAATAGATATACCGACTTTATGCTATGATGATAGATTAGAACCAGATTCTTCATGTAGATTATGTGTGGTTGAAGTTGAGGGAAGAAAAAACCTTATGACATCATGTTCTCTTAAAGTAGAAGAGGGTATGAAAATAGAAACACATAGTGAAAAAGTAGTGAAAGCAAGAAAAGATGTTTTAGACCTCTTATTCTCAAATCATCCAAATGATTGCTTAAACTGTGGAAAATCAGGAGAATGCAAATTACAAAATTACTGTTATGAATATGATGTTAAAAAAGACAGTTATAAAGGTGAAAAGAGAAAGTTACCAATAGATGATAGTAATCATTTTTACCACTATGATCCAAATAAATGTGTTTTATGTGGTAAATGCGTTAGGATATGTGGTGAACTACAAGGATCATCAGCTATAGCTTTAGGTGAAAGAGGATTTAGAACAAGTGTGTCAAGTGGAATAGGAGATTCTACTTGTGCTTCATGTGGTAATTGCGTATCAGCATGTCCAGTAGGAGCATTAATGCCTAAATCTAAGGAAAAGGCTAGAGTCTGGGAGACTAAAAGTACTTTAACGACTTGCCCATACTGCGGAGTAGGATGTCAATTAGAATTAATGACTAAAGGAAATACAGTAGTCGATTCTAAGCCAGCTAAAGGTCCATCAAATAATGGTCTTGTATGTGTAAAAGGTAAATTTGGATATCCGTTTATAAATCATCCGGATAGACTTAAGACTCCTCTTATAAAGGAAAAAGGCAAATTTAGAGAAGCTTCATGGGATGAAGCATTCAATTTAATAGTTTCAAAGATAAAAGAAATTAAAGAAAAGCATGGATCTAATGCTTTAGGTGGATTTACTTCAGCAAGATGTACGAATGAAGAAAACTACCTATTTCAGAAGTTATTCAGAGCAGTTATAGGAACTAATAATATAGATCATTGCGCACGTCTCTGTCACTCTTCTACAGTCTCTGGACTTGCAACTACACTTGGAAGTGGTGCTATGACTAATAGTATAAATGAAGTTCTTGATACAGATGTTATATTTATTATAGGTTCAAATACTTCAGAAAATCATCCAGTTATAGCGACTAAAATGAAACAAGCTAATAAAAAAGGAGCCAAGATAATAGTAGCAGATCCTAGAAGAATAGAACTTGCAGATAAAGCAGATGTATTCTTACAGCTTAAGCCGGGAACGAATATAGCTCTTTTAAATGGAATGATGAACTATATAATAGAAAATGAACTTTATGATAAGGATTATATAGATAAAAGAACTGAAAACTTTGAAGAAGTTAAAGAAGTAGTTAGAGATTATACACCTGAAAAGGTAGCAGAAGTATGTGGCGTAGATAAAGATGATATTATAAAAGCAGCCAGAATATATGCAGAGTCAGATAAAGCAGGAATATATTATGCAATGGGTATAACTCAACACACATCAGGAACCAATATGGTAATGGCAGTATCGAACTTAGCACTTATGTGTGGAAACATAGGCAAAGAAAATGCAGGTGTAAATCCACTTCGTGGACAAAATAACGTTCAGGGTGCTTGTGATATGGGTGGATTACCATCAGACTTACCAGGATATCAGAAAGTGTTTAAAGAAGAAATAGCTGATAAGTTTGAAAAAGCTTGGGGTGTTAGTTTACCAAGAGAAGTAGGGATGACTATGGCAGAAATACTTGAAAATGCTAAACTGCTATATATAATGGGAGAAAATCCTATGATATCGGATCCAGATATAAACCATGTTAAGCATGCGTTAGAAAAGCTTGATTTTTTGATTGTTCAGGATATATTTTTAACTGAAACTGCTGAATTTGCAGATGTTGTTTTACCGGCAGCTTCTTTTGCTGAGAAGGATGGAACATTTACAAATACAGAAAGAAGAGTCCAAAGAGTAAGAAGAGCTATTGAATCAATAGGAGACTCTAAACCAGACTGGCAGATACTAATAGAGATTATGAATAGACTAGGATATACTAAAAGATATAGAAATGTTTCAGAAGTAATGGATGAAATAGCTAGTTTAACACCACAATATGGTGGTATAAGCTATGATAGGATAGAAACTGAAGGACTACAATGGCCTTGCCTAGATAAAGATCACCCTGGAACTAAGTATCTATATAAAGATGCTATAGCTAGAGGAAGGGGATTATTTTTCCCGGTTCATCATGTAGGTAGTGCTGAAACTGCTGATAGTGAATATCCATATATACTAACTACAGGTAGAGTACTTTATCAGTATCATACTAGAACCATGACTGGAAGAGTAGAAAAGTTAAATGAAAAGGTACCAGAATCGTATATAGAGATAAGTGAAATAACAGCAAATAAACTAGGAATCAAAGATGGTGAATTTGTTAAAGTGACATCAAGAAGAGGTACAATAGATGTCAAGGCTAAAGTAACAGATATAGTAGAAGAAGGTGTAGTATTTATACCATTTCATTTTGCAGAGGGCGCTGCAAATTATCTTACTAATCCTAAAATTGATTCTGCTGCTAAAATACCAGAACTTAAGGTTGCAGCAGTTAAAATAGAGAAAATAAGCTAGAGAGGGGCTACTGAGTTGAAAAAGTATGAACAAGCAATAAGATATGCTATGCAAATGGAGCTTGATGGTTCTAATTTCTTTAAAGAAAAAGCGGGGCAGGTTACAAGTGAAACTGCTAAAGCACTATTTTTAAACTTATCAGAGGTAGAGATGGATCACTATAATTTTCTAAAGAGACATTTAGAAAAGTATGTGAAAAGTGATACATTTGAAATAGAAGAAATGCTTGAAGATGTCGATCCAGAAATATTTGAAAAAAGATCGAAAAAAGAATATGTAGATGCAGCATTAAAAGAAAGCGATGTTCCAGATATAACTATATTGAGAATGGCTTATCTTATAGAGAGAGATTTTAAAGAATTCTATGAGAATGCATCTAAGCAAGCAGATGAACCTATTATAAAGGAACTTTTTGAAACTTTAGCAGGTTGGGAAGCAGGGCATGAATCTATATTTAAAGAAGAATATGATAGAAGAATGAAAGAATATATGTCACTTCCTTGGGGAGGTTAAAAATGTTTAGGGTAGGTATAATAACAGCTAGTGATAAAGGATCTACAGGACAAAGAGAAGATAAGAGTGGATTAGTTATACGTGAAATAGTTGAAGAAAAAGGATATAAAGTAGAAAAACAAGTTATACTTCCAGATGACTTAGATTCATTATCTAACGAAATGATAAATATGTGTGATAATCTAAAGATAGACCTTATACTAACTACTGGTGGAACTGGATTTGCCAAGAGAGATGTAACTCCTGAGGCTACTCTTAAAGTAATAGATAGGCTAGTGCCTGGAATACCAGAGGCTATGAGAAATTTTAGCTTACAATTTACTCCAAGAGCTATGTTATCAAGAGCTACTTCGGGTATTAGAAAAGATACAACATTAATTATAAACTTACCAGGAAGTCCAAAGGCAGTAAGAGAGACACTTGAATATATAATAGACTCAGTTCATCATGGACTAGAGATAATGACTGGTAGAGATAGCGAGTGTGCTAGGTAGTTTTATTAACTAATAAAGTTGGCAGGGGATTGATATGAGTAAATTTGGAACAGCTATTATATTAGCTGGTGGAAAAAGCTCTAGAATGGGATTTGATAAACAATTTTTAAAGATAAAAGAAAGAAGAGTTATGGATATAGTTATATCCAAGCTTAAGAAAGAGTTTAACGAAATAATAGTAGTTACTAACAAGCCAGAGTACTATATAGGCTTTGGTGATAAGATAGTAAGTGATATTATAAAAGAAATGGGACCTCTTTCAGGACTTCATGTAGGGCTTAAAAATTCTTCAAGTAAATATGCTTATTTTATAGCTTGCGATATGCCTAATATAAGTATAGAATATATTAGATATATGAAGAAAAAGATGCAGGAAAGGGAGCAAGAACCGCAAGCATGTGTAACTAAATTTGGAAACTGGATAGAAGCTTTTAACAGCTTTTACTCTAAAGATTTATATTATGGAATAGAAAAACATTTACAGGAAAATAAAAGATCTGTTAATTCTTTTCTACAAAAATCAGATACACTATATATAGAAGAAGATGATGCTAGAAGGTTTAGTCCAAAATGGGAAATGTTTATTAACCTTAATACTAGAGATGAATTAGATGATTATATAAGAAATTACTCAAATATTTAAAGTAAAGAGAGGCTAGACTATGACAGGAACTAAAGAATATGACATTATAAGAGTAAAAGGTGAAGAAATATATGAAGATAAAGACTATGTTATAGTTGAACATGCATTTACAATTTTTCTAAATGATAACGAGTTTATAACTCTATTATGTACTCCTAGTTCTTTAGAATATTTAGCTATTGGTTTTTTACACTCCGAAGGACTTATAAAGTCAAAAGAGGATATTAAAAATATAAGAATAGATAAAGAAAAAGGAATAGCCTACGTCTATACTAAAAATAAAACTAATCTTTCTGAAAAACTTTATGGAAAAAGAACTATAACTACTGGTTGTGGAAAAGGAACAGTTTTTTACAATGTAATAGATTCATTTAAATCTAAAAAGATAAAAAATGATACTAAAATTAATACAGATGATATAAAGAAACTCATAAGAACTTTTAATAAAGAATCCGAACTCTTTTTAAAGACTGGTGGAGTTCATAGTTGTGCATTATGTGACAGAGAAAATATATTAATATTTGAAGAAGATATCGGTAGACATAACGCTTTAGATAAAATAATTGGAAAAGTATTCATGCAAGGCATGGATATATCAGATAAGATGATTTTAACTAGTGGTAGAATATCATCAGAAGTTTTAATTAAAGTGGCAAAGATAGGATTGCCTATAATAGTTTCAAGATCAGCTCCAACTAATTTAACCATAGAGATGGCTAAAGACTTAAATATAACTGTAATAGGTTTTGTTAGAGGAGATAAAATGAATATATATTCAAATTTTCCGAGCTTAGATTTCTAAAGAAAGAAATTCCATGAAATTTAAGACCATGGGTATAAAGGGAAACTTTTGTGCCTCCCACGTTTGGAAAGGAAGGTTTGAGTATGTTTAAGTATATATACTTTTTATAACTTTGCATACTCAAAAGTAGTCTTTCCAAAAGGAGTCACTTATTTAAAATGACTTTTATGGAAGACTACTTTTTTTATTATATAGAAATAGTATAAGTCCTATAAGATATCGGACAAGTATTGAAAATATAGATTCTATGATTTAAAAGTTTAAGGAGTATATTAATATAAAAATAGTATACTTCTTAGACTTTAAATAAAAATTATATAGGGGTGACAAAATGAAAAATATGAAAAAACTATTTGCTGTTCTTCTATGTTTAGTTTTATCGTTATCTGTACTAGCTGGATGTAGTAATAAAGTAGAAGAGCCAAAGAATGAAACTAAGTCAAAAGTAGAAGAGTCAGAAAAAGATACTAAAAAAGGTGGTTCTATAATCTTATCTACTACTACTAGTACACAAGATAGTGGACTTTTAGACTTCTTATTACCTAAGTTTGAAGAAGAAACAGGTATAAAAGTAAAAGTGATAGCAGTAGGAACTGGTGAGGCTCTTCAAAAAGGTAAAGATGGTGATGCAGATATACTTTTAGTTCACTCTAAAGTAAAAGAGGAACAGTTTGTAAAAGAAGGACATGGAACTGAGAGAAAAGATGTAATGTATAATGACTTTATTTTAGTAGGACCTAAAGATGATTCACTAAAGTTAAAAGAAAAGTATGGAAGTGATATAGTTAATGGATTTAAAACTATATCAGAAAATAAAGCTATTTTTGTTTCAAGAGCTGATAAGTCTGGAACACATGATAAAGAAATGAAAATTTGGGAAACGGCCGGAATAAAGCCAGAGGGAGATTGGTATATGGAATCTGGTCGTGGAATGGGCGATACACTAAAAATAGCTAGTGAAAAGAAAGGATACACTTTAACAGATAGAGCTACTTATCTAAGTATGAAAGATGTTTTAGATTTAGATATTCTAGTAGAAAAAGATGAAAATCTATTTAATCAATATGGTATTATACCAGTAAATCCTGAAAAGAATAATAAAATAAATGCAGAAGGTGCAAAAACATTCATGGACTGGATGCTATCAGCAGAAACTCAAAAATTAATAGGTGAATTTGGAGTAAAAGAATTTGGACAGCCACTGTTTGTACCAAATGCTAAGTAATTGAAACAATAAAGATAATAATTTTGAAATAAAAAAGCCAATTATAAATCTCTTAAAAGAGTTTATAATTAGCTTTTTTATTTTTACATATATAAGGATGTGATTAAATGGATTATATATTAAGTGGGATAATGGAAGCGTTTAAACTTTTGATAGGTTTTGACAAGGAAGTATACGGAATAGTTATATTGTCAGTGTTTGTATCTTCACTTTCTACGATACTTTCCTCTATAATAACAGTTCCATTAGGTATATACTTGGGTATAAAAGACTTCAAGGGTAAGAAAATTTTTTCAAGAATATTATATACACTTATGAGTACACCTTCAGTTATAGTAGGTTTAGTAATAGCTATAATACTATCTAGAAGAGGACCTTTAGGTTTTTTAGATTTGATGTATAGTCCTACCGCTATGATAATAGCACAAACAGTGCTAGTAACCCCTTTAATACTTGGTCTAACTTATAATATTTCTAAAAATAGAGGGAAGTCTATAGAAAAAATAGGTAAGACTTTGGGAGCTAGCAAACTGGACATAATTATACTCATAATAAAAGAGCTAAGAATAGATATACTTATGAATATAGTAACAGCATTTTCAAGAGCAATATCTGAAGTAGGAGCAGTTATGATAGTAGGGGGAAATATAAAAGGATATACTAGAGTTATAACTACTTCCATATCCATGTTAAACTCTATGGGAGATTATCCTATGGCTATAGCATTAGGAATAGTATTACTGATAATATCGTTTGGAATTAATAGCATTATATATTCCTATAGTATGGAGGATTAAAATGAATATTACAGGCTTAAATATTAAAAAATATTATGGTGAGAATCTAGTACTAAATATAGATGAATTAAAAATAAATAAAGAGAAAATAACAGGAGTAACAGGACCTAATGGATGTGGGAAAAGTACTCTTTTAAATATAATAGCTGGGTTAGATAATAATTTTTTAGGAAAAATACTTTATGATGAAAAAAACATAGATGAAAGTATATATGATAAAATTACTATGGTTATGCAAAGACCATATTTATTTAAAAGGACAGTTTTTGAAAATATATATTATCCATTGAGAATAAGAAAGATAGATAAAGATAAAATAAAACAAAAAGTAGAGAAAATTTTATATGATTTAGAGATATATGATTTAAAAGATAAGCAAGCACATAAATTATCAGGTGGAGAGTCACAAAAAGTTTCACTAGCTAGAGCGTTGGTATTTAATCCCAAAGTATTATTTCTGGATGAACCTACATCTAATATAGACCCAGAGTCAATTAAAATAATGGAAAGAGAAATAATAAGGTATAATAGAGAAAAGAAAGGAACTGTAATTATAGTCACTCATAATTTAGAACAGTCAAAAAGATTATGTAATGAAATAATTTATCTTGAAAAAGGAAGATTAAAAAAGGATGAAAGGTAGGGAGTTAGTATGGATTTTTTTAATGTTGTATCAGTTGAGGAAGCGAGAAAGTTATTACTAGAAAATATTAATTTAGAATTAGAATCGGAATATGTAGATATACTAAGCTCTGCAGACAGAATACTATGCGATGATATTATTTCTGAAGAGAATGTTCCAGGTTTTGATAGATCAACGGTAGATGGATATGCTATAAAATCGAGTGATAGTCATGGAGCCAGTGAGTCCCTTCCTAGTTTCTTAAGTTTAAATGGCGAGATAAGAATGGGAAAAGAAGCTGTTACAGAAATTCATCCAGGTGAAGCTATCTATGTTCCTACTGGCGGTATGCTTCCTAAGGGAGCAGATGGTGTAATAATGATAGAGCATGTAGAAAAGATGGATGAAGAAAACATACTAATATATAAGCCTATATCATTTGGTGAGAATGTAATATTTAAAGATGATGATATTAAAATAGGACAAGTAGCATTAGAAAAGGGCAAAAAGATAACCCCACAGGACATTGGGGTATTAGCGTCTCTTGGGATTTTTAAAGTGAAAGTATATAAAAAACTTAAGTTCTATATAATATCTACGGGTGACGAAATTATAGATTTAGATGAAGAAATGAAGATAGGAAAGATAAGAGACATAAATAGCTATGTTCTATACTCTATGATACAAAAAATAGGTGGAGAAGTAGTAAATAGAACTATAGTAAAAGACAACTTTGAATTACTAAAGCAAGAAGTTGAAAATGGTTTAGAAGATAGTGATATAGTTATTCTTTCGGGAGGAAGTTCAGTTGGTGTAAGAGATTTTACTCATCAAGTTATAGATTCATTTGAGGGTAAAGGTGTTTTTATACATGGAATGTCTATAAAACCTGGTAAACCTACAATCATTGGTGAAGCTAGAGGAAAGGGAGTATTCGGGCTTCCAGGACATCCTGTGTCATCTATAATAGTATTTAAAGCGTTAGTAGAAAGATTTATTAAGGATATAATGGGAGTAAAAGAGGGAAAAGATAGAGTTAAAGCTATAGTAGACTTTAACTTCCCTTCATCTTCAGGAAAAACTACTTATCAAATGGTTTCACTAGAAGAAAGAGATGGAAAAGTCTATTGCATACCTAACTTTGGGAAGTCAGGTATGATTACGTTACTATCTCAGTCATCAGGATATATAGAAATACAATCACATGAAGAAGGAATATATAAAGGTGAGGAAAGAGATGTGTATTTACTTTAATTTTTGAATTTTCTATAATAAATACCCTTGCAATTTGTAACAAGTCTCAAGGGTATTATTTTCTTATATTTATTAATAATATATTGATTCTAATATATTTATATACTATTTTTAAAAGGACTTATTATGTAATGTGGCTTTTAATTTAGTTCTTTTTCAAGCTCACAAAGTTCCTTTTTTAGTTCTTCAATTTGTTTACGAATCTTATCATTTTTTTCATTATTAGATTTGATGGATTCCCCTTGAGCAGCTGCTGTTAATATGGATTGACCTATATTTACAATAAAGTTTCCAATTGAGTTTTGTTGTTCTATATTTAGATTATCAACTAGTAGGATTCCTAGTAATGACGACAGTAAGGCAAACTGTTTGGGTGGCATTGAAAAAAAAGATGATGCAATTGTACTTTTAGGGCACTTATTATCTGAGTTATCATTATTTTCTTCAAGCAGTTCTTTAATTTTCATTTATAAGATTCTCCTTTCATAACTAGTATATAAATTAATTTAGAGGATTAAACTCAATAACAAGATTAAAAAATATATAGGCTGAATTAACAACTGTATTAGTATGATATGATTATAAAAACTAAATGTGTATATAAAAGTCCTATTTTTAGAAATAGGACTTAGTAAACGAAATATATAAGAATTTTCTATAAGGAGTGAAAATTTTGAATAAAAAAGATAGAAATATTTATATAGAGAACATGAATGTAGACGAAGCAAAGAAACTATATCTTGAAAAATTACAGATAAGAAATTTATATGAAGAAATAAATATATTAGAGTCACTGGGAAGAATAACGTACGAGGCTGTATTTGCTAAAAATTCATCGCCACACTATAATGCTGCGGCAATGGACGGAATAGCAGTAAATTCAGAGAATACCATAGGAGCGACTGAGGTTAGTCCCAAGATATTAATAGAGAATAGTGATTTCAAATATATAAATACAGGTAATCCCATAGAAGCTCCATTTGATTCGGTTATAATGATAGAAGATGTTATAGAACTAGAGAAAGGAAAGATTCAAATACTAAGCTCTGCATATCCATGGCAGCATGTAAGACCAATAGGGGAAGATATAGTTGCAACTGAGATGATAATACCGTCTAAACATAAAATAAGACCTATAGACTTAGGTGCGCTTATAGCAGGTGGAATGAAGAGTGTAAAAGTATATAAGAAACCTAAAGTAGGAATACTACCTACAGGATCAGAGATAGTAGATGAAATAGGGATAGAAGAAGTAGGTAGAATACCAGACTCTAACTCTAAAGTATTTGAAGGACTAGTAAATGAGTATGGTGGTACTTCTAATAGGTACTTACCAGTAGATGATACTTATGAAGAACTTAAGCAAGCTATATTAAAAGGTATAGATGAAAATGATATACTATTAATAAATGCAGGTTCATCAGCAGGGTCTAAGGATTATACAGTTAGTCTAATAAGAGAACTTGGAGAAGTATTTGTACATGGTGTAGCTTTAAAGCCAGGGAAACCTACTATATTAGGAGCAATAAATAATAAGCCTGTTATAGGTATACCAGGATATCCAGTATCTTCTTTCTTTGTGTTCGAAACGTTCGTAAAACCTATAATATATAGCTATGTTGGATTAAACGAAGAAAAAGATGAAATAGTAGAAGCAACCATCTCAAGAAGGGTAGTGTCTTCGCTAAAAAGTAGAGAATTATTGAGAGTAAATCTGGGACTTGTAAAAGATAAACTTATAGCTACCCCACTCTCTGGTGGGGCAGGAGTTACTATGAGCTTAGTAAAAGCTGACGGAATAGTAGAAATTCCTCAAAATGTAGAAGGAGTAGAAGCTGGTGAAAAAGTTCAAGTTAAACTATTAAAGTCTGTAAATAATATAAAGGATACATTAGTATCTATAGGAAGCCATGACCTTGTAATGGATATTATGTCTGACATGATGCATCTTTCTTCAGGACATGTAGGAAGTATGGGAGGGCTACTTTCTATTAAGAGAGAAGAATGCCATATAGCACCAATCCACTTGTTAGACATGGAGACAGGAGAGTACAATATAAGCTATGTAAAAAAATATTTCCCAGGAAAAAAAATGGCGCTTATAAAAGGATTACAAAGGTTACAAGGCTTTATTGTCGAAAAAGGAAATCCAAAGAGCATAATAGACTTTAAAGACTTGTTAAGAAATGATATTATATTTATAAATAGACAAAGAGGAGCAGGAACTAGAATACTCTTAGACTATAATTTGAAGAAGTTAGGTATAAATCTACAGGACATAAAAGGTTATAATAGAGAAATGACTACTCATATGGCTGTAGCTATGGGAGTAAAGACAGGATCAGCAACTACTGGGCTTGGTATATACTCAGCAGCTAAAGCATTGGACTTAGACTTTATAGAAGTAGGATATGAAGATTACGATTTTTTAATTCATTATGAAAACTTTCATAGTGAAAAAGTACAAGAATTTATAAGCATATTAACATCTGATGAATTCAAAAGAAGAGTTGAGAGTTTAGGTGGATATAAATTCTTAAATACTGGTTCAGTTAGAATAATAGATTAAATTAAGAATTAAATAAACTTCGTGAATTCACTTTAACTTAAATAGAGGATGTTAATGTTAATATATAGAATACTTAAAGTCTATCAGATTATTACTGCTAGACTTTTTATTTATGAATATGGCAGTATTACTGACTTATAGGAATGATAAGTGCAAAACAATTAAAAGCAATGCAATTGAAAGTAAGAGATACAATGAATAACAATGCATTACACTACAAAAAACATCATGGTAAATGACCATATTAATAGAATAAAATTAAGACTATTGAAAGGATGTGTGTATAAAAAATGAGTATAGTTAAAGAAGTTATAGGACTTGATAATGGATTCTCAACAATAAAAACAAGTAGAGGTGTAAAAGTTCCAGCTTATATGTCACAAGGGAGTTTAGGAATAGAGGGTGCTAACCAGATTATATTTTATGATGGAAAAGAAATGACAATAGGTTATGGTGGTGTTGGTCATTTTGGATCAGAGGATAAGACTAAGGATGAAAAGGATAGACTAATTTTAGAATCTACAACATTAACAGCTCTATATTTGTCATTTCAAGATGAAATAGAACAAGGTGCTGAAGAACTTCATCTTGTTTTAGGGACAGGCCTACCAGCTTCATCATTTACAGAGCAAAAAGAATCTTTTATTAAGTTTCTAAAAGATATTGATAAAAGAGTAAAGTTAGGACTAAATGGAAGAGTTGTAAGAATAAAAGTTGATGATGTTCACTGTTCACCACAGGGGTCTGTAACTCCAGTACTAGATATTGAAAAGTTTAAAGCAGTACCACTTGCTGTATTAGTGGATTGGGGCTGGAATACTGTTGATGTAACTATATTTGTAGATGGCAAACCTGTAAAAGTGAAATCTATTAAAATGGGTGTAGCTAAGTTATATGATTCTATTTCCAGTGTTTTATATGGAAAGTTAGGAATGGATGTAAAAGACTATCAAATAGAAGACTATATAAAGTATATAAAAAGAATAGGTGAATATAAAATTATGTTTAAGGGAGAACTACATTCTGTTGATTACATAAAGCCAATCATTGAAAATTATCTTGAACAAATAAACGGAGAGTTAAGAAAACTTGATGAATATGAGAGGTCTGAAAAGGTATATTTAACAGGTGGTGGGTTTGAAGCTTTTGGAGAAAAGTATATAGATTTAATTAACTTAAAGTCTGGTGAAGTGCTAGAAAATGCTCAGTTTACAAATGCTAATAGCTTTGAGAAGTTAGCTAAAATGATGGAATTGAAAGCAAAAAAAGGGCTGTAGGATGGAAAGGATAAATAAAACAATAACTTTTGGATCAGGAGATAGAGAGTTATGTGAAAGATTAAAAAAGAAAGGCTATTTTGATAAGACTTTTAATTTTACTAGATATATAAAAGATTTAATTATAGATGATTTGGACAAGGCAGACAGAGTATTTACAGAGGAAGAAGAAAATAGAATTTTAGAGTTATTAGATCAACATATCAAGTCCAAATATGTAAGTGTTGAATTAAAAGAGGATAGAAAAAATGTTAAAGAAGACCTTACTGAATCTGATCTTGATTTTATAGAATCTTTAGTAAATATAAAAGAAATAAAATAAAACAAAAAAGGTTTTAAAAGATATATAAGTTAAAGCAATGGGATAAACTAGTAAGAATCTACTTCATTACTTTGAATTAATGCTATTTAGTTAAGAGAACTTATCAAGTAATGTAGTAAGCATAGTATTATAAAATTATGGTGGTAGTTTACCTTAAAATGAAGTAGAATATAAACAAGAACGATATATAACGTAATATACGACAGATAAGGTGGGCTAAACGTGAAGGACTTATTTGGAAGAAATATAAACTACCTTAGAATATCAGTAACAGACTTATGTAATCTAAGGTGTCAGTATTGTATGCCACAGGGTGGTGTGTGTAAAGTAGATCATGAAGACGTTTTATCTATTGAGGAATTTTATGAAATAGCTAAGGCATTTGTTTCTTTAGGTATAAATAAAATTAGAATAACTGGTGGTGAGCCATTAGTTAAAAAAGGCATAGTAGAACTTGTTGAAAAGATCTCTAAATTAGATGGAGTAAAAGATCTAGCTATGACTACTAATGGAATATATTTAAAAGACTATGCAAAACAGCTAAAGGATGCAGGATTAAATAGAGTAAATATTAGTTTAGATACATTAAATCCTGAAAAGTATAAAGAGATAACTAGAGGCGGAAGTCTTCTAAAAGTTTTAGATGGAATAGAAGAAGCTAAAAAGGTAGGATTAACCCCTATAAAAATAAATACTGTTTTAATAGGAGACTTTAATACGGATGAAATAGAGAATTTCGTATATATTACTAAACAAGAAGAAATAGATGTTAGATTCATAGAGCTTATGCCTATAGGAGAAGCTTCAGATTGGGCAGCTAAAAAGTTTGTGTCTAACAGTATGATATTAGACAAAGTTAAAGAATTAGAAAAAACAGAAGGAAACGACCCTTCATCTCCAGCGGTATATTATAAACTACCTGGTGGAAAGGGAAAGGTAGGAATAATAAATCCTATATCATGCAAGTTCTGTGATGCTTGTAATAGAGTTAGACTTACATCAAGAGGAAAACTAAAGCTATGTCTACACTCTAATGATGAAATAGACTTGAAAAATGTACTACAAAGTGGTAGAGACCTAGAAAAAACTATAAAAGAGGCAATATTACAGAAACCAGAAGAGCACCACTTAGAAGAAGGAAAGTATATTATTAGAAATATGTATGAGATAGGAGGTTGATATGATGGGATTTACTCACTTTAATGAGAGCGGAAGGGCACATATGGTAGAAGTAAGTGAAAAAGATGATACCAAGAGAGTTGCTATTGCTAGAGGTATAATTAAGATGAAGACTGAAACTGTAAACATGATTAAAGAAGGTCTTATAAAAAAAGGAGACGTTCTTTCAGTAGCTCAAGTAGGTGGAATCATGGGGTCTAAAAAAACTAGTGATCTTATACCTATGTGTCATAATATATTTATATCTGGTTCAGATATAAGGTTTAATATACTAGATGATGCTATAGAAATAGAGTCGGAAGTAAAGACTATAGGAAAAACTGGAGTAGAAATGGAAGCACTGACTGCAGTATCCATGGCAGCTCTTACTATATACGATATGTGTAAGGCTATAGATAAAGATATGGTAATAGGTGATATAAGACTTATTAAAAAAACTGGTGGAAAATCAGGTGAATATATAAGACAAGAATAAAACAGTATTTACTATATTAGAGTAAATGACTTTCTATATAAAAAGATATTTAATTTAAACTAATAAGTATTTATGATGAATGAAAGACTAATAAAAATGGCGGTGATTATATGGCTATAAGAGGAAAAGTGCTAGAGATTAATATAAGTGAGACAAAAGGTGTTATAAAAACTCCAATAACTGAGGGTAATTTTTTAGAAGACTTTGGTTTAGAAGATGATGCTCATGCAGGTAAATGGCATAGACAAGTTAGCCTACTTGGTGTAGAGAGTATTGATAAAATGAAGGCAATGGGAGTAGAAGATTTAGAATATGGTTCTTTTGCAGAGAATATTACTACTGAAGGTATAGTTCTTTATGAGCTACCTGTTGGAACCAAGTTAAAAATAGGAGATACAATTCAAGAAGTAACTCAAATAGGCAAGGAATGTCATACAGGCTGTGCTATAGCTCAAAAAGTAGGTAAATGCGTAATGCCTAAAGAAGGTATATTTACTAAAGTTTTAAAAGGCGGAAAAGTTAAAGTAGGAGATATCATAGAGGAAATAGAATAATGCTAGGAAGGTTATCCAGAATATATATATGTGAAGAAAAGGGAAAACCTAGAGAGCTCGTGGAAATAGCATTCTTAAAAGAAGACTTTGGTATGGTTGGAGACTGTCACTCTGGAACAGGGAATAGTAATAAACAGTTAGTTATACTTTTATCTAAAGATAGAAGAGATATAGAAGAAAGTTATAGTAATAGGGGAATCTGCACAAAAAGGTTTAAGGAAAATATATTGCTAGATGATATAAGCTTAGAGGATCTAAAGATAGGGATGAAAGTAAAAATAGGAGAGAGTATTGTAGAAATAAAATCATTGGGAAAGAGATGCTTTGCAGAGTGTGACTTAGTGAAAGCGCAAAGTATATGTCCACTAAAAGAAGGAGCTATATTTGCTAAAGTTATCCAAAGTGGAAAAATAAAAGTTAATGACTCAGTTACAGTATTAAAATAGTATTCAATTAAAGACTCTGTATATCTAATTTTAAAACAATTAGATATACAGAGTCTTATTTACTTAAAATTTAAATGTTTTTACTAAGTTATCTAATTCGTAGGATATTTTATTTAGATGATCTATATTTACTGCTACTTCTTGTATAGATGCAGTTTGTTCTTCGGTAGAAGCGCTTATCTCTTGTATAGAAGCAGCAGACTCTTCAGTTAATGATGATATATTTTCTATGGAAGAAAGAACATTTTTTTTAGCACTATTAACATTAATAACTTCTTGACCTAAAATATCAACTTGCTGGATAACATTTTCAACAGATAATCCTAAGTCATTAAAAACTTCATTTGTTTTATCCAATGATAAGTTGGCATTGCTAACAGTATCTTTAGATATATTCATATTTATATTAGTTGCTTCAATAACTTGTTGAATTTCATCTATAATATTTTGAATTTCCTCGGTAGACTTATTTGACTCTTCTGCTAGTTTTTTTACTTCTTCAGCTACTACATTAAATCCTCGTCCATGTTCACCAGCTCTAGCAGCTTCTATGGCTGCATTTAAAGCAAGTAAATTTATTTGATTAGATATATTTTTTATTGACTCTATAATAGATTCTATTAAATTAGATTTTTCAGAAAGACTGGAAATACTGTCAGATACATTTATAGTAGAAGATATATTTTCTTCTAGCTTCTCCTTAAGTTCTATTAACGCATTTCTCCCAACCACATTTTTTTCTTTCATATTCTGCGTGCTTTCCATTACAATATCTAAGTTGTTGGTCATGTTTTCAACTTGATGAGAAAGGAGATTAGTTAAGTTTAAAGCGTTATTACTATCTTCGGCTTGCTGATTGGCGCCTATAGCTATTTCTTGTATAGTTTTAGCAACCTCTTCACTAGAATACTCTATGCCCTTAGCATTGTTATTCATGTTTTCAAAAGAATTTTGGAGATTGGTGGATAATACATTTATTTGAGAAACTAGATTTTTTATATTGGAGGTCATATTATTGAACGTTCTAGCTAAAAGTCCAAATTCGTCTTCAGAATTGATAGATATCTCGACGTTAAGATCACCCATTTCTAACCTGTGCATGGAGTACATAACTTCATTTATAGGATTCAATGCAAAGTTAGTTATAATGAGATGAACAACAATTGCCGAGATAATTAAACATATGATCATAATGATGATAAAGTTAGTAAGTATAGAGTTTTGCAAACTATTAAGGTCTGTTAGGGATTGAGCAAAAACTAGTATATTATCATCAATACTTTTATATATAGCTATGTTTTTTACACCATTATAGTTATATTTTATTTGTCCATTTTTCTTTTCCAGCATTTGTTTTAAAAACTCTTCATTACTGTAATCAGAGCTCTTAACTTCTTTATCTGTATGAGTAACTATATTTCCTTTTTTGTCTATCATATAAATAGAGCTTCCTTCTCCTACATTTATATTTTCTATAGAATGAGCTATATTTAGCGTAGAATTCAATTTTTGAAGTGTGTTAGTAGTAATTCCTAATTGAACTATTCCTGGTGAATCTAATCTTTTTACACCTATGTATTGAAACAAAGCACCATCTTCACCTCGAGACTGGGGATCTTGTATTAAGAAACTTACTTTATCATTTATAATATCTAAAAATGGTTTGGTTTGTTCTGTAGTACTAAAATCGAAATTATAGCTCGACGGAACACTACCGTATCTTACAATGCCATTATCATCTATAACATGTATTTCATCGATTCCTAAGTCTTTAGTTAACTTAATCATATTCTCAGTAGTTAATAAGTTACTATCTTTACTTATTAGTTGTGCCACACTATTAGCTACAGGTAAATATGATTTTGATATTTCTTGTTTAACTATATTAACCACATCACTTTGATTATCCATTATAGATTGTATTGTATTTAGTTCAGTTTTGGATTGTTCTATAATTTGATTTTCAAGAGCGGAAGCTGATTTTAAATAAGTGATAGAACCTAAAATAGATGTACATAATAAAAATAAGATAGATATAGGTATAACTATTTTCGAGCGGAACTTCATATAGACCCTCCTCAAATATTTTTTAGAAACTATAAAAAAGTAGTCATAAGATAAATTAAGCTGTTGCAATAGTTAAAATTAATTATCTATAAGAAAAATATAGTCATACATAAAGTTGGACTATTCTTAAGAATTTGGAACCCATATACATATATATGCTATTTACTAGATTGATACTCTTATTTAAATATTTGTTAATAAAGTAGCAAAATTATGACCTAAAATTTTAGTTCTCAATGTTGTTATTAAGCTGCATAGAGACTTTACCTTAACTTTATTTAGCTTAATATATCCGTCTAAAGTTGAAAACACATAAACTTTAGAATTAAAATAAGTTTCTTTCTTAGATGGACATTTACCATACACGGATATATCTTTGAAGACTTTATGAAGTAGGGATATATCAAACTTACAATACTAGTGATAGTTGTTATAATTTCACTATCAGATAAAATTGAATAATGACATTTTTACGAGACCTAGTATATTTTGGAATAACTCCATGGTACAGGTAATCAATGACTACATAAGTTACCAAAAAAATTCCTTAAACTTTCTGAATACTTGAACAACCCTAGTATATGCTATTCTCATACCAATGATAGGTTAACATAATTGCTAGAGTTTTTTGTATTAGTAAACTTTACTAGTATAATGTAATAATTTAGTTTTTGTTATAAATATTTTTTCTACTTGCTATATACCAGTAAGGAAGTCCCACAAATATTGATCCACCTATAAAATTTCCTATAGTTGAATATAATATATTACGCACTAGTCCTTGAATACTTATGTCGACATCTCGTATTACCATTAAAGCTGTTGGTAGTAATGTCATATTAGCCACACTGTTTTCAAGACCTGATGCAACGAATGCAAATGAACACCAAAATCCCATTACGATTCTAGAAATATTATCACTTATCCTATTTATAGACCATGCTGTAGAACATATAATTATATTACAAATAATTCCTCTCATAATCAGTTGAAGGAAAGGTGTTGTCATTTTAACTGAAGAAACTTTTAATACCTGTTCTGCGACTGGCCCTTTTATAATTCCAGATGTAGCTAAAAGTATGGCAAAAATTAATGATCCTGCAAAGTTTCCTATAAAACTATATACAAATATTCTTAACGAATCCTTTAAAGTAATTCTTTTATCTAAGAAACCTATTGTTACTATTAAGCTATTTGATGTAGATAACTCACCTCCTGCCATGAAAACAAAACTTAGACCTACTCCAAATACAAGACCTGCTCCAATTATACCCAAACTAGGATTTACTCTATCTAGATATCCTCCTATAGCACTAGCCAACATAACTCCAAATCCTACAAAAACTCCTCCAAACATTGATAAAGCTACAAATCTTCCTTTGCTATAGTTTATCTTTCTACTTTTTATCTTTGCAGCTGTAGATACCTTGTCAACAGTTTCCCCGTAGATACTTTTATTTCCACGTCTAAATGATGTAGATGTGCTACTAGATGTTTTATCAAACATATAAAACTACCTTTCTTAAATATTTTTCATTCATATTAAAGTTATATCAATATATTTCAAGATATTATACTACTATAGTAAGTCACAAGATATAAAAGATCATGCTATTATTTAAGATGTGCAATCTACCTTCTAGTTTAATTCTATTTATAATTATTTGCATTTACTTTATACCCTTTTTGTATACAATATATCATTAATAATCAACTTTTACTTTTCAGGATATTCTTTACTTTATTTATTCTTATCCAATATAGGATGATATATAACTTTAGGTAAATATCAAAACTTCTTTAAGATACTAAAAAGCTTTTACTGTGATTAGTAAAGTAAAAATTCATCTTCAGATGCAATGCTTGTAACAATGTCTTTATAAGGCTATAAAAAATACCACCAGATAGTCTGGTGGTATTTTTTATCCTAAAAATTTATTTAACTTTGAATAAAATAAAGTATTCAAACAATATTATATAGCTCGTAAAGAAAGGGGATTTATTTTACACTAAGCTAGGTTTATCAGTTTTTTCTTCCTTTAAAAGTATATTTAAAAGAAGAGCAACTACAGTACCAGCACTAATACCAGATGAGAATATAGTTTTTAATATTTCCGGTAGTTGAGCGAAATAGTCAGGTCTGAAAGTAATACCAAGACCGATTCCTAGTGATACAGCTATTATAATAAGATTACGATTATTTAATCTTACATTACCTAATGTTTTAATACCTGAAGCTGCAACTATACCAAACATAACTATTCCTGCTCCACCTAGTACAGGATTAGGCATTATAGCTATAAGGGTAGCAAGTTTAGGAAAGATACCAAGTATGGCTAATATAATACCAGCAATTATAACTACATGTCTGCTGGCAACTCTAGTCAGTGGAATAAGCCCAACGTTTTGGCTAAATGATGTATTAGGACCAGCTCCAAAGAATCCAGCTATAAAGCTACCAACTCCGTCAGCTAACACTCCATCAGCAACTTGCTTATTAGATGACTCTGATTCACAGGATTCACCTACAGCAATTAAAACCCCTACAGTTTCTATAGTAGTAACTAAGTATGCAGGTATGAATGCAATCAATGCTGCTATATTAAATTCTACCCCGTATTTAAATATCTGAGGAAGTGAGAACCAACGAGCATCAGCAACAGCTTGTAAATCAAGCATATTTAAAGGCAAACATATTAAATATCCAATAACTATACCTATTAAAACTGAAGCACTTCCTACAATACCTTTTCCATATCTATTTAAGAAAACTATGATTAATAGTACAGTAACTGATATAAGTACATTTCTTAAACTACCATACTCTGGTGTTCCAGCTAGATGAGATCCTCCAGCAGCCCAGTCCATAGCAACAGGAAGTAAAGTAGTTCCTATAAGGGTAACAACTGTACCGGTTACTATAGGAGGGAAAAACCTCATTAGTGGTTTAATAAATCTACTTAGTATCATTTCACTAAATGATCCTAGTATAGTTGCACCAAATATACCAGGAAGCCCCAATCCCATATTTACTCCTACAACTAATGATGGAGCAACAAAAGTAAAGTCAGTTCCCATGATGCAAGGCAGACCACTACCAATAGGACCAATCTTTTTTGCTTGAATAAAAGTAGTTATACCTGATACAAATATAGTAGCACTAACCATAAATGCAACACCTTCAACAGGAAGACCTAACGCACTTGATACTACTAAAGGAACTGCAACTATACCACCGAATGCAGTAACGATATGCTGAAAGGCTAATAAAATAGACATACCTAAAGGCGGCTTTTCATCGAGTTTACATATAAGTTCTGATGAATTAGCTTGTGAATCTTGACATTCTTTCATATAAACGACCTCCTTAAAATAAATACGTAATATTATGCGACATATTAAGATCTTATTGTATAACATGCACTTCATTACTATCAACATTTCTCTCACTGTAACATTATAGCGAGAAATGTGATAAATTACAGTATAACTACCCTATACTGTAATAATATCTATTAAATATCTTTTCGGCAATTAGGCACTTTTTTGTCATATAGTATACAAAAGGATACCTTAGAAATGGAAGATACTAATTTTATGATATGTAAGTTATAAGTGACTTTGATTTATAGAAGTAAAGAAAAAACTTCAAAATGTTACTTTGAAGATGGTAAGCTTAAATATAGAACATTTTTGATAGTTCTATTAATGATAAAAATTCAAAATAGACAAAAGCTACCTTTTGAATATCTGATGCGATATAGTTTAAGAAAAATATCAAAATTTATTTTAAATCACCAAAAAGCTTTAGTGAGATTAGTAAAGCAGAAACGTACCTTCAAATTCAATGCTAGTAAAAATGTTATTATAGAGATATAAAAATACCACCAGATAAACTGGTGGTATTTTTATTAGACTAAAACTTATTAAACCTTGAATAAAGATAAAGATGCAAACAATATCATATGTCTCGTGAAAAATTGACTTCTTTTACACCAAGTTAGGCTTATCAGTCTTTTCTTCTTTTAAAAGTATATTTAAAAGAAGAGCAACTACAGTACCAGCACTAATACCAGATGAGAATATAGTTTTTAATATTCCCGGTAGTTGAGCGAAATAGTCAGGTCTGAAAGTAATACCAAGACCGATTCCTAGTGATACAGCTATTATAATAAGATTACGATTATTTAATCTTATATTACCTAATGTTTTAATACCTGAAGCAGCTACTACACCAAACATAACTATTCCAGCCCCACCAAGTACAGGATTAGGCATTATAGCTATAAGAGTGGCAAGTTTAGGGAAAATACCGAGTATAGCTAGTATAATACCAGCTACTATAACCACATGTCTGCTGGCAACTCTAGTCAGTGGAATAAGTCCAACGTTTTGACTAAAGGATGTATTAGGACCAGCTCCAAAGAAACCGGCTATAAAGCTACCAACTCCATCGGCTAACACTCCATCAGCAACTTGCTTATTAGATGATTCTGACTCACAGGCTTCACCTACAGCAATTAAAACCCCTACAGTTTCTATAGTAGTAACTAAGTATGCAGGTATGAATGCAATCAATGCTGCTATATTAAATTCTACCCCGTATTTAAATATCTGAGGAAGTGAGAACCAACGAGCATCAGCAACAGCTTGTAAATCAAGCATATTTAAAGGCAAACATATTAAATATCCAATAACTATACCTATTAAAACTGAAGCACTTCCCAGAATACCTTTTCCATATCTATTTAAGAAAACTATGATTAATAGTACAGTAACTGATATAATCACGTTTCTTAGACTACCATATTCAGGTGTTCCAGCTAAGTGAGCACCACCAGCAGCCCAGTCCATAGCTACAGGAAGTAAAGTAGTCCCTATAAGGGTAACAACTGTACCAGTTACTATAGGAGGAAAAAACCTCATTAGTGGTTTAATAAATCTACTTAGTATCATTTCACTAAATGATCCCAATATAGTTGCACCAAATATACCAGGAAGTCCCAATCCCATATTTACTCCTACAACTAATGATGGAGCAACAAAAGTAAAGTCAGTTCCCATAACGCAAGGCAAACCACTACCAACAGGACCAATTTTTTTTGCCTGAATAAAAGTAGTTATACCAGATACGAATATAGTAGCACTAACCATAAATGCAACACCTTCAACAGGAAGACCTAACGCACTTGATACTACTAAGGGAACTGCAACTATACCACCGAATGCAGTTACAATATGCTGAAAAGCTAATAAAATAGACATACCTAAAGGTGGCTTTTCATCAAGCCTACAAATAAGCTCTGAAGAATTACCCTGTAAATTTTGACATTCTTTCATAGAATCTACCTCCTTAATAATATTATTACTTAAATACGAAAATTTATATCTCGTATTTAAAAACAAATTTAAATTGATAGAAATATTTAAGGCTTCTTAATTTAATTGAGCAAATAATATGAAATATTAATTGGAAAACGTTATCCTAGGTAAATTGTATACTATATACTTTATTCCTGTCAATGCTTTTTATGCTAAAAAACTACTATACAAATTATGGTACAGTTCTTTTATAAATGACAAATATTTATACTTATTATATATTTAGTTATACCCAACAATATAACCAATAACAGATTTTATCTGAGTATTATAAATAATATAGTACTGAAATTATTAGGATTTATAGACAACTGACTTACTTGACATAGTCTATAAAACATATTAAAATGTAACTATATAAACAAGCATAAACAAATAATTATACATATATAAGGAGGAAACAGAATGTTATTAGTAGAAAGAACAGTTAATGATTTCGTTGAAGTAGTAGAAAGTGACGCTCCAGCTCCAGGTGGTGGAAGTGTATCAGCTTTAGCAGCAGGATTAGGATCTGCTCTAACTGCAATGGTTGGAGGATTATCTATAGGAAGAAAAGCATTTGATGCTTTAGAAGATAGCCAAAAGACAGAAATAGAAGAGGGAACTAAAAAAGCTATTGAATTAAGAAAAAGATTAATGGAAATAGTTGACGAAGATACTAACGCTTTCAACGACTACATGGAAGCTTTAAAATTACCAAAAGAAACTGATGAAGAAAAAGCTGCTAGAAAACAAGCTATGGAAGATGCTATGAAAGGTGCTGTTAGAGTACCTCTAGAAGCAGCTCAAAAAGCATTAGAATCAGTAAAACTTATAGATTCATTCTTAAAATACGGAAACCAAAATGCTATAACTGACGCAGGAGTTGCATCATTAATAGGAACAGCAGGAGTACAAGGTGCTGTTTATAACGTATTAATAAACTTAGGAAGCATCAGTGATCAAGCTTTCAACGACGAAATGAGAAAAACATGTGATGAATTAGTAAAAGAAGCTAAAGCTTTAAGAGAAGTACACGAAAAAGACGTTTTCAGTAAATTAGCATAATTTATTAATATATTTCAAAGAGGGGATTTTTAATTCCCTCTTTTTATATTATATGGAAAGGTATATAATCTTATATGTTTTTCTATATAATATAAATATAGTATGTAAAATACCTGAGAGGAGTGATGGAATGAGTAGACAAAACGGCATAACTATTGAAGAAGTATTAAAGATGGACTGTATGAAGAACTGCAAAATAATAGCGGGATTTAAAGGCATAAAAAATACTATATCTAGTGTAAATGTTATGGCGGATCCAGATGTTATAAGTTGGGTTGAAGAAGGTGATTTGCTATTAATGACAGGTTACTCCTTTAAAAAAATTACATTACAAGAACAAAAAAATATAATAAAGGAATCTTCTAAGAAAGGACTAGCTGGAATCGGTATAAAAGTACACCCTTACTTAGAAACTCTGCCGAGTGAAGTTTTGGAGCTAGCGGAAAATTTGAACTTTCCCGTTATAGATATTTATTATGCTACACCATTATCTGATATAATGACCCCTATATTTAACGAAATATTCAATAGACAGGCATATTTACTTAAAAAGATAGAGAAAATCTATGAACAGTTTATGAATGCAATGCTAAAGGGTCAAAATATTAAAGACATAACTAATCTCATAGGTGATAATATAAAAAATCCAGTTTTGGTTAAATTAGATGTTCAGGATAAAGAAATATCTCAATTTGAATTAATTGAAAGTGATAAGAAAGATATACTTTTTGAAAATGTATTAAACTTTTATAAAAATCCTAACAGGTATAGTGAGAAAAAGATAGATGAAAGTAATGAATTATTAGATTCTAAATATATTAAGAGAATAGTAGTACCAGTAATAGCTAAAGATAGTGTTTTTGGACATATATTTGCTTGGGGGGTAAACAAGCCATTAGGAGGGTATGCACTGTCAGTACTAGAAATAGCATCTACTACTATAGCATTAGAAGTTCTCAAAATATTATCTGTAAGAGAAGTAGAAAATAGGTATAAGTCTGAATTCATAGAGGATCTTATATCACTAGATAGTAAAAGAAAAGAAAAGGCTATTGAACGCGCATCTTTTTTTAACTTGAATAGAAATGATAAATTTTTAAGTGTGACTATAAAGATTAAAGGAAAAGATAATGTTGAAGAAAAAAACTTCACGAAATTAGATGGAGTAGTTAATTCTCTAGAGCTTTACCTTTCTAAAGTTCATGACCATATAGAGAGAAGTATAAGAGATCTAGAACTTACTGGAGTAGTAGCAAGTAAAACTGAATTAATAATAATACTTTTATCATTCAAAGATGATGAAAGTATAGAGCGTGCACTAAATGAGTTTTCAAAACAAATAGAATCTATAGATGAAAGATTCAAAAGCATAGATATGAGTGTTGGAATAGGAAGAGTTAATAGTTATTTAGAAAATTTCGCAAACAGTTATATAGACTCTATAAAGGCAATATCAACTGGAAAGATATTAAAAGAAAACTTAGTGACTAACTTTGAAAACTTAGGTATATTTAAAATATTATCACAAGACCATCTAGAAGAGGAATTATCAAAATTCTATGATGGTACTATCAAACCTTTAGTAGACTATGATGAGAAAAAGTCTACTGAACTTGTGAAGACACTACAGTCATATTTTGACAATAACGGAAATTTAAAAAAGATGTCTGACGAGTTGTTCACTCACTATAATACTGTTCTTTACAGAGTACAAAGAATTATGGAAATAACTAATATGGATTTAGAAAATCCTAATGATAGATTAAATCTAGAGATATCACTGAAAATAAAACAATTGCTTGGAAAATAAAAAATACTCATAGAGTTTACTCTATGAGTATTTTTTATTTTAAGTACTATAATTAATCTTCTAATAGTGCTACTGCACGTATAGGAGAACCAGTTCCTCCAGGGATTTTTAAAGGAAGACCAAAGTATAAGAATCTTTTATTTACAACTTGATCTAAGTTGCAAAGGTTTTCAGTATTAGTTATACCATATTCTCCACAAACTTTATGACCTGCAAAAGTTAAGTCATCTGGAGTTTGATCTATTGCGGGAGCATCTACTCCTATATTTACTACTCCTTGTTCAGCTAACCATTTAGCAGCTTCATAACTTACCCCTGTGTAGTGATTTTGATATCCTGCACCTGGATATTCTCTATTAAATAGACCAGTGTACATAAGGAATATATCACCTTTTCTTATCTCTTGTCCAGATTTAGCAATAGCTTCTTGTAAGTCTTTTACTTCTATATAATCTGGATATCTCATATGAGTTAAGTCTACGCATATAGCACTACCATAGAAATACTCTATAGGCATATCTACGATATCTTTGCCACCTTCTTTAAACTCAAGAACAGCATCACTATGAGTTCCACAGTGTTCACTCATAAGGATATTTCTTGCATAAAACCCTAAGTCACTTCCTGTAGCTGCTTTACTTTGCTCATGAGTTTGATTAGTCATTATAAATGTTTTTTGATGTATTCCATATAATGGCATACCTTCATAAATATCTTGCGTTAAGTCAACTAAACGTAAGTTCATAAGTAAAACTCCTTTCCAAATATATTTTTAATTTAAAGATATTACTATATATGATTATAGCACTATATCTAATACTTAACAAATTTATTATAGCTAAAATCTTAAATACTAAAAAGGCTAGATTTATAATAGATGTTTAAGTTATAATGCTAATAATATAAGTTAAAATCTCAAGCTATAGTCATAAATTTATGGTATATATCTATATACTTATACTAATTTATACTTAATATAAGCTTTTAGCATGATAATAAATTGAACTAATTATAGAAGTATAATATTAATAAATCAATTGAAATTATAAGCCTTAGTTATTAAATGATGCATAGCTTGTAAATATATCTTTATTATTGTGAATTTAATTAAAAAAGTATACCAAGTAAAATGTAGAAAAAACGCGTAAATTATCTAATATAAAGAGGCTTTATAAATCATTATTGTAATAATACTATAAAAGAACTTCCTAAAAAAGAGTTAAAAACAGTTTTAAATTATATAAAAATAACAAATGTAAAAAATCCTTTTTTGTGATATAGTTATATTAACATCAAAAGTAATAAATATATCGTGAAATTACCTTCTTAATATTAAAGAAAGTTTTAAATTAAAGCTTTTTAATAGAAGGTGAAAATAAATCTATATAGAATTATATTATATATCACGTGATACTTAAAAAGGCTTCAATTTGACATTAATGCTTCATATAATTTTGGTAATAATTTTGTCTTGATATTTTCCTGTTAGGACAAAGTTACTATAAGATATTTGTATAATATAACATTATACTTATTCAGAGGTAATTTGACTGAAAACGATATCATGATAAAATAGTAGATATCAAAAAAATAATTTAAAAATTAGGAGGAGTTTAAAAATGAGTTATGATGTAATCATTAAAAACGCTAAGATCCCTCAAGGAGACAATACTGTATTAACTAATATCTTAGTTAAAGACGAAAAAATAGCAGGTTTTGTAAGTACTATTCACGGAATAGAAGCAAAAGAAACTATCGATGCTGAAGGACATTTAACTTTCCCAGGATTTATAGATTCACATACTCATATAATGTATCATGGATTTGGACATAGAGAAAACTGGGTAACAGGAACATCGGCTGCAGCAAGAGGTGGAGTATCTACAATAATAGATATGCCATGTTGTACAGTTCCATCAACAAGAACAGTTAAACAATTAGAACTTAAAATAGATATAGCTAACGCACAAACAATAGTAGACTACGGTCTATGGGGAGGAGTAACAGGAGAAGACGTTAGAGAAGGTTGGATGCACAACGTTAAAGAACAAGCTGACTTCGGAGTAGTTGCATTTAAAGTTTACATGACTCCATCAGTACCAACTTATCCAAGAGTTACTGATCCAGAGATGCTTGAGTGCTTCAAAGAAGTTGCTAAAACAGGACTTCCAATAGGAATCCACGCTGAGAACTTCGCTATATGTGACTTCTATGTTAAGAAGTTCCAAGAAGAAGGAAGAATGGACGGACCAGCTTGGTCAGAAGCTAGAAACGAATTAGCTGAAAAAGTTGCTATAGAATTAGGAATAAGCTTCGCTGAAGCTACAGGAGCAAGACTTCACATAGTTCACATGAGTACTGGAATCGGTGCTAAATTAATAGGAGAAGCTAAGAAGAGAGGAATAAACGCAACTTCAGAATCTTGTCCTCACTACTTAACACTTAACTATCAAGAAGCTATGACTAAACATGGTTCACAAGCTAAAATAGCTCCTCCAATAAGAACTTCTGCAGATAACGAAGAGCAATGGGAAGGGTTAAGAAACGGAAGCATAGACTTCATGGCTACAGACCATGCTCCATATGAAATAGAATCAGAAAAAAATAAAGAAGGAATGAACATCTGGACAGCATTCCCAGGAATTCCAGGAGTAGAAACTATGGCTCCGATAATCATATCAGAAGGATTAAACAAGGGTAGATTATCACTTAGCAGAACTGTGGAAGTATTATCAACTAACGCTGCTAAACACTACGGACTATATCCTAAAAAAGGTGCTATGGAAATAGGATCAGATGCTGACTTTGCTATAGTTGACCTTGAGAAAAAATGGACAATTGATGCGAAAGGAAACCAAGCTTCAATGTGTGGATACACTCCACTTGACGGTATGGAATTAAAAGGTAGAGTACTAAAAACTATAGTTCGTGGAACAGTAGTATTCGATGATACTCAAGAAGGTGTATTACCAACATTAACTGATGCAGAATTAGAAAAAACAGTTCATAACTTCCCAGAAGGTACTGAAGAGAAATTTGCTGATATATTCGAGCAATTCCCAGAATTAGCAGCTGCTGAGTACGATAGAAGTTACAGAAAACTACATCCAGAAAAAATAAATGAAGATGTAAGAAGAATCAAAGGAATCATGGTTAAACCAGGATTTGGTAAGTACGTTAAGAGACAAAGCATTCAAGTATTACCAAAAACAATAACTTATGGTACTACAACTCCAACAGGAGTGAACAGAAGAGAGAGAGAATCTCTACCAGAGTTCAATAAGTAATTTAAGATAGTTAATAAATAACTATGGCGTATAGTAGATACGCTGTACGCCATAATTATTTTATATAAAATAAATTTTGATAAAATTCGAGGAGGAGATATAAATGAGTAATCAACACAGATATGGTATCGTTGTAATCGATATGTTAAATGACTTTATAGGAGAAAAAGCTCCATTAAGATGTCCAGGTGGAGAAGAAATAGTTCCAAACCTACAAAAATTATTCAAATGGGTAAGAGAAAGAAACGCTGCAGGTAAAGATGATGTTCAATTAATCCACATCCAAGAAGCGCACAGAAAAAATGACGCTGACTTCAGAGTTAGACCAGTTCACGCTATAAAAGGAACTTGGGGATCAGACTTCATAAAAGAATTATACCCAGAAGGAGAAGAGTACGCTATTCCTAAAAGAAGACACAGTTCATTCTGGCACACTGACTTAGACTTATACCTAAGAGAAGAAAACTTAGATACAGTAGTTGTAACAGGAGTTTGGACTAACGTTTGTGTTAGATCAACTGCAGCTGACGCTTTAGCATTAGCTTACAGAGTTATAACTTTAAGAGACGGAGTTCACTCTAAAGACGAAGCACAACACCAAAATGGATTAGTAGACTTAAGTATATTCACAAAAGTTATAGACATAGACGAATTTACTTCAGCTATAGATGCTGGAAACGATCCATGGGCTGGAGCTGGAGACCAACAAAACAAAGTTCAAGGTTAATTAGAACTTATTTAATAAAGAAATAAAATATGACTACTTCCTCATATGAGGAAGTGGTCATAATAAATACTGACCAAATATAGTGCCGTCTTTTTTCAAGACGACTTTTTTAATAATAGGTGTTCTATAAAAGCAACGGGTTAAAATCAGAAAGTGAGGAAACAGTATGAGAGTAGTTGTAGGAATTTCTGGAGGTAGTGGAGCTATATACGGAGTAGCCCTTTTAAAAATATTACAAGAATTAAATATAGAAACTCATTTAGTTGTATCTACATTAGGAGAATATGTAGTAGAACACGAATGTGGTATTAAACTAGAAGAACTTAAAGGACTAGCTACACACTTTCATGAAAATAAAGACTTAGCAGCACCTATAGCTAGCGGTTCATTTAAAACGGATGCAATGGTTATAGTTCCTTGCTCAATGAAGACTGTATCTGCTGTTGCTAATGGATTATCAGATAATTTATTGACTAGAGCCGCGGATGTTATAATTAAAGAAAATAGGAAATTAGTTGTAGTACCGAGAGAGACTCCGTTAAGCCAAATACATCTTGAGAATATGCTTAAGCTGTCTAGAGCAGGTGTGACTGTACTTCCACCTTCACCGGGATTCTATAGTCATCCGGAAACTATAGGAGACATAGTTAGTGGTATAGTAGCTAGAATACTTGATCAGATAGGAATAGAGCATAATCTTATAACAAGATGGGGCGAATAGTACGAAAGGAGGGAACAGATTGGAAACACAAATGTTAAGAGCAACAATTAATAAATTAGAACAACTAGGAGAAATAGAGTATTGTAATACTCAAGTAGATCCTAAGTTTGAATTAGGAGCTGTGTTAAGATACTTTAGCAACAGAAAACCTATAATGTTTAACAAACCAAAAGGATATGATATGCCTGTATTAGGTGGGTTATACGGTAATCGTGAACTTTACTATAAATTAATGAATGATGTTACAAGCGAAAATAGATTGTTCAGATTTATGGACGCTATAGCTAATCCGCAACCTGCAAAAATGGTGAATAACGGACCTATAAAAGAAAATATAGTTACAGGAAATATAGATATACCTAGGATGTTCCCAGTTCCTACTTCACATGAGAAGGATTCTGGAGCGTTTATTACAGCGGGAATGTTTATAGTAAGAGATCCTGAAACAGGATATACTCATATGGCAGTACGTAGATTCCAAATTAATGGTGGAAATAGCATAAGTGCTTTAGTATCAGGTCACTCTCCGGCACTTTTAGAACAATTTGCTGAGTTTGAAAAGATAAATAAACCATTAGAATGTGCAGTTGTATTAGGATATGATGCCACATATCTATTAGCATCTCAAATAGGTTCTAGAAGATATGGATTAGACAAACATGAAGTTGATAGTGCTCTAAGAGGAGAGCCACTAGAATTAGTGAAGTGTCACACAGTTGATTTAGAAGTACCAGCTTATGCTGAGATGGTTCTAGAAGGTGTACTAGTTCCTAATAAACGTGTTATAGAAGGACCTTTTGGAGAACTTATGGGATATTATGGAGAAGTAGCTCCAAACCCAGTTATGGAAGTTAAATGTATAATGCATAGAAATAATGCAATATTCCAACATGCATTCCCTTGTAGAGAAGAGCATCTTGCGAATGGTCTAATTAGAGAAGCGGAATTATATGCAGCAATTAAAAATGCAACAATAGATGTTCAAGATGTTAACATTACTGTTGGAGCTGGATGTAGATTACATGCTATAATATCTATAAAAAAACGTAAAGCTGGAGATGCTAAAACAGCAATACTAGCTGCACTTGGAAGTTCTTATGATATAAAACATGTTGTAATAGTAGATGAAGATATAAATATATATGATTCAAGTAGTGTAGAACTTGCACTATCTTCTAGAGTTCAAGCTTCACAAGACGTAGTTATAGTTCCGGGAGCTTTAGGTTCAGGGCTAGAATCATCTCATGTTGCACGTGGAGTTACGGATAAAATGGGTATAGATGCTACAAAACCTCTAGGAGAATATGCACACTTATTTGAAATGGCAATAATCCCTGGTTTTGAAGGTGAATTAGATATAGAAAAATATTTGCCAGGTATCAAAAATAAGTAAAGGTGGTATAAACTATGAGAAGAGCCATAGGTTTAGTTGAAACTAAAGGTTTAGTAGCTGCTATACAAGCAGCAGATACTATGGTTAAATCGGCTGATGTTAATATCGTGGATTTAGACGTTGTAGGATCAGCACTTATAGCTGTAATAGTATCAGGTGAGGTAGCAGCAGTTAATGCAGCAGTTGAGAATGCTAGAGAAACAGCAGCTCAATTAGGCGAGATTATAGCAACAAATGTTATAGCTAGACCTCATGAAGAAGTAGATAAAATGTTAGATATAATTGTAGGTTAAAAATATAGCTAAATGGTGGTGAAAAAAATGGCTAACCCATTAGCAAGAGTGGTTATGAATAATATTGCACAAAAAAGTGGTAAGGTTGCTTCAAGACCAAATAATGCGGTATCTTTAGGCACTACTAATTTGGGAAAAGATGAAGAGAGACTATTATCAAGTTTATTAAACAGCAAAGGTAATGTTACAAAATCAGGTGTAGGTTCATATGATAAAAATTCTTATGGAAGAACAACAAAAGTTAGTAACAGAGCTGGAGCTATGCAGACCTTAGATTCTTTAGCATCTAAAAAAGGTGTAGTAAAAGAATCATCTAGTAATAATAGTTATCAAGGCAATACGAACTATAACAATAATACGAACAATACAACACTGAGCACCCTAAATACATTAAGCAATATTTCTGTTGGTAAATCTAGTGTAGAAAGAGACAGTAGAAATATAATGCAAAAAGTAAGCTTAGGAGACCTAGCATCAGGTGGAAGTAAGTCTGAGAAAAAAGAAGTCAAAACTTCTTATAATCAACAACAAAGTAGCATAACTTCATTAGGAGACCTAGCTGGTAAAGTAAAAAAGTTAGTAGCAATGATAAAAAAGAAGAAAAACCTAACAATAGTTATGTGAAATCTAATGTTTTAAGTAATTTAGAAGCTTATATTCCTAAGGTAACATTAGATTCTATAGGAAAAAAGGGCTCCTTATTTTAGTAGAACCTAAGGAGGTGTAATTTATGAGAGCAGCTTTAGGATTAATAGAAGCAATAGGACTAACGTCAGCAGTAACTGCTTTAGATGCTGCAAGTAAGGCAGCAGATGTTAGATTAGCTGGCTTTGATAAAGTAATTGGTGTAAATAAAAAAATAAGTGTTACAATTCAGATAGCTGGTGAAGTAGCAGCAGTAAGAGCGGCAGTAGATGCAGGGGTTGCAGCAGCTGAAAGAGTTGGTGAAGTAGTAGCAAGCCATGTAATACCTAGACCACACGAAGAAGTTGATAAGTTACTTCAAGAGTTTGAAAAAAACTTAAAAGCTAAGCAAGAAGCTAAAGAAAATGCGGCTAAAAAGGTTGAAGAACCTAAAAAAGAAGAAGAAAAAGAACCGGAAAAAGAAGTTAAAAAAGAAGAAAAATCAGCAAGTAATAAAAAATAATTCTATTCGAGTTGAGGAGGAATAAACATGAGTCAAGCATTAGGAATGGTAGAAACTAAAGGTTTAACAGGTGCAGTTGAAGCAGCAGATGCTATGGTAAAAGCAGCTAACGTTACATTAATAGGATATGAAAAAATAGGATTTGGATTAGTAACAGTTATGGTAAGAGGAGACGTTGGAGCAGTTAAAGCAGCTACAGATGCAGGTGCTGAAGCAGCAAGATCAGTTGGAGAATTAGTATCAGTGCACGTAATACCAAGACCACACTCAGAAGTTGAAAGAGTTCTTTTAAAGAACGAGTAATAACTAGATAATATATAATAACAGCATTTAATATTTAGCTGTGCCCTATGAGGTGTCAAAATGGATAAATATAATCTAACAAATGACATAATAAGAAAATTAGTTGGAAGAGTCAATAGAGTACCTGTAACAAATGATAATATGATTAATATTTCTAGTAAAATAGAAGAACGATTAGATTACTCTGATCATCATATATTAGTTGTATTTACAGGTACTAATATTGGTTTAACGGAAGTTTTAAGAGAAGTTAGTAGAGCTAGAAAATATGGATTTACTTTTGACGTAGCTTTTTCCTTTAGCGGTGCGCACGTTTTAGGAGAAGAAGGCATGAATGAAGTAAAAAAAGCTCTTAAACCGAACAAGATATATAACGAAGAAGATCAGCTAATATTTAATCAAGTAATAGAAAGTGTAGATGGTATAATGGTACCTATGGCTACACAAGATATTGCTAGCAAATTAGTATTAGGTATTCAAGATAACTTCATATCTACACTATTATGGAGATCTTTATGGAATGGCAAAACAGTTTTAATGGATTTTGATAACGTCTTGACATATGGAGGGGTTGAATCAAAAAATCCAATGCTTGCTGAAATCATGAAAGATTATGTAGAGAAGTTACAAAAGATAGGTGTAATAAAATTAGATAAAAGCGATTATAGCGTAGAATTAATAAACAAGTTTAAAAATGTTAGTATGAAAATAGAAGATTCACAAAACTTACAAAGCTCAGCTCAGAGTCAAGGTTTACCTAAGATAATGACTGAAAAAGACTTATTAAGTGCAGTGAATAACAATAACGAAATAATTGTACCTATAAAAACAATTATTACTCCTCAAGCTCTTGATACAGCAAAAAAACAAGGTATAACAATTATAAGAAAATAGATTAACAATGTAAGAGAGGGGAGATTACCTTGAATATTGGTAGAGTAGTAGGTACTTTAGTTGCAACTAGAAAAGATGATAGTCTTATAGGCTCAAAGCTTATGATAACACAACCTTTAGACATAGACTATAAACCAGCAGGAGAACCAATAATAATGGTAGACACTGTGGGAGCAGGTATAGGGGAAGTAGTACTATACGCTGAAGGAACTGCATCTAGAAATGCAGCTGGAAAACCGGATGCAGCTATAGACGCGGCTATCATAGGGATAGTAGACAATATGGATGTCTATAAAGACGTATTAGACAGTTAAATATCGGAGGGAGGCGAATAGCTTGTTAAAACCAGAAAATATTAAACAAGCAATGGAATATAGAGAATTAATAGACGTTTTAATGGCAGACGACAGATTTGCTGACGTTGTTTTATATAACGGTAATGTTATAAACGTAATCACTAGAGAAGTTTATACAGCTGATATAGCTATAAAAGGAGACTATATAGCATTAGTTGGAGATTGCCAATCATTAATAGGACCAGATACAGTAGTAGTAGATGTAAGAGGTAAATATTTATCACCAGGATTCATGGATTCACATATGCACTTTGAAAGTAGTATGTTAACTATAACTGAATTCTCAAGATTATCAATACCATCAGGAACAACTACTTTAATAGCTGACCCACATGAGATTGGAAATGCACTAGGATCAGTAGCTATGAAGGCTATGGCAGACGAGTGTAGCGTAGTTCCAAACTATGTAAGATTACAAGTTCCAGCATTAACTCCTGATGCACCAAAACTTGAAACAGCAGGTGTTGACGTAAACTCTAAAGACATGGAAGACCTTCTAAACTATCCAAACATAAATGGTATAGGAGAGCTTCAAGGATATTCATTAACTAAACACGTGTATAAGCATACACCAGAAATAATAACAGACCTTTTAACTTCAACTATATATGCTAAGAGCTTAGGAAAGCCAGTTGATGGTAATGCTCCAGAATTATTTGGTGCAGACTTAGCGTCACATGTAATAGCTTGTGGTGGAAAGTGTTCTTGTCACGAAACAACAACTAAAGAAGAGTGTGTTGAAAAGTTAAGACAAGGTGTTTATGTATTTATGAGAGAAGGTTCTACTCAAAGAAATATGGCTGAATGTATAAGAGCCGTAACTGAAGAAGGACTAGACTCAAGAAGATTAATATTAGTTTCAGATGATATGGTTGCTGAAGACTTAGAAAAATCAGGTCACATGAATGATATTATAAGAAGAACTATAAGAGAAGGTGTAGATCCAATTGAAGCAATTCAAATGGCTACTATAAACCCTGCGACTTATTGGGGATTCACTGATAGAGGAGCTCTATTACCAGGAACAGTAGCTGATATAGCTGTTATCAGCGACTTAAATGAAATGACTGTAGAAGCTGTATTTATAAAAGGACAACTAGTAGCGTCTCAAGGACAGATGTTAATAGAAATGCCAAAATACACTTACCCAGATTCAGTTAAAAATTCAGTAAGAATGAAGCCAGTAACAGAAGCTGACTTAGAAATACATGCAGATGGAAATACTGCTACAGTTAGATACATTCAAGCTATACCAGATCAAAACTTAACAGACGGTGGAGAAGCACAAGTTAGAGTTAATAGAGGTGTAGTAGAAGCAGATGTAAACCAAGACGTATTATACCTTACTTGTTTAGAAAGATACGGACGTAACGGAAACATCGGTAAGTGTATGGTTAAAGGAATAGGACTTAAACAAGGTGCATTTGCTCAATCAATAGCACATGATACTCACAATATGACAGTTGTAGGTACAAACCTAAGAGATATGGTTATAGCTATCAACAGAGTTATAGAAATGGGTGGTGGAGTTGCTATATCTAACAATGGTAGAGTTATAAATGAATTAGCATTACCAGTTGGAGGACTTATCACTGACGAATTAACAGGACAAGAAGTAAGTGCTAAAATAGCAGACTTAGAGTCTACAGTAAAAGATCAATTAGGTGGAACATTACATGCTCCATTTATGCACGTATCATTCTTAGCATTATCAACAAGTCCAAAGTTCAAAATATCAGATAAAGGTCTAATAGACGTAAATAACTTTGAAATATTAGATCCAGTTGTAAAATAATTAAATTCAAAAAAAGCATAAACCCCTAGAATATAGAAAAGCTTCATGTTGCTTAAGCATGAAGCTTTTATTTTTTATTATTTTAATTATTGTTTGTTTTAATAAAGATAAAGTTATATAATTTTAGTATAAAGTAAAAGCTAATTGACAATATGCTACTAACATAATGATAGCGTTTTCACATTAAACATGTATAAGATAAGAATAAGTATCGTTATGCTAATAATTAAACAACCTTTTAATCAAAAGAGTAGTAAAATATAAGTTTATTTTAGATAAAATTTAATAGCTTCGAATAAAATATAATTTTTGAGCTTGGGAGGGACTAATAGATGAGAAAAGTAAAAGTTGAAGAATCACTTGGCATGATTCTAGCTCATGATTTAACTAAAATAGAACCTGGGAAGTTTAAAGGTGCAAAATTTAAGAAGGGACACCTTATAAGGGAAGAAGATATAGAATTGCTAAAAGATGCTGGTAAGTATCATATATTAGCACTAGATTTAGATGAAAATCAACTTCATGAAGAAGATGCAGCTATAAGAATAGCAGATGCTATCAAAGGAAATGGAATATATACACAAGGACCGTCAGAAGGTAAAGTGACTCTGAAAGCTGAATATAAGGGATTATTAAAAGTAAATGTAGATGCTTTAGAGAAAATAAATAGCATAGATATGGTAACTTTAGCCACACTTCACAACAACACATTAGTGGAAAAAGATCAGGCTATAGCAGGAACTAGAATAATACCACTTTGTATAGATAAAAAGGTTATAGAACAAGTGGAAGAGTTATGTAGTGTAAATACACATATATTAGATATAAAAAAATTAAAGAGCTTTAAAGTTGGAATAGTAGTAACTGGGACTGAGGTTTATGAGGGAAGAATAAAAGACAAGTTTGGAGTTGTGTTAGAAAATAAAGCAAAATATTATGGAAGTACTGTAGTGGGTTTAAGATACTCTAAAGATGATAGCGAAATGATAAAAGGATGTATAGAAGAACTCATTAATGAAGGTGCTAACTTAATATTTACTTCAGGAGGGATGTCTGTAGACGCAGACGATGTAACTCCAATAGCTATAAAAGAGTCATCTGATGAAGTAATATCTTATGGTTCACCTGTGCTGCCTGGATCCATGTTTATGGTTGCATATAGGGGTGATCTTCCTATAATAGGGGTACCAGCATGTGGGATGTATCACAAAATAACAGTGTTAGATTTAGTTCTTCCTAGGATATTAGCAGGAGAGAGAATAACTAAAAATGATATGACTAAACTTGGACATGGTGGACTATGTTTAGGATGTGAAGTGTGCACTTATCCAGTATGTCCTTTAGGTAAGTAGGTGTATTAAAATGAATTTATTTGAAAATATAAATATATCTCTAAATAAAAAAGAACTTATTTCTATAATAGGTGGTGGAGGTAAGACAACAACTATGTTTAGATTAGCAGATGAGCTATCTAAGCATAATAAAAAGGTTTTAGTAACTACTACTACAGCTATACTAAAGCCTAAAGAAGATAAATATGAAAAACTAATAATACTAGAAGAAGGAAATACCTTAAACGATGTACCTAAAAGTGGGGTAACAGTACTATTAAAAGAGATAATAAAGGAAAATAAATATAAAGGTATAGATGAAGAAATGGTAAATGAGATATATAGCTCAAATATATTTGACTATATAATAGTAGAAGCAGATGGAGCAAATATGAAGCCTTTAAAAGCTCCTGCATCGCATGAACCAGTAATACCTGGCTACACAACTAAGACTATATGTGTGGTTGGTATGGACTGTTTAGGTAAAAAGATATATAAAGAAAACGTTCATAGACCAGAGATAATAACTAAGTTAACAAATAGTAAGTTGGGAGATACTATTACTTCGGATATAATATATGAAATAATAGTTGCTAGTGAAGGAATGTTTAAAAATACACCGCTAAAAAGTGATAGATATTTAATTTTAAATAAGGCAGAGTCAAAAGAAAGAGTACAGGCTGCTTTAGAAGTAAAAGATAAATTAATAAAAAATAAATTTGATATAGATGAAGTTATTATAGGTAGTATGAGGGGTGATTAGTTTGATTATTGGTATAATAATGGCCTCAGGATTTTCTAGAAGAATGAAGAGAGACAAGCTATTATTAGAGATAGACGGGAGTACTATAATAGAGAAAGTTTTAATAGCATGCAAGGTTTCTAAGTTAGACGATATAATGATTATATATAGAAAAAAAGAAATAAAAGAAATAGCAGATAGATATAATATAAAGTCTATATATAATGAAAATGCTGTAAACGGTCAAAGTGAGTCTGTAAAGCTTGGGCTAATGAATATCGATGATGATATTGAAGGGGTAATGTTTATAGTAGGAGACCAGCCATATTTAGATCCCAATACCATAGATGACCTTATAATTGAATTTAGAAAAGAGAAAGATAAAATTATAGTTCCTATTTACGGAGAGAAGAAAGGAAATCCAGTAATTTTTCCCACAAGCTTGAAAGAGGAATTTTTTAATATAGATGGAGATGTAGGTGGAAAGATAATAATAAACAAATTTATAGATAAAGTAAAATTTATAAATATAGAGAATTATAAAGCAGGTATAGATATAGATACCTGGGAAGAGTATGAAAACTTAAAAGAAGGGATTTGACAATATGATTAATGATGTAGTAGTTATACGTGGTGCAGGAGATTTGGCAACTGGTATAGGACATAGACTTCATAGATGCGGATTTAAGGTACTACATTTAGATCTTGAAACCCCTCTAGTCATAAGAAGAACGGTAGCATTTACTAAAGCTATATTTGACGGGGAAGGAGAGGTAGAAGGAGTCAAATGTATAAAGGCAAATAATCTACAAGATGTGTATGACGTTTGGGAAAAAGCACATGTACCAGTTATGGTAGATTCAAAAGCAGAAATTATAAAAGAATTGAAGCCAGATATATTAGTAGATGCAATAATAGCTAAGAAAAATAGAGGAACGAATAGAGACATGGCACCTATAACTATAGGAATAGGGCCAGGATTTATAGCTCCAGATGAAGTAGATGTAGTAGTAGAGTCTAAGAGAGGACATTATCTAGGAACCGCTATAACTAAGGGGAGTGCAGAGCCAAATACTGGAATACCGGGTATGATAGGTGGATTTGGAAAAGAGAGAGTTATGCATTCACCAGCAAGTGGAGTAATAAGAAATATAAGATCAATAGGGGATATAGTAAAGAAGGATGATATATTAGCTTATATAGGAGAAAATAGGGTACCACTTAAAGCTAGTATAGACGGAGTATTGAGAGGACTAATAAGTAACGGAATAGATGTCTTTGAAGGATTAAAAATAGCTGATATAGACCCGAGAGCGGAAATAGATCATTGCTTTACTATAACTGACAAAGCCAAATCAATAGCTGGAGGTGTCTTAGAAGGTATCTTTTATATGAAAAAGATTAAAGGCTTATAAGGAGTAAGTATTATGGACACTATAGTTTTAAAGAGAGTATACGAAAGTATTAAAAAAAATAATAAAATCGCACTAGTGATGGTTACTAATGTGAAGGGGGTAACACCAGCAAGAGTAGGATTAAGTATGTGTGTGACTGAAGACGGCTTCACTATAGGAACAGTAGGTGGAGGAAAGATGGAATTTGAGGTAGTTAATAAGTCATTAGAGTGCCTTAAGTCGGGAATAAGCGAAACATTTTGTTATAAGCAAGAAGTTTCGGAAGTAGCCAAAATAGGAGACGTTGAAATAGGATTGTTTATAAAAGTATTTAATCCTAAAGAAAAATTACTAATAGTAGGTGGAGGACACGTAGGATTCACACTATATCAAATAGCTAAATCACAAGATTTCTATACCGTAATATTTGATAGTAGAGAAGAATTTTGTAATAAAGATAGATTTCCTGAAGCTGATGAACTACATGTCGGGGATATAGAGGAGAATTTAAAAAGATATAATATAGATGAGAAATGTTATATAGTCGCATCAGGTCATGAGCATAAGCAAGATGAGATAGTAGTTAAGAGCTGTATAGATAGAGGTGCTAAATATTTAGGTATGTTAGGAAGTAGTAAAAAAATTAAAACTATAAAGGAAAACTTAATGAAAGAAGGCATATCTAAAGAAAGTTTAGAAAAAGTATATATGCCCATAGGACTTAATATGGGAGGAGATTCTTTAAAAGAGATAGCATTTGGAATCTTTGGAGAGATACTTGTTGTAAAAAATAACGCAAAAATAGATCATATGAAAAATATAAAAAATAAATTTAAATATAAAAGTACTTTTAATTAAGATAAAAATATAATATTCTATAGTTAATATGTTTATTTAAAACTAATTTATTCTGAAGGGAGAAAGAGAATTGGTTTATCTTGATAATGCTGCGACTACTTTTCCTAAGCCTGAGGGTGTTTATATAGAAGTTATGAAAGCTCTGCAAGAATATGGAGCTAATCCAGGAAGATCAGGACACAAGCTAGCACTACAAGCAGGAAGAGTTATATATGAAACCAGGGAGATTCTAGCTGAACTTTTTAATATAGAAAATCCTATGAATATAGTATTTACTAATAATGCAACTGAAGGCTTAAATATAGCAATTAAGGGATTATTAAAGTCAGGAGATCATGTTATAACGTCTTCTATGGAGCATAACTCTGTCCTTAGGCCTCTTAAAGCATTAGAAAAAAAAGGTGTTGAGACTACCATTATACAGTGTGATGAAAAGGGATTTATAAATATAAATGATATTAAAAATAGTATTAAAGAAAACACAAAAGCTATAATAACAACACATGCATCAAACGTAACAGGTACAATATTTCCAATAAAAGAAATAGGCCAGTTAGCTAAAGAAAATAACATAGTCTATATATTAGATGGAGCTCAAACAGCAGGAGTATATGATATAGATGTAAAATATATGAATATAGATATATTAGTGGCACCAGGTCATAAGAGTCTTTTAGGACCACAGGGAACAGGATTTATATATATAAAAGAAGGATTATGTCTAGATTGTATAAAAGAAGGTGGAACTGGTAGTAGTTCTGAATCATTATTTCAACCAGAAATGATGCCAGATAAATTTGAAAGTGGAACTCCAAATACACCAGGAATAGCTGGACTAGGAGCTGGAGTTAAATATATATTAGATAAAGGGATAGAGAATATAAGAAGCCATGAGAAAGAATTAACTAAGTATTTCTTAGACGAATTAAAAAAAATAAACGATGTAATAATATATGGCCCTTGCGATGTAGAAAAACAAGCACCGGTAATTTCTATAAATATAAAAGATCAGGATTCCTCAGAGGTAGGATATGTCTTAGATAATATATTTGATATAGGGGTAAGGACAGGACTACACTGTGCATCATTAGCTCATAAGACTATAGGAACTCTAGAACAAGGAACCATAAGATTTAGTATCGGATATTCTAACACTAAAGAAGAAATAGATTTAGCAATAACAGCTATAAAACAAATAATAGAAGAAATATAAGAGGCTTTTTATAGACAAGGGAAAGGAGAAACATATGAACTATTATATGGGTTATTTAAAAAATATTTTTGCTACCTATAGTTTTGAAATAGTATTTGTACTTGTTATAGTTAGTATTATTTTATTAATTTTTAATGCAATTAACAGAGCTAAGATAGCACTTATGGCCAAAAAATATAAAGATTTAAGTAGGCTTCTTCAGTTAGAAAAATCAGAATCTTTGGAAGATACTCTAATAACCTATCTTCAAGAACTAGGAGCTGTAAAGGATGGAGTGAGAAATTTAGAGTTTAGATATCGAGAGATGAATGATAAGTTAAAGGTATCTATACAGAAAGTTGGATTTATTAGATACAACGCATTTAATGATATGGGAAGTGACCTAAGTTTTTCTATAGCTTTACTAGATGAAAATTCAAATGGATTTGTAATAACAAATATATATGCTAAAGATGAGAGTAATGTATATGCCAAACCTATAGTAGATGGAAAGTCTACTTATCCATTATCAGTAGAAGAAATGCAAGCTTTAGATAGAGCTATGTCACTACCAGGTGAAGTAACAGCATAAAAATAATATAATAAAATAAATTATGAATAGCATAAGCCCCTAAAGAAGATAATAAACATATCTTAAAGTTAGGGGTGTTTTTTATGAAAAAAAATGTTTTAGTTCAAAGTGACTTAGAAAATATAAAAAAAGGATTAAATGAATTAGGACATAGTGTAGTTGATATGGAAACAGGAGTAGATATAGATGCAATAGTCTACATGGCAGATGGGGCTAATGTAAATTATCATAATCAAATAATGGACGTCGGGGAAAATATTTTGAATAATAATGGTGCAATATTAATTAATGCAACAGGTAAAACAATAGAGGATATAGATAATATGATAAATAATAAAGTCTATAGTCCATTAGGATTGAGAGGATAATATTTTTACTAATGAAAAGCAAATTATAGTGGCATAAAATAGTCGTCTAAAAAGCAAATAGCAATTTGATAAAAGTCGAGTTTATAAAAGAGAGTTCTTAATATTAAGAACTCTCTTTTGTCTTAAAGTACTTTATTATCTTTAACTTTAAATACTAAATTATCTTTAGATAACTTCCAAAGTGAGACTACAAAACTAGATGCAATAATATCAGCTATTTTCATAACAAGACTTAATCTTGTACTTTGTAGAACCATATATTCCATAAAACCAGAGATATTAACTATACCTAAGATACTAATATCACCTACAGCAGGAAGTGTCTTATTAACACCAGATCCTGGTGACAAAGGGCCATTCACAATATTAATAAAACCAATTTTATCCTTAGAACCAAGGCAGGCATCTATCGCTATAATAAAAGGATTACTGAAGCTAGACTTTATACGTTCAATATTATTGTTTAGATTTTTAGCATGAACAGGTTCATTAAGAGTTCCAAAGACATGAATGTTCTCATATGACTTTAAGCTATTAAAAAGCTTATGTCCAATAAGAGGACCTAGTGAATCACCTGTAGACCTATCAGTACCTATACACATAATAACTAAATCACTATAGTTACTATCATAGTACTTGGTTATGAATTGAAGTAGTGCATTATTAAGTTCCAATCTTGCAAATCTAGACTCAGAGTTCACATATATATTTTCTTTCTGAAAAGGTAAAGACATTTATAAAAACCTCTTTCTATTATGATTTTAAACATTAGAATTATTTAGTAGGAGTCTAGCCACAAAGTTTAAGTTATAAACATTATAAATAATAAAAAATAATGTGTTGACAAAGAAAAAGATAGGTGGTAAGATAATAAAGTTGCCAAAAGAGATATGGCAAACGCAGATATAAAGACACTCGAATTTCTTGGAAAATTAAGAAATAAAAAAAGTTTTAAAAAAGTGTTGACAAAGAAAAAGAAACCTGGTAAAGTAGTAAGAGTCGCCGCAAGAAAGCGACACAGCAAAACAAGAAGTAAGAAAAAAGTCGAAAAAACTTCTTGACAGAATGTTAAAAGGATGTTAAGATAGTGAAACAGACTTTGGTCTTTGAAAATTAAACAGTAAAAAGCAAGTTAATTCCTAGAATTAATAACAAATGAAGCTCAACATTAAATAGAGCAGTCAGCAGAAGCTGAGACAGAAAACTTTTATTTTGAGAGTTTGATCCTGGCTCAGGATGAACGCTGGCGGCGTGCCTAACACATGCAAGTCGAGCGGGAAAGTCGTTACGGATCCTTCGGGTGAAAGAATGACTGGAGAGCGGCGGACGGGTGAGTAACGCGTGGGAAACCTTCCTTATACAAAGGGATAGCCTCGGGAAACCGGGATTAATACCTTATAAAACTCTAGCACCACATGGTGCATGAGTCAAAACTCCGGTGGTATAAGATGGTCCCGCGTCCCATTAGCTAGTTGGTGAGATAAAAGCTCACCAAGGCGACGATGGGTAGCCGGCCTGAGAGGGTGAACGGCCACACTGGAACTGAGACACGGTCCAGACTCCTACGGGAGGCAGCAGTGGGGAATATTGCACAATGGGGGAAACCCTGATGCAGCGACGCCGCGTGAGTGATGAAGGCCTTTGGGTCGTAAAACTCTGTCCTAAGGGAAGATAATGACGGTACCTTAGGAGGAAGCCCCGGCTAACTACGTGCCAGCAGCCGCGGTAATACGTAGGGGGCGAGCGTTATCCGGAATTATTGGGCGTAAAGGGTACGTAGGCGGCCAGATAAGTCAGGTGTGAAAGGCGTCGGCTCAACCGGCGTAAGCACTTGAAACTATTTGGCTTGAGTACAGGAGAGGAAAGTGGAATTCCTAGTGTAGCGGTGAAATGCGTAGATATTAGGAGGAACACCAGTGGCGAAGGCGACTTTCTGGACTGATACTGACGCTGAGGTACGAAAGCGTGGGGAGCGAACAGGATTAGATACCCTGGTAGTCCACGCCGTAAACGATGAGTGCTAGGTGTTGGGGGTCGAACCTCAGTGCCGCAGCTAACGCATTAAGCACTCCGCCTGGGGAGTACGGTCGCAAGACTGAAACTCAAAGGAATTGACGGGGACCCGCACAAGCAGCGGAGCATGTGGTTTAATTCGAAGCAACGCGAAGAACCTTACCAACATTTGACATCCCTCTGACAACTCTAGAGATAGAGTCTCCCTTCGGGGCAGAGGTGACAGGTGGTGCATGGTTGTCGTCAGCTCGTGTCGTGAGATGTTGGGTTAAGTCCCGCAACGAGCGCAACCCTTACCTTTAGTTGCCATCATTAAGTTGGGCACTCTAGAGGGACTGCCGATGATAAATCGGAGGAAGGTGGGGATGACGTCAAATCATCATGCCCCTTATATGTTGGGCTACACACGTGCTACAATGGTCGGTACAACGGGCAGCGAAACCGCGAGGTGGAGCGAATCTCAATAAGCCGATCACAGTTCGGATTGTAGGCTGCAACTCGCCTACATGAAGCCGGAGTTGCTAGTAATCGCGGATCAGAATGTCGCGGTGAATACGTTCCCGGGTCTTGTACACACCGCCCGTCACACCACGAGAGTTGGTAACACCCGAAGCCAGTGAGCTAACCGCAAGGAGGCAGCTGTCGAAGGTGGGATCGATGATTGGGGTGAAGTCGTAACAAGGTAGCCGTATCGGAAGGTGCGGCTGGATCACCTCCTTTCTAAGGAGAAACGCTTTTTACTGTTTAATTTTGAGAGACCAAAACTCTCAAATAAGTTTTAGAACACTTATAAAGATAGATCAGATAAAACATCTGATACCTATGCTTTATAAAATGCCGTCTAAAACAAATTGTACCTTGAAAACTACACAGCGAAATAGATTAAAATACAATTAACCGAGATATATTAATATATTAAGGAAAATTAAATCTCAATAATAAATTGAGTAGTGAATGTCAAACTTATTTGATATTTACTTACTAACTGGTCAAGTTAGTAAGGGCATAGGGTGAATGCCTTGGCACTAGGAGCTGAAGAAGGACGCGATAAGCTGCGAAAAGCTACGGGGAGTCGCAAGTAGACACTGATCCGTAGATATCCGAATGGGGAAACCCACTTGAGGCAAACCTCAAGTACCATATACTGAATACATAGGTATATGGGAGCAGACCAGGGGAACTGAAACATCTAAGTACCCTGAGGAAGAGAAAGAAAAATCGATTCCCTCAGTAGCGGCGAGCGAACGGGGAAGAGCCCAAACCATGAGAGTTTACTCTTATGGGGTTGCGGACATAACATAAACGGAGAGGTATTGTAACCGAAGAGAGCTGGAAAGCTCCACCACAGAGGGTGATAGTCCTTTAGGTGAAACGAGAAAACTCCAAGTTATGATCCAGAGTACCACGAGACACGTGAAACCTTGTGGGAAGCAGGGGGGACCACCCCCCAAGGCTAAATACTACCTAGTGACCGATAGTGAAGCAGTACCGTGAGGGAAAGGTGAAAAGAACCCCGGGAGGGGAGTGAAATAGAACCTGAAACCCTATGTCTACAAGCAGTGGAAGTTCTTTATATGAACGACCGCGTACTTTTTGTAGAACGGGCCAACGAGTTACGTTATGCAGCAAGGTTAAGTTGTTAAGCAACGAAGCCGAAGGGAAACCGAGTCTTAATAGGGCGATTAAGTTGTATGGCGTAGACCCGAAACCGGACGATCTATCCATGGGCAGGATGAAACGAGAGTAAAATCTCGCGGAGGTCCGAACCGATTAGCGTTTAAAAGCTACCGGATGACCTGTGGATAGGGGTGAAATTCCAATCGAGTCCGGATATAGCTGGTTCTCCTCGAAATAGCTTTAGGGCTAGCCTCGAGAAAGTGAAGTGGGGGTAGAGCACTGAATGACTGCGGGGCGCTATGCGTTACCAAAGTCTATCAAACTCCGAATACCACATTCATGATTCTCGGGAGTCAGACTATGTGTGATAAGATTCATAGTCAAAAGGGAAACAGCCCAGATCATCAGCTAAGGTCCCAAAGTACAGATTAAGTGGTAAAGGATGTAAGACTACACAGACAACCAGGATGTTGGCTTAGAAGCAGCCATTCATTCAAAGAGTGCGTAATAGCTCACTGGTCGAGTGGTCTTGCGCCGAAGATAACCGGGGCTAAAATCTGTCACCGAAGCTATGGGATGTGTATAACATCGGTAGAGGAGCATTGTATGTGGGCAGAAGTCATACCGTAAGGAGTGGTGGACTGCATACAAGAGAGAATGTTGGCATGAGTAGCGAAAGGTGGGTGAGAATCCCACCCGTCGAAAGCCTAAGGTTTCCTGAGGAAGGCTCGTCCACTCAGGGTAAGTCGGGGCCTAAGCCGAGGACAAAAGTCGTAGGCGATGGACAACAGGTTGAGATTCCTGTACTACCTAAATGCGTTTGAGAAATGGAGTGACACAGGAGGATAGGTGAAGCGTACTGTTGGTTATGTACGTCTAAGCAAGTAGGGAGTTCTGGTAGGCAAATCCGCTAGAACAATCCTGAGATGTGATGGGGAGCGAAAATAAGTAGCGAAGTCACTGAATCCACACTGTCGAGAAAAGCTTCTATCGAGCAAATAGGTACCCGTACCGCAAACCGACACAGGTAGGCGAGGAGAGAATCCTAAGACGAGCGGAAGAACTCTTGTTAAGGAACTCGGCAAAATAACCCCGTAACTTCGGGAGAAGGGGTGCTGGAGGCTGTGAAGGGTGCACACCTGGAGCAGCAACCAGCCGCAGTGAATAGGCCCAAGCGACTGTTTACCAAAAACATAGGTCTCTGCTAAATCGAAAGATGAAGTATAGGGGCTGACGCCTGCCCGGTGCTGGAAGGTTAAGGGGAAGAGTTAGCGCAAGCGAAGCTCAGAACTTAAGCCCCAGTAAACGGCGGCCGTAACTATAACGGTCCTAAGGTAGCGAAATTCCTTGTCGGGTAAGTTCCGACCCGCACGAAAGGCGTAACGATTTGGGCACTGTCTCAACAAGAGATCCGGTGAAATTGTAGTACCAGTGAAGATGCTGGTTACCCGCGACAGGACGGAAAGACCCCGTGGAGCTTTACTGCAGGCTGATATTGAATTTTGGTATCATATGTACAGGATAGGTGGGAGACTTAGAAACCAGGGCGCCAGCTTTGGTGGAGTCACCGTTGGGATACCACCCTTATGATGCTGAAGTTCTAACTAGAAACTGTGAAACCAGTTTTAGGACACTGTCAGTTGGGCAGTTTGACTGGGGCGGTCGCCTCCTAAAGAGTAACGGAGGCGCTCAAAGGTTCCCTCAGTACGGTCGGAAATCGTACGAAGAGTGTAAAGGCAGAAGGGAGCTTGACTGCGAGACCTACAAGTCGAGCAGGAACGAAAGTTGGACTTAGTGATCCGGTGGCACCGAGTGGAAGGGCCATCGCTCAACGGATAAAAGCTACCCCGGGGATAACAGGCTTATCTCCCCCAAGAGTCCACATCGACGGGGAGGTTTGGCACCTCGATGTCGGCTCGTCTCATCCTGGAGCTGAAGTAGGTTCCAAGGGTTGGGCTGTTCGCCCATTAAAGAGGCACGCGAGCTGGGTTCAGAACGTCGTGAGACAGTTCGGTCCCTATCCGTCGTGGGCGTAGGAAATTTGAGAGGAGTTGTCCCTAGTACGAGAGGACCGGGATGAACAGACCTCTGGTGTATCAGTTGTCGCGCCAGCGGCATGGCTGAGTAGCTAAGTCTGGAAAGAATAAGTGCTGAAGGCATCTAAGTACGAAGTCTCCCTCAAGATAAGATTTCCCATAGGGTTAACCTAGTAAGATCCCAGGAAGACTACCTGGTAGATAGGTCACAGGTGTAAGGGCAGCAATGTCTTCAGCTTAGTGATACTAATAGATCGAGGGCTTGACCAATATATTAAAGAATAATCTAATCGCTGTGTAGTTTTGAAGGTGCAAAACATCTTTAAAAAAGCAAAGAAATCCAGTGACGATAGCGAAGGGGTCACACCTGTTCCCATACCGAACACAGAAGTTAAGCCCTTCAGCGCTGATGGTACTTGGCGGGAGACTGCCTGGGAGAGTAAGACGTTGCTGGTTTTTTTATTTTTTGAAAAGACCTAAGTTTTCCTATAAAAATGTAGGAATACCTAGGTCTTTTTTATTTCTTATTTATATTTAATTTGAAAATACTCGAGACATATGTTTATATAATTAATAATTCACTATTACTTGTAAAAATTCATCTTATACATTACAATATATACAAAAGAAGGAAACTATGCTAGCTTAAAAAATACCTTGATATAAAGATGACACCATAAGATAACACCTGTATATATTTATTGATATATAGTATATAAATAGATGTACAGAAATACATATATATAATAAGATTAAATACTCTAATATTTAAAATATATTTGAAGTTTACTTGGGGGATTTGTCATGTATAAAGATTTAGATATTAATAAATTATCATATGAAAGTAAAGAGATATTTCTAGGAGAACAAGGTATAAAAGCTATAAATATTATAAACACTCTTATAGAATTTAGACTGAATCCTAAATCAGAGTATAAAGAAGATATAAAGAGGTTTTTTAGTTCAATATGTGCGGCGTCTTCTATACTAGGATATAATAATTTATTAAATGCAGGTGAATATTATGCAAGCTACATAGACTCGGTAGATGAAGTAACAGTAAATTCTCATGAATTTTTCTCTAATCTATTAAATGGGATAGGAATTATAAGAAAAGAGATAGAAATGTTAAAAGTAAACTTAAATAATGAAAAATTAAATACTAATAAAGATATTATTAGTAGTATTTCAAGTGTAAAGAAACGGCGAAGTAAAGGCAATATATTAATATTAGATGATGATAGATTAACGTTAAGTATACTTAAAGATGCCTTTAAAGAAGAAGGTTATAATGTAAAGACTACGACGAATCCTTATGATGCTATAGAACAAGCTTTAAGTAGCCATATAAATATTGTTCTTATTGATATAATAATGCCCAAACTTAATGGGTTTGAGGTATTTGAAATTTTAAAGAAAAATAAAATTGACATACCCATAATATTCTTAACAGGAAAATCTTTAACAGACTATAAGGTAGATGCATTAAGCAAAGGTGCAGATGACTACATAACAAAGCCATTTGAAATTAAAGAGGTTATAGCAAGGGTAGAGAGAGCGTTAATGAGATCACGCCAATATAAGTCAAAACTAAATATTGATAAGCTTACTGGTGTTCATACTAAGGATTTTTTTAATGAGAAAATAAAACAAATAACGAAATGCACAGAATTGTCACAGGATCTTTCAGTAGCTTTTATAGATATAGACGATTTTAAATTAATTAATGACACATATGGTCATTTAGTTGGAGATTATATACTAAGAGATTTTGCTGAATTTCTTGAGGAACATATAGATCAAAAAGATCTTATATTTAGATTTGGTGGAGATGAATTTATAGTCTTATTTAATGGTAAGAAAGAAATAGATGCATTTGAATGTATGGAAGTTTTCAGGGAGAAATTAAATGATAGAATATTTATATATGATGATTTAAATTGTGAAATAAATATAACTATTAGCATAGGGGTTACATCTATAAATAATAGAGATAGCATAGAAAAAATACTCAAAAGATCGGATAAATGCTTATATAAATCTAAGGAACTTGGAAAAAACAGAACCATATGCTGTAATAATATAAAAACGAATAGAGACTATAAGAATAAAATAGTAATGCTAAAAGAAGAAAGTAATATAACTGATTTTATCAAAACAAAATTCAAATATATAGGTTATGAATTTTATTCTACTTATGACGAGAATCATCTTGAGGAATTGATAAAGCAATTTACCCCGAATTTAGTTATACTAGATTTAACAATGGAGTATATTGACCCAATAAATATATGTAAAAAAATAAGGAATTATGATAATGTAAAAAAAACTAAGATAATAGTGATAGTAGATAAAAACCAGAAACGAGAAATAACAGAATGTGTACAAATAGGAGTTGACGAATATATTATAAAACCATTTTCCGTGCTTGAACTAGAAAGAAGAGTAAGCTTATTGCTAAATAATAACAAAAAATAGCATCTAACGATAAGTTGTATAGATTAAACTAGCTATAAATTATAACTTTTCTTGACTATGTCTTATCTATAAAGGATAATTATAATATAATGAGATAAATAAAGGTTAGAGCATGATATTAAAAAATACTTATTAAACAAGAGAGGAAATCAAATATGACTGAAAAAATTAAAATGAATGTTCCTATCGTAGAGATGGACGGAGATGAAATGACAAGAATTATATGGGAGATGATAAAAGATAAACTTTTAAATCCATATATAGATTTAAAAACAGAATATTATGATCTTGGACTTAAGAAAAGAGATGAAACAGAAGATCAAATCACTGTAGATGCAGCTAATGCAATAAAAAAATATGGAGTAGGTGTAAAGTGTGCAACTATTACTCCAAATGCTGATAGAATGAAAGAATATACTTTGAAAAATATGTGGAAGAGTCCGAATGGAACTATAAGAGCAATTTTAGATGGAACAGTGTTTCGTACACCTATTATAGTAGAGAACATAAAGCCTTTTGTGAAGACATGGGAGAAACCTATAACGGTTGCTAGACATGCATATGGTGATATATATAAGGATGTAGAGTATCGTGTAGAAGGTGCTGGAAAAGCAGAACTTGTATTTACAAATGAAAGTGGAGAAGAGATATCAAGACAAACGATACATGAATTTAACGGACCTGGAGTAGTACTTGGGATGCATAATATAGACAAATCTATAGAGAGCTTTGCTAGATCATGCTTTAACTATGCACTAGACCAAAAAGAAGACTTATGGTTTGCAGCTAAGGATACTATATCTAAAACTTACGATCATAGATTTAAAGATGTATTTGAAGAAATATATGATAATGAATACAAGTGGAAATTTGAAGCCGAAGGAATATCTTACTTTTATACACTTATAGATGATGCTATAGCTCGTGTAGTAAAATCTGAAGGTGGTATGATATGGGCTTGTAAAAATTATGATGGCGATGTTATGTCAGATTTAGTAGCAACTGCATTTGGAAGTCTAGCTATGATGACATCAGTACTAGTTTCACCAGAGGGATACTACGAATATGAGGCAGCACATGGAACAGTTCAACGCCACTACTATAAACATTTAAAAGGTGAAGAAACATCTACTAATGCTATGGCTACTATATTCGCATGGACAGGTGCACTAAGAAAAAGAGGAGAACTAGATAACATAAATGAACTAATAGATTTTGCAAATAAGTTAGAATCAGCATCTATAAGAACAATAGAAGAAGGGGTTATGACTAAAGACCTGTCATCACTATCTGAAACATCAAATGTGAAAGTAGTAAATACAGAAGAATTCTTAATAGAAATTAAAGAGCGTTTAGACGCAATAATATAAAAATAAAAAATCCCATCAGAACTAATCTAAAGTGATTACTTCTGATGGGATTTTTATATGTAAAGGTTTAAAGTATCTAAGAAATACTACAAGTAATTTATAAAGTCGAGTATAAATCGATTTTTGTAAAATAGTATAGAAAAATACTGAAGATTAGTATATTATAAAAGAGGCCTAATCATATAAAATGACATTTATGCTATATATTAAAAGGAGGAGAGACAATATGGAAAATTTGCAAGGGACTTTTCAGAAAGGACTTTCATCAGTTCAAAAAGGGCTCCAAGAAGGAAAGGAAAAGTTTCAAAATTCACAGGAGATTATTTCTCTAAAGATGAAGATATCAGAAAAAGAAAGCAGAAGAGCTAAGCTAGTATCTTTAGTAGGAGAAATAGCCTATATGAAAATAAGAAAAGGAGAGATTGATAGTACAGACTTCAGCGGACTACTAGATGAAATAAAAGAAGTAGATAAGTACATCTATAACAATTTAAAGATTATTGAAGAAAAAATAAGGGATAAAACTAACACTACAGCGTGCAAATGCGGAAATATGTTAATGAATTCAGATAAGTTTTGCGGAGCTTGTGGAGCATCAGTGGAAGTCAAAAATGAGGAAGATATTATAGACTATATAAGTTGTAGCAAATGTGAAGAAGTTATACCAGCATCTTCGGAATTCTGTAGTTGCTGTGGATACAGTATAAAATAAGAGGTGATTAAATGTTTTGTAGTAAATGTGGGCAGTCCAATAAAGACTACTCAAACTACTGTGAAAAAGATGGACAAAATCTTAGCAAAAATAATAAAGATGCAAAATTTCAAAAAACTAAGTCAAAGTACTGTAGTGAATGTGGAAAGATAGTAGAGGAACATAGTACATACTGTAATGGGTGTGGAGCAAGTTTATTTGATATAAGCGAAAAAGAAAATATAATAGACATAAGTAAAAATATAGGCGAAGTGAATATTAGCAAGGATAGTATAGACTTTATAAAGATCATGAAATTTAGTCTTGGAGGATTTCTTGCGGTGATCATAGCCAACTTTGTAATGGCATCTATGGCGAATGATGTTATAAGTAAAATTATAAGCGAAGAAATACGAATTGCTAGCGTAGATATTAACATATTAAATGGTATGGATCTAACACTGCTATCTAATTTTGTTAGCCTTAAGTTAGATGGAGTGATTGATCATCTTGGAGACTCAAACATAAGTTTAAAAGGAGGATATTTTCCACTTATGCTAATACCGGCTACAGTATTTTTTATTATAGGAATGCTAATATCCAAAAAGGATATGTCTGAAAATAGAAAGATAAATATAAGTAATATAGTTTTAACCGGTTTGGCTTATGGATTGTACCTAGCTATTATTTCTTTAATATCAAGATATAGTATAGAAATTAATGAATATGGTTTTAGTGCCAAGTTACTTAAGAAATATGCTGTTACATCGGCTTTGTTTAATGGAGTTATTATATCAAGTATATTTAGCCTGTTTGGATATAGTGTTTATGGAAAGCTTAAGAAGAGAGAATATTCGCTTTTCAAACATGAGATTTTATTAAATGGTACTTTTAACTTTGGAGTTATTTTAAGTATATCATTTATTTTAGTATTTATTATTTTATTTATTAATACTAAATCAGAAGGGTTACTACTTAGTCGAGAAGGAATAAATATGATAATGAGGCTACATGCAAGTGCCTATGTATTTCTATTGTTAAACTTTGGAACATTCAAAATGTTTGAAGACGATTCAGCAACCTATTTAGATAAAACTTCAATATTTAATTTGAATGAAGTAGGAACAGACATCAGTGGAAACTTTTCAATATATATGTATATAGCTTTAATAATTCCGTTTATAGTATTCTTTTTATTAGGTAGGAAAACTAAAATAAAGCATGGACAGGATATGAAGAGAATCATTTTTACATCAATGGTTTACTCATTACTAGTAACAATCTTTGCATATATTATTAATTTAAAGATGAGTGCTTCTGTAAGTGGCAATATGTTATTTGAAGAATCAGATGCATTTATGATTAGTATGGGATTTAGTATTATTAGTGTATTTATAGGCAGCTTTATATTTTCTTTTATAGGGGTATTAGCTGGGAATCTATTAAGTAAAGAAAAATAAAACATGGAAGGAAGAACACATGAGTAGAAAACTACAAATTATTATGGGTGGACTAATAATAGTTTTATTTCTAGGATTTATATTTATAAGTATATTTAAGTCCAACTTTAATAGTGAAAAGTTACTAGCAGAATTGTACGAGGCAGTAGATAAAGGTGATAGCAAGTATTTAGGTAAATACATTAAGGTTAAAGGAAAGACACATCTAATAGACGAAGATGTAAAAAAGATAACTAATCTACTAAATAACATGGGCAGTATGGATATAAGAATATTTGATAAAGAAGTAGATGATAGCTATAACGTGTTTATATCAAAAGACGGAAAAGAAAAGCTTTTATATGATAAATTTGTTATAAATGTAAACACAATCAATCTAGTACTAACTACGAATGCACCTAACTCAAAAGTTTACTTAGATAATAAGGCCATAGGAGAAACTAATGATGAGGGTAAGTTACACTATAAAAATATAATTCCAGGAGAGTATAATGTAAAGGTAGAATATAGCGGTAAATACGGAAAGTCAGAGATAACTGAAAAGATAAAGATATGGAATGAAGTAGAAGATACTATTGAAGTTTCACTAGATTTAAATATTGGATATATAGATATATATTCTAATAGAGATGATGCTAAACTGTACGTAAATGGCAAAGATACAGGATTACTAGTAAAAGATATTCATAACTTTGGCCCAATTCCTTTAGATGGATCCATAACCATACAGAGTAAAGCAACAGCAGAGAACGGGATAATAGAAAGTGATGAGAAAGTAGTAAATCATAGTACAAGCTACAAATTAAATTTAGAAGACAAAGAAAACTCAATTGAAGAAACATTGAATGAATTAGTATACAACTATGAAGTTGGGTTAGTAAATGCTATAAATTATAATGATTTTAGCTATGCATCACCTTATATACTAAAGGGAAGTAATCTATACAATGCCCAGCTTAAACTCATAAAGAATTTAAATGAACAAGGAATAAAGGAAGACTATATAAGCCATGAACTTATAAAAGTACAAAAAATTGATAACGCTAAATATTACCTTACGGTGTCTGAAAGTCACAAAGTGTATAAAGCTGATGGCGGTGAAAATATTGTTAAACATACATGGCAATATGACGTTCAGAAAGTTGGCGATAAATATTATTTAACTAACCTTAAGTAGGTTACCATAAGCATATTTAATTATAAGCATTTAGTTATCAAATGAAAATGCTAATAGAAAAATAAAAAATTCTTAATTAAGATAAAAGTAATAGGATAATGTTTAGGAATATAAAGAAGTTATGAGAGTAGGGATAAAGACCTATTCTCATAACTTCTTACTTTAATAAAGATTAAGACTTGATAAATAATATGGATAAAAATTTAGAAAAAGTATTGACATGATAGGTGAGATTTGATAAAGTAGTAAAAGCCGCCACGAGAGATGGCGAACAATAGAACTTTCTTAGAGATACTTAATGGAACTTAAAAGATAAATAAAAAAGTTTGAAAAAAGTGTTGACAAAGAAAAAGAAATCTGGTAAAGTAATAAGAGTCGCCACAAGAAAGCGACAAATAAAAACAAGAAGTGATAAAAAAGTTTAAAAAACTTCTTGACAAGAACTTAAAAGAATGTTAGAATAATAAAGCAGACTTTGGTCTTTGAAAATTAAACAGTAAAAAGCAAGTTAATTCCTAGAATTAATAACAAATGAAGCTCAACATCAAATAGAGCAGTCAGCAGAAGCTGAGACAGAAAACTTTTATTTTGAGAGTTTGATCCTGGCTCAGGATGAACGCTGGCGGCGTGCCTAACACATGCAAGTCGAGCGGGAAAGTCGTTACGGATCCTTCGGGTGAAAGAATGACTGGAGAGCGGCGGACGGGTGAGTAACGCGTGGGAAACCTTCCTTATACAAAGGGATAGCCTCGGGAAACCGGGATTAATACCTTATAAAACTCTAGCACCACATGGTGCATGAGTCAAAACTCCGGTGGTATAAGATGGTCCCGCGTCCCATTAGCTAGTTGGTGAGATAAAAGCTCACCAAGGCGACGATGGGTAGCCGGCCTGAGAGGGTGAACGGCCACACTGGAACTGAGACACGGTCCAGACTCCTACGGGAGGCAGCAGTGGGGAATATTGCACAATGGGGGAAACCCTGATGCAGCGACGCCGCGTGAGTGATGAAGGTCTTTGGGTCGTAAAACTCTGTCCTAAGGGAAGATAATGACGGTACCTTAGGAGGAAGCCCCGGCTAACTACGTGCCAGCAGCCGCGGTAATACGTAGGGGGCGAGCGTTATCCGGAATTATTGGGCGTAAAGGGTACGTAGGCGGCCAGATAAGTCAGGTGTGAAAGGCGTCGGCTCAACCGGCGTAAGCACTTGAAACTATTTGGCTTGAGTACAGGAGAGGAAAGTGGAATTCCTAGTGTAGCGGTGAAATGCGTAGATATTAGGAGGAACACCAGTGGCGAAGGCGACTTTCTGGACTGATACTGACGCTGAGGTACGAAAGCGTGGGGAGCGAACAGGATTAGATACCCTGGTAGTCCACGCCGTAAACGATGAGTGCTAGGTGTTGGGGGTCGAACCTCAGTGCCGCAGCTAACGCATTAAGCACTCCGCCTGGGGAGTACGGTCGCAAGACTGAAACTCAAAGGAATTGACGGGGACCCGCACAAGCAGCGGAGCATGTGGTTTAATTCGAAGCAACGCGAAGAACCTTACCAACATTTGACATCCCTCTGACAACTCTAGAGATAGAGTCTCCCTTCGGGGCAGAGGTGACAGGTGGTGCATGGTTGTCGTCAGCTCGTGTCGTGAGATGTTGGGTTAAGTCCCGCAACGAGCGCAACCCTTACCTTTAGTTGCCATCATTAAGTTGGGCACTCTAGAGGGACTGCCGATGATAAATCGGAGGAAGGTGGGGATGACGTCAAATCATCATGCCCCTTATATGTTGGGCTACACACGTGCTACAATGGTCGGTACAACGGGCAGCGAAACCGTGAGGTGGAGCGAATCTCAATAAGCCGATCACAGTTCGGATTGTAGGCTGCAACTCGCCTACATGAAGCCGGAGTTGCTAGTAATCGCGGATCAGAATGTCGCGGTGAATACGTTCCCGGGTCTTGTACACACCGCCCGTCACACCACGAGAGTTGGTAACACCCGAAGCCAGTGAGCTAACCGCAAGGAGGCAGCTGTCGAAGGTGGGATCGATGATTGGGGTGAAGTCGTAACAAGGTAGCCGTATCGGAAGGTGCGGCTGGATCACCTCCTTTCTAAGGAGAAACGCTTTTTACTGTTTAATTTTGAGAGACCAAAACTCTCAGAAATAGAAGTTACGAAGAAATCTTAGATTTCAGAGACGACTTTAGGTATGCGGGGGTGTAGCTCAGTTGGGAGAGCACCTGCCTTGCAAGCAGGGGGTCAGGAGTTCGAATCTCCTCATCTCCACCATAAAAACCTATAAGATGTTGTCGTAATTTCATTTGTACCTTGAAAACTACACAGCGAAATAGATTAAAATACAATTAACCGAGATATATTAATATATTAAGGAAAATTAAATCTCAATAATAAATTGAGTAGTGAATGTCAAACTTATTTGATATTTACTTACTAACTGGTCAAGTTAGTAAGGGCATAGGGTGAATGCCTTGGCACTAGGAGCTGAAGAAGGACGCGATAAGCTGCGAAAAGCTACGGGGAGTCGCAAGTAGACACTGATCCGTAGATATCCGAATGGGGAAACCCACTTGAGGCAAACCTCAAGTACCATATACTGAATACATAGGTATATGGGAGCAGACCAGGGGAACTGAAACATCTAAGTACCCTGAGGAAGAGAAAGAAAAATCGATTCCCTCAGTAGCGGCGAGCGAACGGGGAAGAGCCCAAACCATGAGAGTTTACTCTTATGGGGTTGCGGACATAACATAAACGGAGAGGTATTGTAACCGAAGAGAGCTGGAAAGCTCCACCACAGAGGGTGATAGTCCTTTAGGTGAAACGAGAAAACTCCAAGTTATGATCCAGAGTACCACGAGACACGTGAAACCTTGTGGGAAGCAGGGGGGACCACCCCCCAAGGCTAAATACTACCTAGTGACCGATAGTGAAGCAGTACCGTGAGGGAAAGGTGAAAAGAACCCCGGGAGGGGAGTGAAATAGAACCTGAAACCCTATGTCTACAAGCAGTGGAAGTTCTTTATATGAACGACCGCGTACTTTTTGTAGAACGGGCCAACGAGTTACGTTATGCAGCAAGGTTAAGTTGTTAAGCAACGAAGCCGAAGGGAAACCGAGTCTTAATAGGGCGATTAAGTTGTATGGCGTAGACCCGAAACCGGACGATCTATCCATGGGCAGGATGAAACGAGAGTAAAATCTCGCGGAGGTCCGAACCGATTAGCGTTTAAAAGCTACCGGATGACCTGTGGATAGGGGTGAAATTCCAATCGAGTCCGGATATAGCTGGTTCTCCTCGAAATAGCTTTAGGGCTAGCCTCGAGAAAGTGAAGTGGGGGTAGAGCACTGAATGACTGCGGGGCGCTATGCGTTACCAAAGTCTATCAAACTCCGAATACCACATTCATGATTCTCGGGAGTCAGACTATGTGTGATAAGATTCATAGTCAAAAGGGAAACAGCCCAGATCATCAGCTAAGGTCCCAAAGTACAGATTAAGTGGTAAAGGATGTAAGACTACACAGACAACCAGGATGTTGGCTTAGAAGCAGCCATTCATTCAAAGAGTGCGTAATAGCTCACTGGTCGAGTGGTCTTGCGCCGAAGATAACCGGGGCTAAAATCTGTCACCGAAGCTATGGGATGTGTATAACATCGGTAGAGGAGCATTGTATGTGGGCAGAAGTCATACCGTAAGGAGTGGTGGACTGCATACAAGAGAGAATGTTGGCATGAGTAGCGAAAGGTGGGTGAGAATCCCACCCGTCGAAAGCCTAAGGTTTCCTGAGGAAGGCTCGTCCACTCAGGGTAAGTCGGGGCCTAAGCCGAGGACAAAAGTCGTAGGCGATGGACAACAGGTTGAGATTCCTGTACTACCTAAATGCGTTTGAGAAATGGAGTGACACAGGAGGATAGGTGAAGCGTACTGTTGGTTATGTACGTCTAAGCAAGTAGGGAGTTCTGGTAGGCAAATCCGCTAGAACAATCCTGAGATGTGATGGGGAGCGAAAATAAGTAGCGAAGTCACTGAATCCACACTGTCGAGAAAAGCTTCTATCGAGCAAATAGGTACCCGTACCGCAAACCGACACAGGTAGGCGAGGAGAGAATCCTAAGACGAGCGGAAGAACTCTTGTTAAGGAACTCGGCAAAATAACCCCGTAACTTCGGGAGAAGGGGTGCTGGAGGCTGTGAAGGGTGCACACCTGGAGCAGCAACCAGCCGCAGTGAATAGGCCCAAGCGACTGTTTACCAAAAACATAGGTCTCTGCTAAATCGAAAGATGAAGTATAGGGGCTGACGCCTGCCCGGTGCTGGAAGGTTAAGGGGAAGAGTTAGCGCAAGCGAAGCTCAGAACTTAAGCCCCAGTAAACGGCGGCCGTAACTATAACGGTCCTAAGGTAGCGAAATTCCTTGTCGGGTAAGTTCCGACCCGCACGAAAGGCGTAACGATTTGGGCACTGTCTCAACAAGAGATCCGGTGAAATTGTAGTACCAGTGAAGATGCTGGTTACCCGCGACAGGACGGAAAGACCCCGTGGAGCTTTACTGCAGGCTGATATTGAATTTTGGTATCATATGTACAGGATAGGTGGGAGACTTAGAAACCAGGGCGCCAGCTTTGGTGGAGTCACCGTTGGGATACCACCCTTATGATGCTGAAGTTCTAACTAGAAACTGTGAAACCAGTTTTAGGACACTGTCAGTTGGGCAGTTTGACTGGGGCGGTCGCCTCCTAAAGAGTAACGGAGGCGCTCAAAGGTTCCCTCAGTACGGTCGGAAATCGTACGAAGAGTGTAAAGGCAGAAGGGAGCTTGACTGCGAGACCTACAAGTCGAGCAGGAACGAAAGTTGGACTTAGTGATCCGGTGGCACCGAGTGGAAGGGCCATCGCTCAACGGATAAAAGCTACCCCGGGGATAACAGGCTTATCTCCCCCAAGAGTCCACATCGACGGGGAGGTTTGGCACCTCGATGTCGGCTCGTCTCATCCTGGAGCTGAAGTAGGTTCCAAGGGTTGGGCTGTTCGCCCATTAAAGAGGCACGCGAGCTGGGTTCAGAACGTCGTGAGACAGTTCGGTCCCTATCCGTCGTGGGCGTAGGAAATTTGAGAGGAGTTGTCCCTAGTACGAGAGGACCGGGATGAACAGACCTCTGGTGTATCAGTTGTCGCGCCAGCGGCATGGCTGAGTAGCTAAGTCTGGAAAGAATAAGTGCTGAAGGCATCTAAGTACGAAGTCTCCCTCAAGATAAGATTTCCCATAGGGTTAACCTAGTAAGATCCCAGGAAGACTACCTGGTAGATAGGTCACAGGTGTAAGGGCAGCAATGTCTTCAGCTTAGTGATACTAATAGATCGAGGGCTTGACCAATATATTAAAGAATAATCTAATCGCTGTGTAGTTTTGAAGGTGCAAAACATCTTTAAAAAAGCAAAGAAATCCAGTGACGATAGCGAAGGGGTCACACCTGTTCCCATACCGAACACAGAAGTTAAGCCCTTCAGCGCTGATGGTACTTGGCGGGAGACTGCCTGGGAGAGTAAGACGTTGCTGGTTTTTATTCTTAGGTAGCTCAACGGTGGAGCACCCGACTGTTAATCGGTAGGTTGTGGGTTCGAGTCCCACCCTGAGAGCCATTTTTTGCCGGGGTGGCGGAACTGGCAGACGCACAGGACTTAAAATCCTGCGATCCTTAAAGATCGTACCGGTTCGATTCCGGTCCTCGGCACCAAAAAAATGTTATTATATTTAGTGACGATAGCGAAGGGGTCACACCTGTTCCCATACCGAACACAGAAGTTAAGCCCTTCAGCGCTAATGGTACTTGGTGGGAAACTGCCTGGGAGAGTAAGACGTTGCTAGATAACTATTATCGCGGGGTGGAGCAGCGGCAGCTCGTCGGGCTCATAACCCGAAGGTCATCGGTTCAAATCCGGTCCCCGCAACCAAAATATATAAACTAAAACATGAACTCAGCTTAAGGCTGAGTATTAACTTGGAAAAAATCAGTTTTACGAGTTGAATATGGCGGTGTAGCTCAGTTGGCTAGAGCATGCGGTTCATACCCGCAGTGTCAGCGGTTCAAATCCGTTCACCGCTACCATATAGATGGCCCTATGGTCAAGCGGTTAAGACACCGCCCTTTCACGGCGGTAACCCGGGTTCGAATCCCGGTAGGGTCACCAAAAAAGAAAATCCCAGAAATCCGTAATAAAATTACGGGCGCGTAGCTCAGCTGGGAGAGCACCTGCCTTACAAGCAGGGGGTCACAGGTTCGAGCCCTGTCGCGCCCACCAATATGGAGGAGTTCCCGAGCTGGCCAAAGGGGACGGACTGTAAATCCGTTAGCTTCGCTTTCACTGGTTCGAATCCAGTCTCCTCCACCAAAATATAATATGCGGGTGTAGCTCAGTGGTAGAGCCCTGGCCTTCCAAGCCAGTTGCGAGGGTTCGATTCCCTTCACCCGCTCCAAAAAACGAGTGCCTATAGCTCAGCTGGATAGAGCATCGGCCTTCTAAGCCGAGTGTCCGGGGTTCGAATCCCTGTAGGCACGCCAATAAATAATATATAACATGTTGGGGTATCGCCAAGTTGGTAAGGCACCAGATTTTGATTCTGGCATGCGTAGGTTCGAGTCCTGCTACCCCAGCCAGAAGTAAATATTTTGTGATCTATTAGCTCAGTCGGTAGAGCACCTGACTTTTAATCAGGGTGTCCCGCGTTCGAGTCGCGGATGGATCACCAATCCGGAGGGGTACCGAAGTGGTCATAACGGGGCGGTCTTGAAAACCGTTAGGGTGCAAGCCCACGTGGGTTCGAATCCCACCTCCTCCGCCAATAATGCTTAATTAGTTTGGATTTTTATTAAAATCAAATGATATATATCGGGGTGTAGCGCAGTTTGGTAGCGTACGTGGTTTGGGACCATGGGGCCGGGGGTTCGAGTCCCTCCACCCCGACCAATGTGAAAAGTGAGTAGTAATGACAGTCAAGATTGTTATTACTACTTTTTTATTTTTAGTAGACAACTACAAGTGTATTTAAGGTAAATATCTAATCTTTGATTATAACAGTGCTTGTTTTCTTCTATGATGAACTATAATATAATCAATAAAATTGTATAATACTTTTATTGTCAATCTTTTCAGTACGGCGCTTTGCCTTGTCAATTCTAAGAACTTATCAACTAGAACCTATAAAGTTCACTATCGACCATTTTTTGAATCTTAAATTTTCTACATAAAAATCTGAAAATAGCTTAACTAATTTTTTTCTTATTCAAGGAGTTCGAAAATCAGTTCTATTCTAAGGGAATTACCCTTAAGGGTCAATAAGGGTGTAGCCCTTAATACATAATAATATACAGAGGTGATATTATTATGTTTAAGCGAATAAGAAACCTTCGAGAGGATAGAGATATGACACAAAAAGAAATGGCCGATTACCTTAATATTCATCAAACAACTTATTCAGAATATGAGTTAGGTAAATCTAACTTTTCAATTCAAGCTCTTATCAAGATTGCTGATTTATTTGACACAAGTATCGATTATTTGGTTGAGGGTACGGATGAAAGTAGACCTTATAAAAGAAAATAAGGATATTAGGGAAGATGAAAAGATCAATATTATTCTTATATAATAATTAAAGATAGTGTGTGAATAAGAAAAGTATTGTTGTACTGGGATGAATTTTTTCTAGTAAAAGATTATGAAAAAAGGATTAAAAGAATTCAGATGACTGAGTTCTTTTTTATTTTTTGAGGGTATCCTATTCTTTCCAGGTATCATATTAAGTGCTAAATATAGATAAGTTCCATTAAAAGATATATAATAAATATTAGTAGTATTTGCTAATATCCCGGAGTATACATAATAAAAGGGTTTTAAAAACAATGTTCAATAATTTATTTAAAAGTATAGTAAGAAAGGAGGTAGTTATCAAGAATCTAAGAACATTGCGGAGACCTAACTAAGTAGATTTTTGATAACAACGGATATTAGACTGAGAGGAATAAATACTATTGAGAATAAAACAAAGTGGAAGGAAATAGCAAGTATCTACATAGGTACGGTAATAGGTGCGGGTTTCGCATCAGGTAAAGAAATATTACAATTTTTCGGGGACTATGGAACGAAAGGAATATTTGGAATAATATTATCGTCTATACTATTTGCTATAATAGCTGCAGTAATTTTGCTAAAAGTATATACAGGAAAATATCAAAGTTATCAGGACATCATATTTCCTGTATTGGGGAAGAAGCTAGGTATAATAATAGAACTTTTTATGTTGTCTTATCTATTTATGAGTTTTTGTATAATGTTAGCAGGAAGCGGTACATTATTTAAAAATCAGTTGAATATGTCATATGATATAGGACTTGCGGTAATGGCTGTTCTAGCACTGATTACAATGATGTATAGCGTGAGAGGGATATCTATAGTTAATACTATATTGATACCATTTTTAATAATTGTCATCGTTGTTATAGGACTTCTTGTTGTTAATGTAGAAGGAGTAAATACGACATATATAGGACCTAATAAACCTTTTAAATATAACTGGTTTATTTCTTCAATATTATATGTAAGTTATAATATATTATCTGCAGTGGCAGTACTATCTTCACTTTTACCTATTATTAAGAACAAGAGGTCAGCTATAACAGGTGGTATAATGGGAGGCCTAGGATTAGGCTTGTTGTCTCTATTTATAATTTTACCTTTACTAATATTATACAAAGACGTATATCAAATTGAAATACCTATGATAAAGGCAGCTTCATATATAGGATCAGGCGGAGAGGTTATGTATAGTGTTATACTTTGGATCGCTATGTTTACTACTGCGGTAGGAAACGGATTTGGGCTTATAAGTAGAGTTAGTGTAGTTACTAAAATAAACTTTAAAATAGTTGCAATAGTACTTTGTGCCGTAACAGTTCCTTTTGCGAGAATAGGATTTTCTAATTTAGTAAGTACTTTTTATCCTATATTTGGGTATATAGGATCACTATTTTTATTTTTATTTGTATTTATAAGCATATATAAAAAGATATTTGCAAAGACCTCACGCTAGATTTGTTTAAGAACTAAGGAGTGAAAAAATTGACATCAAAAACAAAAGTTAATAAAAGGAGAGCATCTATATCTTTAATCTCATTTATAATACTTATATTTACTATAACTCTTGTAAAAGAGAAGATAGAAGATATAACTAGCGTTAGAGAGAAAAAATTAATAAACAGAGGACATATAGAAGTTAATTGGAATGAAAAGATTAATATGAAAGGGTATGATGACTCTGTAATGATTACTGATGATGGGAAGTTGGTATCTTACAGTTTCGATAATCAAAAAAATTGGCATAGGAATATTGACGAAGATAAAGAGATAGTATGCTTAGGAGAAAAGGGAATATATATAGGAGATAAAGAAAAAGGAAACATAGATAAAATTGATATAGATGGAAAGAAAATATGGTCATACGATACAAAGTACCCGATATACACTATATCGGAAAATCAAGAGTACTTATTTATATATTCTAAGGTAAATGAGGATATAAGAAGAATTACGATATTAGATCAAAATGGAAATGAAGTTTTAAGTAATGATAAAAACAACAAAGAAATACTATCAGCAAATGTATCACAGGACAAGAATAATTATATAGTAACTGATATTGATAAAAAATCTACAGAATTAAAAAGTGATTTAACTTATTTAGATAACAAAGGAAATATAGTTTGGGAAAAAGATTTAGAGAAAAAACTAATATATAATACCTTGTTTTTAGATAATAAAAAGATGGTTTTAGTAGAGGATAAACAGATAATATGTATTGATAATAAAGGTAAAGTATTATGGAGTAAAGATATAGATTACAACTTAAAGGACATAAAAACTTTAGGTAGTAAAGAAATATATATATTATATGGGGACAAAAATACAAACTTAGAAGTTTTAGATAATGACGGAGATAGAAAATATAAAAAGACATTTAACAAGATATATAATCAGATAATTATTGATAATGATGATATTATCTTAGCAGGGGATGAAGAGTTACTAGGAATAAAAAAAGAAAAAATAAACTTAAAGTATAGAATAAAAGAAAAGGCAAAGAAAGTTGATAAAGCTAATAACAAAGTATTTATATTTACAAACAATAAAATAGATATATTTGAGATTGTAAGTCAATAAAGATCAACTTTATGATAGAATATTCATTAAGAATACAACTATGGATCTAGGAGCTAGTATAAAGCTTCTGAACACCACTTAAAGGAGCGAAGAATAGATGAGTAAGTACTGGAGTGAAATAACAAAAGAAATAAAACCATATATACCTGGGGAACAGCCAAAGGACAAAACTTATATTAAACTTAATACTAATGAAAATCCATATCCACCTTCAAAAAGAGTTATAGAAGCTATAAAGAATACAGCAAATGAGAAATTAAAGTTATATCCAGAGCCAACAGTGGAAAAACTTAGAGATACAATAGGTGAGTACTACTCTCTGAAAAATACACAAGTATTTATAGGAAATGGATCTGATGAAGTTTTAGCCTTCGCTTTTATGGCATTTTTTAATCCAGGAGAAACCATAATTTTCCCTGATATAACATATAGCTTTTATCCAGTTTACGCCAACTTATTTAAAATAAATTATAACTTAATATCTTTAGATGATAATTTTTCTATACCAATAGAATCTTTTAGTGAAAAAAATAGTGGAATTATATTTCCAAACCCAAATGCACCAACTGGTAAATATATAGATATTGAATATATTGAAGAAATTTTGAAAAAGAATATGGATAAAGTTGTAATAGTAGATGAAGCTTATATAGACTTCGGAGGGATATCTTCAGCTAAACTAGTTAATAAATATCCAAATTTATTAGTAATTCAAACACTATCTAAGTCACGTTCACTAGCAGGACTTAGAGTGGGATTTGCATTAGGACATGAGGATCTAATAGAAGGATTGAATAGAATAAAGAACTCTATAAATTCATATACGATAGACACGCTGGCACTATATGGATCAATAGAAGCAATAAAAGATGAAGGATATTTTGAAGAAACAAGAACTAAAATAATAAATACTAGAGAAAGAATATCAAATGAACTAAAGAATATAGGATTCTATGTAATAGAATCTAAGGCAAATTTTGTGTTTATTAGTCACTCATCAGTGAATGCAGAGGAACTGTTTATAAAATTAAAAGAAAAGGGTATATTAGTTAGATACTTTAACAGCCCTAGAATAGATAACTTCTTAAGAGTTAGTATAGGGACTGATGAAGAAATGGATGCTTTTGTTAAAGGTGTAAAAGAAATTCTAAATTCTTAATTTAATATTTAAATATTTAAAGAGGGAAGATTTTTAAAATACTATTTTCCCTCTTTCTTGTGGAGATTAAAATATCTATTTAATGTTCGATTATATTAATAGAATTAGTATCTTCAGAATTAATTCTAGATAATATTTCCTCTTTATTAAGGTTTCTTTCTTCACAATTACCATTTAGGATATTTGTAATTTCTTCTAACTTATTTCGAATAGTAGGGTAAGAAATACCTATTTCTTTCTCAACTTCTTTTAAGTTACCTCTTGATCTTATAAATATTTCAAGAAACTCTTTTTGTTTATTATCTAGTTCACAAAATTTACAAAGATAGAAGTTACCTTCTATAGTAGTTTCACAATATTCGCAATGCATTTTAGTAATAGTTATTTGCTCACTGCATATAGGACATTTTCCTATAGATTCTTTTTTCATGATATCACCTACTTTCTCTCATCACAAAGATTTAAGGATAAGTTTTTTAACTCTTTATAATATATCTTTGCCAAAATAAAGACTTATTATAGAAGTATCATTAATAGGATAATTGAAAAATATGATATAATATAGTTAATTTATTGATATATACTATTTGAATAACTATGATAAGAAAATATATAATATATTTAACGAGAATATGTATTAGGAGAGGATTAAAATGATAAAAGAGATAGATGCTAGAGGAGAAAACTGTCCGAAGCCTTTTATAATGACTAAAAAGGCATTAGATGAAATACAAAGTGGAACTATACTTACAATAGTTGATAATGAAGTTGCTAAAGAAAATGTTTCTAAATTAGCTAAAAGTATTGGTCTTGAATATAACGTAGAGTCTAAAGAAGGAGACTTTTACATTACAATAAACAAGGATTCTAAAGAAACTACAGATTCAGACCATGGAGTTTGTGATGTAACTAACTTTAAAGATAATGTAATACTGTTTACTAAAAATAAAATGGGACATGGAAATGATGAGCTAGGAAAGGTTCTTATAAAAGGATATATATATACCTTAACGGAGTTAGAAGAAATACCAAAGACACTTTTATTTGTTAACGGTGGAGTACTATTAACTACAGAAGGATCAGAAGTCATAAATGATCTTAAAAAGCTAGAAGAAAAAGGAGTTAAAATAGTTTCTTGTGGAACATGCTTAGACTATTACGATTTAAAAGAGAAGTTATTAGTAGGAGAAATAGGTAATATGTATGTAATAGCTGATGAAATGAACAATGCACAAAATACTATAACTCTATAATTTAAAATTTATTTTAGTTCAAAAATTATAATGCAAAGGATGATTTTATGGAAGAAAAATTTTTTGTAATATCATTTAATTCTACGCATCATGCAATAAAAGGAGAGAAGCTTTTTAAAGAGCATAATTTAAATATAAAGATGATGCCTACACCGAGAGAAATAACAGCTAGTTGCGGTCTTTCTATAAGATTTGAAGAAGAAGATCTGCAAGAAGTACAAAGCACTATAGACAACAGTGACCTATCTATAAAAGGAATATATGAAATGAAGAGAGAAGAAGGAGTAAGATTAGCTCAAAAAATTAATTAGAAATGGTGGTATATTGATAGAAGTATTTAATGAAATAAATAGATGGCTTTTAGGAGAAGACAAACATATTACAATTCTAGAAAAAACATTAAAAATAGCAATAATCCTTATATGTGTTAAAATTATAACTAAAATATCATATGTTATGATAGATAAATTTTTTAAGAGACAACAAAACTTAAAGATAGGAATAGAAGAAAGAAAAGCAAATACTTTAGCAATTATATTAAAAAGTTTATGTAAATACATCTTTTATTTCATAGCTTTAATACCTATACTAGATCAATTCGGCATAGAGACAAAATCAATATTAGCAACTGCAGGAGTTGGTGGTCTTGCGATAGGATTTGGAGCGCAGAGCTTAGTTAAAGACGTTATAACAGGATTTTTTATACTGTTCGAAGACTATTTTTCTGTAGGAGACTATATTCAAACAGGAGAGTATGAAGGAGTAGTAGAAGAAATAGGGATAAGATCAACCAGAATAAGAGATTTCTCGGGTGACTTGCATATTATGCCTAATGGAAAAATAGAAATAGTAACTAATAGAAGTAGAGGAGATATGAGGGCATTAGTAGAGGTTAGGATAAATTACGAAGAAGATATCGATAAAGCTCTTAGGGTACTTGAAAGAGTAGCACAATCAATGTCCAATGAAGAAACAATAGTATCTGGACCTAAAGTTCTAGGTGTTACAAGTCTTACAAAAGAAGGAATAACCTTATCTATGATGGCTATGACTAGACCTATGGAACAATGGCAAGTCGAAAGAAATCTTAGAAAAGCGATTAAAGAAGAATTCCAAAAACACGGAATATCTATAAATGATAGAAGAAAGGTAGTCTTAGAAAGGGATGATTTACTATGATAGCAAAATTTAATGTTGGGGATATAGTTCAGCTTAAAAAGGGTCATCCATGTGGAGAAAATAGATGGGAGATAATGAGAACTGGTGCAGATATAAAGATAAGATGTACAGGGTGTGATAGACAAGTATGGATAGCAAGGATGGAATTTAACAGAAGAGTAAAAAAAGTTCTTAGCAGTGTAGAAAGCAATGAAAAATAAATATTAGAAAAGTAGATAAATATACTTGTTAAATTGTACATTGAGTGATATAATAACTAGATGTAGAGAAATCCTTGCTTCATTGAAATATATGAGGCCGCATAGTCCACAGGGAGGTGAAAAATATGAGAAAATACGAAGCTGTATTTATCTTCGCTCCAAGCGTAGATGAAGAAAGAAGAAATGGTTTAATAGAAAGATTTAAAGGGATAATAGAAACTAATGGATCACTTTTAAGCATAGATGAGTGGGGAAGTAGAAAACTTGCTTACGAAATCGATGACTTAACTGAAGGATACTATATTCTTTTAAACATTGAAGCTGGTTCAGATGTTATAGATGAAATCGACAGAGTTACAAGAATCACTGACGGTATCATAAGACATATGATAGTTAGAGAAGACGAAAAATAATAAAGAGCCATTGGAGGTGCTTTTATTGAATAGTGCAACACTTATCGGGAGACTCACTAGAGATCCAGAACTTAGATACTTACCTAATGGTGGTACTGCTGTATGTAGATTTTCCTTAGCAGTAGACAAAGATCTTTCGAGAGAAAAAAGACAAGAGTTCGAAAGTAAAGGACAACCTACTGCGGACTTTATAAATATAGTAGTATGGGGAAAACAAGGAGAGCATTGTGCTAACTACTTAGGCAAAGGAAGACTTGTGGCTATTCAAGGAAGAATACAAACGGGCAGTTATACTGCAGCCGATGGTACTAAGAGATATACTACAGATGTAATTGGAGAAAGAGTAGAGTTTCTTGAATGGAACGACAGTTCATCAAGAAATACGAATATAGATTCAAATACAAGAACAGAGTCAGACGAATTTATTGGAGATGGATTTCATCCAGTAGACGAAGATGATATTCCATTCTAGAAGGAGGGATAAGAATGGCAGGTGGAAGAAAGTTTAGAAGCAGAAAAAGAGTTTGTAGTTTCTGTGCTGATAAAAACAACAACGAAATAAGCTATAAAGATGTAAATAAACTTAAAAAATATGTTACTGAAAGAGGAAAAATACTTCCAAGAAGAATTTCAGGAAACTGTGCTATACACCAACGTAAATTAACTATAGCTATAAAAAGAGCAAGACAAATTGCTATATTACCATATACAACAGACTAATAAAGAGGGGATATCCCCTCTTTATTTGTATATTAGGGGAGTTTTTATACCATTTATTTGTTATAATATAAATATAAGCTTAAATATATATACTATATTCGCGGGGGGATTACTTTGAGGAATAAAATAGATATAACTAAGAATATAAAAATGATAGAGTGGCTTAAAAGTGAATTGTTAACTGCCATAGCATTACTATTTGAGACCTTGGTTAAAGGAATTAAGAATAGTCAAGAATTAGTTTTAGATATTATAGCAAATATAATACTCATTACATACTTATTAGGGAAAAGATTAGGGCTATCATTTGAAAGTATAGATGCCAAAATAGAAGATAAAGCTAAATTAGGACGTATAGAAGAGCATAATATTGAACAGTGGTATGGAGATTTGACTAACTTATTGAATCACATAAAAAGAAGAAATTAGGGGTGAATTTAAATATGCATAAAAATAATACTACCTTTCAAGTATTAATGATAACAGTACTTGCTACCATAGCAGGAGTTATGGGAATATCAATGCCTATTATAGCAGTAGCATACCCTATATTACTAACTCTAATAGGAGTTAAAAATGGTATAAAGTATAATATAATATCTTTAATTATATCATGTGCCCTGGTAGGAGTCATAAGTGGATCTATTGAGTCGGTTCTTATACTTATAGAGTACGGAATTCTATCATTAGGTGCAACATATATGATCAATAAAAGATATAAGCCTTCTCAAATTATGGTAGGAAGTACTCTTTTAATTTTGGGGACATCTATCATATATATGGGGTTAGAATGGTATATTACGGGTATAAACTATGTAACAGGACTTGAGAATTCTTTAGCGTTAATGAGTGAAGAGATCTTAAAGCAAGGTAATTTTCCACCAAATGAGATATCTAATATAAAAAGTCTTTTAAATAATATGACTAATTATATCGTTGTTTTAATGCCAGCATTACTAATAGTATCATCTACAGTTGTGGCATATATAAATTACCTAATACCAACTAAATTACTTAGGAAATTAGGAAGAGAAGATATATATGTACCATACTTTTCAAGACTAATTTTCCCTAAAAATATTATGTCCGGATTAGGAGTTATATTTATACTAACATTTTTGCTAAGATATTTTGGAAATATTAATTATGAACAAATGATGTTGAATGTAGTAGTACTAATATTTTATATATTCATACTAGAAGGACTGTCACTAGTTGTATTTCTCATGAATAAAGCTAAAATGGCAGGATTTCTTAAGTATTTGTTAGTTGTTATAATAATATTAAGTGGTTTTCTAAACTTAGCACTATTCTCTATAGGTATAATAGATTCATTAGTAGACTTTAGAAAGCTTAGAGATGCGGAAAACTTGTAGGAGGTAACTATGAAGAAAGGTTCCTTACTCACAGACTATAGATTTTATATAGTAATGCTAGCTTTTGTTATTTCGATATTATCTATGAAATATAGTTATAACGAAGGTCTGTTAGGAATAGTGATAATAATACTAGTTTTGTATTTGTATGAAATTAAGATTAATAGAAATAGAGAACTTTCAAAATATATAGAAAAGAGAAATAAAGAAATAGATATAGCAACTCACTATGCAATTGGAAATATGCCAACTCCTCTAATAATGATAGACAATAATGATGAAATAGTGTGGTATAATTATAAATCATCAGAGATGTTTAAGAATAAAGAAATGATTAATGAAAGCATTTATGAAATAATTCCAGAAATCGACTTAAAAGATATAAATATAAGCAAAGAAAACATACCAATACAGGTAACTCATAAAAGTAGAACTTATGATGTGCTATACAATATGGCAAATATATCTGAATCTAGTGACAATAAAATAAAGTATATGATTATGCTTTATTTTATTGATAGAACGGAGTATATAGATCTACAATGCAAGTATGTGGGTGAGAGAGTAGATATTGGATTTATCTATATAGATAATTACGAAGAACTAATGTCAGATACGGATGAGATATATAAGTCAAGTGTATTAGCAGAAATAGATAAGAGGCTAAATAAGCTAGCAAAAAGGGTTAATGGTTTTATAAAAAAGACTGATAGAAATAAGTATTTGATTGTATTCGAAAATAGATACTTTAATATCCTAGAGAATGATAAATTTGAGATACTAGATGAGATACGACATATAGACTTAGGGAATAAGATACCCGTGACACTGAGCATAGGGATAGGAATCGGTGGAAAGGTTCTTAGTGATACTTATGAGTATGCTAGGGGTGCTATGGATATAGCTCTAGGTAGAGGTGGAGATCAGGCAGTTGTCAAAGATGTAGATGAGTTAAGTTTTTACGGTGGTAAAATTAAGACACTAGAAAAACGAACAAAGGTAAAAGCAAGAGTTATATCATATGCGCTAAAGCAACTTATTAATCAATCTGAAGTAGTTCTTATAATGGGACATAGAATAGGGGATATGGACTCATTTGGTGCATCTATAGGAATATATAGAGCAGTTAAGAATAAAAAGAAAAGATGCTATATAGTATTAAACGACGTTAATCTCTCTATAAAAAATATATATGAAGAGTTTAAAAAAGAACAACCTGATTATTTAGAGGATATAGTGACTTATGATCAAATAAAAAATATGTCATATAAATCTTCTATATGTATAGTTGTAGACACACATATGCCAGAGCATACAGAAGTACCAGCAATTTTAAATAAAGTTGATAAAGTAGCAGTAATAGATCATCATAGAAGGGGTGCAAGCTTTATAGAAGATCCTATTTTAACTTATGTAGAGCCGTATGCATCTTCTACCTCTGAGCTTGTCACAGAGCTACTATACTATATCGAAGAGAATATATATATGACAAAATTTGATGCAGATGCACTTCTAGCAGGTATAGCTGTAGATACTAAGAATTTTGCTGTTAACACAGGTGTGAGAACTTTTGAAGCAGCATCCTTTTTAAGAAAAAAAGGTGCAGATACATTAAAGGTTAGACAACTCTTTAAAAATGACATAGATACCTTTATACTTAAAGGAGAGATAATAAAAAACATTAATATTTTTAAAGAAGGAATAGCTATATCAAAGCTAGAAAAGGATACTGATGGAGGTATATTAGTAGCTGCTCAAGTTGCAGATGAGCTATTAAATATACAAGGAATAGTAGCTTCTTTTGTATTAGCTAAGAATGGTGATAAAGTACACATAAGTGGAAGATCCACTGATGATATAAATGTCCAATTCATTATGGAAAAAGTAGGAGGAGGAGGACATATGACAGTGGCAGGAGCTAAAATAGAAAATGCTACTATCCAGCAGGCAGAAGAAAAGCTTAAGAAAGCTATTATAGAATATCTTGAGGAAGGTGAGAAATAGTGAAAGTAATACTATTAAAAGACGTAAAAGGACTAGGTAAAAAAGGTGATGTAGTAAATTCTAAGGATGGATATGCTAGAAATTTTTTATTTCCAAGAAATTTAGCGGAAGAAGCTAATACTGCAAATTTAAAAGAATTAAATGAGAAAAAGGGTTCAGATAAATTAAAAAAGAACAAGAACTTAAAGAAGCCAAAGAATTAGCAGAAAAAATTTCAAATACTAAAGTAGTAATAAAAACTAAGGCAGGAGAAAATGGTAGACTTTTCGGTTCGATTACGAGTAAAGATATTTGTGAAATCTTAGAAAAAGAGCACGATATAAAAATTGACAAGAGAAAAATTATCATTGATGGCGGAAATATAAAATCAATGGGAACTACTATTGCAGAAGTAAAAGTGTATCCATCAGTTACTTCAGAGCTGAAGATACAAGTAACAGAAGAATAGAATAAAGCTTAAATTATATAGAATACTTTGGTTATTTAAACTTTATTTTAAATAATATACTAAGTATAAATACCTTAAAATTAATCTATAAGGTGAAATTTTTAGCTTTCAAGCTATCCCTAATATAGGGATAGCCATTGTAAAAATACAAGATACTATTGCTAATATATGCATTTAGTATCTTGTATTTAGGTAAAGAATCAAAATATATGTTTGATCTGTTATACATTTGATCTAGATATATAGCAAATTGAGTCTTAACTCATTCACATATTGCTTGTCTAATAAGTTACTAAATGGAAAAAATATATCTAAGTATGATATTTATTAGACAATGTTTTTACTCTATACTACTTGATGATAGGAGATTAAATTATGGAGAATTTAGGTAAAATACCTCCTCATAATATAGAAGCAGAACAATCAGTTTTAGGTTCTATGATTCTAGATAGGGAAGCTATAGTTACAGGTACGGAAATATTAAGACCTGGAGATTTTTACAAAGAAGCTCATAAGGAAATATATGAAGCTGTAACAGACATATTTGCAAGAGATGAGCCTGTAGATCTTATAACACTATCTGAAGAGTTAAAGAAACGTAATACATTAGACTCTATAGGTGGAATAATGTATTTAGCTAATTTATCAGAAGGTGTATCTACTACGGCAAATATGAAATACTATTGTGAGATAGTAGAGGAAAAGTCTATATTAAGAAATCTTATAAAGGCCTCTAATGACATAATTGCAAAAGGTTATGAAGATGAAGAAAATATAGAAAATATAATGGAATTAGCAGAGAAAAGGATATTTGATATAACTCAAAAGCGAAATCAAGAAGGACTAGAGTCTATAAAGACAATACTTCTAGATAGCTTTACCAAGATAGAGCAGTTGTCTCAAAGTTCTGGGGGAATAACAGGACTTACAACAGGATTTATAGATTTAGATAATAAGACATCAGGACTTCAAAGATCAGACTTAATACTAGTAGCTGCAAGACCTGCAATGGGAAAAACAGCATTTGCGTTGAATGTTGCATTAAATGCTGCGTTAAAAGGAAAAGGATCAGTTGCAATATTTAGCCTAGAGATGTCCAAGGATCAGCTAGTTCAACGTATGTTAAGTGCGGAATCTCATGTTGAGTTACAAAAAATTATAAACGGGAAGTTAAATGAGGATGATTGGCCAAAGTTAGTCAGAGCTATGGGGCCATTATCACAAGCAGGAATATATATAGATGATACCCCGGGAATAACCTTAATGGAACTTAAAGCAAAGTGTAGAAAACTTAAAATTGAAAAAGGATTAGACCTAGTAATGATTGACTATTTACAGCTGATGTCTGGAGACGGAAGAAATGAAAATAGACAACAAGAGATATCTAATATATCTAGGGGACTAAAAGGTCTCGCTAAAGAAATGGACTGCCCTGTTGTGGCTTTATCACAGCTATCACGTGCGCCAGAGTTAAGATCGGATCATAGACCAATTCTATCAGATCTACGTGAGTCTGGAGCAATAGAGCAAGATGCGGATATAGTTGTGTTTTTATATAGAGATGAGTACTATCATCCAGATTCAGAAAAGAAAAATATAGGAGAGGTTATAATTGCAAAACATCGTAACGGTCCTATTGGAACTGTAGACTTAGTATTTATGGGTGAATATACTAAATTCTTGAACATGGAAAGGTATGCAGAGAATCAATAGTGTTGTACTAGTTAGTTATAAATAGATGATATAGATAACTAGTACAATATTTTTTTGCAAAATACTAGTTCAGGTTCAAATGTAACTAGTATTTGAGGGAGGATTATAATGGTTACTATAAAAGGAAAGAAAGTATACTTAGAGTCTTTAAACTTAGTGAACGTATATGAAATGAGAAGTTGGGGGAATCATGAAGATCCACTTTTCGATGACTACAACTTTCCGGAATTAGAAGATTTCGAGATAAAAAGATGGTTTGATATAAAAACATCTCAAAAAGATTGTGAAAGTTTTGGCGTACTAAATGAAGATGGAAAAACTATTGGCTTTATAAGCATAAAGGATATTAGAAAACTTTTGAAGACGGCTAATCTAGGTATAGCTTTTGATCCAAGGTATATAAATAAAGGGTATGGGACAGAGGCTTTAAAAGTATTACTAAAATACTACTTTGATAGTATGAATATGAGAACTATGTATCTAGATGTGGCAAAACATAATATAAGAGCTATAAAATGTTATGAAAAATGTGGATTTAAGATAATTAAAGAATATACTATGAAAAATAATGACATTAATTTAAATGATATACAACTAGAAGATACAAAGAATTACTTTATTATTAAAAAAGATACCTTATATGGATACTATTATAAGATGAGATTAGGAAAAAATGACTATAAAGATTTTTTATTCACATAAAAAAGATAACTATTGTGCATATCTTTGTGGATATGTTGATAACATTGTTAAAATAGCATTAAATTTGATAAAAACGACAATTATAAACACCATAAGCTGTTGATAACTTTGTTCATAACATAGAAATCAAAGAATCGACAAAAAACTTTAAAAAAAGTGTTGACACTTAGATAAATTTTTTATAATATAGTATATGTTCCTAAGAGAGCAGTTCCTCAGCAACAAAATGAGACCTATTAGCTCAGTCGGTAGAGCACCTGACTTTTAATCAGGGTGTCCCGCGTTCGAGTCGCGGATGGGTCACCAACTTAAAAGGCCCTATGGTCAAGCGGTTAAGACACCGCCCTTTCACGGCGGTAACCCGGGTTCGAATCCCGGTAGGGTCACCAAACAAATAATATTTTCCCAGATACCATAATGTAGTTATGGGCGTGTAGCTCAGCTGGGAGAGCACCTGCCTTACAAGCAGGGGGTCACAGGTTCGAGCCCTGTCACGCCCACCATAAAATAAGTAAAAAACAATATGGCCTGGTAGTTCAGTTGGTTAGAATGCCAGCCTGTCACGCTGGAGGTCGAGGGTTCGAGTCCCTTCCAGGTCGCCATAAGTAAGTTGCTGGTGTGGCTCAATCGGTAGAGCAACTGACTTGTAATCAGTAGGTTGGGGGTTCAAGTCCTCTCACCAGCTCCAATAAAAATTATAAAAGAAGGGTTTCAAAATGTGAGATTTTGGGGCTCTTTTTTTTATTTCAAAAAAATGTTTCAAAAATTCATAATAACATGTTAATATATATAGATAAAATACCCTTTAGTCTAAAGAATGAATTTGAATAAATTTTTAGCCTAAACTGTAAGTTAACGGGTAAAATGAGAATAGATTATAATTTACTACTAACGAGAGGAGTAAGGATATTATGAGTAAAATAAGGATAGGTATAGTTGGATACGGAAACTTAGGAAAAGGTGTAGAAAGATCTATTAAGCAAAACCCAGATATGGAATTAGTAGCTATCTTCTCAAGAAGAGATGTTAAAACAATAGCTAATGGTAGTTCAAAACTAGTTAACATATCTGAAATAGAGTCATATAAAGATAAAGTAGATGTTATGATGCTATGTGGTGGTTCAGCTACAGATTTAGTAGTACAAGGTCCTAGCATAGCTAAGCACTTTAATACTGTAGATAGCTTTGATACACATGCGAAGATTCCAGAATACTTTGAAAGTATGGACAGCGTTTCAAAAGAATCAGGAAAAGTAAGCCTTATATCTACAGGTTGGGATCCAGGGCTATTTTCATTAAATAGACTTTTAGGACAAAGTGTACTACCACAAGGTGTTGATTATACTTTTTGGGGAAAGGGAGTTAGTCAGGGACATTCAGATGCGATAAGAAGAGTTGAAGGAGTAAAGTTAGGAATTCAATATACTATACCTAATGACGAAGCATTACAAAAAGTTAGAGCTGGAGAAGAAATAGAAATTAAAGGGAATGATGGACATGAGCGTGTTTGTTATATAGTACCGGCTGAAAATGCAGATAAAGATAAGATAGAGCAAGAGATAAAAAATATGCCTAACTACTTTGTAGGATATAAAACGACAGTTAACTTTATATCAGAAGAAGAATTTAAAGCTAACCACTCAGGTATGCCGCACGGAGGAAGTGTATTCCGTTCAGGTACTACTGAAGAAGGAGCTAGACAAATCATAGAGTTTAATCTTAAGTTAGGTAGTAATCCAGGATTTACTTCAAGTGTTGCAACAGCTTATGCAAGAGCAGTATATAAATACTCAAAAGAAGGAAGAACAGGGGCACTAACAGTATTTGATATACCATTTGCATATCTTTCACCTAAGTCAGCTGAAGAATTAAGAAGAGACATATTATAAGAGACATATTTTTTATGTTGATTTTAAATATATTATTAAAAAATAACCGTAAGAGAAAGTGTTCTCTTACGGTTATTTTCTTTCCCATCTTAAGTCAGGACCAAAGAATTTTAGAGGTGTAAATTGACTAAATAATCTAGAAAATATTCTATCTGTATAAACATTAGCTATTTCCATAGGAGCTAGATTTGTAGATATAATAGTTTTCTGACCTTTTATAAGCCTAGAATTAACTATATTAAATATCTCTGTATTTGTAAAACTATTCGTAAGCTCTGTACCTAAGTCATCTATTATTAAAAGATCGGATTGAAACAATAGGTTATACTCAGATTCGTCTATACTTACACTATAGCTTGGTTGAAATTTGTGTTTACTAATTATGTCTAGAATATTAAACGCAGTTTGATATATAACTATTTTTCCTCTGTCTAAAAGATTTTTAGCTATACAGTTGCACATAAATGTCTTACCTAAGCCGGTTGTCCCATAAAGTAAAAGATTTTCTTCATTTTTCTCATCAAAGTTAAAGCAGAATCCCTCACATATTTGTAGAATATCTAATATATTTTCCCGAGGAGTAAGTTTCTCATCTTCAAAAGGTTCTGTGGAAAATATATCTATATTAAAAGTTTTAAAGTTTTCTTTTTGAAGAAGATTTCCAAGGTTAGACATTCTATAAGATCTTTCTATGAGCACTTGTCTTAAACAATTGCATCTATTACCATTTTCTAAAAAACCAGTATCTTTGCACTTATTGCAGTTATAGTTTATATCAAGATACTCAAGAGGTATGTTATTTTCAGTCATAAGGATTGCTTTTTCTTTTTTCAAACTATCCATTGTTTCTTTTATCTCGTTAACTTTTTCCTCATATGATTCTGGATCTTGAAGAATAGCTTTAGATATAAGAAATCCTGTTTTTGATATTTCCATATCAATTTCCTTTATTCTCGGTATCTTTGAATATACTTCTTCTTGTCTTATCTTTTGACTATATATTGAATCATCTCTACGTTTTTCATAGTCTCTTAAAACTTCTCTAATGAATGATTTGTTCATAGTATATCACTCCTATGTTTTTTCCTAAGAACCATTTGCTCCAGCTCTTCGGGAGTATATTTAGAAGTTCTCTGTTCAAAGTTATGAAACTTAGTTTTTACTGATGCATTACTAGGATTAGATCTTCCATAATTATTTTTATATGTTTGATTAGTGGCTTTATTACTTTGATTGACATCTTTTACTGCTATATCATCTATAGTTTTAATATCTTTACTGTGCCATGAAGATAGTATTGAGTTTATATAGTTGACACTAGGGTTTGCAGTCTTACTACTACTTTCACAAGCTTTTAGAACTAAATCCATACTGAAATTCCAATCATCAAACCACTTACTCATTACTTTCATTTCACTCTCAGTAGGTTGTCTAAATCCAATACCTAAAGATTTCATAATTCTATCATATCTATAAAACTTTTCGTCTTGGTTTTTGAAATAATCATTTAAGCTTTCAACATTAGTAATGCCCATATCGTACCAGTTTCTGATTATACCTTCGATATAATTTAAATTTTTCTTTCCTCTCTTTTCTATACTATAGAAAAAAGCCTTAACTATTACATCTGTACTCATATTGTAATTATAGAGCCATTCTAAAATTTTTCTCTTTTCATTAGGAACTAAAGGTCTTCTTACTATATAATCTATAGATTTAAACATTTCATTAATTCCTTGAATTCTATTAGCCTCAACCAAGTCCTCTGAAGAGCATGTGTAAGTAGTAGAAGTAGTATTAGTGGTAGAGGATGAGACAGGCTTATAATTATTTTTTATGTAGAGTTGTTTAAGATTTAAAAATTCTACTTTATAGTCATAATCGTTGCTGTCTTCTTTAATATGTTTTTTAATAATGCCCTTATCCTGCCAAAAGTCCCAGGCTCTTAAAACATCAGAAAGAGGAATATTTAAGTGTCTTGATATAACCTCATTACTTATAGATAAATTTCTATCATTGTCCTTAGCATACTTGAATCCAAGGAGATAAACCTTTACATAAGTGCCGTCTGCCATGGGCATGAAGTCGTTTAAAAATATATTTTCTATAGAAGTGTCACCCAAATCTATATCTGTGGTTTCAATAAAAAAAGACATATAAAATCACCTGCCTATTAAATCTAAATAATATTATATCATAATATGGGTAAAATATTTCCTTACTGAATATTTGTTTTTGATGCAAATAATTTCTAAAGTAGAATATAAAGGTTGATTAAGTGAATAAAAAATGTAATAAAAATAAGAATAATGGCAACAATTCTACATAATATAAAAAAATATATTGGAAAATAGTATATAAAAGCATAAATAATGATTGAATTAGAATTAATATGTGATATAATAGGTTCGTGATTCTAAAATATGTTACAAAAATATTACAAAAGAATTAAATTATAATTAAACGTACGGCAAAAAAGAAAGGAGCGAAACCATGAGTAATTCGCTTTTAAATAAGAAAATAAAAAAGTTTAAGGAAACATTAAACTTAAATAATTTTAAAAATAATAAGATGAATATAGTGCTGATATTAATTACGGTCATATCAATAGTTGGATTAGTTCAATATAAAAGATATGAGATAGCTACTAGAGCAGTAAAAGTTGTATTTGGTAAAAAAGACGTGGGTATAGCTAGAAATAAAGAGGAAGTTCTTAGTTTAGTAAAAGAAATAGAAAAAGACTTATCTAAAAAGTATGATAATAAAATAAAAATAAATGAAAAGATAGCTTTTGTAAGTACTCACGTAAAAGACGAAGAACTTACTTCAAAAAATACTATCAAAAAGAATATAAATGATAGCTTAACATTTAGTGCAGTTGGCTATGCTATAAAAGTAAACGATAAAGATGCAGCTTATGTTAAATCTGAAGAAGTAGCAAAACAAGCAATAGAAAAATTTAAAGAACCATTCTCACATGCATCAGATGATGAGAATGTAAAAGTAGAAGATGTAAAAATACTAGAAGATGTAAAGTTAGTAAAAAAGAAAGTTCCTGTATCACTTATTACTGATATAGATACCACATTAGAAACACTTAAAACAGGAAATATTGAAGAAACTAAACATTTAGTAAAAGAGAACGAAAATTATTGGACTATGGCTCTAGATTATAATGTAAATATGGAGGACATAGAGGAAGCCAATCCTGGGAAAGATGCTAAAAATATAAAGCCAGGTGAAGAGGTAAATATACCTATACATAAACCGTTTATAACTGTAGCAACTTATGAAGAACAAAAACATACAGAGGAAGTAGCATTTGATACTCAATATGAAGTTGATGATTCACTATATACAAATGAACAAAAAATAAAAGTAGAAGGTGTGTCAGGAAAAACTGAAGTAGTTGCTAAAGTAGAAAAGCATAATGGAATAGAAGTAGCGAAAGAGATATTGAGTGAAACAATACTTTCACAACCTATAGCTCAAGTTATAGTAAAAGGAACTAAAGCAATTCCTATACATGCTGCAACTGGGCACTTTATGACACCTGCAAGGGGCACTATTACATCTAGATTCGGAGCTAGATGGGGAAAAAGTCATCAAGGAATAGATATAGGAGCAAGGATAGGAACTCCTATAACGGCATCAGATGGTGGAACTGTAATTTATTCAGGATACAACAATGGCGGATATGGATATATGGTGGAAATAGACCATGGGAATGGATATGTGACAAGATATGCTCATTGTAGTAAACTTTATGTTAACAAAGGTGACAAGATTGCAAAAGGTGATGTTATAGCAGCAGTAGGTAATACAGGAAGAAGTACGGGTCCACACTTACACTTTGAAGTTAGAAAAAATGGAGTAGCTCAAAATCCTGAAAGTTATTTAAATTAAAAAGTAAGAGAAAAAATAAAAAAGTCCAAAAGAAATGATTTAAACTTAAAATTTCTTTTTGGACTTTTTCTTTTATTATATTACTCTTATCAAAAGCAGAATTAAGAATAGCATAAAAATTAATCCGCTAGAAATGAAATCTTGTTGATTTATTCTTTCACCACTGTCTGCATTATCAGGTAAAGGACGTGCATTATCAGGTAAAGGGCGTGATTTATTAGGTGTAAGGACAGGCTTTCTATTATGTTTAAATAGCTTACTCAAGTTAACTACACCTGCACCTTGATTCTCTGATCTTTCATTAAGACTAGTACAAGAGTTTATAATTTGAGACTTTAATTGCTTTGAACCTAAGCTACTATCCTGACTAAGTAGAACTGCAAGACAACCTGATACTACAGGAGTTGCCATAGATGTTCCACTCAAAGATTTATACTGATCTAATTTCGCACTAGATAATGAATTGATATTTACCCCTGGAGCTACTACATCAGGCTTTCTTAGTCCTTCTTTAGTTGGCCCTCTACTTGAGAATGGAGCTATTGTATAACTATTATCATTAGCACTTCTATCATTTACAGCACCAACTGTTATAACTGATGGACTGTTTCCAGGAGAAAGTATAGTTTGGGAGTTAGGACCACTATTACCTGCGGCAACAACAACAGTTAATCCAGCATTTACAGCTTCATTTACTGCTCTAACTAAAGGGTCTGAATTTAGCGGGTTATTAGCAGGTGTACCTAAAGAAAGATTTAATATCTTAGTTTTATATTTATCTTTTGTTTCTATAACCCACTGTATAGCAGAGTCAATCTAGGTATAAAAGTAATCGAACTATAGATGAACCTCTAAATTTTCCCCGTTCCATAAAATTTTACTTATAATTGAAGACAATAAATGTTTTTGTTCACTGAAACTAAGACTATCTATAGCAGAATTAAAGTCATCAATAAGGGTCTCTAGAAATTGTATACTGGATGTATCAGAGGGAGAAAAAGAGCTTTTAGAATTTAAAACCTTAAGGTCATTAGTAGCTTTTACTATTTTTTTATCTAGATCTTCTATTTGATTTATTATGTGCTTGCTAGAGCTGGAATCTGTAGTTTCGCTTAAAGTTATCGTCAATTTTCTTATCATACTCTTGTACTTATCTATTTCCTTTTCTATAGAGCTAGAATTATCTTTATACAAGGAGTTTAAAAATAAGATATCATTTCGCTGACTTTTTAGATAACTATAATAACTATTATAGTTTACACTAATCTTTTTAACTTCATTTAAAATTAAACTATCAGTTTTACTACCATTTAAATTCTTTATATTACATCCATCACCTTTGGATTTTTCCTTAAATATGCATTTATAATAGTGTGGTCTAGTTCCATCTTTTCTTTTGTTACCATAAGTAGTTCTTAATTTACTATTACAACTATGACAAGTCAATAATGAACTAAGAAGAGCTATATTATTAGAGATTTTTTTAGGAGCTTTATGCTTATTTTTCTTAAGCTTATTTTGTACCTTAATAAAGTCATCAGAAGAAATAATACCTTTATGCTTACCAACGGCTACTATCCATTCGGAAGTGGGACGAAGTTTATTAGCTTTTCCTTTTCGTATAAGATTTTTGTTATAAACCATGAGGCCATGTACCCCATCAAATTCTGATATATCTGAAGCTATATCCATATCTGACTTTTTACAATAATCATATATTTTTTTATCGGACTTTACATATACCATATTAGTGAGAATTCCTCTTATGGAGGTTATATCAAAGTAGTTATTATTAGGAGTTCTAATATTATTCTGAATAGACCATACTTCTACTTGATTTAAGCTTCCAAGCTCTAGATAATTACTAAATATTTTTTTGACTATAAACAGTTCTTTAGGAACTTGCGATAACATATACATGGTCTTTTTATTCATATTATCATCATAGTACTCCATAGGTTCTGAAGTATATCCTGTAGGGCAGTTACCACCAAGCCATCTTCCAGAACGGGCTAATCTTAGCATATTGTCCTTTATACGTTCAGCAATAGTTTCTCTTTCTAATTGTGCAAATACACTAGCAATATACATCATGGCTCTACCCATAGGAGTAGAAGTATCAAATTGTTCTCTAAGAGAAATAAATGAAATATTATTAGATTGCAAAGTTGCTATAGTATCAGAAAAATCAGATATATTTCTACTTATTCTATCTAATCTATAGCACATTAATATATTGAAAACGTTTTTTTTAGCATCTTTTATCATAAGTTGATATTGGGGTCTATCAGATGAGCCACCAGAAAATCCTTCATCTTCATATATTAAAAACTCATCTACATCGAAATGCTTATTTGCATACTCTTTACATAATTCAATTTGGTTTTGAATAGATTCACCCTTTCCTGTAAGTCTCGATTTTCGAGAATATATAGCTATTTTCATAAACTCACCTCATCATAAATATATGAGATAAGAGTTTTTTATATTAATTATAGCTGTGAAATATTTTATATTTCGGTAAATTTCTTTTAACATATAGCTATTGATTATTAAGGGTTTTAAGATTATTAATAAAATCTTATTTCATGTAAATTGATATAAATTATAGTATAATTAGAAAGGAAGAAAGATATTTAAGGATTAGAAAAGGGGGTATTATAAAAATGACTAGAGGCTTTATAAGTAATATGATTAAGGATAAAGAATACTATAGAACACTATTTTATATAGCAGTTCCGGTAGTTATACAGAATCTTATAGCATCTTCTATAAATATGTTAGATACACTTATGGTTGGAAGATTAGGAGAAGCACAGATAGCATCAGTAGGTATATCAAATCAGATATTTCTTCTTTTTAATATCATGATAGTGGGACTCAGTAGTGGATGTGGAGTGTTTATATCTCAGTACTGGGGAATGAAGGAAGAGAGAAACATAAGAAAAGTATTGGGTGTTTGCCTGATTAGTAATATTATAATTTCACTAATATTTATGACTGGAATACTCACATTTTCAAATACGATTATTTCAATATTTAATACGGATCCTGAAGTTATAAAATACGGAAGTGTATACCTAAAATTAGTTTCTCTAAGTTACACATTTACAGCTATAACATTTGGTATAGCAAATGCATCAAGATCAGTAGAGAGAACTATACCTCCAATGGTAGTAAGTTTTTTAGCTTTAATATGTAATGGAGTTATAAACTATATACTTATATTTGGTAAACTAGGGTTTCCGGCTATGGGTGTTAAAGGGGCTGCTATTGGAACTATTATAGCTAGAGGGTTTGAAACCATAGTATTAAGTATTTATATGTTAAAAACTAATAAAGTTTTATTGGGAAAGTTATCTGACTTACTAAGCTTTAATAGAGATTTTGTAAGGAGAATATATAGTGTAGTTACACATGTTATATTGAACGAATTGTGCTGGGGATCTGGAATAATAATATATTCAATAGTATACGGACGTATGGGGACACAAGCTATAGCTTCTGTTCAGATATATAATACTATTCAAAACTTCTTTACAGTACTTATACTTGGCTTAGCCAGCGCTTCAGTAGTTATGATAGGAAAGCAAATAGGTTTAGGTGATGAAGAAAAAGCTAAAAGATATGGATATCAATTTGTTTTCATATCTGTTGTGATTGGAGTAATATTATCGATAATTATAGGCTTAAGTGCAAAGTCTATAGTATCTTTATTTGATATATCAGATGTTGTTAGATACAATACAGAAATGATTCTTTATGTGGTGGCAGTTGTATTTACCTTAAGATGTGTAAATATAATGATGATAATTGGTATACTAAGAGGCGGTGGAGATACGAAACATAGTTTTCATATAGAAATAATGACTATGTATGGTATAGGGGTACCGCTATCTATTATAGGAGCTTTTGTCTTAAACCTTCCAGTATACTGGGTAGTTGCACTTATAGCGGTTGAAGAAATAGCAAAAGCTACATTAGCTTTAAGAAGACTATTTTCAAATAAGTGGATAAGAAATGTATCTCAAGAATATTAATAATTGTAATTCTAATAAAAGCATAATAACGGAAGAAATAGAATAATAATCTATTAAGTCTTCTGTTTATTATGCTTTTATTATATCCATATACGTTGAGAAAGGGGGTTATAATTAGTATGAAAAATGTTATAAAAAAGAAATCATTCATATTATCAATATGTTTGCTATTAGCTTTAGCTTCATTGATCACGGTTAAGATTGTAAAGAATAAAGGTGAAGATACAGAAACCTTTGCATATGAAAAGTATCAAAGCGATATAGAGGAAATTAGTAAGGATATAAAATATGAAGTTGTAAAAAATGGACCTAGAGATAAAAAGAGAGTAGCTATTACATTCGATGATGGACCTAATCCAGTATATACACCTCAAATACTAGATATCTTAAAAGAACATGATGTTAAAGCTACATTTTTCGTTTTGGGAAAGCATGCAGAAATTTATCCTGATATTGTACTAAGGGAAAAAAACGAGGGACATGAAATAGGAAACCATACATATAGTCATATAAATATAGATAAAACAAAGATAGATAAGATAGAAGAAGAAATGTTAAGAACACAAAATATAATAAAAGATATAACTAAAGGAGAGGTTAAGCTATTTAGACCACCATATGGTATACATAATGAACAAATAACAAAAATGGCTAAGGAAAATAATATGAAGACAGTATTATGGACTTATTATCAGGATACAAGGGACTGGAGTAGTCCAGGTACAGATTATATAGTAGAAACAGTATTATCGGGTATTCATAATGGGGATATAATACTCTTTCATGACCATAATGAAAATGAAAGCCACACAGTAGATGCGTTAAAATCTATAATTCCTAAATTAAAAGAACAAGGATATGAATTTGTAACTATATCAGAGTTGTTATTAGAGAAATAGGTAAAATTAACGTTATAGTACAACCTCCCATATACATATTATGTGTGGGAGGTGATAAATTGTCAAAAGAGATAAAAGTGACAATAAAAGTAGATGATGAAGAAAAGACTAAAAAACTAATGGCGAAAGCATTTGCAGATATAACAAAGAAGAGAATAGAGAAATTGCCTGAACATTTAAGAGTTGAAGCATATGATATACTTATATCAAAGCTGAAAAAATAAAGGGAACGGACTTCACTTAGTTAAGTATTGGTAAAATAATTACTTTTGTTATTGTATAGCAGAAACAATATCTGATGTATTACCTCCCCCTGTTGCGTCTAGTGCTTTTACTGCTAAAATATTTGCATTAGGGGCTACCCCTCTGTACTTACCATTTGATGAAGAACCACTAGCAGCTATAATCCCTGCAACATGAGTACCATGACCGTTGTCATCATAAGGGGAGGTCTTGTTATTTACAAAGTCTTTAAAACCTATAATTCTGTTTCTAGGCTTTACTAAGTCAGCGTGAGGTGCCACACCAGTATCTATTACAGCAACCGTAATATCTTTACCAGTGAATCCTAGATCATGAGGAATAGATGCACTTACAGTTGAACTTGCTATATCTAGTAATGCAAACACCTTAGAGTCAAAACAAATGTACTCTATATTAGGATGTCTTGAAAGTCTGTTAATAGCATCTAAATTCAAACTACATGCAACTCCACCAACTAGAGGAAGTGTATGTCTAACTTCACTTGACATATTGAATACCATGTTACTTAACTTTTCACTATCGTTATCTTTAACACTAACAATAACAGGTATATCCTCTCTAGATCTGGAAGTCAATTTTGCACTTACAATTGGACAAACTCTTAAATTACTTGATCTTTTCACTTAAATTCACCTTCCTAAATATAATATATGGACATTGAAATTCTAAAAAAACCAATGAGGTTTACATAATGTTATGCTATAATAATATTGCCCGGTACATATCTGTACTTTAAAGGGGGTAATATTATGAAAAAAAAATATATAATGATTCCCATAATGATATTATTATTCATAGTGACAGTATTTCGTGAGTCTTTAATAACATATTTTAATCCATTATTTAAGTATGTAGGTCAAAAAAATATAGTGAGAAGTGTGAAAGATTATAATATGCTGGAAACTGAGCATTTCATAATAAGATATAAGTATGAAGACACAGATGAAGCCATTGTAACATCAAAATTATCAGAAAAGTACTATACAAATGTAACAGATATGTATGGATATAAGCCTAAAGGAAAGGTTCAAGTAATAATCTATCCTAATGGTGAAGAAATGATGAACAACACTAATCTAAATGAAGAAGTTCCACCTATAGGGGTTTACTATAGTGGTGTAATTCATATACTAGATCCTAAAGAGTGGATAAATGATAAAGAGAACTTAAATTATATATATGAAAAAGAAGGTCCAATAGTTCATGAGTTTGCACACTTAATAATAGATGATATTACGAAGGGAAATTATCCAATGTGGCTTACAGAAGGTTTGGCATTATATACAGAATATAAATTAACAGGATTTGAAATTAGAGAGCCTTTAACAGAAGAAGAAACTGTTTCTATGAAATCACTACATGATGATTTTCAAGATTTAAATCAAGAAGTTGCATATAGAGAATCTTTTGATATAGTTAAAGAGATCTCAGATGAATGGGGATTTAATAAAATAAACGGAATTTTACACACATTAGGAGAAGGTAAAAATGCTAATAAAACTATAGAATCAGTTCTAAAAATACAAAAGGGCAAGTTAGTTTACTAGCTTGTTCTTTTAATTTTTGTGACAATATTTGCCAATTCGTTTTATTGATTAACATCAAGATATTTGGTATAGTAAAGGCATGTGATAAGTTTTAGGAAGACTAAACTTAATATGAGGTGAAGAATTAAATGAATAGAAAGATTTTAGTAGTAGATGATGAGAAACCTATAGCAGATATACTAAATTTTAATTTAAAAAAAGAAGGATTTGAGGTTATAACGGCTTATGATGGACAAAATGCAGTGAATAAGGCTTTGACAGATTGTCCAGACCTTATAATATTAGATGTTATGTTGCCAGAGAAAGATGGATTTCAAGTTCTTAAAGAAATCAGACAACAAATTAAAGTTCCAGTAATTATGTTGACTGCTAAAGAAGAGGAAGCAGACAAGGTTCTAGGACTAGAGTTAGGTGCAGATGACTATATGACGAAACCATTTGGAATGAAGGAACTTGTAGCTAGAGTTAATGCTAATTTAAGACGTATAGAATATCTAACTACATCTAATAATAACGAATTAATAGTGTCAGGTGACTTAGTTATAGATTTAAATAAATATGAGGTAACTAAGAGTGGAAAAATAATAGAACTTACACTAAGAGAGTATGAATTATTAAAGTTTTTAGCCACAAGATCGGAACAAGTATATACTAGAGAAAAACTTCTTGAAGAAGTATGGGGATATGAGTATTACGGTGACATAAGAACTGTAGATGTAACTGTTAGAAGGCTTAGAGAGAAGGTAGAGGATGAATTAGGTGACTATAAGTACATACTAACTAAAAGAGGTGTTGGATACTACTTTAGGGGGAACTAATTGATGTTTAGAAGTATAAGGTGGAAGTTTATAACGGTGTATTTTCTACTGGTACTTATAGCTATGCTAATAGTAACTACTTTTATAGTAAAGAAGCTTGAGACGTATCAGATAGATCAGATATCTAGCACCATGGAAAATAGTGTACGAAAGTTTATAAATAGCTCTACAGATATATCACAATCAGAAGATTTAAACTCGGTTAAAGGTGATATACAAAAAGTTGTAAGAGAATGGCCAATATCATCATCGGAGATGATGTATGTAATAAATGCTATGGATGAATATAGAGTGGTGGCAGATACTACTAGTTCTAAGGCTATAGATAGAAGTGCTTTTGATGTAAAACAGATAAGAGAAGATATAGTATTGTGGTGTCAAAAATATGGAGAACCACAGTCCTCAATGAACGAAGATTATGGTAGTGGCGGGAAAAGTATGCATATAGCATACCCTGTGTTAAGTGAAACAGGTGAAGTTAAGGGTATTGTATATATGGTTAAAGACTTAAATGATATATATAAAACTTTAGAGGAGTCTAAAAACCTTTTGTTTAAGGCAACAGCTATGGCATTAGGTATTACTGTTGTATTAGGTTTTTTTATAGCTAGAAGTATAACTGAACCTATAAATGATTTGACTATAAAGGCTGAGAAGATGGCAGAGGGAGACTTTAATCAGGTGGTTGAAGTAAAGTCTGATGATGAGATAGGTCAACTTGCTAGCATGTTTAACAATCTTACCTCAGAACTTAAAAAGACAATATCTAAGCTAACAAGAGAAAAAAACAAATTGGATATAATATTTGCTAATATGGCAGATGGAGTTATATTAGTGGATAAAAATGAAAATATAATTCATGCTAATGGAGTAGTCTCAAATATAATAAAAACACCCTATTATAAACTACTTAACTCTAAATATGATAGTATATTCGAAAGTTTAAATAAAGAAGTTACCTTGAAATATATAAAAGAAAAAGGTTATGGTGAAGGACAGGAAAACGTAGAAATAGATTCAAATATATATAATGTAAGGTATGCTCTTATAGAGGATGAGAAAAAAGAAATAGACGGAATGATAGTAGTATTTAGAGATGTAACTGAACAACAAAAGCTTGATAATATGAGAAAAGAGTTTGTCGCAGATGTATCTCATGAGCTTAAAACTCCAATAACTACTATAAAAAGTTATGCAGAAACATTAATGGAGAATGATGTAGACAAGGAAACTAGCATACAGTTTCTATCTGTTATAGATGAGGAATGCGATAGAATGGCTAGAATAGTTAGAGATCTGTTACAACTATCAAATTTTGACTATAAGCAGGTAGATTGGAATAAAGTAGATATAAATATTAATAAATTTATGGAGAAGATATATCTAAAAGTGAAAATGAGTTCAGAAGAAAAAAAACAACTCATAGAAATGAACATACCAGAGAATATTAGTAATATATTCGCTGATAAAGATGCAATAGAGCAAGTCTTACTAAATATTATTACAAATGCGATAAAGTACACACCTGAGAAGGGAAAAATAGAAATAAGTGCTAGTGAAAAAAATGAGAATATAATAATTTCTGTTAAAGATAATGGAATAGGAATACCAAAAGAAGATTTAAACAGAATATTCGAAAGGTTTTACAGGGTAGATAAAGCTAGAGCCAGAGAGTTGGGAGGTACAGGATTAGGTTTATCTATAGCAAAGCAAATTATAGAAACACATGGAGGTAAAATTCTAATACAAAGTGAATACAATCATGGCACTAGAGTAGATATCATATTCCCCTTTAAGTAAAGTACGAAAAATCAAGCTTCGTAATGTAAATTTAATTGCATTGTAATATATCTGTAATAATCATTGTGTATAATTATATATGGAATAATTTAAATATAACAAGGAGGGGATTTTGTGTTTAAAAAGATATTAGCTTTTGCCTCAGTACTTTTGACTGTAGGAATCCTTAGCAATTCAACATATGCTGCTAACGATACGGTTCAATTGATAAGCCCTCAAAATAAAACAGTAACAACTAATAATATAGTATTAGTTTCTGGAAAGGGTAAACAAGGAACAAATCTAACAATAGATGCATACCTGTCAAATATAATTAAAGATAAGATTGATTTTAATAATATTCCAAAGGATGGATATGTTTTAATACTGTCTGAGGACTTAAAAATAGGAGCTTCTGGAAACTTCGCTAAAGAGTTGACACTTAAAAAAGGGCTACATAAAATAGAAGTAAAAGTAGTAAACTCTGCCAATTCAGCAGTTAGATATATTTATATAACTGACTTAAATAAAGCTAGAAAAGAGCTGGAAAGTGTTAATGATATAAAGTTTACAGAAACATTGAAACAATTAATAAAGTAGAACTTAACTAAGTTAGCAATAAGGTGGTGCTTATAAAATGAATAGAGAAATTTTAAAAACTTTATTGCTAGCTTTCCTTGTTATTATGAGTATTTATTTTAGTAAAGGTTTATGGGATAGGACTGTGCATAATAGTTCAGAAAGTCACCGTGAAAAAATAAATGTGAATGACCCAAATAAGAAAAAATATGAGCTATCGGACGTTATAGTGCCACAAAAAATATTAGTTAATTTTAGTGAAAATAATAGAACCGTAATATATTCTAAAGATGAGTATGATTTATGGGATGAAGGTAAAAAGTCACTAGATAGCGTATTTAATGATAAGAATTTACGAACATCACGCCTAAGTAAAGAAAAATATAACGAACTATCTTCAAACAAATCTATTAACTTTCAATTCTCGGAAGCATTATATACCAATATGATAGGAAAGATACTAGGAATAGAAATTCCAAAAGATATATACAAAAATATAGAAACTATAAATAGTATATACTTCTCACTATCAGAGGAGTCATTCATAGTTATTAGTAATGATAAAGATAGATTAATGATAAAAAGTAGTACAATAGACTTAAAAAGACTTAAAAGCATAATATACGAACTTGAAAACAGCGAATATACTAACTTTTATAAACTAGAAGAGGTCTTAGGAATTAAAAGTGATGTTTATATACCAGTTAATACAAAGAATATCATACCATCAATTCATATAAGTAAAAGATATAATATAGATGGAGAAACGAAAATTGATGATAATATGGCAGAACTATTTTTTGATAAAGGGATAGAATATATAAAAAAAATAGAAGAGAATAATGGATCAAGTATATATATAGATGGAGACAATATATTAAAGATATATCCAGATGGTAGACTAGAATATATGGGACCTATTGAGAATAACAATGAAAACAACCTATATTCTAGTCTAAAAAAGGCCGTAGATTTTATAACCGACCATATGGGATGGCCAGAAAATGTATATCTATCTAGTATAAATAACAAAAATCTAGATGGTGAAGATTCTAAAGGATACGTATTTACATTTAGATATAAACTTAATGGATTTACAGTAATGAGTAATAGGGAAGATATACAAGATAAAATAGAGGTAGAAGTAGTAAACGGAAGTGTTATCTCATACAAGAGCAGGATATGGAACAATATGGACATATACAATAATAGATATAGAGACTCTAGTGATCCAATATTATCAGCATTTGAAATTATAGATGATAACTTTCTATTTTTAAAAGAGAAATATCTACAAAATATAAATAGTAACACTAAAGATATTAATAGTGAAGATATAAATGATAAGGTGAAGAACTCTATAACAGATGTATATCTAGCATACTATGGAGATCTAGCTGGTGGTCAAGAAATATTACAACCAGTATGGGTAATAGAGATATTAGGAGATAAATATGTATTTGATGCATATAGTGGAGAAGTAAAAAGCTAGAAAACGTAATGTTAAAATATAAAACAAATTCTGGATGGTGAAATATATGGATTGGTCTAAGGCCAAAAACATCTTAATTATAGCATTTATTATTACAAATACCTTTCTAGCATATGTTTTATTCGTTGTAGATTCAAATAAACATGATTTGAGTACAGATAATGACTTTTTAACAGATATAGTTAAACTTCTTTCTGAAAAAGATATAAAATTAGAAACAGATATACCAAAAGAGATCCCCTCTTTACCTGTAATATCTATAGAGTACGAGAAGTATAAGCCAGAGGTTGTTGCGGATAGGTTTCTAGAGAAATACGTAGAGGAAGAAGAAAAGAATGGAGTTATCACTTATAAAAATGGTAATGAAATATTAAGGTTGGAGAACAATAATAAAAAAATAGTATATAAAAATTATTTTCTTCAACAAAAAGGAGTTAAAAAAGAAAACATATTATTAAAAGAGGCTCTAGATAAGGCAAAGTCTTTTATAGAAGAAAAAAAGTTCAAAACTGATGACTTTAAGTTAGGATATGCCAAAGAGAAAGATGGTATCTATAAAATAGAATATAATAAAGTTTTGAAAGATATAGTAATAGAAGAAACTTACATGATATTAGAAGTATCTAATCAAGGAGTTATATCTTTTGAGAGATACTGGGTTGATAGTATTGAAAAAAGTAACAACATGATCAGTGTATCCTCAACATCTAAAGCACTATTAAGAATATTAACAAGAGAAGAGTACTACGGAAAAACAATAAAAGAGATAAGTGTTTGCTATTATTTTAAACCAACTGTGTATGAAAAAAGTGATAGGTTTAGAGACGCAAGGGGTGGAAAAGCTATTCCAACTTGGCGATTTGTATTTGAAGATGGGAGTAAAGCGTTTCTAGAAGATAGTTAGCTAGGATATACTTATAGAAGAGCTATTTGGCTCTTCTATTTTTTATTGATAAAATAGATACATAGTAGTAAAAAATATAGTATAATATAAGTTGATAATTAACTAAAGTGAAAAGGTATAGAGGAAAGAGAGGTGGCAGAAACTGACTTTAAGTTAGTTCAAACACATGGCAAGATTACTTATACAAGGTGGAGTTAGATTAAATGGAGAAGTTGAAATAAGTGGATTTAAGAACGCAGCACTACCTGTAATACCAGCTACTTTGTTAGCAGGAGATAAATATAGAATAGAGAATCTTCCATTAATAGATGATGCTATGTGCTTAGTGGATATAATGAAAGAATTAGGTGCAGACATAGATGTAAAAGATGGAGATGTAAATATAGATACTACTAATATAAAAGAATGCAGAGCACTAAATGACTTAACAGGAAAACTTAGAGCGTCATATTACTTATTAGGGGCAGGTTTAGGACGATTTAAAAAAGTGGAAATAGCATATCCGGGTGGATGTGATATAGGTAGTAGACCGATAGATCAGCATATAAAGGGATTCGAAGCACTAGGAGCAAAGGTAGAAATAGACCACGGGATAATAAGATGTAGTGCAGAGAGATTGATAGGAACTACTATATATTTAGATGTGGTAAGTGTAGGTGCAACTATAAATATTATGATGGCTGCTGTAATGGCAGAAGGCACAACAATAATAGAAAATGCAGCTAAAGAGCCACATATAGTTGATACATCAAATCTTTTAAATGCTATGGGAGCAGATATAAAAGGAGCAGGTACTGATGTAATAAAAATAACGGGAGTAAAAGAGTTACATGGTTGTACTCATAACGTTATACCAGATCAGATAGAGGCAGGAACATATATGATAGCATCAGCTGCTACAAAAGGAGATGTAACTGTAAAGAATATAATACCAAAGCATTTAGAAGCAATAACTGCTAAATTGAGAGAAATGGGTGTAGAAGTTATTGAAGGTGGAGATTTTGTTAGAGTAATAGGAAATGATAAAATGAGCTGTGTTAACATAAAAACGCTTCCTTATCCAGGATTTCCTACAGATTTACAACAACCTATGACTTCACTACTTACAATTGCAAAGGGTACAAGCATAGTTACTGAAGATATATTTGAGGGAAGATTTAAATTTACTGATGAACTAAAGAAAATGGGAGCAAATATAAGAGTAGATGAGAGAACAGCAGTAATAGAAGGTGTAGATACCTTGAGTGGAGCTATAGTAAAAGCTACCGACTTAAGAGCAGGAGCAGCATTAGTTATAGCTGGACTTATGGCAGAGGGAGAAACGGAAGTACAAGACGCATATCATATATATAGGGGATATGAGGATATAGAAAAGAAGTTAACAAAATTAGGTGCAAAAGTAGAGAGAATAGAAAAGTAGCCTTTAACAAAGGTTCACATTCTATTCTCTCTATTTTTTTTGAATATATTGCTAGATAGGTGAAGGAATATCTATTAAAATCCAGTCTAATCGATATAGCTAGAGAAAAATTAAAAGACTTCTTTATGATATAATTATTATATTAGATGAAAAAGATGGAGGCATAATATGACGATAAAATTTTGTTCGCTAGCTAGTGGAAGTAGTGGTAACTGTCAATATATAGAGACTGAAAAAATAAGAGTACTTGTAGATGTAGGACTAAGTGGAAAAAGGGTGCAAGAGTTACTTTCAAGTATAGAAATAGAAGCAAGCACAATAGACTGTATACTTATAACTCATGAACATAAGGATCATATAAAAGGAGCTGGAATACTCTCAAGGAGATTTGATATACCTATATATGCAAATGAAAATACATGGAATAATATGAGAGCTGAATTGGGAAAGATAAAAGAAGAAAATATAAAAGTATTTAAAACTAATAGTGATTTTGAAGTAGGAGACTTAGGTATAGTACCATTTAAAGTCTTTCATGATGCAGTTGAACCTGTCGGATACAGTTTTTATAATAAAGACAAAAAAATAAGTATAGTTACAGATACAGGTTGTATAGATCATGAAATAAAAAATAAAATAAAAAACTCAAACCTTTTAGTAATAGAATCAAATCATGATACAGAGATGCTTAGACTGGGAAGCTATCCTTGGTTTCTTAAAAAAAGAGTAGCTGGCGAACAAGGACATCTTTCTAATGATGATGCAGGAAACTTGTTAAAGGAAGTATTAATGGGGAATAATGAAAAGGTATTACTAGGACATTTAAGTAGAGAGAATAATTTCCCGGAGTTAGCATATCAAACTGTATCAAATATTCTAAATGAAAGTGGAATAAATGTATCTAATGATATATCTTTAGGTGTTACATTTAGGGATAAAGCAACTAAAGTATACAAGTTGTAAAGTTTCATTCTATTAAATTTTTAGGAGGAAAAAATCATGAATAATGAAAACAATGATAATTTAGACAACAATGATGTGAACTTTAGATTAATGGATGAAGAAAATAAAGGTACTTATCAAAATAACCAATATGGATATAGTGGAAATAATGATCCGAATAAGAAAAAGCCAAGAAGTAATGCATCATACTTTACAGTAGCTATAATATCAGCAATAATTGGTGGAATTATTGCGTCATTACTTACTCCATTTATTTATAAGAATACTTTATCAGGTAAATATCCTAATGGAAGTAATCAACAAATAAATATTACTCCAAAAGATGAACCGACTACTGTAGAAGCAGTAGCTAAAAAGGCGATGAAATCAGTAGTAGGTATAACTACAATTGAAATGAGAGGAGACCTTTTCTTTCAACAAAGACCAGTTCAAGGGACAGGTTCAGGAGTTATAATAGATAGTAATGGATATATACTTACAAATTCTCACGTTATAGGAGATGGGGCTGCTCAGAACATAACAGTTATGTTTGAAAATGGGGATAAGAAGCCAGGAAAAGTATTATGGTTTGAAAAAGCACTAGACCTAGCTATAATAAAAGTAGATGGAAGTAACTATCCAGCAGCAGATCTAGGAGATTCTGATAAATTAAATATAGGTGAAATAGCTGTTGCAATCGGAAATCCATTAGGACTAGAATTTGAAAGAACAGTTACTGCAGGATATATAAGTGGATTAAACAGAACAATACAAGTAGATCAGTATAATAAAATAGAGAACCTTATTCAGACAGATGCATCTATAAATAATGGAAATAGTGGAGGACCATTACTAAACTCGAAAGGTGAAGTAATAGGTATAAATACATTAAAGTTAAAATCTGCTGAAGGGCTAGGATTCGCACTACCTATAAATATTGCCAAACCTATAATTGATCAAGTTATAAAACAAGGTAAATACACTAATGTATATATGGGTATAGTTGGAAACTCTGTAGCAAGATATAAAGCAGCTGGAATAGATTTAGGTGTTGAGGAAGGTATAGTAGTATCTGATGTAGAACCAGGTTCACCAGCTGATAAAGCAGGAATAAAAAAGATGAATATAGTAGTAAGCTTAGATGATAAAAAAATAGACTCTCTTGAAACCCTAAGAAAAGAACTATATAAATATAAACCAGGAGATAAAGTTAAAGTAGGAATAATTACAGAAGATAAAGAAACAAAAGTGGAATTAACTCTGGGAGAAAAAACAGAATAAGTATAATATATATAGCCTGGCAAGTTAGCCAGGCTTTTACACTATTCTTAAAGAATCTATATTTTTTTACAAAAAGGTGAAGAATATAGTACAATAAAAGAAAACCAAAGTTGGGAGTGATATAAATGTATGTAGTTTGTAATGAACACTTAGAAGACGCATTAGATGAGTTTGTAGATGATTATGAACAGTCACCTGATATATATGAGTTAGATAAAGTAAGCTTTACAGATTGGTCAAGTCCCCATAAATGTGACTATTGTAATGATCCTCCTAGGTTTTTAGTAGTATAAAGTGAAGGTGAAATAATGAATATAACTATAGCATCAGTAGGAAAAATAAAAGAAAAATATTTAGAAGACGGAATAAAAGAATATGCAAAGCGATTATCAAAATACTGTAAACTAAACTTCATAGAGGTGCAAGATGAAAAAGCACCAGAGAAACTAAGCCTTCAGGAGGAAAATATAATTAAAAATAAAGAGGGAGCTAAGCTTTTATCCAAGATAAAAGAAAATTCGTATTTAATAGCACTAGCTATAGATGGAGAACAATTAACTTCTGAAAAGTTCTCCGAGAAAATAGACAAGATAATGTTAGATGGAAAGAGTGATATAACTTTTGTTATAGGTGGTTCATTAGGATTGTCAGATGAGGTGCTCAAAAAAAGTGACTATAAATTATCATTTTCTAAGATGACTTTCCCACATCAGTTGATGAAGATGATACTCTTAGAGCAAGTCTATAGAGGATTCAGGATTAGTCGGGGTGAACCGTACCACAAGTAACTGCGGTTTTTTATATAGTGTATACGGAAACATATCATAAGTGACAGAGGTTTGGTAGTAATTAATGTAAAAACTTAATTTTAAATATCTCTTTTTGTATTCTGATATATTACTATAATAGAATATAAGCCAAGCTGTATTATAATGAAATAAAGCTTTTAGTCAAAGAAGTGTTGAGCCGTATTAAAAATAAATGCGGCTTTTAATATTTTTAAGATTAAACATAGAACTGTTTTGAATAAAATAATGGTTTAAAACGAAAAAAACAGAACTCTGTTCTTTACTTTTTGGAAAAATAGAGTATAATTTATTTATACAGTTCAAAAGGAGGTTGATAAAATGTCATTTAATAAAAGTTTTATAGAGCAAACATTATCAGGGTTAGATTTTAGTTTAATATCAGGTCAAACTAGTTGCTGGCAGAAAGAATATACTAAACATGGTAGTTATACTATTATTGTTGACTTGAGCAATGATGAACTAAGTAAGTGTAAAATAAACTATGGAGATGATATTGCAAAAGGTAGAGAGACAACATGTAACTTTAGTCAAAGGGAGAATCTCGTGGTATTGGAATGTGTTGATAGATTATTAATGAAAGGGTATGCACCACCTCAAATTGAGCTTGAAAAGAGATGGAGGGTAGGAGGATATCTAGATATTTTAGTCAAAGACACAACAGATAAAGCTTATATTATGATCGATTGTAAAGTTTGGGGAGAACCTTATAATTCGGCTGAAAAAATTATTATGACAAATGATTACAATAAAGAACAGTTGTTTAACTATTATCTTAATGACAAGAATGCCAAGTTTGTTGTACTCTACACATCAAATTTGACCAATAATGGTATTCGTTATAAGTCTAATATTATAGAGATGTCAAGATTTATTTCTTGCAAAAACCAAAAAGAAATTTATGAGAACTGGGATAAGAATTTTCAAATAAAAGGAATTTTTGATGAGGACTCAACACCTTATAATGTAAAATTTTCAGGAATTAAGCAGAAAGATTTACAACCCCTAAGCATTTATGATGTTGATAAATTTGATAAGAATATAGATGGAACAATATTTAATACTTTTGCTGAGATATTAAGGAGAAATGTTATTTCTGATAAAAATAATGCATACAATGTTATTTTTAACCTTATCTTAAGTAAAATAGTAGATGAAGACCAAGCTGTAGATGAAGATTATGAAATGGAATTTCAGTGGAAATTTGATGAAGAACCAGTTCAAGTACTTGAACGTTTAAGTAAGCTTTATAGAACAGGTGTAACAGATTACTTAGATATAGAGTTAGTTGAATTAAGTGAAGAAGTAGATCAAGTTTTAGCAAGAATTCCTCATGATCTAAATCACGTAAGTAAAGAGATACGAGATCTTTTTAAACAATTTAGGATATATAAAAGTAGTGAATTTGCATTTAAAGAAATATTGGATGAAAGAACTTTTAAAGAAAATGCTGAAATAGTCAAATCAGTTGTTAAGTTACTAGAAAAATATGAGTTAAAAGGAACACATAAACAACCCTTTTTAGGATACTTTTTCGAGAAGCTTTTAAATATAGGTATGAAACAAGAAACAGGTCAGTTTTTTACTGCACTGCCTATAGCTGAATTCAACAGTAGATCTATTCCTTATGAAAAAATTATTAAGGATAAGATTGAAAGAAGGGAAGAGTTCTTTTTGCCCTACTTAATTGACTATGCATGTGGTAGTGGACATTTTTTAACGGAAGGAATAGAGAGAATAGATGAAGTATTGCAAAGACTTACAGATAAAGACTTAAAAAGTAGAAGACAAATAGATAGATTGTCAGGATGGCAGACTTCATTTAATTGGACTAGAGAATTTGTATATGGTATTGAAAAGGACTTCAGATTAGTTAAAACATCTAAGATAGCATGTTTCTTAAATGGAGAAGGGGATGTAAATATTCTTTATGCTGACGGGCTAGATAAATTTGATTCAGATAAGTATAGGGGTAAACTTTTAGCTAGTAAGAATATTGATAATGGAAATTTTGATGTTCTCGAGGCTAACCCACCATATTCGGTAGAAAACTTTAAACTTACAATCCAAGATAGTCAGGATAGCTTTGAATTATTTGATGAAGTAAGTGACAAAAGTGATGATATTGAATGTCTATTCATTGAGAGAGCTAAGCATTTATTAAGAGAAGGTGGATATGCAAGTTTAATTTTACCTGCTACAATTTTATTAAATTCAGGTATACATTCAAAAGCAAGAAAATTGATGCTTAAGTATTTTAAGGTAGTTGGAATTGTTGAGTTTGGAACGCAAACTTTTCTTGCCACAGGACAAAGAACAGTCAACTTATTTATGATTAGAAGAAGTAATGATGAATGGAAAATGGCTGAGAATATTGCAAAAGAGTTTTTGGATAATTTAAAGCCAGGTAAAAAGAGTGACTTTGACTATGCTAATAATAAGAGTATTTTTAGTGAGTATTTAAACTTATTAAGTGATGAAATTGATTTAGATGAGTATATTAATACATTAACAGATAAAAAACATTTTGATACTGAAGTGGAAAAACTGATGTTTTTTATGCTTACCTATAATAATAAAATAGTAGTTGCTAATTCTAAAGATAAAGAAGATGAACTAATGTTTCTTGGGTATGAACATTCAGATAGAAGAAAATATGAGGGAATTCATCCTTATCCTAATAATAAAGACAGAAAAATTAATTCGATGCTTTACGATGAAAATTCATTGAATAATATAGAGAAAGTAAGTACTTATATTTACAAAAATTATTTAGGAGAAGATTTACCTGAAATCCATAGTAATCTTGTAAAACATGTAAAAATTGAGATGCTACATGAAATGCTAGATTTATCGTCTGATAGATTTATAGCTAAGATATTTATTGAAGCACTTGAAAATATTTATCTATCAACTGATAAATATCCTATTGAGTCATTGGAAAATGAAGATATGGTAGAAATATTAGACTACATGCGTAAGCCTGTAAAAAAGTCGGACAGAACTTCTGGTGATATTCCTTATTATGGTGCTTCGGGGGTTGTAGGTAAAATTACTGACTATATTTTTGATGAAGATTTAGTTTTAATTGGTGAAGACGGAGCACGCTGGGATGAATTTAAAGAAACAGCATATAAAGTTGAAGGTAAATCTTGGGTAAATAATCATGCTCATGTTATTAGAGTAAACAAGAATATTCTTAAAGAAGAGTTTTTAGTAGAAATTTTTAATAGATTAGACTTCAGTTATTTAAAAAGGAGACCCAATGGAGGTAAGTTATTACAAAGTGAGTTAAAGAAAATTAAGTTTCCAGTACCTCCCATTCAAGTTCAAGAACAGATTTTAAAAAAAATGCAGGGAAAAAAGGAAAAGGAAAGATATAAAATATTTGATGAAGAATTAGGTATTAATTAAGTAAAAAACCTCAATCCATTAATATGTGGATTGGGGTTTTTTATTATTTAAGGAGGATACAAATGAAAGTAATTAATAGAGAATCTTTATTCATTAATTGTAAATTGTCTAGTAATGATGAAGTTGAAAGTTACTTCAATAGAAGATTATTTAAAGTAGGCACTTTAGGCAATATAATTTCACAGATAAAAATGTGTGACAATATAATAGAATTTGCTTATGAATTAGGTATGGAAAACATGATGAAATTTGAAGTTGTAGATATTGGAATATGTAATCTTGGGATAGTGTGGATTTTAACAAAAAACTTCAATGTTAGATTAGTTACAATTAGAATATATATGAAAGAAGAAATATTTAGAAAGATTTTACAAATACAACTTGAAAAAAGAAAAGATTCATCAGACGTCAGAAAAAGGTTTATAAATAGCTTATAAGTCATAAGGGGATGATTGGATTTGCTAGCTACAGAAAAAAGTATAATAAGAACAGAAGCTATATTTTCAGGAGATAGGTTACATAGATATCTTCTAAGAAAAGAATGGGATAAAAACAAGAAAAAGTCTATGGTTATAATGATTAATCCTAGTTCTGCTGATGGACTAATAATAGACCATACTACTATGTATGTAGTAAATAATCTTTCTAAATTAGAATTTGGTTCAGTTGATATAGTTAATATATTTTCAAAAATAAATATTAGAATAAGTACAAAAGACAATACAGATGGCTTGGTAGATGGAGAAAATGACAGCCAAATACTAAAATCTGCTATAAAAGTTGATAGCATAATTATTGCTTGGGGAAAGGTTGATGAGAATAATAAAAAGATAAAAGAAAGACAAGAAGAAGTACTAAAACTATTAGAAGAGCATAAAGATAAGTTTTACATCATAGAAGATAGTATTGGAAGAGCAGGATTTCATCCATTAGCACCACAAATAAGGTTTGGATGGAATCTGAAAAAGATAAGTCTGGAGATGGAAGAAAAGCAAGAAGAGGAAAACAAATAGCCCAAGAGAGCCATTAAAACAGCTTTCTTGGGCTTTCTTTGCCTCTTGGTAAGGGAAAGGAAACACGAAACTTTCGAGCCGAAAAAACGGTAAAACACAAACACTCTAAAACTAAAGGAGAGGTAATAATGTTTAAGATAGGTCATGTTAGAGATATAAAATATATACAGAAAAACCTACCAGAAGAAGTGATTAAAGTAATTAAAGACGTAGCAACTATTCTTGATACTGAGTATGGAGAATGTAGAGATATAGATTATGATATTGGAGGATATATATTAATAATTGAATCAAAAGATGAGTTTAAGAAGTTAAAAGATATTCACATAGATATAAATGATACGATTTATGAATATGTAGATAGAATAAAAGTAGAAAATAATAATGACTGGATAAATGCACTCATTCTTTGTAATAATGACTTCGGAGTTTCTATAATAATGCCTATACCAATTGTTCCAGAAAAAATAATAGATTCAATAGTAGATTAGAAATGAGATTAAAAATTCGATAAAATCCCCTACCTTAATAGAAAGAATAGGAGATTTTATATATTAAGAGATACAATTGTTAGCTAATTATGCTACTTTCTATTATTAGACTTTACAATAAAATTTTTAGCCCTTAGATAATATAACAGCTCCTTTTTATCCTCACTACTCCAATAATCCAAACAAGAAAGCTCCTTTAGAATTTTCTGTATTTCATCATCATTAAGTAAAGTATCTTTTAGCACAAAAGAATTTTCACTTTCTCCAATAAGATAAGAAACAGTAGTATTTAGCCCTTTAGCTATATCCTTAAGCCTATCTAAAGAGGGATTACTCCTATTATTTTCAATATCACTTAAGAATGATATAGATATATCAATTCTCTCAGATAATTGTTTTAAAGACAATCCATAATCTACCCTAAGTTCCTTAATTCTTTTACCAATCATAATATTCCTCCTATGAAATCCGTAAATAACGGATTAATTAAATTATAACATTATAGTTGGATAAAAATTATTCGATTTATACGTAACTAACAAACCATGAAACTACATGAAATACCTTATAAAGCAGTAAAAACTGCTATAAATAACTTTAATCAATTAATAAGTAAAGCGAAACCAGAACAAAGAAAGCTATTTCTAAAAATACTAGTAGAAAAGATAACTGTTGAAGGTGGTAAAATTAAAAAAATTCACATACACTTTAATCAGGCTATAACTAGAATAATAGATAGCTACTCAAATAAAGGTGAATTAGGGGAACTCTCAGATGAGAGTTCCCCTAATTTTGTTTTTAGAATAGCGATATAGATAAAATAATATAGCTATTTATATTAAGCTGATATTAAATTAATTTTAGCAATAGAATAAAAAAGGTTTTAACAATAGATAATTTAATATTTTCAAAGGTTGACATAGTATTCCTTAGCATCTATTATTTAGTTAGATTATATAAAATGAAAGATAGGGGTGTTAGAGTTGGGTAAAGAATATATTTGTGAAGTTTGTAAGAAGCCAGTTGACAGACAAGAAGACCTTGCTGTAATAGTAAGATTAAATAAAGAGTATTATAAGGGAATTACTGTTCATAAAGGAGTATGTGATACTGTATTATGTGAGTATGTTCACAAGAAATTAGGGGGAAGTGCAGTGACTAATGTTGACTTATGGCAATTTCAGACAGATGCAGAACTTGATGACTACTTGAAAACTGGAGAAAGGTCATGGATGGCTTTTAAGTAAGGATAATTATTTGGACTAGAACACCAGAGATATGTTAAGTATGGTGTTCTAGTTTATTTAGGTATAAATTGCAGTTAAAGAAATACGGTGAACCGTACCATAAATAAAGGAGGATTTTTAATCCTATATTAATTACTCTTGTAATATCACTATTGAGTTTACTAATAATTATTATAAATAAAAGAAATACAAAGTTTTAAAAAGCAATGATTACTAAGGCGCTTTTCTAAAACGATTTGTTTAGAGCATACTATCATCTAGGTATAATAAGGAACCAAACTGTTAAATAAATTTAATTTTAAAGTAGTACAGTGATCTAATTTAATGAAATAACTTTATTTTTGGGGGTGTGTTATGAGCATCGTTTCGAATATTCGAAAAGAAAAATATAGAGCTTGGGTTACGGAAAATTTAGGGGAATTAACAGGTAGCTGGTACACGCCATATCTTGAAAAACTCGGATACCTGCTAGAGAAGTATGGATTAGCTAGCAGCTATAAGGAAAATTTCTTTGATTACCAAACATACTCGGAGTTTAAAAATATCTACCAACAAATGACGGAACAAAGTGATGAGGATATTGAGAGATTAGTAACTGGTAAAAGTACACCACGATATCCCGAAAAGTATGGTACAACAAGGCTTCAATTTAGAAAAAGATATGCAGAAGATGAATTTAATCGCGGTGAAAGAAGTAAGCCTAGCAATTTAGGTGGGATACCTGACTGGGGCGTTTTAATGCGATCATATTTAATATTTTTATATTATGATGAAAATTCTACTTTAACTTATCCTAAAAAGGAGAAAAAAATTGCGAATCAGGAAGGTGAGATTGATAACAGCATTAATTATTGGCTAATTTCTGCAGGTGAACAATCGAGGCTGTGGAATCAGTTTCAGACAGAAGATATGATTACAGTCGGTTGGGATTATTTAGGGGATTTGAAAAACTATGACTCAAAGGAAGCTGTTGAGAGAAAAATAACTGAGCAAAGGTCAGATGGAGTGCGCCCTATTAATGATACAAAGGCTGTGTGGGATTTCTATCGTGAAATTCAAATAGGGGACATTGTGTATGCAAAAGAAGGAACTAAAAGAATTATAGCGCGCGGAATTGTTACAGGAGATTACTACTTCGATGAGGCAGCATCAGAGCATAAACATAGAAGAAAAGTAGAGTGGCATCAAGTTGGAAAGTGAGAAATTCATCAGACTTTTGCTCAAAAAACGTTAACATGCCTTAATTCTTATCCAAGTTTTATTCAAGAAATTGAGCAAGTAATAAATGGAGGTTTTATTGATCCAAAAGATGCTGAAGTAAATGAATTTCGAACTTGGTTATCCAATCAAGTTACTGATATAGGAGTTAGCTTGAACGATAAAACAGTTACTCAAAAAGTAAATGCGTTAAGGGATATAGAGCGTCATTTTGACGTTTCAATTTTTGGAGAAACAGATATTGAGCAGCAAAAACAGTTGAAAGCTATCGTTTTATCAGATGAATCTTACAAAAAATATAAAGGTATATCTGGTAGTTCAATCGACTATTACATTCGCTTTATTGAATCTAAGCCCACTATACAAGAAAATGAATCCTTTACTACTGATGAATTTCTTTCGGAGGTTTTTATTGAAAGGCAGGAACTTGAACGTCTAATTTCTTTACTTGAAAATAAGAAGAATCTTATTTTAAAAGGTGCACCAGGTGTAGGTAAAACATTCATTTCTAAACGATTAGCACACGTGATGATGGGAGAAAAAGATGAAACACGTATTCATATGGTTCAGTTCCATCAAAGCTATAGTTATGAGGATTTCATTGAAGGATTCCGTCCAAAAGCTGAAGGAGAAGGATTTGAACTGAAACAAGGTCCGTTTGTAAAATTTGCAAGAAAAGCAGCACGAGATCCGGAAAGAGATTACTTTTTTATTATTGACGAAATTAATAGAGGGAATATGAGTAAAATATTTGGAGAATTAATGATGCTTATCGAGGATGATAAGCGAGACATGCATATTAATCTCCTTTATTCTAATGATAAATTCTCTGTACCCTCGAATTTATACATTATTGGAATGATGAATACGGCAGATAGAAGCTTAGCTTTATTAGACTATGCACTTAGAAGGAGATTTTCGTTTTTTGAAATTAAACCAGCGTTCCAAAATGATACATTTAAGTCGTATGTAAACGAATTAGATAATCCGGAAGTTTTAAATCGTGTTATTGATGAAATTAGAAGCTTAAATAACGGAATAACGGAAGAGTTAGGGACAGGCTTTCAAATTGGTCATAGTTATTTTGTAGGGAGTTCTTATAAAGTAGATACTCTAAATCGTGTAGAGGAAGTAATAGAATATGAAATTATTCCACAGTTATTCGAGTATTGGTTTGATGATGAACAGAAAGCAAACGATTGGGCTGTGCGACTAAGAGGTTGTTACGATGGAGAAAAATAATAGTATTCCAATTCGGAATATATACTATATGCTTTCTTATGCATATCGAACGTTAAATCTTTCCGAGTACAAACAAATCGGAACAGAAAAGTTTAAGAACGTCAACGATCTTTACACAGAAATCCTATCAATTGGTATACCTGTTTTGATTCGAGGAGGATTAAGTAAAGATTATATAAGCGTTGAAGAGAATTCCAATGTTATTAAGGGGAAAATTGATATTAATTCTACTATAAAGAAAAACGCATTGGTAAATAAAAAAGTTGCGGTTATTTATGATGAGTTTTGTGAAAATATATTGTTAAATCAAATTATTAAGGCGACACTCGTTTACCTATCGCATTTAAATAAAATAAGTCAGAAAAAGCGTAGATTGTTTTACAGTTTGCTACCTTATTTTACAGAGATATCAGATGTAGAGCTAGATTTGAAGCTATGGAAAAACGTTAGATATAGCCGTCAAAATATTCGTTATCAATTTATTGTAGATACGTGCAGATATCTTTATGAGCAGTTATTATTTGATGAAAGCTCTGCATCTCAAACGATAAAAGAGGTTAAAGATGAACAAAGATTATCATCTTTATATGAAAAGTTCATCTTTGCATTTTTTAAAAGAGAAACAAAATATAGTGTATCCCGTCCTCAAATTCAGTGGAGTGTGGATGATGGATTTATAGAGGAATTACCTATTATGCAAACAGACCTTGTACTTCAAAAAGATAAAAAAACATTGATTGTGGATACGAAATTTTATTCGGAGAATATGGTAGCAAGGTTTAAAGCAGGAGCTTCAAAACAAATATCCAGTAATCTTTATCAAATATTTACATACATAAATAATTGGAGAGAAGAACCGAATGAAATAGTTGCAGGAATGTTACTTTATGCGAAAACAACCGCAATAAATCAACCTAACCATATTTATAATATTAAAGGTAATCAAGTTTTTGTTGTATCTCTTGATTTACAACAAGATTTTAGCGGTATAAAGGAGAACCTACTAGCATATGCCAATCAATTTTTTGCATAGTTTTATAAAGTTGCTTTATTTGTATATGAAATATCCCTCGATTCATCATTCGAGGGATATTTTCCATTGTTACTAGTTCAAATTTAATACAAGTAATTTGTATCTTTGGTTAAATGATAAGTAAGATGACTGATAGTGTAATACCATATATAAAAGAATGGAAAAATAGACCTCTTGATAAGGGAGATCCTGTTGTATTTATGGATGCTATTCACTACAAGGCTAGAGAAGACAGACAGATTAAAAGCAAAGCTGCTTATATGATGGTAGGAGTTAATTTAGAAAACTTTAAATACATATCATTAAATCTTTTAGCCCTCTGTTTTTAAATTCACTTAGACACTATATATTTACTTGTCTGCAATACTATCTTTCATTTTAAAACAGAACTGACATATCCCATCTTTTATTAAAAACTTATTATGCTTGACTTCTACATCAGGATTAAATCCTCTAGCTAGAGCGGGATCTATATTTTTACAATATATCATACCATACTCTTCCATACCATCTTTTAAAAACTGTTCTCCAATAAGACACTTAGTATATGTTAACTCTAACTCGTTTTCTTTATAAATACTTTTACATTCAAAGTGGTCACTTTTACCCATGTCATAGTTAGAAAGGTAATTTTCAATTTCATTGGTTTGACCAGCTAATTCAGCTCTTTTAGCTATACCTTTTCCTCTTTCTTCTCCAAACTTTCTAACACCTTCTCTGATTGCTTCACGACCTTCATCTCCAAAGCGCTCAACTACTTCTTTTGAAAGATGGGCAAATAACTTAGCCATAACAGCATGTACTGGTATTGGCTCTAAATATTCTTTATCTTTTTCTAATTCATTACTCATAGTCTAAAATTTCCTCCTTTATAGTTAATATTTAAACTCATAATATTTCCTGTTATTTTCTTCACCTGATTGCATTATTCTACAAGGCATACTACTTAACCTTCCTAATAATTTATTGTTTTACTTCTTGTTAGTATAGATTTTATAGTAATTCTGTGATGCTGGTATAATATCATAGATACAAACTTCTGATTAGAATTAATTTTCATAGAAAAAGGCCTCCTTCATACCCGTTACGGTGAACCATATCATAAGTGACCTTAAAAAGAAACTAGTAATAAAAATACCATGTTTAAATGTGCAAATCACAACAATTATAATAACATTAATAGTGAGTAAAATAGCAAAGGGTTTAATAACTTAATATATAATAGGGGCATAAAAATAGGGGATGTTCGTCATAGAAGATAAATTCTATACGGAACAGCCTCTTTATTTATAAGACTCTGTCTCCGACAGCAACCACCAAAGAACCTTTAGCTGATAAATAGTTGCTCTATTACAGAATAAAATGTTGGTCATTCTTTCTTCCATTGGTTTATGTGCAAAAGGAGATTTATCTATGGTTACCTGATTGATCGTGGTAAAATAAATCTCCTCCATGGATGCCATAAATTGTGTCAAAGTTTATACTTTGTTTCACTTTAGATCGACTCATCAGCCGGCCTGCACCGCGTGGAGTAGAACCGTTCCAGTCTTCATTACGCTTCCCTATGCAGATTATACTGCAATCCTGCGTATTAATCGGAATCAAAGCACGTTCTCCGTCTTTCACAGAAGTGGAACCTTTACGCGGAATCATGGTCGTCTATACCACTTCTTAATTGCCATATAGCATCTCTCTCCTGCTCTTTTCAGAAACTCAAATAAAATATTGACAATTGATTTGTAAGTAATATAGAATAGTAGTTACCAAAGGTAGCTACTATTTAGAGTGTAAAATATAGGAGGGTTAATATGTCTTTAATTGATGATTTAAAGCAAATGAAATTTACTGAATCAGAAGCAAAGGTTTATACGACTCTATTGAAGCATGGAAAATGTACAGGATATGAAATAAGTAAGCATTCAGGAGTTCCAAGATCAAAGATATATAATCACATAGAGGTATTATTAAGTAGAGGTGTGTTAGAATCATTCAACACTGGAAAGAGTATTTTTTATAAGGCGATTTCTCCAAAGGAACTTGTGGATTTAACGAGAAAATCAATGAATAACACTCTTAAATCCTTTGAATATTTAGCATCAAATATTACCTCACCAGTAGAAAATGAGGGGATTTGGGAGCTACAGGAATATGATAGAGTTTTATTAAAAAGTCAGAGTATCATTCAAGAGGCACAAAAATCACTGTATATTCAAATATGGACAAATGAATTAAATCCTGAGTTAACTGAGATTATTAATAGTAAGATTGATAAAATTGAAAAGAGCATTGTTATTCTCTATGATGAAAAACAAAAATATGATACTGGACTAAAAAAGTTTTATCCTCATGGATTTGAAATGGAGAGACTTGAGGACATGGCACATCGTTGGATTACTATTGTTTCTGATGATGAAATATTTCTTCACGCAGGAGTTCTATTCAATAATGAAGTTTCTGCTATATATACTAAAAATAAAATATTGTCCTACTTTGCAAAAGAATATGTTCAACATGATGCATATTGTATAAAATTGATTGATAAATTTCACGATGAAATACTTGAGGTATATGGAGAAGGAATGAGTGGAGTTAGAGACATATTTAATTAGGTAGATAACGATACAATATGATAACAACAATATTTGCATCAGCAGAAAAGTGATCCTTTTATTATATAAGTTTTAGTTTTGATTTTTCGTGCAAAAGAATTGGATACAACGATGTTACGGGTGTCACAATAATATTATTTTAAGTGAAAAAATCTAAAAGGGAGGAAACTAACATGGAAATATTAGCTTTAAATGCAGCAGAAATGAAGAAAGCAATTAATATCAAAGATGCTATTGAAGCAGATAAATTGGCCTTAGAATCATATTCATCTGGAGATGCCAATATTCCCTTGCGTATAAACCTAGACATTGAGGAGCATAAAGGCCAAAGTCTATATATGCCTGGATACTCAGCATCTTCTAATGCCCTTGGAGTAAAACTGGTTAGTGTTTATCCTAATAATATTGAAAAAGGAATATCTTCCGTTCCAGCATTAATGCTTCTAATTGACGACAAAACAGGATTTGTTAATTGTATGATGGATGGGACATACTTAACTCAATTACGTACAGGAGCTGTTTCAGGAGCCGCGACAGAACTATTGTCTAAAAAAGATAGTAATATTTTCACCCTGATTGGTACAGGTGGACAAGCGGCTTTACAGTTAGAAGCAGTTCTGGCTGTAAGAAATATTAGGACAGCTTATGTTTTCGATATACATGAACAACGTCAAAAAGAATTTGCACAAGAGATGCAAGAGAGATTTGGAAATAAATATAACGTACAAATTAAGGAGTGCACTAATTTAGAGTCTGCGATCAGAGAATCGGATATTATTACCTCTGTAACTACAGCAAAATGTGCAACATTTAATGGTGAATGGGTTAAAAGAGGCACTCATGTGAATGGCGTTGGTTCTTATACACGTGAAATGGCTGAAATTGATAGTAGCCTTATTTTGAGAGCAGATAAAATATATTGCGATACTAAAGATGCTATAGTTGAAAGCGGAGATTTTGTCCAAATGATTCAGAAGGGTATATTCACCGAAGAATCTATAACTGGTGAGCTTGGGCAATTGCTTCTACAAGTTACTCCAGGTAGAGAAACAGATGATGAAATCACTTTTTTTGAAACAACTGGTAATGCCGTACTTGATATAGTGGTAGCAAAAAAGATTTACGATTGTGCTGTAGCAAAAAAAATTGGTAAAACAATTTGCTTATAATTTAAACCATAAGTTAATGTTGAATACAGAAATGGAACGTCTATTAACAAAATAGTTTTATTTGTAGCACCACGGTTAATGTTAAAGCCATATATGTCATAAATTATCGCATTTAATGAACCCATATAATCACTACATTAAGTTAAATATAATTTTTAGAAAGGATGGATAATTTGGAGAATGTTTTGTTTGGCTTAATTCCAGCATTAATGTGGGGAATTCAACCAATTATCATGACAAAAATCGGAGGAAGACCTACAAAGAAAGTTATGGGAATGGCCTTAGGAATATTTATTGTTTCATTAATTGTTTTTATTTTTAAAAGACCTCAGGAGTGGACAACAAGGCTAATAATAATTTCTTTAATTGATGGAATTGCACTAAGCTACGGTCTAATTAATCAGATTAAGGGTTTTTCTCTATTAGGAATCTCCCGAGGTATGCCGATTTCAACAGGAACACAATTAGTTGGAGCGGCATTGTTTGGAGTTCTTTATTTTAAAGAATGGTCAACAGTTGAACAATATATGTTAGGAATAGCTGCTCTTATTCTAATTATTCTTGGAGTTACGATGACAACACTTCAAGAAAATAATGAGGCACAAATCCAAAAGGAATCTATAAAAAAAGGTCTTATAACATTAATATTATCTTCATTAGGGTTCGTAATATATACTGTTATCCTGAGAATAGCTGATATTACAATTTGGGATGCTTTACTTCCCCAAGCAATCGGGATGCTAATAGGGTCATATTTTTTATCCAAGCGTGAAGATCGAAGTAAACTGTTTGTTCCAAAAACATTTCAAAATATATTAACAGGTTTTATTTTTGCTATTGCAAACATCACTCTTATGATTTCGAATGTTATGAATGGATTGGCAATAGGATTTACTTTAACACAAATGAATGTAGTAATTGCAACTATAGGTGGTTTAATAATCTTAAAAGAATCAAAGACTCCGAAAGAATTTAAATTCACAATAATCGGATTGCTTCTAGTAGTATTAGGAGGCATTTTAATTGGGATTACAAAAAGATGAAAATTAAATTTAAATTGATATACCTTTCTACTGATATTTTGTTTACACTCCACATCCTTAACGGAAATAAAACCCTATCTGGCAGTACTCTTTTCATACAATAAAACTTCATTACATCTTCCAGAAGATGATTTGAAAAAGCCGCCGTTTTTCTTTTACTCAGAAGATATGGTGGGTACAAAGTCAATCTTTTATGAAGATATGGCGGCTCAAAAGAGGTAGTCACTATGAAATGCTTTGCTATACAACAAACGTTTCGTTACAATTGTTTATTGGCAAAATCATGCTTTTATATTAGACAATTATACTTACTTCTTTAGCTTTTATATAAATACAATAAAAATTACAAAAGTGCACAAAAGAATTTCACAGTCTTTTTGTGTGCTTTTTTCGTTGTCAAAAAACTATTTAAAAGTTTTTTCTTTAATAACAGGATTATTTTCATCTTAAAACTGAACTTTTTATTATATTGTGACAATATATAAGTGAAGAGATATATAAAGGAGGTTTAAATGTGTTGAAAGGAGAGAAATTACTTGGATATAACAGATTTAAGCGATCTTGTAAACATACATGGTAAAGTTATCTATGGATTTTGTTATAAGCTTGTAAAAAACAAGGTTGATGCAGATGATCTATATCAAGAAACATTTCTAAAAGCGACGGAATTGTGTTATAAGATCGATAAAGATAATAACTCCAAAGGTTTCCTTATATCTATTGCAATAGGAATTTGGAAAAATAATCGCCGTAAATATGCCAGAAGACAAAGGATAGTACCAATAGTAAAGATTAATGAAAACGTAAATACTGATTACCTTTTTAAGGATGAATCAACTCCAGAGGATGCTGTTATATCTAACGAACTTGATCTTACGATACAAGCTGCAGTAGATAAATTAGATGATAAATTTAGAATACCTTTGTATATGTACTATACTGCAGAAATGTCTAACCAGGATATAGCATTAGCACTGAAAATTCCGTTAGGAACTGTAAAAAGTAGACTTCATAATGCCAAGAAAGCTTTGAAAAAAACTTTAGAACTGGAGGTTAATGATAATGAAAAATTCTGAACAATTAGATCAACTACTAAAGAATGCACTTTCTTCAACCGTTGAGCCCAGTGAAGATTTAAATCAAAAAATTATAAACCAATTAAAGGAGAATAATGTTATGAAATCAAGTTACAGAAAAAAAGTAGCAGCCGCACTAGTTGCTGTTTCGGTTACATTAACAGTATCTATAACAGGAGTTGCAGCTTGGAATCTTCTTAATCCAAAGCAAGTTGCAGAACATATTGGAGACCAAACACTTGCTCAGGCATTTAAGAACAAAAATGCAATTGAGATAAATGAATCAGTTGTTTCAGGTGAATATAATTTTACTTTTCTTGGAATCGTGTCGGGCAAAGGTTTAAGTAGCTTTAAAACTTCTGGAGATGAAATACATCCTGATAGGACATATGCTGTAGTAGCTATAGCAAAAAAAGATGGTGAGAAAATGCCAGATAGTCAGGATGAAAAATACGGTGAAGTTCCATTCTTCGTTTCTCCTCTTATAAAAGGACAAAAACCATGGCAATTTAATATAGCATCCATGAACGGAGGATATAGTGAATTTGTAAATGATGGAGTTATGTATAGGTTGATTGAATGTGACGGAGTTGAAATGTTTGCAGATAGAGGGCTTTATCTAGCTGTAAGTACTAGTAATTTTTATGATGTAAATGCTTTTAATTATAGCGAAGAAACTGGAGAAATTACTGTTAATCCTAATTATAATGGAGCTAATGCTCTGTTTAATCTACCAATTGACGTAAAAAAGGCTAACAATGATAAAGCTGAAAAATATATAAAAGAATTATTAGAAAAAACCGCAAAAGATTCTAAATCTAGTATGGAAACAGATATTGATATTGAGGAAGAAATTAAAGGTGGTGTTGTAATTCCAGAATCAGTACAAAAAGTTACTTATGATAAAGATGGTTTAGCACACTATGAATATGAAGGACATAAAATTAGTATTTCTGTAGATGATTATTTTAAAGAGGGGGAGATCAATGTATATAAAACAGTAAGTATAAGTGGCGATGATAAGAGACGCAGAGCTGCTCAGTTCTCAAAAGATGCTAATGGCGTAATTACTGGTAGATTATTAGAATTAAAACCTTAACTATAATACTTAAAAAAGATAAGACTAAGCATTATCTTGAATCATGCTTATATTATATAATGTTTATTAAAATATTACAGCGGGACTATTCATCTCACTACTTTGGTGGTAGGATGAATAGTCTCGTTGTAATTATACTTTACTATTTATATACTTTTTTATACTGATTCAGCTGTAATTTCATCGTCTTTTTCTTCTTTTAATAATACATTTAAAGCAAGAGCTACTATAGTACCAGTACTAATACCTGATGAGAATATCATTTGAGCTAATTTAGGTAATTTACTTAAAAGCTCAGGCTTAACTGTTATACCAAGGCCTAGTCCTAATGAAACAGCTATTATAAGAAGATTACGGTTGTCTAATTTTATTTCTCCTAAAGCTTTAATTCCTGATGCTGCAACTATACCGAACATAACTATACCAGCTCCACCTAATACGGGATTTGGCATGATAGCTATTAATGTGCTGAATTTAGGGAATATTCCAAGTAAAACTAATATGACACCTGATATAGTTACTACATATCTACTAGCAACTCTAGTTAAAGGAATTAATCCAACGTTTTGGCTGAATGAAGTATTTGGACCAGCTCCAAAGAAACCAGCTATAAAGCTTCCAAAGCCATCACATAAAACTCCGTCTGCAATTTGCTTCTCAGATAAGGGTTTATCAATAACACCACTAACTGCAAGTAAAACTCCAACTGTACCTATTGTAGCAACAAGATAAGCAGGTGCAAATGAGATAAATGCTCCAAAATCAAATGTAACTCCATATTTGAATATAGTTGGTAAAGAAAACCACTGAGCATCAGCGATAGCTTGGTAATCAATTAATCCAAGTGGAGTACTTATAATATAGCCTAAAACTATACCTATTAAAACAGAAGCACTACCTAACATACCTTTACCATATCTGTTTAAGAAAATAATAACCGTTAACACTGTTAACGCTACGATAATGTTTAAAGGATTACCATAATCTTTACTACCGGCTCCACCTGCCATCCAGTCTATAGAAACTGGTATTAAACTAGTACCTATTAAAGTAACAACTGTACCAGTAACAACTGGAGGGAAGAATTTCATTAAAGGTTTTAAGAATCTACTTAAAATCATTTCAATAGAAGCTCCCATTATAGAAGCACCCATAATTCCTGGTAACCCTAATCCCATGTTAACACCTACAGTAAGTGCTGGTGCAACGAAAGTAATATCAGTACCCATAACACAAGGAGCTTTAGCACCTATTGGTCCAATACCTTTTGCTTGAATCCAGGTAGTAATACCTGATACGAAAACGGTTGCACTAACTAAAAAAGCAACTTCTTCTACAGGAAATCCTAGCGCCTGACCTAGGATCAGAGGTACTGCAACTATACCACCAAATGATGTTATAATATTTTGAAAAGCTAAAAGAATTGCTATTGGCAGTCCTGGTCTATCATCTACACCGTATAGCAAATTAGTAGATTTTTGTGCCTCGTTCGACATAATCATGTCCTCCTTTAAAAGATTATAAAATAATAGAAACGATTTCCTGGATCTTAAAAAAATAAGACCTCAATAACTTTAGTATTAAAAATATTGTATAAATTACTACATAAATCGTTAAATAAAAAATTAACAAGAAATACTGTATACAGTACAACTATTTGTATACAGTATAACTATTGTAATAACAAAAAGTCAATAGAATTCAAAAAAACAATAATATTAATTTTAATATTAAAATTAATATATAAATTAATATGTAAATTAATATGTAAAGTCGTTAAATAAAAAATTAATAAAAACTATTTGATAAATATAATTATTGTTATAGCAAAAATTCGATGAAATTTGGATAAAATAATAACGCTTTGACGGCACATAATACATAATATAGAAAATAACACGTAAGATAGTATTGAGATGTTTTTAATATAAAAAATAAGAATAAATATTCAAGATATTATTGACAATGTATAAATAATCTCATATATTCATAATTAAATACAATTAATATATAAATCTAATGATTAGAAGAGTAGATATAAGACAGTTTAAGCGAGCTAGAGTTTAGTGTGAGTCTAGTAATGAAACTATATTGAAGAGAGTGGCTGAAAATATTTATATAATAATTTACAAATATTAGTAAGGTTTTCTGGATAAAGTTATTAAAGTAGAAGAGTCATATTGGAATAGATATGTAAATATTCATTTATTCCAATATGAGTGATAACGCAAGATAACTTTTCGTCTCTTAAGAAACATAGAGATGAAAGGTTTATTTTAATTATATAGAAGGGGTAAAAATGATAAAAGCAGGTATAATAGGAGCAACTGAATATGTAGGGACGGAACTAGTTAGAATCCTAAGATCTCATAAAGAAGTAGAGATAAAGTACGTTATATCTCAAAGTTAGATAGGAGAAAAATACGATTCTATATATGAAAATTTTAGAAATGTATTTCAGATAGAATGTTATGGGTTTTTTATTACTTTGTCTTTACACTGACATCAGCTAAGTTGTTGGATATTTATTTTATTATTCATTTTCTAAGCTATATTGTTTGATAAGTTCAATTAAAAGCCTAGTATTGTCTGATAAGTAGCGGTCTCTTTGATATACTATTGATACTTGTGACTCTGGTGTTGCTCCTTCAATTTCATAGTACTTTAGTTCACCGACTACATCTGACATCAAGTCAGGCACTATGGAAACTCCTACCCCAGTTTTCACCATGTGAAAAGCCGTCTCAAGATTGTAGCACTCTACTACCGCCTTCGGTACAAACCCACTTCTATTACATAAATGATGTGTAACATTATATAAGAACTGCCCCTTCTCCATCATCACAAATGGAGCATTTGAGAATTGTTTTAAGTTTACTTTTTTTGTATTATAATTTTGGGGTAAATAATCAGGTGTTACAGCCAAAACAATTTTCTCATCATACAATGGTTCACTAATATATTTATATTTATCTGGGTGTGTAAGTCCCACAATAAAATCTAGATCAGAATTTTCTAAACTCTTTACCAAATCACTACTACTTAATTCATGAATTTGAACAACTGCTTTTGGTTTTTCTTCTCTAAACTTTTTCAATGGCTTAGCTAAGATAAAAGCGCTAAATTCTGGCATAATTCCAATTTTCAATAAATAAGTATCATTATCAGAAAAATCTTTCATACTTCTTTTCATATTATCAAAGCTATTAATAATTTGTCTTGCCCAAAGTACATACTCATTTCCAGCACTTGTCAGCTCCAAAGGTTTTTTATTTCTATCAAATAGTTTAACTCCTAGAGAATCTTCTTCCTTTTTTATAATTTGACTCAAGGATGGCTGTGCGATAAATAGTTTCTCTGCAGCCTTTGTAAAATTCTTCTCCTCAGCAACCGTCACTACATAACGTAATATATTATAATTCAACAAAATCACTCCCTACTGATAGGTTTTACCTATTGATATTATATATTATTATATATTAGATTCTATAGTTAGACAATGCTATCATGAAGTTAATACATTAATATGATCTTAACAGTATATCTTAATATTTGCATATATAACATAACCCTTACAAAGCACTATATATAAATCTCCTTAGTGACTAAATAATAATCAAATAAATTACTCTTAATTGGAGGTGAATTTTTGTTGGATATTTAAAGTATTTGAAATAAAAATAATAAAGGGGATGATTTTATGACATTTCAAGATATAATTGCCGCTATTGCTGTTGTAATTAATGGACTTCCTCAGGGGCTACTTTCGTTATCATATGGATTTGGAGCCTTTCCAACTGCTATAGGATTTATTGTAGGAAGTGCTGGTTTTTTACTTACTAAACAAGTTGCACCTATTTCATTCCAAGCAGAAGCAATTGTACTCGCTGGTCAAATGGGTGAAGACAGAAATGAACGCTTGAATATTGTATTTTTTACGGGAGTTATGATGTCCATTATTGGTGCTTTAGGACTTCTTGAACCAACCATTAACTTTATTGGACCAGCAATACTTAATAGTATGATGGCTGGTGTAGGAATTACACTGGCAAAAGTATCAGTAGATATGTTCAAATCAAACAAAGTAGTTACTGCACTATCCGTGAGTACTGCATTATTGACATATTTTATTACAGATAAAAACTTAGTATATACTATTGTAACATCTGTTTTTATAAGTTCTATAGCTTGGATTTTTCTAAATAAAGATAAAGAAAGCAATAGTAAAGTTGATCTTTCAAACGAAAAGTTTAAACTTTTAAATTTCAAAATAACACCTAGTTTAGTTAGAAAGGTTCTAGCATTGACCACAATGCAAATTGGAGGAAATATTGCATATTCAAGTGTTACTGGTTCATTAGCAAATGCTACAGTAAATGTTGACCATGTTACACTATACTCTGGTCTTGCAGATGCTACTAGTGCGCTTTTTGGTGGTGGACCTGTTGAAGCAGTTATAAGTGGTACAGCTGTTGCACCTAATCCTGTTTCTAGCGGTCTTATAATGATGCTATTAATGGCAGTTGTACTGCTTATTAAGTTATTACCCAAAATTGCCAAGTATGTTCCTAGTGAGTCAATAGCAGGATTTCTATTTGTTCTGGGAGCTATAGTAGTATTTCCATCGAATATTGCTACTGGAGTATCCTCAAATCCAATGGTAGCTGGTGTTACAACTATAGTTACCGCAAGTACAGACCCATTTATAGGAATGATTTCTGGTATTATAGTAAGATTTTTAACTAATATTTTCTAATTTAAGGAGGAATAAAAATGTCAAAAAATAATTTACACAAAATAAAAAAAGAAGAATGTGCATTAATAATAATTGATATGCAGAATGACTTTATCAGAGAAGGAGCACCTATCGAATGTCCTGGTGGTAGAGATATAATACCAAATATTCAGAAGGCTAAACGTTGGGCAAAGGAAAACGATATCCCTGTGTTTTATACACAAGAGATGCATAGATTCCAAAAGGTTGACTATGGTCTTGAACTAGAAAGAGATGAACCTCAACACTGTTTAGAAGGAACTGAGGGTGTTGAAATAATTGAGGAGCTGAAACCAGAAGATGATGACTATGTAATAATAAAAAGAAGATACAGTGGATATTACCTTACAGATTTAGAAGTGCTTATGAGATCATTTAATAAAAAAGCTCTTATCTTAACTGGTGCTGCAACAAACGTTTGTGTATATGCTACTGCTTTAGATGCAGTGCAAAGAGATGTAAAGTCTGTGGTGCTTTCTGATGGAGTAGCAGGTACTAGTATAGAACTACATGAAGCTTTTCTTAAAAATATCGATTATGTAATCGGTGATGTGGTAACTGTTGATGAATTAATAAAAGAACTAAATTAGTATTAAAAAGAAGCTTAAACTACTGTTGAAAACTCTCATAGAAATTTTTATGAGAGTTTTCATATTTTTAAATTTGGACTTTTATGTAACATGATCCATGAAATCTAGCTAAATATATTGTTTTTTTAATAATTTAAGAAGCTAGTATATTAGCTATCTTTTCCATATTCTAATAAATAACTGTAAGTAAATATTGTTAACTTACTTTTTCTTTTCTCATTTTATATATTCTTTTGCCTTTATCGGTTTTTAAAAATTAATTTTTTTCTTATATTCTTCCCAGACATGTCTTCTAATTGTTCTAGTATTATTTTTATTTTTTACTTTGGAGAACCGTTCTCTTTTCTATTTCATCTTAAAGGTAAAAGATAAAATTAAGGTAAAAAATAAAATTGTGTGGTGTATATTTTTCTTAATAAAACTTTTTATGTTGTAAAGGTTTGGTAATGAAACACACCTTAAGACGATTATGATTTAGCAAGAAGAAGTTTATCAATTTCATGGTCAAAATCTACATCATTTATATTCTTAAGCCATTGCTTTAGAACTACAAAATACCTACAGTCGTTAGATTTATTCTCTAAATAGGTATAAATTATTTGAGACTCATCAACTTCTTCTCTTCCAACTTTTATTGAATCATTTATGGATATATTGTTAAAATAAGATAAAATATTATTTTTTAAAAAATACTTTAATTTTTTAATATCTAAATCTTTAACTATATATTTATCACTAAAAAGAACTTTATTTCCCTTAATTAGAAAAAACTTAAATATATCATCACTTAAATACTCAAGTAAAACAATATTTTTATTCTCTTCTGTATATTTCACAACTTTAGCTTTGTCAATTACATAATTTATTGAAGCTAGATAGTCTCTATACTTAATAGCCTTCTCAAAAGCAGACTTCTTTGATGAAGAATTCATATTAAGCTCTATTCCCTTAATGATACTTTCATCAGTGCCATTAAATAGATTTACTATTTTATTAAATATATCAAAATACTTTTCTTTTGAAACTTTATCTAAACACATGCCAATACAAAACCCTAAAGAGTAGTACAAGCAATAGGCTTTTCTTTGCGACTCATTAGTACATAGTATTTTACAGTATTCTTTTACACCTTGAATGGCTCTTTCAACTATACTTTTACTAGTGTATGGTCCAAAGTAAATACCATCATCATCTTTAACATATACGCTAGAAAGGTCAATATAAGGATGCTTTTCATTGAACTTTATCTTTATATAACAATAAGATTTTGAGCTTTTCATTAGTTTGTTATATAAAGGTTTAATTTCTTTTATCAACTTACACTCTAGCATAAAGGCTTCAAATTCTGTGTCAGTAGTTATATAGTCAAAGTCCTTTAGATTTTTAACTAATTTTATAACTTTGGGGGTGTGTGACTTTGAATTTTGAAAATATGATGAAACTCTGTTTTTAAGATTTTTTGATTTTCCTACATAAATTACACCATTAAGTGAATCTTTCATAAGATACACTCCTGAACAAGAAGGAAGATTTTTAATTTTCGCACTTAAATCCACACTGTAGCCTCCCTAAAAATATAATAATTAGATTTTATCATGACCAGAGTCTGATCTCAATTCACATATATGAAAGAAAAATTAAGTTACATACTGGATTTACAATATACATTTGCTTCTCTCTGCCATGAATTGTTAAAAATATAAGCTATTCAATAAGATCGGAAAAGTTTGGCAATTATAATAAGAAATGAGGATTTTGATAATTAAATATACAATGAATTTTATGAAATATGGAAAAAATAATGTCAGGGATTACTATCAGACTGGCGTGTATCATTATGTGGTCGTTTAGCAGAAGTTATTGTATAGATCAATTACCTAGAAGCTTATGTCGTGAAAAAGCATGTACATTTATTTAGGGTGGAATAGATTTAGTATTATCTTAAGAAGCAATAAAACAGCCTAGGTTCACTGAAATGTTAAAAGAAGAAAAGAGCTTATGATTATACCGTTTATGCATTCTGAATCATTTGAAATACATATATCAAAAAACTTCCTTTATCGATAATACGGTAAACCGTATCATAAGTAAATGAGCTTTTTAGTAGGATTATTTAAGAACGTACTGTTAATGAGGTAATTCCTATATCCTTATTATGATATTTAAAGCTATGAAAATTGAAACACAGTATGACCTTGAATATTTCATACTGTGTTTTATATTAACTAATCTAACTAATTCATATCTTCTAATATACTTTCTGTAATATTTATCTTCTCAATTGAACAGATAATCTCCACGCTGTTAAAAAAGCTTCCATTAACTAATTCAATTTTATTTATATTGCCATAGTGTTCACTAACAAAAATATCTAATGTGTGTCTGCCTTCCTTTAAATCGATATGTTGCCTTTCACCATTTCCAGGAGGAGTCGACCAGGTATGTCCATCTGGATTGTAGGAACTATGGTTTAATCTAATAGCCCCACCTTTAACAGTTATTATATATCTATTTTCTCCTTTTTCTGCTGGTAACTCAATGCTGAAATTTCCTCTCTTTAATTGTCCGACAAGCATACTAATAACTTGTATATTATGAGAAGAAGATTCCTTATCTTTTATATTTTCAAAATTATTGTTAGCAGAATCTAGTTCCATATTTCGGAGTTGTTCGATGATATAGTCAACTTCAACACTCTTCCACAGATTAGTATTTACTAATAATATTTTATCCTTTTTGCCATAGGACTGAGATACTGTAATTGCATGTATTTCTTCACTTCCGCTATTTAAATTAATATATTCAGGCTGTTCATTAATAGGTTTTGCTGACCAAGTGGAATCATCAGGATTATAGGCATGGTGTATAAGTCTAATACCTGTTCTACTAACTCGAATTTTTATGAGGTTTAGTCCTTCAGTAGTTGGGATTTCAATACTTGAGCGACCAAACTTAAATTGTCCGACTAATACCTGATTTAACTTTTTTGTCTTACTTTTATTATTTGCTCTTAAATATGAAAGCGTTGCATTATGCGGTACTTCGATTAGTTTGCTTTTACTTCTTCCAATTCTCTGTGAGACATATATGCCAGTATGTCCAGAAAACATATAGCTAATAGCACAAGTCATAAATACAAATACAAGTCCTTGGGAACCGAACATCTCTAGACTTAGTATAAAGGAAGCAATAGGTGCATTGGTTGCTCCAGCAAACACCCCTATTAGTCCTAGTGCTGCTAAAAATGAAGGTGACATATTGAGTAGATTTGATAAAGCATTTCCTAATGTAGAACCGATTACAAATAGTGGAGTAACCTCTCCTCCTTGAAAGCCAGTTCCTAAAGTTAAAGATGTAAATATTATTTTTCCCAAGAATGTAAGTGGATGAACATGTCCACTAAATGATTCAGAAATAAGTGGGATACTTAATCCAAGAAAATCCCTTGTCCCAACTATATATACTAAAATTATAACAAGTATTCCACCAACCATACTCTTTATTACCGGGTTTTCAAATCCCTCTGTAAATAATTCTTTTATCTTATGTGTTAGTTCGCTAAACAGCTTACTGGTTAGCCCGAATAAAATTGCTGCAAAAATTATTTTAATTATTGTGGGTAATGTTAAGTCTGGAACCCCTACAACCTCATAGTGTGTATGATGTACACCCAAGAAAGATACCATAAAATCTCCGACGATACTTGCAGTAAGAGCCGGAATTAAAGCCTCATAACTCATAAGCCCAAGCGCAGCAACTTCAAGTCCGAAAATTGTACCCGCAAGTGGTGTTCCAAATACAGAAGCAAAACCACTGCTTATTCCAGCCATAAGTATAATTCTATTATCTACTTTATCTAACTTTATTAAATTACCTATACCTTCAGCTATACTAGCACCTATTTGCACACCTGTACCTTCTCTTCCAGCAGACCCTCCAAATAAATGAGTGACAACAGTACCAAAGAAAACTAAAGGAGCCATACGGAGTGGTATTCTACCACTACTCTCATTTATCTTTTCAATAATTAAATTGTTACCCTTTGAAGAATTTTTACCATACTTTGAATATAAAAAACTAACAAGTGCACCTCCAAGTGGAAGAAGGAATAGTAACCAGGTATATTTCATACGTAGGTCTGTGGCTAACTCCAGACTTTTTAAAAATAGAGCAGCAGCAGAACCAGTAACAACACCCACTATTGTACCTATAGCAATCCATTTAATAAATGATAGGCTTAAAATTGCACTATTGCTTTTCTTATTCAATGACATTACTTTATTTGCTATTTCTTTTTTGTTCTTTTCCATCTCCTAATCCCCTTTCATTTATCCTAAGATATTTATTTAGTAGAAGCATATTTTGTAAAATGGACAACAAAAAATACTCCTACAAAGTAACAATTATAATAATTGTTACTTTGTAGGAGTCATCAGCTTTACGCATTTAATGGCGAACTCCATCGCCGTGAGTTTTCTTCAATAATATTAACACGTATTCTAGCACTTGTCTATAAGATTTATAATACAAAAGCAATAGTTACATAAAAAATACATTTTAAAACGTAATTAATAAAAATGAAACTAGTCTAATTAAAAGGTGGATATTATATAATAAAGGTGACTTAAGATTACATACAAAAAGAGAACTAAAATTATAGGGGCGATGTTTATAATATTTCAACAAAACCATTATATGAAATAACTATGCTAGACATTATAAAGCAAGCAGGTTTAAGTAAAGGTAGAATATATAGGTATTTTAGTGATATAAATGATGTAATTATAGAATTAATTAATAGAGAAACTTGTAGATATGATTATAAGAGTAATATTGATATCATTACTAATCACAATAATGAATATGAGATTATAATTGAGGATTTATTTGAATTTTTAGGTAAACATATCAATGAAAGTCCCGATATTTCAGGAAAATATTACCATAATATGTATGGGCATACTATAGCAATAGAATATAATAAAGCGAAGAAAAAGTCTAGTACTTTTCTTTAGAAAGCATTATAATTACCTTTGATTTAATAAGGGGGGGAGTAAGTCTATGTTTAATAGGACAGAGAAAGACGAAAGACAGTATCTACATGAGATATTGAAAAAATTGAAAGCAACATACCAGACTATTGACCAAAAGATATCCAGTTATGCCGATGAGATTCAAGAAACGAAGAAATATATCTGGGAAAACCTTGCGCAGATGGATCAAGCTGAAAAAGCGGCAAACCGTATTTCTGTACATGAAACCATTGATTTTGGAGAAAGAGCTATTGTCAAAAAACAAAAAATAGCTAAGCTGATAGAATCTCCATATTTCGGGAGAATCGATTTCCATGAGAATGGTGAAATACAAGAATCATCTTTTTACATTGGAATGCATTCCTTCGAAGAAGAAAGTGGGAACGAGATGCTGATCTATGACTGGCGTGCACCAGTTTCCAGCATGTTTTATGATTTTGAAATAGGCAAAGCATATTACAATGCACCCATGGGAAGGATTTGTGGTGATATTTGCTTGAAAAGACAATACAAGATTAAAAATAGTCATATGGAGTATATGCTGGAGAGTGCGTTGAATATAGGAGACGATGTTTTGCAAAAGGAGCTTAGTCGTACTTCTGATGAGAAGATGAAAAACATTGTAGCTACAATACAAAGAGAACAAAACAGCATTATCCGAAATGATAGATCGGAGATATTAATTATTCAGGGGGTGGCTGGCTCTGGAAAAACGTCCATCGCGTTGCACAGGGTTGCATTTTTGCTATATCGCTTCAAAGAGAAGCTGACTTCGAAAGATATCTTGATCATTTCGCCAAATCAAGTCTTCTCTGATTATATTTCAAACGTCTTACCAGAGTTGGGTGAAGAAGAAATCATGGAAATGGCAATGGAGGAAGTTGCAACAGACGAACTGGCAGGAAGGCTGGGTTTTCAATCCTTCAGCCAGCAAGTTACGGATTTGATGAGCTCAGGGGATAATAGAGCCATTGAACGCATCAGATACAAAGCTACTTTAGATTTTGTAAGAGATCTTGATTCGTATCTAGAGAAGGCAAACACTGAATACTTTTCTCCCGCGGATATTTGCATTGAAAGTATCAACGTATCAAAAGAGTATTTGATGATAAGCTTTATAACTCTAAAAAGGATGCCTGTAAAAAAACGACTGGAGAAAATATCAAAAGATATTATAGAAAACATAAAAACAAATGATGGTAAAAGAATAAGATATCCAATTACAAAAAAGATTAAGACCGCTATCCTTAAAATGTACAAATTCAAGGATGCACTTTCGTTATACAAGAATTTCTATGATCATATTGAAAATCCGAAACTATTCCAGTTGATACAGAAAGATAAACTTGAGTATGCTGATGTATTTCCTTATATATATACAAAAATGTTTTTCGAAGGATCGGAAACAGAATTTAAACATGTAAAGCACTTGTTAGTGGATGAAATGCAAGACTATACTCCTATACAATATGCAGTTATAAAGAAGCTATTTGACTGCAAAATGACGATTTTAGGCGACAGCTTTCAATCGGTTAATCCTCATAGTGCATCCTCGCTTGAGATTTTAAAAAGTGTTTTTGTGGATTCCGACTGTATGGAATTATGCAAAAGCTACCGCTCTACGATTGAAATCACAAATTTTGCACAGAAAATAAAAAGCAACAGCAAATTGATTCCAATTGAGAGACATGGTAAAGAGCCTATAATAAGGAACTGTGCAAATTTAGAGGGTCAATGGGAAGAGATCAGACATTTAATTAATGACTATTTAAAATCAAGCTACAGTTCCCTAGGAATTGTATGCAAAACACAAGAGCAGGCAGACGATATTTACCAACAAGTCAAAGATAAATACAACGATGTTTTCTTACTGGACTTTGGTAGCACTGAGCTTAAGGATGGAATAATTATTACAACAGCTCATATGGCCAAGGGGTTAGAATTTGACCAAGTAATAGTACCTTCCGTTTGTTCTGCAACTTATCATACGGATTTGGATAGAAGCATGCTGTACGTTGCTTGTACTCGAGCTATGCATCGATTAGATCTGACGTATTACGGAAAATTGACACATTTTTTATAATAAAGTACAATCAGTTATTTGCAAAACAGAAGCCAAAGTGTGCGCTAGGTGCTAGTCTGTCACTTATCGGGAAAGCTTCTAGATTACAAGACTTTGAAGCTGGTTAGATTAAAATTAAGGCATTTATCATTTATTGATAGTACGGTGAATTGTATCATAAATAAAGGAGAACTTTACTTGAGATGTTGATATAAATTATTTTGATATATGAATAAATAATACAAAAAATAATATGATTGATATTTTCGATAATATTATATACAATGTTACTAAAATAAATTTAGGAGGAATATTATGAAAGCACTTATTATAAAAGATATTAATTCAATACATCATCATCACTAGAGACTTGGTCTGTTGAGGCAGATACAAGTCTATTTGAGTAGGCTTGTATCTCTAGGTGATGATAAATTAAGTGCAATCATAATTTATTGAACCATGTGGGATATTTGCCTACATGGTTTTTTGTTGTGCAGAAATAAAATTAGATATGGAGTGAATGAGATGAGTAAGAATATTATAAAACCAAGTATATTAGCAGGATTTATGGAACTATTACCAAAAGAGCAAGAAATATTTAATGATATAGTAAATAAAATTACAGATGTTTATGAAAAAAATGGCTGTATGTCTATGGATACACCAATAATAGAGAAAGCAGAGGTTCTACTTGCTAAGAGTGGTGGAGAAACAGAAAAGCAAGTATATAGCTTTCAAAAGGGTAAAAATAACTTAGCATTAAGATTCGACTTAACAGTACCCTTTGCCAGATATGTAGCACAATACTATAATGATTTAATCTTTCCTTTTAAAAGGTATCAATTAGGAAAAGTGTATAGGGGTGAGAGAAATCAGAAGGGTAGATATAGAGAGTTTTATCAATGTGATGTTGATGTTATTGGTAAAGATAAGTTAAGTATATATAATGATGCTTGGGTTATAAGTTTAGCAGACAAAGCATTTAGAGAGATAGGAATAGAAAACTATGAGTTTCAAGTTAGTAATAGAAAAATATTAAAAGGAATACTAAGTGAATTAGAGATAGAAAACACCAGAGATGTAATGATCTTAGTCGATAAGTATGATAAAATTGGCTCAAAATGTTTTGAAGAGGAGCTTATAAGTATTATAGGTCATGAAAAAAGTAAATATTTAAATAGAATATTTAATATTCAAGGAACTAATCAAAAAATATTAGATGAATTATTGAAACTTGATATTAAAAATGAATATTTTATTGAAGGAATAAATGAACTAAGTCAGGTTAAATCAATGCTAGAAGACTTAGGTGTAGATGACGGACAATTTAGAATAAATCTAAAAATTATTAGAGGACTAGATTACTATACTGGAACTGTTTTTGAAACAGTACTAGTAGGAAATGAAAATTATGGTTCAATTTGTTCAGGTGGAAGATATGATAATTTGGCAGAAAACTATACAGAGAACTTATTACCAGGTGTTGGTATCTCAATAGGAATAACAAGATTATTTTTTGTATTAAAAGAAATAGGTTTTATAGAGAATTATAAAATAAAAAATAAATTAAATTATTTAATAATTCCAATTGGAGACACAATCGGCTATTGTATAAAGGTTATGAGATATCTACAGGAAAAAGGTTATGGTGTATCAGTATATTTTGAGGATAATTCACTGAAGAAAAAAATGAATTATGCTAATAAGCTAGGTATAGAAAATGTGATATTAATTGGAGAAGAAGAGATGATAAAAAATGAAGTGAAGATAAAAAATATGAGGTCTGGAAACGATAAAAAGGTTGATTACAGAGTGTTATAAATGATAAATTTAATGCTTATTAAAGAAATAAAAGTCTATATTATATCTATTGCGATTAGCCTTATCATAAATAAATAAGAAAAATATCTACATGAAATTAAATATTAAAAAACTTATAGAAATACTAAGTATGATATACTAACAACATGTATTAATTCGACGATTTTGGAGGTGGTAGTATGTTTATGAAACTGAAATATGAAAATAAACTACATAGTGCTTATACCCATGCAGAATAGTAGAAATGCAACGAACTGCGTGGGATAAAAAGTTGCATTAGCTGCCAATTCTGCACTTTATTTAACTAGTTAAGTAAAGGAGTAGGGATATGAAATATATTAATGCAGCAGATGTGCTTCCAAAAGAGTTATTGAACGAAATTTTGAACTATGTAGATGGGGAGCTACTATACATTCCGACTAATAGGGAAAAACGTAAGTGGGGAGAGAATAGTGGTTCAAGAGAATATTATAAGAAGCGTAATAGTGAGATAATCAATCAATATAAAAATGGAGCGACAATAACTGATATCGCTAAGAAATATTGTTTATCATATGATTCAGTAAGAAAAATAGTGAAAAAATGAAGCAAAAGAGATTTTACCATTTTGGTAAGATCTCTTTTTTAGATAGGAAAAAATAAATATATCTATTTTTAAGACTGTGATTATAGTGCTTTAAATTATAAAATAAATGTATAATTCATTAGTACTTTATAGCAAGTCCTAATATACATTCAACAAATATTTTATAAAAATTACATTAAGGAAAAAGATGTTCTAGACTATATTGGAATTAGACTAAATAACTTTAAAAATATTATCAAATACTAAGATTGATATTTTTTATTGAGAAGAAATAATAACTATAATCAAAGAATTCATATATTTTGAATAACGAAAAATTAATTTGTAAAGAATTCTTGATAAATACAAGGAGGAAAAATATTTATGATACATTCTTTTTTGATGGTTGGTCAATCGAATATGGCTGGTCGTGGATTTTTAAAAGATGTTCCTATAATTTGTAATGAACATATAAAAGTGTTACGTAATGGGCTATGGCAAATCATGATGGAACCTATAAACTATGATAGACCTTATGCTGGTATTGGTCCCGCTGCTTCTTTTGCAGCTGCATGGTGTAGAGAAAATAAAAATGAAGAAATAGGATTGATACCTTGTGCCGAAGGTGGTGCAAGCTTAGATGATTGGTCAGTAGATGGATCGTTATTTAAGCATGCTATACTACAGGCAAAATTAGCTCAGCAAAATAGTAAATTAGAAGGAATCCTATGGCATCAAGGTGAAAGTGATTCTATGTCGGGGCTCTATAAACTTTATCATGAGAAGTTTTTAAAAATTACTGAAGAATTTCGTAAACAACTTGGTGAGCCAGATATACCTATTATCATGGGTGGAATTGGAGACTATTTAGGAGAAGGTTTTTTAGGTGAATATTTTCCTGAATATTCCGAAATTAATCAGGAACTTCTACAGTTTGCTAATACACATAAGAACTGCTACTTTGTGACAGCATCAGGATTAACACCTAATCCAGACGGTATTCACTTAAATGCAGCTTCACAAAGAATATTTGGACTTCGATATTTTGAAGCATATGATAAACTTAAGCATATACTAGCTCCTCTGGAAGGTGAAGAAAATGCTATTAATATTGACAATGAAAGGGTTTTAACAAAAACTGAAAAGATGACAATACTAGAAAATCAATTTGCCGGAGGCCATATATCATTAGAAGAGTATCAGTTGAAAATGTCAAAAATAAATTGCTAGATAAGAACAATATGCCAGATAGGGAATTGTATAAGTTTAAGGAATTCTTTGTTTTTACCATTGAAGTTAACTAAGAGAAAAAAGCATACAACAACTATAGTCATCATCTACGGAAGCTTTAGTTTTAACTTGAATACTATAATATAAATGAAATAGTCTTTTCTTAAATTGTTGATATGAGTTATTTGGAAAACCAAAGTTTCATCTAGATCAAACTATAGGATTGACGTGGAGTAGTCTACTAAAGGTTTATTTAAAATGATCATAAAAAAATATTAGATTTATATAAGAAGTACTTTATTGAATATATAAATTTAGAAGTAATAAAGCTAGTAAAATTCAACACTTTATATTTCACAAGTTTTTTAAAAATATTATATTAAAATTGTCTAAGGTTATACTTTGGATAATAGTGAAAAGAATTATTCAATAAACTAAGAAAAGAGTATCTTGATTATATAGATACTCTTTTTTATATACAATATTGACAACGGAAAACATAAATGATAAAATACACTATTATAGCAATTATATCATAATATTTTAATCATATCACATTTCTAAATGAAAGTCAATAAATTTTGAAAGGAAGTTTTAATATGAAAGATTTTATTGATTTATTTAAGAATAACTTACTAGAGGAGCAAGTTTTTAATGACATACTCCAGTGTAATGAACATACAAGTGAATATGGATTAAAGCTCTCTACAGAAGATGTCAAAGAAATTATTAAAACGAGAAATATAGCACTTAAGAAAAGTGGAAGGATAGAATTTAATGGTCAAATTATAAATAAAATTGTTATAGCTTTCTGTGATTCTCCATATATATCACAATATAATTATAGTGATACAATAAATGAACTTGTGGAGATTTTTTATAACTATAAGAACGAAACCCTAGATTATATAAGTGATGATGAACTAATAGAAATTATGAAAGAGAGTTTTAATAACTATTGTCAGGGATCACTGGAGCTTTTAGAAGGAAAAGCATTATATAAGATTGCTGACAATATAAGAAGTGGTGTAAAAGATTATACAAATCTTGATAATGAAAAGGATTGATATAATATGAGAAACGTTAGCAATATTCAAGAATATGATCATCTTACAAGAGATAGCTTTAGTGATGAATATTTTTTTAAGGATGTTTTAGTGAATTGTTATGAGAAAGGAAAGCTAGATGAAAATGTTTTAAGCAATATCCATTATGAAAGAATGGAACTTCTAAAGGTAAAGTTAGAATATTATACAAAAGATGAGAGTAGTTCAGTTATGGTAGAAGTGGCTGAAAATATTTTACAATGCATTGACTATACTATAGGAATTTACTTAAAAACTTTTGATAATATGGATATGTTAATAGACGAGTTAAAGCATACTAGATTATCAGATATACTAAAAACGGGTCAGGATTTAATTAGTGCACAAGTATTAGAGTGTAAGAAATTGTTTAATAAAATTAATGATGACAAGCTTAGAATCGATAACTACTCATATAACGATACTATATACTATGGACTTAAGTTGTTTTTTAAAGAGTATGATATTTTTTTTGCTGCTCATGAAACTTCAGGATCAATAGATTATCAGCTTTGTATAGATAATATAAAATATACAGGTGTTGAATATATATATAACTATTTAGATAAATTGAACTTAGAAAATGAGTTCTGTAATAATTTTAACATTGATGAAATAAACAAGTTATTAAAGAGCTATGATAAAAAATGTGAACTGTTATTAATAAATGTATTTGAATTACTATTAATTAATTCACTAGGAGTAATCATCTGTGGAAGGGATTTGAATAATCTTAGTATTAATGATACTGAAAGAAAGTATATAAAAAATAAGTTAAAAAAGTTATCTTTAGAAAAATTACAAGAAGAGTTATTACAACATGCAAAAACATGCTGTAGTACTTTAAGTATTAAAAACGAAGCATTGATAAACTATATTAAAAAGTCAACATTAAAAGTAACTTCGCTAATAAGCCAAGGCATAGAATTGAATAGATTAGAGACAGTATTTATATCTTTTGATGAGGGAAATGAGGATGAAGCAATTGAATATATTGATGGAAAGAAAATGACAAATACTGAATTTAAAAAGTTAAGTGAAGAAATTCGGGATTGCTCTTTAATTGAAGATAAAATTACATTAATTAAAAATAAAATTAAGAGTATGGAAGATTTAGTAGATATGTTAAGCGCGGATTGTTTATTTGGAGATGAGTATATTTATTACTTTAAAAGCTTATCTCAAATTGAAATTATTCTTTTATCTAAGGATATATATGATTTAACTTTTGAAGATGAATATGAAAAAGAATGGCATTATGAATTTAAAAAGTATATGATGAGTTTGAGTGAAGAGGAACAGATAGCAATAAGAAAGCTTAGAGAAAGAATACATTATAAATAAAAAATCTAAAGATCGAAGTCACTTTGGCTATCAAGTAATGTATCATAAGTAAATGATATAGCTTGTTAATTATTTGTATCACTGAAGCTGTAGAATCTTAATGAAGAAATGTACTGTATATTAGACTAATTATAGAAAATATAATATGATATGATTAACAAGAATACATTGTTAAAAAATACCGTATTTAATATAAGATAAAAAAGAAATGGAGGCGAACTTCTGTGAATGAAATAAGTGATAAAGAAGAGGTAATCTTTTCAAATGAGCCATGGAAGATGGTTCTAGATTTCTGGTTTAATCCAAAAAATAAACCTTACTGGTTTAAAAAAGATGAAGCTTTTGATAATGAAATATACGATAAGTTTTATGATATCTGGCAAAGTGGATGTCAGGGACTATTATCGGACTGGCGTGTATCACTATATGGGCGTTTAGCAGAAATTATTGTATTAGACCAGTTTTCTAGAAACTTATGTCGTCAAAAGGCGTGTGCATTTACTCAGGATGGAATGGCCCTAGTCTTATCTCAGGAGGCGATAAGACAACCTGGCTTTACTGAAATGTTAGAAGAAGAAAAGAAGTTTATGATTATGCCGTTTATGCATTCAGAATCATCTGGAATACATGAACAAGCAGTTGTTCTATTTGAAGAGTTATCTGATAAAGAAACAGCTGAATATGAATATCGTCATAAAGAAATTATAGATCGATTTGGTCGTTATCCTCATCGTAATAAAGCTCTCAATCGTGAATCCACTCCAGAAGAGATTGAATTTTTGAAACAACCTGGCAGCAGTTTTTAGACTAATGAAATACCATCCATTGCATTAACACTATATGCTGAAAAGTTACCAAAACAAAGTGAAAAGTATTAAAAATTAAAATGCTTAATATATTAAGCATTTTAATTTTTTAAACATCAAAATCTTTTAGATTTTTAACTTTTGTCTTTAAGTTCACACTATCGAATCCCTAAAAATATAATAATTAGATTTTATAATGTAATATTAATATTTCATTAAAACTATAAAGGTCTATGAAGACCTTTATAGTTGGTAAAAAAGATAAAATATATCTCTAATTTGACAAGAATTATCTGGTTAGTATTTAACAATAAAATTTAATAGGTTAAATAAACTACTTCATGAGAGCTTTTACTATCTCCTCATGATCCTCCACTTCGTTTAAAGCATCTTGTTCATATGCAAGAAGTTCTTTAGGGAATCTTACTTGGTTTAGAATTCCACCCTGTTTCCACATATAAAGTTGATCTGTAACATCAGTCCCATTCTTATACACATAGGAAATAACTTGGATTCCATCTATTGTTATTAATCTGGCGTTAGCATCTTTCACTTCTTTGGAGTCAGGATTTTTAAGTTCTTTTTCTAAAAGATCATAATAGTAGGCATTTTTTCCTTGACGAAAACGTACCATTGATGCTGGAATGATGTCTTTTTTTCCATCACTATAAAATGTTTCAAGTGTTAATATACGTTGAAACTCATCAGGATAACTTGGGTTATAACCTTCACTTGTAAGAGACATTTTAGGTACAAGATTTTTCGGTAAAGTTAAAGGAAACTTAGGTGAAAAACCAAGAATATCTCCAGCTCTTATTAAATCTTTCTTATTAAATCTTTCTTATTATATATTCTTATACCAGTATCATAATGTTCATCTACAGATGTATATTTATCTTTATATATATCTTTAGGTATGTTTTTAGAATTTGTTAGAGAAAGTACCATTTGCTCTATATCATTCTTCTGAAGCTCTTCAAAATAAGTGTTATTTTCAGGTGAATCGATGCTTTCATACTTATGATAATATTGAACTCCATACCATATGCCTTCGTTATTCCATATAAAGTATTTAGATAACTTTTTGCCTTTTTCTTTAGGCTTATCAAGTTTTACTACCTTTTGGCTATCAGTACCAAAGTTCTCTATTATTTCTTCAGCAATATGGTCACTTTTTATCGTGAGATTTATACCATTTACATTAGAAATAGTCATAGGCTCTTCACTATAGTTTACTGTAACATTAATAGCTTCATTAGAACTAGATCTATAATGGTAGTTTTCATAGATATCTTTTAAATGAGGTACAAGAGTTTCGTTAGACACTAAAAACTCGAATTGTTTTCTAGGAGCAAAATAGCCAGTGTAGTCTTTAACAAAATTAATACTTACTAAGTTATCAATAGTTCTATGTGTAGTACCATTAGCAACTCCATTAACAATTATATTAAGTAAATTATATTCTGATGGTAAATAAGTAGGAACTTTAAATTCAAAGTTTACAAAATCGTGCACTCTATCTAAACGATCAAACTCATATTTAGTATCTGATAACTTAAAGTCATCATCATCTTTTTTTATTACATTTTGGCTTACAGATGCATCTGTACTAGGGTTTAGTATGTTATTGTCAGCACTTGCTACGGTCACAGAACCAAGTAACGTAAGTACCGCAATACTCATAGCAGACATTTTATAAGAACCTTTTTTAAAATGTTTTATCATCATAATTCTCCTTTCAATTTGGTTTCTATTTTCATAAAAATATAAGCTAAGGTTTTGCTTTTAGCTAATATTTATAAAAGATTTGAAAATATTTAATATAGTCATTCCATATTGCACTGATTCATCCTCATATAACAAGATATCTTTAAGACTTTTTTAAGAAAAGACTTATTTTTTGATTTTACATACCCATTATAAAAAACTAAAGGATAGTAAGGATAACTTCTCCTAGATTTCTCAAATGATATTACTTGCTTATTTAGAAGTTTATTTATGAAAGTTTTTATAGTTTGGTGTGACCAACTCATTTTATCTGATAAAGAAGATATAATTTCACTATCAGACAAAGGACTATTTTCCTAAAGAAGTTTCATAACCTCTATACAATGAAGTCTACAATTGTAAATTGGAAAAGTCAAGACTAACTTGAATGAAAAGGAAAAATAGAAATATATGAAAGAATAAACAGGTGATTCTAGGCTCTTAAACATATTAATTTATTTAGACAATGGTTATAAATAATATTAGAGAGAATTATATAAGGATTTAAATGTATGAATTAATGTAAGTAAATATAAAAGTAAAAAAAGGCATCCTTTACACAAGGTACGGAGAACTGTATCATAAATAACGTAGACTTTTTATATAAATGATAAAATAAACTATTTTATCAATAGTTTTTTTGAAACAGTTATGAAATAAGAAATCATGTATTTAATAATTATCAATAGCAAAATTTTTAGAAATGTATAAATTTATTTGAATATGGCAATGTCAGAAAGAGTAATAACAAAACTTATAGAGTTAGATTATGTATATAAAAAGGAGATGAATGGAATTAGGAGGAATCCAAATGGAATCAACAAAAAATAAGAATAAATGGACCATACTGACGATAGTAGTAATATCAATGTTTATGGCATCTTTAGATAGTAGTATTGTAAATGTAGCATTACCTAAAATGGCTAAAGATTTAAATGTGGAGACATCTAATATTCAATTAGTAGTGACAAGTTACTTAGTTGTTATAGCTGGGCTAGTGTTAATTTTCGGAAGGCTAGGAGATATGCTTGGAAAAACTAAGGTATTTAAGTTCGGATTAGGTTTATTTACATTTGGATCCTTGTTATGTGGTATAACAAGTTCTTTTCCATTATTAATTATAGCAAGAATAATACAAGCCACGGGGGCAGCTGGAACTATGGCTAATAATCAAGGCATTATTGCAGAGGTATTTCCTAAAAATGAAAGAGGAAAAGCACTTGGACTTTCAGCAACTACTGTAGCATTAGGTTCTTTAGTAGGACCAGGACTAGGTGGACTTATAGTAGGTACGGCTAGCTGGGAATTTATATTTTTGATAAATGTACCTATTGGCTTGGTAGCTTTATTTTTTGCTTTTAAACTATTCCCTGAAGGTCACAAAATAGCTAAGGGAAAGTTAGACGGTATAGGCTCTATACTATTAATACTTACTATAGTTCCATTGTTTGTAGCTTTAAGTCAAGGCTTAAGTCGTAGTTTTACGGATCCAATAATTTTATTAGGTTTTATAGTAGCAATTAGTTCCTTTATAGCATTTATTATTGTGGAAAAGAAAAGAGAAAATCCTTTAGTGGAGTTACAAATGTTTAAAAATAAATTATTTTCCCTAAGCATATTCTGTGCATTTACATCCTTTGTAGCAATATTTTGCAACAATATTATTCTACCTTTTTATCTTCAAGATGTAATGTCATATACACCACAACATGCTGGGTTAATACTTATGATTTATCCTTTGATTTTAACTGTAGTAGCACCCATTAGTGGACACTTATCAGATAAGATTGGTTCAGAGATATTAACTTTTATAGGACTAGTGCTTACAAGTTTAGGGTTGATGCTAATGTCTACTTTAAATGAAAATTCAGTTTTACTAAGTATAGTGATGTTTATGGGAACTATGTCTATTGGTGTTGGATTATTTCAATCCCCAAATAATTCTTTGATAATGTCAACAGTAGCAAAGGATAAATTGGGGATTGCAGGGAGCATAAATGCCCTTATAAGAAACTTAGGAATGGTATGTGGAATAGCCTTAGCTACAACACTTTTATATAGCAGAATGAGTTATAAAATTGGGTATCGCGTTACAGATTATGTAGTAGGAAGAAATGATGTATTCATATACGGTATGAAAACAGTATATATAGCTGCATCAATAATTTGTTTTGTAGGAACAATACTAACCTTTTTCAGATTGATTAGAAAAAAATAGGTGGAGCTAATAATTAATATTACTAAATATAAAAGGATGGATTAAACAATGAATAATTTAAAAACTTTTGTAGAAGAACTAGCAAACATGGAAGTTACTCCAAATGTATATAATCAGTACTCATATAAATGTCAAGAAAATTCCGTAAGAAGAAATAATCTACTAATTTATTTAAAGCAAATGTATAAGTTAAAGCCTAAAATTATACTTGTAGGAGAAGCACCAGGATACAGGGGATGTCGTCTTACGGGAGTTCCTTTTACTAGTGAGCATTTACTCATGAACAACATAGAGGGTCTAGAATTATTCGGAAAAGATAAAGGATACAGGTTAGCTGTGGAAAAAGATAAACTACTTAAAGAGGCAACAGCTACAATGATATGGAGGACTTTATTAGAGTATAATATGATGACACTATCTTGGAATGCGTTTCCCTTTCACCCTCATAAAAAAGATAATGAAGAGAGTAATAGAACTCCTTTAAAAAAAGAACTTTTAATAGGTGAAAAGCCTCTTCTTCAAATGATAGAAATGTTTAATATTCAAAAATTAGTTGCTGTAGGTAACAAAGCCCACGAAAATCTTAGTAAATTAGGTATCACCTGCGAGAAAGTAAGGCATCCCGCACAGGGTGGCAAAAATGAGTTTGTTGAGGGCATAAGATCGATAAAAGAAAAATTGGACATATAGAGTGTTTATATAATTATAAATATTTTCACTTTATGAAGTAATAGATTTAAAATTAGGTTTAGACAATCGAAGAACTACTTTATAGAAAATAAAGACATACAAAAGACTAAATTATAAATATTTTGTATGTCTTTATTTTATTTTTGAAAAAATTTCGTTAGATCATTATTCTATAAATTTTCCTATAAAAGTCTACTGGTTATAAATGTTCATAAAATGTTATCATATATATAATCATAATAATTATATTCGAAAGGAACAAACAGTAGTAATAGAGAAAATTAAAAATATATAATATAAGTAGATTTGATAATATGGAGGAATTATAATGGTTTACGCTAATGATGAAATAACTAAAGAATTTGAAGATGAAATAAGATACTTAAAACTTTTAGCCAAGCAATATCCAACTATAGCGGAAGTATGTACAGAAATAATAAACTTACAAGCAATATTGAACCTTCCTAAGGGGACAGAACACTTTTTAACAGATATTCATGGTGAATACGAATCTTTTAATCATGTCCTGAAAAATGCATCTGGAGTTATAAAGCGTAAGATAAAGGATTCTCTAGGCACATCTATAAGCGAAAAAGATGCGAAAACACTTGCAACTCTTATTTACTACCCAGAACAAAAATTAAAGATTATCACTGAACATGAGAAAAATATAGATGAATGGTATAGAGTCACTTTATATAGACTTGTAGAGATTTGCAGGCACGTATCTTCAAAATATACTAGACATAAAGTAAGAAAAGCTCTTCCAAAAGATTTCGCATATATAATAGAAGAACTCTTGCATGAACATCCTGATAGAATGGATAAAGAAAAATACTATAACGAGATAGTTAAAACTATAATAAGAATAGGAAGAGCTAATGAGTTTATAATAGCAATATCAAATCTAATTCAAAGATTAGTAATAGATAGATTACATATTATTGGAGATATATTTGATAGGGGTCCTGGATCTGATATTGTAATGGATACCCTTATAAATTATCATTCTGTTGATATACAATGGGGAAATCATGATATATTATGGATGGGAGCTGCTGCCGGAAGTGAAGCTTGTATTGCAACAGTCCTTAGAATTTGTGCTAGATATGTAAACTTAGATACTATAGAAGATGGATACGGAATAAACCTTCTTCCTTTAGCTACATTTGCTTTAGATTTCTATAAAGATGACGAATGCTTAGCTTTTAAACCTAAGGTTGGAGATAATATGAATTATAGTGAAAAGGATTTAAAGCTTGTATCTCAAATGCATAAAGCTATATCTATAATCCAATTTAAATTAGAAGGAGAAATAATTAAGAGACGTCCTCACTTAGGTATGGAAGATAGACTTTTATTAAATGAAATTGATTATGAGAAAGGTACAATCAACCTATATGGCAAAATGTACAAGCTAAATGATAATAAGTTCCCAACTATAAGTCCTAATAACCCTTATGAGCTTACTTCAGAAGAAAAAGAACTTATGGAAAGACTTAAGTCATCTTTTCTAAATAGTGAAAGACTTCAAAAGCATATCAGATTTCTTTTCACTAAGGGAAGTATGTATTTAAAATATAATTCAAATTTACTGTATCATGGATGTATTCCACTGAATGAAGATGGAACATTTAAGAAAGTAAAAATAGGCCGTACAGGAAGAGAATATAGTGGAAAGGCTTATCTTGATAGGTTAGAAACTTTAGTAAGAGAAGGCTATTTCCAAAAAGATGATCCTGATGTTAATTTATATGGATTAGATTTGACCTGGTATTTATGGACTGGATGCGATTCACCTCTTTTTGGAAAGGATAAAATGACTACATTTGAAAGGTATTTTGTAGATGATAAGGAGACTCACAATGAAAAGAAAAATCCTTATTTCAGAATAGAAGATAATGAGGATATATGCAATATGATATTTAAAGAGTTTGATTTAAATCCTGAGGTTTCTCATATAATTAATGGACATGTTCCTGTTAAAATAAAAAAGGGAGAAAGTCCTATAAAAGCAAATGGTAAGCTCTTAGTTATAGATGGTGGATTTTCAAGAGCTTATCAGGGAACAACAGGAATAGCTGGATATACTCTTATATATAACTCATATGGTCTTCTACTAGCGTCTCATGAGCCTTTTGAATCTACTCAAAAAGCCATTGAGGAAGAGCAAGATATTCTTTCAACTACAGTAGTTCTTGAGAGAGAAGTTGAAAGAAAACGAGTTGGAGATACAGATATTGGAGAGGAATTGAGAACTCAAATAAAGGATTTAGAAATGCTTTTAAATGTTTATAGAAAAGGAATTGTTAAAGAGCAGAAATAAAAAACTAGTATAGCATAGATTTAATAAAATAAGACTTACCTTATAAGGTAAGTCTTATTTTATTAAAATTTTAAGTTGGTTTAACTAAGCCCTATAGTTATAACCCTATTCGAAATTTGAGAAGAAATTGTAAAGTAATTTATCCTGAATTAGGTAAATATAAAAAGTGTTTTAAAGGAAAGTGATATTTATAGTATCAAGTTTATTAAAAAAGGTCTAGGAAAATAGCCTTTTATAAGAAAAGAGGCTTAAACTAATCTGTACATAAATAGATACGTTTAGACCTCAATGGATTAATTATATAAAAAAATTTTTAAGTTATCTTTATTATCAAGAGTAGCAAGTAAAACATTTTTTACTTCTGTTTGATATAAAAATTTCAATTTAGAAACAATCCAATCTTCAGTTTTGTCGAATTTTTTTAATTCTTCTAGATTAACTTTACCTTCTTTAACAATAGTTCTTGGAAAAGTATAAGGTTCTGTTTCTATATGTAAGGACGAAGGAGTAATTGGATTGTACTTTGGATGTAAAAAGACAGAGATTTTCCCATCGGGCTCCCAGGTTGCTAATGCTACCTTTGTCACATCGTCTACTTTTTTTTCACGTAGTTCCTCTAATAATACGTCAATTGATATTCTTGCTTTTTTTAATTTGTCATAAAGAATTTCACCGTTTTGAACAATTGTGATTGACGAATTACTAATCAGTTTTCTAATAAGTGGAAATTTAAATGTGCTGAATATTCCAACAAAATATAAGGTAACTAATACAAGTGTTGTAATAATAGAGCCTTTTAATCCAAGCCTTTCATCAGACAGTGGATGAGCGATGATATTGCCTATCACTATAGCAATAACAAAGTCAAGTAGTCTTAATTGAGAAATGGCACGTTGACCTAAAAGCTTTGCAACAGTTAACAAGAAGAAAAAAGCAATAATAGCACGAAGAGCCCACTCAATACTTGTAAGTGTCTCCTGACCATGTAAAAAATCCATAAAAAATATCTCCTTTATCTAAAAGATTTAATACTTATGTTATTTTAACCATTAACTGATGAAAAATTAAAGTAACTAGAGATGGATGTATAAACTAATCTTTTAACAAAATACAATAGAACTATGAGATTATTCTTTTTTTCCTATTATAAATAAGGTGATGAACTTTTGATTTTTCCCTTTAGTATGGAGATAAAGACAATTCTTGAAATCACACAATAAAAAAGTATTGAAAAACAATAAAAAACTATTGATTAACATGGGGTGTGATGATACTATAATAGTAATATATGGAATGGAGAGTGAGAAGAAAATACTATAGAAAAATCCATATCAGGTTTTTTAAAAGTTACATTCGACGATTTAATTTTAATAGAGATAGGAAAACTTATGAATTTATCAAAAAGTACTTTGCTTTCAAGCTACTAAAGATAGGCCAAATTGAAAAAATATATACGAAATCTATATCCTTTATAAGAGATATATCACCAATACTTTTAGTATATAAGTTAAAAAAGGCAGGAAAATGTAAGGGGGATAACGTGAAAATGAAAAAGAGTAACTTTCTAGATAGCATGTCTAGAGACATATTAAACAATAAGTATATAGAAGGAGATAATAGTGAAAGCATAGGTGAGAAAATAAAAGTTTTAGCTCTAGGATTAATAATAGGAATGGCATACGATGTTTTTTTTGTGGGCGAATTTATAGGCATATCAGCACTATTATTTATCTCTTTATTTATAGTAATTTCTGTATGGTCAGTTCACTCAAAAGTTAATTTATCAAATAAGCTAAGTTTAATATTTCTACTAACAATTATATTATTATCATTATCATATAGTATTTACAATAATCCGATATTAAGAGGACTAAACGCAATCATAATACCATTATTGATTAGCGGATACATATTATTAATAAGATATAAAAATATAAAAGAAATAAATATATCTTTTATTGAAAATACATTTACTAGATTAGTAGCTACACCTTTAGAGAACTTTACGAAAGGACCTGAATTCACAAAAAATATAGTGCAATCAAAAAATAAAGAAAATCCTGTTAGGAAAGCAGTAATTAGAGGACTTATAATTTCTATACCACTATTGGCTGTTATATTAGGGCTTCTTAGATCTGCAGATGCAATGTTTAGTTATCATATTAAAAATATAATAGACATCTTTAATTATATGAATATAGAAAAGCTGATAGGTCATACAATTGTCATATTATTTGTTACAAATTATTCTGTAGGTTTTCTATGGAGTTTAAGATGTGATGAGGAAATAGATAGTAATAAAAGAAAGATTGAATGTAAACTTAGTTGGAACTCTATAACGGTCTTAACTATTATATGTTGTATATCTATAGTTTACTTAATATTTAGTGTGGTTCAGATTTCATATCTATATGGAGATAGTGAAAATATTATTAAAAGCGGATTTACCTATGCAGAATATGCAAGAAGGGGTTTCTTTGAGCTTGTTATAGTCACTTTAATAAATTTTACTATATTAATACTAAGTATTAACTTTACAAAAGTAGATGGGAGAAAAGTAGCAGTTGCATTAAAAGTATTGTATAGTTTGTTGATAATATTTACTTTTAATATGATATTTTCATCATTCTATAAGATGAATCTGTATGAGCAAGCTTTTGGATATACTAGACTTAGGATACTTGTTCAAATATTTATAGTATATTTAGGAGCATTACTTTTAATAGTACTGTCTAAAGTTTGGAAAAAAAAGATAAAAGCTTTAAAGCTAGGTTTAATAGTTAGTATGGCTTTCTATATAGGTTTAAACTTTATAAATATAGATAAATTAATTATTAAAAATAATATTGATAGATATTTTGAAACAGGAAATATAGATATGGAATATATAACTAGTCTTTCATGTGATGGTATTGAAGAAATGGAGAGATTATTAAAAGTAGAAGATAACTATGTAGTAAAAGAAAATGCGAAAACATATATCAATAAAAAACAAGAAGAGCTAAATCAATACTATGATAAATGGTATGAATTTAATTATTATAAAAAGAAAACACAAGCAGTTAAGATTGGTTCAAAATAATGTACTAATAGAATAAGCATTTAGGCTGCTTGGTAATTTTATAAACTGCTGATATAAAGAGTAGCTTAAATATATAACTAGTATTAAAGGGAAGAGCATAACTATATAATTAAATAGATAATATAATAAATATAAAAAATAAACTGTGAAAGAAATATAAAATTATTACAAAAAGGATGCACAAATCTAGTTGAAAAAAGTTTATCAATAAAGAATAGTAACGTGAATAAGGATAACTGAACAATTAGCATAAAAAATAAAATATAATTCATTTTGAGCAAAGAAACCACTTAAAAAAGAAACATTTTACAACTATTTTACAACTAGAATATAGTTTATATATACATTCACTATATAATGAGATTAAATAAAAAATGAAATCCATTGGAGGAAATGAATTATGAAGCTTAATAAAATAAAAAAAGGAATACCAATAGGTGTAATTACAGGGGTACTAATATTATCAGGTTGTCAAAGTACAGAAGCTGTAAGAAAGAATGTATTAATGACAGAACAAACTAGTTTTCAAAATACATTAAATTCTCAAAGTATAACAAAAGAAAGAGCAAAAGAAATAGCTATAAAGTTATTCGAAAATTACTTTGATGAAGAAGTTGATGTAAAGAATTTATTCGAAAAAGTAGAACTTCTAAAAATAGGGGATGAATATAACTTTAAGAATAAAAATCACTGGAGCATTTCTTGGTCAACATTTGATCGTAGCAGGTTAAAAAATGTAAAGAATATGACTAAGGACGAGGTAAAAAAGTTAAATGAAGATTGGCATAACAACAAAACTTACCATGTAAAAATGGAAGAAAAAAATGGAGAAATTATAGAAATTGGAATAATTGACGAAAAAGCTAGAAACCAAAATATGGCAATAGAAGAGTTGAAAGCAAAGGAAATTGAAACAGAAGATGCTAAAAATATTGCACTTGATTACATAAAGAAAAATAAACTTGTAGATAACATAGAAGGATTAGAGTTTCTAGGTGACATAAGAATAAGTCCAGACTTATGTACTATAGCATATAAATATGGTGAGAATAAGGTTATAGAAGTATTTGTAGAGTCCCTTTCAAGAAAAGTAACTGGATTTGGCTATGTAGATGAGCAACAGGCAAAGGACGCAATAGAAATCAATAAAGACTACAAGACTAAAGGTATACTTGGATAAAAGGAATATATGCTTAAGTAATAAGGTATTGCAATTTTGCAATACCTTATTACTTATTGTACCTTTAATATATAATAGAAGGTAATTTGAAACGTACAAGGAGAGTGTATCTTTATTGGAAAAGATATTAATAGTAGAAGATGATTTAGGAATTTCAGACTTGATAAGACTAAACTTAAATATGGTAGGTTATGAGACAACACAAATTTATGATGGAGAGGAAGCTTTAAGACTAATAGGAGAAGAACAGTTTGATTTAATCATTTTAGATATTATGATTCCGAAATTAGATGGATTTAGTTTGATGGAAAGAATAAAACACCGTAGTATTCCTGTAATTTTTTTAACTTCTAGAGACTCTCTTTCAGATAAAGTGAGAGGACTTAAAATGGGAGCAGATGATTATATTGTGAAACCATTTGAAGCAATTGAACTTTTAGCAAGGATAGAAGTAGTCTTAAGAAGGTATGGTAATAAAAGAGATATTTTATATTTTAAAGACTTGGAAGTATTCATAGAAGAAAGAATTGTAAAAAAGAATAGTAAAGTAATAGATTTAACAGCAAAGGAATTTGAACTTTTAATTATGCTAGTTAAAAATAAGGGTATAGCTTTGTCTAGGGACAAGCTATTAGAGACGATATGGGGATATGATTACTTAGGAGAAACAAGAACTATAGATATGCATGTTCAGAAACTCAGGAAAAAATTAAATCTAGGTAATAGTATAAGAACTGTATATAAAGTAGGATATAGATTGGAGGACTAGATGAAATTTTGGCAGAAGATACTTATATACTCAGTAATATTATTCTTGGTTGTATTTAATATAGGAGCTTATATTCTAATAGATAATAGTTATAAACTAAACTTGAAAAGAGAAATAGATAGGGGCCTTAGCGAACACTTAAGCATATATTCTGGAGTAAGAAGCAGTATAATTTCAATAAAAAATGCACTAGATTATTCCTTTGGAAGAGAATTTATATACTTTACGCTTAAAGACTATATGGAAGTTTTTAATGGTAAGAAGATATATATAGAAGTTTTAGATAATGATAATAATGAAGTTTTTAGCAATATTAATTTAAAAGTGAAACAAGAAAGAGTAGAGCTTAAAAATCCTCTCTTAGATAAAAGACAATATATTATAAGAGATGTAGGAGATAAAACTTATATATTTATAACTAGTTTACTAGAAGCAAATAAGGAATATTTTAAATTTACATATATAAGAGATATAAGTTATGTGTATGAAGATAAGAGAAAACAATATGTTCTTTTTATTCAATTACAGCTTGTAATTTGTATAGTTTTAGCTATAGGCATGTATATTTTAAGTAAATACATAACAAAGCCAATTAATAAACTAATAGATACTACGAAAAATATAAAAGATGGAAATTTCTCAGAGCGAGTTAATATAAAGTCTAATGATGAAATAGGTATCTTATCAGATCATTTCAATGATATGACATATGTTATTGAAGAAAAAATATTTGAACTAGAAAAAAATGTAGAGCAAAAGCAAAGATTTATAGATAATTTGACCCATGAACTAAAGACTCCACTAACCTCTATAATAGGGTATGCAGAGTTTCTAATATCAACTAAACATAACGAAGAAGTATTTTTTTTAGGAATGAATTACATACTAAACGAGGGAAAGAGACTTAAAAATCTTTCTGAAAAAATGATGGATTTAATACTATTTAAAAAAGAGAACTTTATAATGAAGAAAGAAAATATAAAGAATATACTTTTAGAAACAAAAGAAATTTTAAATAATAAAATAGAAAGCAAAAATATAGATTTAATTATATATGGAGAAGAGTACGAGATATTAGTTGAAAAGGACTTAATAAAAAATTTAGTGGTTAATCTAGTAGATAATGCTATAAAGGCATCTAATGATAGCTCTAAAATTTATCTAAGTGTATATAAAGATATAGATTTAAAAGTTATCCTTGAAGTAAAGGATGAAGGAATAGGAATATCTGAAGATGATTTACCTAAAGTTTTCGAACCTTTTTATATGGTAGATAAATCAAGGGTTAGAGCAAGTGATGGCTCAGGAATTGGACTTTCTATTTGTGCTGAAATAGCAAACGTTCATAAATCTAAAATAGAAATAGAGAGCAAATTAAATCAAGGAACAATAGTAAAAATTATATTCAATTAGTAGAGAGGGTAATTTACTACTTATTTTTATAAACCGACTAAATTAATAAAACTTAAAATAAAAAACTATATAAGTAGGGAAGAAGAGAGTATATATGAATCAACGATTTCCGTTTTGAAGTGCAAAATAAAAAGATATCATAATAATAACATAAAAACAGCGTTAATATTCACGTATATTAACGCTGTTTTTTGTCACTCTGCTTATCTAAAAAAGGCATATAATCGTAATCACGACATATACACAGGATTCTAATTTGATAGCCAAAGTATCATTAGAAGAAATATTAATTGCTGTTTTAGTAGAGAATTTACGAGAAACTTTTCTTAAAGCATTAAAAATTACCCAACCAACGATAGCTCCTATAGTATTCATTATTAAATCATTTATATCTGTAGCACGATTTCTTACAAATAGTTGTCCGATTTCAATGAATAAGGAGAAAAATAGTCCATAGTAAAAGGTTGACCAAAAGTTACGATATTTTTCCCATAAAATGGGTAATAGAAATCCCAAAGGCATAAATAATACAATATTAAGTATATTTTCAATTCCAAATCCATATTTTAAAGGTATTAAATTTATATTAGGGTTAAATATTGGGTTATTAAACCTTAAAGTTATTTTTAAAGTAATATTAAGGTACAATATAAAAAAATATCCCAAATGGTAGCGACACTTAGGCATGACCCACCCCTCCTGAACCTTATGTTCAGGAGGGGTGGGTCATGCCTAAGTGTCGTCGAAGACTTTTTAAAGCTTTGATTAACCTTTTTTGAAAGGTTATGGGTGAAGCCGTAGGCGAGAGCAAAGCCCTTATCTTTTACCTCGTAGGGCAAGTTACCAATTTATTTGGTATAGCTTGCCTATACCATTTAAAGATCGATAGAGAAAAGAAATAAAAAAGAAAACCAAAATAGTAAAAAGCACTTTTAATACCTATATACGTATTGAAAGTGCTTTTTATTTTATATGAAGGTTTACATTTTCAATGAAAAGTACCTTCTTAATATATAAGACAAAATAGTCGACTAAAGTAGTCTTAAAAAACTAAGGAGGTTTTATTAATGGCAAAAGTATTTTTAGATGTAGGACATGGTGCACATGATCCAGGAGCAGTAGGTAATGGTTTACAGGAAAAAAACATAGCATTATCAGTTACATTAAAAATTGGAGACATATTAAGAAAACATGGAGTAAGTGTAAGTTATTCTAGAACTACAGATGTATTTTTAGAGCTTGCAAGCAGAGCTACAAAAGCAAATAGCTTAGGGGCAAATGTATTCGTTTCAATCCACTGCAATTCATTTAGCAGTTCATCAGCAAAAGGGGTAGAAACATACAGTTATCCAGGTAGTACAACAGGAGCTAAATTGTCAAAAAATATACAAGATAGCATAATTGCAAGTAAAGTATATACAGCAAATAGAGGAACAAAAACAGCAAACTATGCAGTATTAAGATTAACAAAAATGCCAGCAGCTTTAGTAGAGTTAGCATTCATTAGTAACGCTCAGGATGCTGACATACTAAGAAATAGACAAAATGAATTAGCAGTAGCAGTAGCGAAGGGTATTTTAAGCAACCTTGGCATAGCATATAACGGTGGTTCTGGTGGTTCTTCAGGTACACTATACAAAGTACAGGTAGGTGCGTTTAGTGTAAAAGCAAATGCAGATAGTCTTGTAAATGAACCTAAATCTAAAGGATATAGCCCTATAGTAGTTCAAGTAGGTGGACTATATAAAGTACAGGTTGGAGCGTTTAGTGTTAAAGCGAATGCAGATAGTTTAGTTCGTGAACTAAAGGCTAAGGGATATGAAGCTATAGTAGTATCTTCTTAAATAGAAATAGCATTAAAGGCTAGACTATAGAGTTAATCTATAGTCTAGCCTATTTTTTATATAAAAATATTCTTATTTAGTGTAAAATAAATATATTTTTAAAAATACTTCTTCAGAAATATCCTGTATATTTGTAATATGATTTTAATTTTAAAACATACATATTTATGATATTATGTGAATAGGTACCAAGATTAATATTATATAAAACAAAAAAATGGGGAGATGGATAAACCATGTTATGATTCAATATGTATTAAGACTGATAAAACTATATATATAATGAAAAGTAAAAAAAGTAGAAATTCTACATTATGATATTACAGTAATTTTAGTTGCTCACAATATTTGATTTTTAAAATAAAGAAGTTACTATAATTTACTGTGATATAGTTACATGTGATTTGTTGTAATATAATTTGTGATAAAAATATGAAAGGAGATACTACTTATTATAGTAGTAAAATAATATGAGATCTAATAATTTAAAATTATCAATCATGATATCTATTCTAATTATTTTTAATTTAGTCATTGGAGGCTCAAGTACAGCTTTTGCTAGTAATAGTAGATGGTCAGCTCAAGCCATAGGGAACTTCTTGGAAAATAAAATAGATGCTCCGAATGTGATACAAGATAAAAAATATACACAGCAAATAACTAGAGAAGAGTTTGCTGAACTAATCATTGGGTTTTATATAAAAGTTAATAACATAGATAGAGATAGTATTAAAATAAAAGATAATCCGTTTAAAGATACAAATAACCTAGATGTACAAAGAGCTTATTCTTTAGGAATTATAAAAGGTATGAGCAACGATACCTTTAGTCCAAATGATAATATATCAAGAGAACAGATAGCAACTATGATAACAAGATTTTTGAACATTAAAGACATAAACACAAATTCAACTAATAATCTAGATATATTTGAAGATAAAAAAGATATCAGTGATTGGGCTTTTGATTCATTGGCTTACTGTGTTGAAAATGAAATAATAGAAGGTTTTAATGTATGGGGTGAAATGCAGTTAAAACCAAAAGAAACATCAACAGTTGAGCAAGTAATTACTGTACTTAATAGAATAGGAACTAAAAATAATTGGATTACTCAATCACAAAGTAAATATATTAGTGGTTTTTTTATTCCTAGTAATACGAAGTTAGACATTATAGAAAGTCATATGCCAGGTAAATCTATCGCCATAAAAATAATGTGGAATCAATTAGATAGTATAGAAAAGCTTGAATATGATTTAAACTATATATTCAATAAAAATCCAGAGTATAAAGAATTAATAGAATTTTTAACAACTGAAAAAGATGAGTATTATAAAGATTTCGATATAAGTACACATCAAATATACGTTAGTGGTGATAGAACAAGAGTTGATGTACAGATTTCTGAAAAATAAAAAAGGGTACTAAGTACCCTTTTTTATTTTTGGTTTAAGTCACAAGTAGCTTTTTCGTATGAGTATCCGTATGCGTCATATCCACATTCAGTACTTAATACCTTTATCTTACTTTTATCAATATTTACTCTTCCATCTCTATCTTCTTCAGGTAATTCTAATTTTGTTATTGTAGAGTTACTATTATTAAGCTGCTCTCTTTCATAAGTGCCTATTCTAGTTACAAATCCATTGCTGAAAATACCATTATATGTGTATACATTGCATGGATTCACAATGTATTTAGGATTAGCTGCTATAACCAGCTCTCTATTTATATAAGCTCCTTTTTGGAATTGTTCTACTGCTTCTGATGTTAAAAGAGCATCTAGTGTTGTTTTTGACCCATTACTTCTGATAGCCTCACAGGTTATTTTATTACCATTTAAATAAGCCTTTAATGTTATTTTTTCACCTGGGTTAGCTCTAATTGAAGGATCCGCTGTACTTCCTCGTTGTATGCAAGTATGCCAGCTACCACTTTCTTCATCGGACAAAGACCAATAGAAAAGACAAAATTCATTATTTTGATAAACAACACCTATATCTAATCCATATTTATCTGCATACATTCCAAACATATACTCTGGTTTTATACCAACTCTACTATCTGAAGATACTGCTGTTGGTAATGTTAAATCTGATTGAACTCCTAAATATTTTCTGTAATAAGTTCCTCTTGTTGTAAGATGTATTCCACCCATTTTAAAATTCCTCCTTAGTTAATTTATTTATATATTAAAAGACAATACTTTCTGGCCAGTTCGTTTTGTCTTACATATAACAAGAACGTATTTTGACTCCTAATGTAAACCTATAAAGTAAATTTTTTATTAAAAATAAATTAAATGTTATAATGTTCACTATTTTTTAGCTATACATTCTTTAATTTCTTCTACATCTCTTTTTACATCTTCAACAATATTGAACTTATCTGTGAGCTTTTCTATTATATCTTGATAGTTCTTTTCTCTTTGTTCTTGCATGACATCTCTTTGTTCTTGATTCTTTAGAATGTAAAAAATCAGAGAAACAGTTAAAGCAGACCATAGACCTTGTGACAAAGCTACTTTCATTAATTCACTATATAATGTATTACTCCTATGTCCTTTTTAAGATTTTTACTATTTCTACTAATAATAATATTTAATATAGTAACTACAACAAACGAGATTATAAAGCTTTTTGTTAGGTTCATTTTCTTCATCCCTTCAAAGCAAATATATGGTTATCATATAATACAAGTATTTACATATAAAATCACAAAAATATTTATGAAAATATCATATAAATTATCTTCGGAATAAAGTTATTTCATATAAATTGAATATAAAAATACTAATGTGATTTTATGGTATCAACAAGTAATTTATGATGTTAATTATTAAACTTACACCTCAAAACAGAAGCCATTGTCTATGAATGATACTCTTTTTTCTTTTGTCCATTAGTATCATGAAAAGAGTGTATTTAATATAGCTTCCAAAACTATCTGTTAAGATATATTGATACTATAAAAATGAAATAATGTTTATAATATCTGAAACTATAAAATAACTGATAAATTTAGAAGTAGGTAATTTATTTAATATATTGTACTATAGGGAACTAGACTATATAATCTAAGGTATATCCTAGATGTTGTTGCTTTAAACGCTAAGTATCATGATGAAAGTAAATATGATAAATGAATATAAGCATTAAATATTATAAAAATATTTACAATGGAACTGATAAAATAGACAAATGTAGGTTAGCTTTATTGAATATAAAAACATAGTTTATTGATACATAAACTTGATTTAGATTCAAAAGAGTGTTGTACAACCTATATGACATAATTTAGAAATATAAGACAATAGGAGATGAGATTATGAAAATTAGCACTACTTTAAGAACTTTTGTTTTAGTACTTTTAATTTTTTCTATAACTAGTACTTCTACAGTTTTTTATCAATTAAATAATATGCAAAATGATGGAAGTGTAGTTAATTATGCTGGTGTTGTAAGAGGAGCTACTCAGAGGCTAGTAAAATTAGAAATGTCAGGTAATTCATCAGACGAACTTATATCAAAATTAGATAAAATTATAAAAGGATTAATCAATGGAGATAAGGAGCTCAAGTTACCAGTGGCTACCGACGCTAACTTTATCTCAAGTATAAAAGAAGTTGAAAATTCTTGGGAACAATTGAAGGAAACTATATATAAGTCTAGAGAAACTGGAGAAAAAACTGATTTAGTTACGGAGAGTGAAACATATTTTGAGATAACAAATGATGCTGTTGCAAAAGCAGAGATAGTTTCTTTTAATAAGGTTAAAGCTTTAAAAGCATTTCAAATAGTGTTATTTATTTTGAACCTTATTATACTTATTATAGTTTGGCTTTTAAGTACTAAACGTATATCTAACCCTATTATGTACTTAGTTCAAACTATATCTAATCTAGATATTTCAGAAAATATACCTAGCCAATTTTCTAATAGGAAAGATGAGATAGGATTATTATCTAATGCATTTCAAAAAGTTATAGATAATATTAGGGGTCTTACAAAAGAAATCGTAGATACATCTAAGGGGTTATCCGCATCCTCACAAGAATTAAATGCTATCAGTCAACAAGTAGCTTTAAGTTCAGAAGAGATTGCAAAGACCGTTGAAGAAATTGCAAGAGGAGCAACTGAGCAGGCAAGAGATATTGAAATGGGTGCTATTAGAATAGAAGAGCTAGGACGTTTAGTGGAAAAGGATCAAAGTCTAGTATCAGATTTGAATACTTCTTTAGATACAGTAAACACTTTAAAAGATGAGGGATTTAATATTCTTGAGGATCTAACAATCAAAACAAATGCTAATAGTGAATCTGCTAATGAAGTACAAAATGTTATACTAAGTACTAATGAGAGTGCAAATAAGATAGAGAAGGCCAGTCAAATGATTAAGAATATAGCGGATCAAACCAATCTACTTGCACTAAATGCAGCTATAGAGTCAGCAAGAGCAGGTGAACATGGAAAAGGATTTTCAGTTGTAGCTGAAGAGATTAGGAAACTTGCAGAAGAATCAAATCAATTTACTGAAGAAATCTCGATTATAACACAAGAATTAACTGACAAAACTGAATATACTGTTAAAAAGATTGAAGAGGTAGGAAAGATAGCAGAGTCACAGTATGAAAGCGTAAAAGTAACAAATACAAAATTTCAAGGCATATCAGATTCTATTGAAATGATGAAAGAAGTAATTATTCATGTAAGTCAATCAGCTAATGATATGAAAGTTAAGCAGGAGGAGATAACACAGATTATACAAAATCTATCTGCTGTGTCAGAGGAACATGCAGCTGGAACAGAAGAAACATCGGCATCTTTAGAGGAGCAAGCATCATCAATGGAGCAAATTAAATATTCAAGTGAAGTACTGTCTGAAATGTCAGAAGAAATGATGAATAGTCTGTCTAGATTTAAGTATTAAGCTAAAGCTGAATTATATTCTTAAGATACAATGATCAAGATAAGATTATATTTTGTATGATTTTATTGATATATAAACAAAATATTCTTGTAATATATCAATTGTAAAGATACATTAAAATGTAATATAAATAAAAAAGAGATATTAAAATATCTCTTTTTTATTTTTCAAGATAATCGTTGAAAAGAACCGTTACAATAGATTCATACTAATATGTTGATGGTGTAAACATGGGACTATATAATGAACTTATAAAGTTTACAATGTAAACAATAAAGATGTAATAACTATTCGTTAAGGAGAATATTATAAAGATTCTATTGATGCTAGTATGAAATCTCTTTATCTAAGACTTTAGGAGGAATAAGTAAGTGAAAACATTAATAATCTATTACAGCGGCTCTGGTAATACAAAACATGGTGTCGAGCTCATAAAAATGGGAATAGAGAAAGATGGAATTAACACTTGTCAAATAGTAAAGATCGATGACCTTAATAATAACATTATTGAAAATTATGATTTAGTAGGATTTGCATCGCCAATCTATGGATTTAAACCAGCTTTTAATATTATGAAATTAATTAAAAATCTTAAAAAAGAAAGTGGTAAACCATGTTTTACTTTTACCACTCATGCAGGGGAGCCTGCAAACTCAGATCTAATTCTTTTTGATAGTTTAAAGGAAAGAGGATTTAATGTTATAAATCAGTCAAATATGGAATGTGAAGATTCTTGGACATTTATAAGAAAAGTAGGTAAAACTTATGAAGTTCAAAGGCCTACGAAAGAAAAACAAAACTCTATTTATGAACTTGGAGAAAAATTAAGCAATATATTTGATGAAAATAAATTATCTTCACAAACAGTTCCTCGACCTAAGTTTAATTTTTGTTGGCAACATTTAGTTTCAAAAACGTTCATAAAAATGTTTTTACCATTTTGGTTTGTTACAAAGGTAGACACTTCTAAATGTACGAAGTGCTCTTTATGTGTTAACACATGTCCTACTGGCAGAATGAATATAGAAACATTTCCTAGGGTTAATGGAGAATGTATTGGTTGTAATGGGTGTATAAATATATGTCCTAATGATGCAGTAATAGGACTTGGAACAAGAGGAAAAGAGAAATATAAAGGAATTCCTATAAATAAAAAAATAATTATAAATAAGAAAACTATTGATAGATAAATAAACGCTATTATTATAATTTTGATGTTTAAATGTCACTCATATAAATATGGTTTTAGGGGGATTTTTTATGAACAATGAAGAGATTAAAATAGTTCAAACTTTAAATGAGGATCAAAAAATAAAAGTTGCACGGATATTTTTCAACTCTTTTCCAAAAAAGTTTGAATATCTGTGGCTTTTTACTAAAAATGAAGAACAAGCAATTGAATGTTTAAGAAACTGTATTAATTATGATAGTGGATTATATGCTATAAGTAATAATAGCGTTTATGGACTTATTGGATTGGAAACAGGAGGAAGTAGATACGTTGAACTAAAACTTAAAGAACTCAAAAAGGTTTTTGGTACCCTTGGAGGCATATGGAGATACATTGGATACAAATGTTATCGTTTAGCTCATAATCATAGCAGTGATAGTGAGGTTCATATAGATCCTATTGCTGTAGCAAAAGAAGCACAGGGAAAAGGGATAGGTAGTAAATTACTTGATGCAGCATTTAATTATGCAAAAAATATAGGTAAAAGAACAATAGTACTTGAAGTTGTGGACACCAATCCAAGAGCAAAGAAACTATATGAAAGAGTGGGGTTTACTGTAATAGATCAAGACAATTTTGGAATTATCACATATAAAGCTGGATTTAAAAGTGTTATAAATATGAAAAAAGAGTTAGCTTAATTAATAAAAAAGAAATGCTTAGATTAGTTGAATCTTAAGAAGCGATAAATATGAAGTAAATAGATAAATACTATTCATTATACTATAGTAATCTTATTCTATATATTTTCAAGGATGGAGAAGGAAGATATTATGACTAAAGCTACATATCATCATGGAGATTTGAAAAAGAGTTTAATATTAAAAGGATTAAAATTATTAAATGAAAAAGGTATAGAAGAATTTTCTTTAAGAAAGGTAGCAGCAATGTGTAATGTCAGTCATACTGCACCATATAAGCACTTTAAAAATAAAGAAGAGCTAGTTACTGCTATAGGAAATCATGTAAATAAAGAATTTGAAGAGTCTTTAAAAGAAACAGTAAAATTTTATTCTAATGATCCACAGAAGCAAATTATAGAACTTGGTAAAAAATATGTTAAGTTCATGGTGGATAATCCAGACTATTTAAAGTTTCTATTCTTAGGAGAAAATCAATATCCCATTAATATTAAAAATAATAAATTTGAATATCATGATGCAAGTACTTTTGAAATATTTAAAAATAGTGCTATAAATTTATTACACAATATGGCTGTAGATGAAAGTGAATATACTAAAAATATAATAGCAATGTGGGCAATGGTACATGGTATTTCAATTTTATTATCTAATGGAACATTAAGTTATGATGGGGAAATTTCAGAGTTAGTTGAAATGTTAATAGTAGAGAAATTAAAACTATAAGTATATAAATTTGAGTATATATAAGAAAGTTTAAACAAGTAATACTAAGTAAAATATTAATAGTACTTGTTTAAGCTGTTGCTTTGAAAATATTAACTTAAATACTCCATATCATTTTCAGTAGAATCTTAAGAGATCTATATTTTTCTAAGTTAATATAAAATATCTAATTATTAACGTTGAAATATATAATAAATAGCCACTACAAGTAACTTTTTTATTTATTCTATTAATCATGATATAATTACTACAGAAATTTATTAGATAAAGCATACTACTTGTAAATTGGACGAGATATGAGTGAGTAAAGTATAAATAGAATGAATAAAGGTAGTGATAATATGATGTGGGGAGATAAAAGATACAGATCCTTTAACTACGAGATGAAAAGAATATTTGGAACAAAAATAATTAAGCTTTCATTAGATGGAGGCTTCACTTGTCCTAATAGAGATGGAACCTTAGGAAGTAAAGGATGTATATTTTGTGGAGAAGAAGGCTCAGGAGAATTTGCTGCTTCTAGAACTTTAGGAATAAAGGAACAAATAGAAAATCAAAAAGAATTTTTATCGAAAAAATGGAATGTAGGTAAGTATATTGCTTATTTTCAGAACTTCACTAACACTTACTCTACCTACGAAGATTTAAAAGAAAAGTATAACTCAGCTATATCTCAGGAAGGAGTTGTAGGTCTTGCTATCGCTACAAGACCAGACTGTTTGTCTGATGAGGTACTAGATTTACTTGAGGAGATTAATAAGAAAACTTTTCTTTGGATAGAACTTGGACTTCAAACTATACATGAGAATACTGCTGAATTTATTGGAAGAGGATATTCTTTAGACCGTTATGATAAAGCTATAAGGCAGTTAAATAAAAGGAATATTAAGACTGTTACTCATTTAATACTTGGACTACCTAATGAATCAAGGGAGGACATAATATCTTCTGTAAAGTATGTATCTAATACAGGTACTTGGGGAGTAAAGTTTCATTTGCTATATATACAAAAAGGTACTGAACTTTATGAATATTATAAGAGAACACCTTTTAGCATATTATCTATGGACGAATACATATCTTTAGTAGTGGATAGTATAGAGAACTTATCACCTAATATGGTTATTCATAGATTAACTGGAGATGGAAAAAGATCATTATTAGTAGAGCCTTTATGGAGTTTAGATAAACGGAGAGTATTTTCAGGAATTGATATGGAACTGAAAAGAAGGGATAGTTATCAAGGCATTATGGTGTAAGCATCTTACAAAAAAGTGCGTACTATATTTATTATTTCATGTATATTATAATTTAAAGTAGAAGTAAAATAATAAAAATCTATATGAATTTATGAAGAGAGGGGATATTTTTATGAATTTTATAGAACTATCACAAGCAAGATATTCTTTAAGAAATTTTGATGTTAGAAAGGTTGAGCAAGAAAAACTAGATTTAGTTTTAAAAGCGGCACAATTAGCGCCTACTGCTGTAAACTATCAGCCTCAAAGAATTCTGGTTATTGAAAGTGATGAAGCTCTTACTAAGTTAAAGGATTGTACAATTTTTCACTTTAATGCACCTATGGCTTTACTGGTATGTGCTAGTAAAGATGAGGCATGGAAGCGTAGTTATGATGGAAAATGTCACGCTGATATTGATGCAAGTATTGTCGCTACACATATGATGCTACAAGCCACTGAGCTTGGTTTAGGTACAACTTGGGTTGGTCATTTTGATCCGGTTGCCATACGTAATGCTTTTAGTATACCATCTGATCTTGAACCTGTATGTATTTTACCTATAGGATATCCAAGTGAAGATGCAGCGCCAAATCCTAATCATAATAAGAGAAAAGATATTTCAGAAACTGTTTCATACAATAGCTTTTGATTTATAATTATAGTATTTTAATTAGTATATTGTTTTTAATAAGTTCAATCTAAAATATCTAAAAATAGAGGTAAAATTGACTATATTCATACCTAGGCAGTGACGTGCATAAATCAAAAGATATAAGGTGTTTCATAAGTGCTATTAAAGTTTTAATAAATAAGGTTTAGAGAAAAGAAAGGTAATGACTATAGAAGTCATTTTTAGTAATCAGTCTAAACATAATTAAAGAATATATTTAAATAGACATTATTCAATCTATTAGATATCTTACGTATGGAGCTTACTCCATATTTAATAGCCATAATACGCTTACGCCTAATGAATCAGCAATTGCTACAAGTTCAATATCTGTAACTGGTCTTGTTTTTGACTCTATTTTAGAAATAGTTGTCTTCTCCAGCTCAATTCCACGAACAGCAAGACGAGCTAGTAAATCTGTCTGAGTTACCTTGGGCTTGACTTTATGACGGGCTTGCCGAACACGGTCGCCTATTAAGTTTCGATCAGCTGAATTACTTATATTAATCATAAAAAGTCCTCCAATTATGTATTTATAAACTTGATTATAGAGCAAGTTGTAAAAAAGTCATATTGGAGGATTTTCCATGGAAACAATAAATAAACGTAAAGTTAAGTTAATATCTTATGTCTTGACATAACTAGATTTCATAAATTCAATGGTATTTTTGTTCATCTTAACTCTTCTGGGGTCAAAGTTAATAAGAATCTATCCTAGAGTTACATTTAATACTAGATAAAGAGTTGTTTTATTTACGATATGCTTCAAAAGTAATAATCTGATCTTTATCTGTAGGATATAAGCCAAGTTCATAGTTAGAAGAGATAATAATATCTGTAAATCCAATGCTCTCAAGAATCAATCTAAACTCCTCTATTCCATACCATCGAAGTGGAAATTTTTCTAGTTCAGTTTGCATTAGCTGATTATTGCGCCATTTTTCATATCTAAAGTGAGAAGTTGTACATTGGTTAATGAAGTCAACTTCCACAAGTGATTCATTTAATGTAATCAAATCTCCTTCTGGGTTAACCCAACTTCTTGTTGAATTAGATCCAGTATTAAAATTTGACTGTATAAATATATCAACTATAAGACGACCATCCTTGGAAAGATGCTCATAGAAGCACTTTAATGCATCTATAGCTTTATTTGAATTCTCCAGTAGTAAAAATGAGCCTGTGGGAATAATAATTGCTTCATATTTGTGAGGCAGAGAAAAAGATTCCATATTTTTTTGATAAAGATCAGCCTTAAGTCCTCTTTGCTCACAATGGTGCTTGCATAAATCCAACATTTCAATAGAAGAGTCTATACCATCTACAATAAGACCTTCCTCTAATAAAGGAACCAGGATACGACCTGTTCCTACTCCAGGTTCGAGAATCCTTCCTTTAACTACTTTAAGTCTTTCTCTATAAAACTCTACATCGCCAAAGGAAAGCCCTATAGGTTTGTCTATATTATATACTTCTGTAGATAGTTTACTATAAAAACTAAACATATAAATACACCTCTCTATAATTATTAAAATTTATTACAGTGATACGCCTATTAAAAAATTAATTATAAATTAAGTCTTCTATCTGAGATTAAACCTTTCTAATAGGCACATAAATTTCCATAGTAACTTTACTATATTCCCATGTGTGGCAACGTTGATCATAAAACTCGAAATCAAACTTTGTATCATCAATTTCATATCCAGATGTAGGGAACCATTCTTCTAATATATATTTCCAAGTACCTTGTATAGATTCAACAAAGTCACAATCTTCAACAGATGGGGTGGTAAATACTGCATATGTGGCTGATGGAACTTCAAGTTTATACATATCTTCCGTAGCACTATTAAAATTAGTAACCTCTACTCCTAGCACATAAGAAAACTCATCAGTAGCTAAATTAGTATTTACACAAATTCCATACTCACCATGTTTAGGAATTGGTTGAGTTCTATAAAGAGTAGCTTCTTTACCTTCAATATTACAGTTATTCCAGAAGGCAGGGATATCCCTAGAATGTGCATTATTTCTTAAAGTTGTTTTAAATTCATAACCTACTATTTTAAAAGCATCTATACTGACTATCTTTGGCTGCATTATAATACCTCCAGTTCTATTCTCTCTTAGCATTTTTAAATTAATTCTTTGAGGTGGGGCTACAGGTGCATGCATTCTATAAAAGCTTGGAGGATATCCAAAGGTTTTTTTGAAGGCTTTTGTAAATCCAGCATGGGTTTCAAACCCATAAAGAATAGCAATATCTAACACCTTTTTACCTTTACTAAGATCAAAAAGAGCATGTTGAAGTTTTCGATGAGTTACAAACTCCATTACAGGTATACCTATAAAGCTATTGAAAACTTTATAATAATGATATGTTGAAAATCCTGCTTTATTAGCCAATTCTTCTACTGTTATCTTTTCTAATATGTGCTCATCTATATAATTTAAAGTTACTTGAATCAAGTCCATATAGTCCATCAAAACCCCCCTTTATATGGGAACATACTCTCAAGTCAATAATATCATTCAAGAGTATAGTTTTCTTATCCTATTTTGTTAACATGAGAAAATTAAAAATAGTTTAAAGTTTTGTTATAATTAATAAAAAATTATAGAGATTAACTTAACAACATGATAGCATATAAGTATCTAAATATTTACAATAGAATATTAAATTTTTATACAGATAAATAATAATTTAAGTTAATATAAACATTGCTTTTAATAGAATAAGATATATCACTATTCATTTATTTGACTAGTATAAATTTGTAGATAAACTATTATAGTTAACTATATTATAAATAAAAAAAGATAATCTTAAATCAATATATTAATAGTATATGTACCTGAATATCTAGGTAAATATAATCTAGCTTTAAAGGAGAACAAAAACATGGAACTAAGAAAGATATCTGATAGAATTTACTATCTACCTGCAGAAGAAGAAACTGATAGACCAGTTCTTGGATATATTAAAGGGGATAAATATTCCCTGGCTATAGATGCTGGAAATTCATCTAAACATGTAGAAAAATTTTATTATGAATTAAATAATTTAAATTTGAGACTTCCAGACTATACAGTGATTACACACTGGCATTGGGATCATACTTTTGGTATGAACTCAGTAGTAGGAAAAACAATTGCAGGGCAACTGACAAACAACAAGTTAAAAGAAGTTGAAACATGGCGATGGTCTGATACTGATATGAAAGATAGACTTGAAACAGGAAAAGATATTGAGATGTGTGATAGATGTATTAAATTAGAGTATCCAAATAGACAGGAAATAAAGGTAATTTCTTCAGATGTAGAATTTAGCGGCAGCTTAAAAATCGACTTAGGAGGACTTCACTGTGAATTAGTCGAAACCCAAGCTCCTCACTCAGAAGATTCTGTGCTGATTTATATACCTGAAGAAAAAATAATTTTCATTGGTGATGCAGATTGTGAAGACTACTATGACAACAATGGTCTTTATGATAAAGATAAGTTAAAGTCTTTCATTAAGCTAATAAAAGAAATTGATTTTAATACTTACGTTTTAGGTCATGATGAACCACAGACTAAAGAAGAAGTAATTAGATATTTAACAGATGAATTGAATAAATTGAAATAGAGTAAATAAATGTATATAATAGGGGAAGAGTAGCTTATCTACTGATATTTTTTAGCTGAACTATAGAGCTATAATTTTGAATATAGGAATTGGTTCAAGGATTTTGAAATACGCTTATTTTTAGAATATATGAATATTCTAAAGAGTTAAATTACTACATTAAGTATAAAACACAAAAAAGAAATTACTCTAAACTTTAATATACTTAAAGCAAATAATATGTTAATAAAAAAGGGGGGTTAATGTTTATGATGAAGCTTATTTTAAATGCATAGCAAAGGCTATTGCATTTAAAAATCTAAACTAGAAATAGCCTTTGTTCAATCCTAAATAAAAAGATTTTAAATTAGGAGGAACTTAATGAGCTATATTAAAGCCCAAGACATATTTCCAAAGGAGATATTGGATCTAATACAGGGGTACATCGAGGGAGAGTATGTATACATACCCAAAAAAGAAGGAAATAGAAAAAAGTGGGGAGAGACGACTAGCACAAGAGAAGAAATAAAGATTAGAAATAAAGCCATTTATGAAGAATATAATAGAGGTATAGATAAAAAGTCTCTTTCTATAAAATACTTTCTATCAAAGAAAAGTATAGAGAGAATCATTTTACATGAAAAAAGAAAATAATTAAATTAGAGAGCCGTGAATTATAGAAAATTAATTTATGGCTTATTTTCATTTAATAAAAATTGTTAAGGTTGATTTAGAAAAAAAGCTGAGATAATATACAAATAAAGTATATGTATTTAAAGTGAAGGAGTAATTAAAAGATATGAGTGAAGATATATTTATTAATGATAAAAGATATGTTTATAAGTGTGATTATAGAGATGACATTATATTAAGAAATAGTTTTAATAACTTAACACGGAAAACTTACGGTTTTGATTTTAAACAATGGTATGCAGATGGTTATTGGGGTGATAAATATATACCATACTCTTTGTTGAATGAAGGAAAAGTAGTGTCTAATGTTTCAGTAAACATTATGGATTTTTTAGTTTTAGGAAGCAAGAAAAGGTTTATACAGATTGGAACTGTTATGACAGATGAGGAATATCAAGGACAAGGATTAAGTAGAGCACTTATGGAAATCGTGCTAAAAGAATGGGAACATAAATGCGATATTATTTATCTTTTTGCTAACGATAGTGTTCTTGATTTTTACCCCAAGTTTGGATTTATTAAATGTGACGAGTACCAATACTCAATAAGTAAGATTAAGAAGGGTAATTCAAAGGGGTCAAGAAAGATGGATATGGATAATAATAAAGATCGAGAAATTGTTTATAATTTGGCTTGTAATACACTTCCATTTTCCAAAATTTCTATGAGAAATAATCCATCACTTATAATGTTTCATTGTACATACTTTATGAGGGATAGTATTTACTACCTTAAGGACTATGATACTGCAGTTATTTGTGATATTGATGATGATGTTTTATACTTGCAAGAAATACTTAGTACTGAAGAAGTAAATTTAGATACTATTATTAGTCTAATGATGAATGATAATACTAAGAAAATAGTTCTAGGATTTACTCCAAATGATAGCTCTCTTTATGAAAAGAGTTTGTTAAATGATGAAGATGATATTCTATTCATTAAAGTAGGAAGAGATGATAAATTTAGAATGGAGGATTTAATGTTTCCTACACTATCTCATGCTTAATGATAATTAGTCAAAGATATCAAGGACTAGTATTTGACTTTTATACGTCTTTGGAAATGTCATTTTTTATGTCACTTATTATGGCTTTAGTAAACATTAAAATAGATTAAATGTTCTTTAAAATATGGATTAGAAGTTGGAGAATGACGTTCATAGTTGGACTTCTAGTCTCATGGAAGAGGTTAATATTGTTTTTCTAAAATACAAAGAATGTGGAACTATTGAATTGGCACATAATCGGAATATTTCTCAAGAGAATGAGAGAGTAGGCGAATCAAAAGTAGTAATTGGACTAGGGCTTCAAATTTAGGGGAATCCCTAAGTAGATTAAGAAACAAAGGTGTAGAAATTGTGTGAGGGTACATCCAAGATCTAGGGGGGAGAAGTTTACATTCATAAAAGATTATAATAATATAGAAATAGATCTGATTCAAGAATCTAATATATAACAGACAGTTATGATAGTTATATAAGGATACTAATAAATTAAGTATCCCTATATTCTAAAATATCACCAGGTTGACAATCTAATTCTCTGCATATGGCTTCTAGAGTTGAAAATCTTACAGCTTTAGCTTTATTATTTTTTAATATAGAAAGATTGGAATTAGTTATACCTATTCTTTCAGCTAAATCTTGTAGTGAAATTTTTCTTTTAGCCATCATCACATCTAAATTTACTATTATTGGCATATTTATCATTCCATTTCTTTAAATTGTATTATCGCTATCTTCTTTATAAATTATAGCTTGTTTAAATACTACTGATAAAATTAATATAAATATTCCTGCTAAAAAGAAAATTAAAGGCTCTGTATCTGTATGAATTATACTATTAGATACATATAAAAATTTGTAAGAATGTTTTTTTAAGTTTAGTAGGATGTTTATAATATAGCATCCAGTTATAATGAAACATTCTATTGATATTCTGTTTAATAATTTAACATTTTCCCATAAAAAAGGGTTACCGCCTAACAACGTTTTTAATATCTTTCTTAAATTTAATGCTATTAAAAAAGTACATGCTATACCTAAAGTCAAAATGAATAGCATTATAATGATATCATATTGAGTTAGATTTTTTAAATCAGAATTAAAAATATTATAATAAATACTGAAGGTAATTATAACTCCTAAAGTTAAAATTAAATTTAAAATAAACATCATAAAGTTAATCATTTTTTTATTATCTAATTTCATAATATACTCCTTTCTAATATAAAATTTAGACAAAATAAAATTAAACTAAATTAGTTCAATTTATTTTTTAAATTCTTGGGCAAGTCATTTAAATTTACTTCTTCATAGAGCTCGATATCATAAATAGATTCTTTTGGGCCACCACATAAGTATACACTAAGATAAGCATCTTTTCTTAAATTTTTGTTGGCATAGAATCTTACCTTAATTTCTTTACCACTTCTACTATATGCTTTCGTTTCATAATAGTAAGACCAAGGTTTTCGATCTTTATCAGAAGTATATTCTCCATCTTCTGTTATTTTTACGTAGTACTTAGGATGCATTAACTTTTTTATAATAAAAGGATCATCCAAAATAAATTTAAAAGTACCTAAAAAAACTATAACTGTAGTAACCCCTAGTAAAATTATTGTATTTTTGATGAACTTTTTTCTTTTAATATCTTTTTTCAACATTATCAACTCCCTTATAAATATAAATATATATTACCATAGAGAAAAGAAAAAAACAATAAAAAATTATTGAAAAACAATAAAAAAGGATTTAATAACAATAATATGTTAAGATAAAGAAAAAACATTATTGAAAATTAAATAATGTATCTATACATTAAAAGGAGAAATAATATTCTTCTTTAAAACTTTTTTATTATGTTATGCGTCTATATAATATATATAAATAAAAAAATTAAAATTGAAAGGAAGTATTGATCATGAAATGTAAAAAAGTGATAGCAAGCACTCTATTAGTTACAATGTGTATGACTGGAACAGCATTAGCTTTTGAAAAAGATACAGATACGTTATCAACTTCTATTAAATCTGTTACTCTTAACTCTACTTCACAAGTGATAACTGGTAAAATACCACAATTTGAGAATATGAGAGATAAGGAACTAGAAAAAAAGTTAAATAAAATAGTTGGAGACTTATATGAAAAGAAAGTAGCTGAGGCAAAAGAGCTTAAATCACCAGGTATCAACTTTGAATATGAAATAAAAGAAAGTGAAAAATATATATCAGTTTTAGTATACACTTATATATCAAGTGGTAACACTGGAAGTGATGAGGTAAATACTATCGTAATAGACAAAGATAAACATAATCAAATAGAGACATTAGTTGATTTAATGGGTTCAAATGCTTATAAAATTGCAAATAATATAATTAGTGAAACAATTAAAGTTGCATCTTCTGGCACATACTTTACAGAAGATGGATTTGATGGGACAAATTCAGCTACAAAATTTTATGTAGATGATAACGGAAAAGCTGTTATTATATTTGATAAGTATGAGATTGCTCCAGGGTCAAGTGGTATGCCAAAGTTTGAAATTGACATGAGCAAAATTAAGGAAGTTAAAGTACCTTTTGCTGATACGCTTTTAATTAATGAGGAAAGAATGATTCCTATACGTCCTACATTAGAGCAACTAGGTTTTAAAGTTGCATTAGAAAATAACAATACAGTATCTATTACTAAAGGTTCAGAAAAACATACTCTTGTAAAAGGAGAAAAAGCAGTTGAGAACGGAAGAGAGATAGAAAATGCGCTTGTATTTAATAATGGTAAAGGATACACTCCAATATTCTATTTAGAAACTATTCTAAATATAGCATATTCGGCTGACGAAAATCAGTATACATTAACAGCTATGGATTCTAATCTTAATAAGCAAGTTCAAGTAGAAAAATACAACTATACTGTTAAGATACCTGACTCATTAAAAAATGTGAAAGTTTTAAATGACTCAGAAAAAACAGAAATCATATATACTCCTATAGACTCTAATTTGAGTAATGAAACAATAGCAACAATTTCTGTTTATGATAAAGAAACATGGAATAAAATGAAAGATGAGGCTGGAGTAGGCCAAGTGATTGATACAGTTAAAGATTGCGTTTATGTGGTATCAACACTACAGTCAAATCCTTATGAAGATGAAAAAAGTATTGATTTTAAAGGCTTAAATGAGGCAGTAAAAGCAGTAAATGAAAATGGATACTATCTGTCAATTGGATCTATAGATAAATAAACTATAAAAAACCGAGAGATAGTTATAGCAAAGACTTAGAAAAATCCAATAACTTATAAATAGGATTTAATTGTATGGCGCAAGAAAAGAGTCAAGGGGTTATTTATATATAAAAAATAATTGTTAACTAAAAGCACCGTTAAAAATTTAAATTTTAACGGTGCTTTTAAATATATCTAATATTTAATACTAGTTTCTGCTAAGTTTTTGAAATAATATCGAACCAGCTATAATAACACATCCTCCAACTATAGTTATAGTTGATGGAACTTCTTTAATTATTAATAATCCCAAAATTGTAGATAAAAGTGGAGTAATGAACATAAAGTTTGTTACAGTAGTGATTTTTGTAGCTTTAGATATTGCTGTTACCCAAAGCAAGTATGCCACTGCTCCTGGAAGAATCCCTAAGCAAATAACATTTACAATCTGTAGTATATTAGCTTGAGATAATTGTATTAGTCCATCTTTTAGAAACAAAGTAAGTAGTATAGTTCCAGCAAATATGCTATATGTAGTTGACTCAAAAGGAGTGTATTTTTTTAGAAGATTGCGCTGAAGTATATTATACACTCCAATGCAAAGCGCTGAAACAAGTATCCACCCAATTCCTCTGTTTATAGAAAATACACCATCATTTAATGTAATGATTAAGATGCCTGAGAACTCCATTCCTATTGCTAACCAACACATTTTATTAATTTTCTCCTTATAAAATATTCTAGCTAGAATAGCCGTAATAATTGGAGCAGTGCTGATTAAAATACTTGATGTGGCTGCACTTATACTTACAGATCCTTTATTAAATGCATATACATACATAGAAAAACCTGCAAAGCCTGATAAAAAAAATAAAGGTATGTCTTTTAACTTTGGCAATGAAGTTCTTTTTATAACTGCGAAGATGAGAAGTAAACTGCTTGCAAATAAATATCTTATCGAACCTAATGCCTCAGGTGTAAAGGCTACAAGAGCTATTTTAGTAAACACAAACGCAGATGCCCAAAGAAGGACAGTTATAAAAGCATAAACTGGCACGATTATATTATTTTTATTTGTTTCATTTATCATAAACTCACTTCCATCTCTATATTTTAAAATAAAAAATGGTGCTAAAAAATATGAAAATTATATAGATATATATGTATTATGAGTAAAAATCATAGGACTTATAATAGGTAGATATTGATTAGATATTAAATACATTTTAATCTTTATTTAAGCTAATCATACTCTTATTTGTTTATCATAGCAATACTATTATGTCACTATGATAAGCAAGAAATTGTTAAAATAAAAGACAAAATCTAATACACTAGATGTAATTAATTAAGGAAAAAGTAAGATATACACTTATTTAGTCACTAGATAGATAAATGCAAATAAGTAAGAACTTTATCAGTTATTGTAGCAAAAAAACTTCTCAATAATATACTAATTGAGGGGGGAATAATAAATGAATAGAGATATCGGAAATTCCGATTCAAATATAGACGAGTCTAGTAGTGTAAAATCATATCTAGACGTTACAACTCTTCAAGATATTCAAGATATTATAGGACCAACAGGCCCGACCGGTCCAACCGGGCCAACGGGAGCCACCGGTCCAACAGGCCCAACAGGAGCCACAGGGGCTAATGGAGCCACCGGTCCAACAGGATCACGTGGAAATACGGGAGCAACAGGAACAACTGGAATTACTGGTCCAACAGGAGCTATAGGTCCAACAGGAGCTAATGGAATAACCGGTCCAACAGGAGCTACAGGATCGACTGGAGCGACAGGCCCAACGGGATCACGTGGAAATACCGGATCAACAGGAACAACAGGAGCTACCGGATCAACAGGAGCTATAGGTCCAACAGGAGCTAATGGAATGACCGGTCCAACAGGAGCTACAGGAATAACCGGGGCCACTGGACCGACGGGATCACGTGGGAATACTGGTTCAACAGGGGCTACAGGAATAACTGGCCCAACAGGATCAACAGGATCAACAGGAGCTATGGGATCAACCGGACCAACAGGAGCCACAGGAGTTATAGGAGCCACCGGTCCAACAGGAAATATAGGAGCCACCGGTCCAACAGGAAGCACAGGAGCAACCGGATCGATAGGGAATACTGGCCCAACAGGAGCTGATGGAGTAATCGGCCCAACAGGAGCAACGGGAGCAGATGGAGTAACCGGTCCAACAGGACCACGTGGAAATACTGGTGCAGATGGAGCAACTGGTGCTACCGGCGCAATCGGATCAACCGGCCCGACAGGAGCTAATGGAAACACTGGTCCAACGGGAGCTACAGGAGCCACAGGGGATACTGGTCCGACAGGTTCTAATGGACCAATAGGTCCAACCGGCCCAACAGGAGCAGATGGTCCAACCGGCCCAACAGGAGCAGATGGAATAACAGGGCCAACTGGATCAACTGGATCAACTGGAGCTGACGGAGCAGCTGGAGAAACTGGAGCAACCGGAGCCACAGGTCCAACCGGGGCAGATGGAGCGACAGGAGCGACAGGAGCAGATGGTCCAACAGGAGAAACAGGCCCAGTGGGAGCGACAGGAGCTACCGGAGCAGATGGAGCAACAGGAGAAACAGGGCCAACTGGAGCTACAGGATCAACAGGATCAGACGGAATACCAGGGCCAACAGGAGTCACAGGAGCCACAGGAGAAATAGGCCCAGTGGGAGCGACAGGAGCTACCGGAGCAGATGGAGCAACAGGAGAAACAGGCCCAACTGGGGCAACTGGACCAACCGGGTCAGATGGGGCAACCGGCCCGACAGGAGCGACAGGAGCAACTGGGGAAGCAGGAGTAGCAGGAGCAACCGGAGCGACAGGAGCAGATGGGGCCACTGGATCAACAGGGTCTACAGGAGCCACAGGAGCCACAGGATCAGATGGAGCAACAGGTCCAACAGGAGCTACAGGAGCAGTGGGAGCGACTGGTCCAACAGGATCAATCGGAGCTACAGGGGCAGATGGAGCCACTGGATCAACAGGGCCTACAGGAGCCACAGGAGCCACAGGAGCAAATGGATCAACAGGATCAACCGGAGCAACCGGAGCGACCGGAGCAGATGGAGCAACAGGTCCAACAGGACCAGCTGGTGGACTGAGTGCTTATGGTGGAAAATATAATAATACTGCATCTTCACTTACCTTCGTACTTCCGGGTACCCAACAAGTTCCATTTAATAATAATCAATCTCTCTTAAATGTAACTGCTGGAACAAATCAATTGACTATAAATGCAACTGGTATTTATGAGATTGAGTATATCGTATATGGTTCTATCACTGTAAGTACAGGTATATCAACAGCTGTTAGAATAAACGGTACAAATATAGCGTCAACTATAGTAAGCGCTACACTAAGTATAGGGGCAACTGCAGTCTTTACAAACTCTACTATAGTATCACTTTCTACAGGAAATGTAATAGATCTTGCTATAACTGCTGGCCTTGCTACAGTTTTCAACTTTGCATCTGGTGTAAATGCTGTTTTAACAGTAAAAAGATTAAGCTAAAAATAGCCTATCGATATTTATCGATAGGCTTACTTTTTATTGATGGATGATTTCTTAGATAGTAAAGTAAGTGAATAGAAATATAAAAATAAAAGGTAATAAGTTTAATTTGTGATATAATTTTACTAGAAAACTATAATAAAGAAAGACAATAAAAAGGTAGGTAAGACAGAATGATAAATGATAATTTATCACTAGATATAGATAGTGAAATTATACTCAATGGGGTCAGATTTGTCGTAGATGGCTACATACTATTTGAAGACTTTGATGGTACAAGATGGATTGAATATAAGCTAAGGTCAAAAGAAAGATCTCAGATAAGATGGCTGAGTGTTGATAGATTAAATGATGAATATGCTGTATATAAGGAAGAGTCATATAGTGAAGAGTTTTTAGAAGAAAATATTAAATCTATTGGATATAGAAATGTAGATAGTAGCTCAGCAAGGGTATTAGACTATGGTGGAAATGTAGATGTAGATATAGATGAAATAGTGTCATATAAAGAATATGAGGACAGTACAGAAGAGTTATTAATATCAGGAGAAAGATGGGGTTCTGATGATGAATTTTCAAAAGGACACTATATAGACAAGGATGACATAAAGAAGTTAGACTCGAAATTTAATGCTAAACAAAATAAAGATATATTAGATAGAATAAATAAATCTAATGAGCACAAAGAAGATAAAAAAAACTTAGGCATTACAATTGCAATTATTTTAATAATTTTTGTAGTATCAATACTTTCAGATTCTGATGATCAAGATAGAAGACTATCTAAGGTTATAGAATCAAACAGTAACTTTCAGTACGAGACCTCTGTGACTTCAGACATGGACAATAGCAAGAAGGCTGATGTATACTCAATAAATAAAAAGATAGAGGAGGTAGCTAAGTTACTGATAGACGAACTGCAAGGAGATGTAGAGAATGTTCAAGAGAGTGAGGAAGATGGTACGGTAGTAATAATTACGACAGATGAAATGGCATTAATCTATTTAAGTGAAGATACAAGGACATTGTTACAGGTAAGTTCAAGAGAGTATGTATATTCAAGTAGAAACACTCTTTATAGAGGCAGTCATACAGCAAATAGATATTATAGAGGATACTATAATAACAAAGCATCTAACCAAAATCAAAATAGATATAAAACATACTCTGATAGTATAAAGCAAAGTAGTGTGAACTCTAGACTATCATCAGGTGGTGGCATTAGTTCAGGTAAATAAAGAAAGGAGTTTTACAATTGCAAGATATAATAAATACTATAATATATTGTGGCATAGGAATAACTTTAATGAGTCTAGGAACTTTTCTAGTTGACTTGGTTATACCATGTCATTTTCCAACTGAAATAAAAAATAGAAATGTCGCTGTGGGTTATATAACGGCAGGTATATATATTGGAGTAGGCATAATTTTAAAGAGTGCCATAATATCACTAGAAATAGTGGAAACAACAACTACGTTATTAGAAGGAATAGCTAGTACAATAATATATTTCTTTATTGGAATCGGTATATGCATATTAGGATATTTGGCTATGCAGGCAATAAATAAAAAATATAATTTAAACAAAGAAATAGAGGATAGTAACCCTGCGGCAGGATTGATGGTCATGGGACTATTCATAGGAATATCAATAGTAATAAGTGGTGCTATTTATTAAATGACAACATAGGTGATGCAAATGAATAAGGTCAAGACATTTAACTATAAAGTATTGATGTTAACAACTTTAATAATCTCAGGATGTTCAATTATTTATGAGGTATTGATTAGCTCAATCAGTTCTTTTTTAGTTGGAGATAGTATAAAGCAATTTTCAATAACAATAGGGTTATATATGAGCGCTATGGGATTAGGATCATATTTATCTAAATACATTAAGACAAACCTTTTTGATTGGTTCGTTGCTGTAGAAATAGGTGTAGGAGTATTAGGAGGAATAAGTACATTAATACTATTTCTATCAAATATTTATATTGAGAGCTATGAACTGATAATGTACATAGAAATAATCCTCATAGGAACTTTTGTAGGATTTGAAATACCAATATTAACAAGGATTATAGAAGATAATACAAATAACTTAAGAATAACACTATCCACTATATTTAGCTTCGATTATATAGGAGGTTTAATAGGATCTATAGCTTTTCCACTAGTTTTACTTCCTAATCTAGGATATTTCACTACGGCTTTTTTGGTAGGATCTTTAAATATAGTCGTTTCATTGGTTATAGTTTATAGATATAAAGAATATATTAAAAATATAATAGGTTTTAAGGTAATAACTATATCAATACTAGCAGTAATGATTAGTGGAGTAATATTCTCTGATAACATAGCTAATTCCATAGAGGGAAAACTATATAGAGATAAAGTAATTTTATCACAACAAACAAAGTATCAAAACATTGTAGTTACAAAACACAAGGATGATTTAAGAGTATTTATAGATGGCAATATACAGTTCTCAGCTAGTGATGAATATAGATACCATGAATCATTAGTACATATACCAATGAATGTAGCTAAGAGAGCAGAAAAGGTTCTTATACTAGGAGGTGGAGATGGACTAGCTGTTAGGGAGGTGCTGAAGTATCCAGAGGTTAAAAAAATTACACTAGTTGATTTGGATGAAGAGATGGTAAAGCTAAGTATGAGCAATAAGCATATAACAAAAATAAATAACAACTCATTGAGTAATGAAAAGGTAGAACTTATATATGATGATGCATTTAACTTTATCGAGCGATGTAAAGAAATTTATGATGTTATAATAGTAGACTTACCTGATCCTAACAACGAAAGTCTAAATAAGCTATATACTAATGTATTTTATAGACTATGTGGAAATATTCTATCCAATGAAGGAGCTATGTCAGTTCAGTCAACAAGTCCATACTATGCAAAAGAAGCATATTGGTGTATAAATAAAACTATAGAGGAAGAAGGATTTAATGTGACTCCATATCATGTAGAAGTACCAACTTTTGGAGACTGGGGATTTCAATTAGCTACTAAAATACCTATGGATACTAAGCATATTAAACTAGATATAGAAACTAAGTTTTTAAATGATGAAGCGATAGATGGATTATTTAAATTTAGTAAAGATGAAATAGTTAACAAGAACGAAATAACAACGAATACACTAGTAAAGCCTCAGCTATTAAAGTATTATTTAGACGCTGTGAATGCATGGAGGTAAGTGTGTCTTAAGCAATAATATATTTATTATAGACTATAAAGGCTATAATAAATATAAAGTAGATATTTTTCTCTTAGAAATGAAATTGTAAAAGTAAGACTCAAATATTTCATGTTATAATTAGTATAGTGAATAGTATCATAAACTGTGATAAAGGAGAATTTACTATGATAAATATACTTAATAGAAAAGTATTCTTACGCTTAACACTTATATTACTAGCATTAGGAATGAGTTTAATGGCTGGGTGTGTGAAGAATAATGGTAATGTTAAAGACGAAGAAAAGAAGAAAACGGATGTACAAGCGGATAATCAAAAAAAGATAATGCTTGATTTTGACAATCTCTTAAAAAGTGATTCAGAAGCTGATACTATAATTAAATTTATTGATAAAAATGCTTCTAATATTTCGAAAGAAAACTTAACTATAATGATTAATGAGCTTGAAAAAATTCAGAAAAATAATTTAACGACTTTTGAGGAGAAATACTATAGAAGTGAAGAAGTTCAAAGAAAAATAAATAGTATATATAATCCTGATTTAGATTTAAGTAAAGTTGAAGATATACAAGATAATGATCTTAAAAATATTTTAATAAAAACAAGAGATAGTGGATATAAAGTTGAAACTGCAGAAGGAATGTATTTTCCTATTATTAACTATGAATACTACAAAAAATATAGCTCAAACGTAACAGATGACTTAAAAGACTATATTGATATTATGGCTGCGGAATCTAATAAAGTTCCTGTAAAAGATGCTGCTCTTATTATTGGTTGGGATGAAATTGTATCTAGAACCTTGGATCAAGAAAGATTTCTTAAGAATCATGAGAATTCAGTAAAATCATCCGAAATAGAGGAATTAAAAAAGAGATATCTTACTTTTATGCTTTACGGTGCAAATAATACTCCTCTTTTTAGTTATGATTCAGGAATGATAGATGAAAATGCAAAGAATATATACTTAGATATACTAAAAAGTAATGAAGAAAGCGGTACTATTCAGATGCTAAGAAACTACATGGATATATTGAGCAAAACAGGTTATAAATTATCAGATGAGGCAGAAAAATATAGAAAAGAGATTATTGGCGATAATAACTTTTAAGCATATTTAATGAAGATTTAATATTAGATAAAAGAGTATCAATTGTTACTATAAACTTATACAAAAAGCCCTTTAATTTATAAATTAAGGGGCTTTTGTATATACATTTACTCTAGGCTATCCTCGTAGGCTACATTATCAAAATTATCTTCTAAATATCCAGCTCCAAACTTATGCATCATTTCTAAGATAGGGATTATTTTTTTTCCTAGATCTGTTAATCCATATTCAACTTTTGGAGGAACAACTGGAAATACTTTTCTGTATATAAGCTTATCTTCTTCGAGACCTCTTAGCTGTTGAGTAACCATTTTTTGAGTAACATTTGGAAGCTTTCTCTTAATTTCCATAAATCTTAATTCCTTATAGCTTAGATACCATAAAATTAATATCTTCCATTTTCCTGAAAGTATTCTTTGAACTAAGGTCATAGGGCAAATGTCATACTTCAAGCAGTGCTCTCTCATATAGCATTCTTCATGTTTCTTCACACAATCTGTCATTCTAACCACCTCTCTAATAGTATCTTTTAGGGTACTATATAACTAAAAAGTGCCTAATTGCCAAAAAGATATTTAATATATATTATCATATTATAGCAAATAGTTAATTTTTTAAAAGAATAAATAATATTGTAAAAAACAAAACTAGTAATGAGTAAAAAATATTATTAAATAAGGAGATGTAAAAAATGAGTAAGGTAATTTATATCAAAGCAAATGCTAAACCCGAAGGAGCATCAAGAACTTTTAGAATTTCTGACAGCTTTGTTGAATCATATAGAGAAAGTCATCCTAATGATGAGATTATAGTATTAGACCTATACAAAGAAAATATGGGTTTCCTAACAGAAGAAGATGTTGCTCTCCATAATGTTAAGCCTGGCGAAGGTAAGAATTATCCAGTGTTGAAATACGCATATCAATTCCTTGAAGCAGATAAGTTTATAATTTCAGCACCATTTTGGAATTTGAGCTTTCCAGCAATACTTAAAGCATACCTTGATTACGTAACTGTAAGTGGTATCACATTTAAATATACATCACAAGGACCGGTTGGATTATGTGAAGGAAAAAAAGCTATACACTTTGTTACAAGAGGAGGAGCTTACTCACAAGAGCCATTATCAGATTTTGAATTAGGAGATAGATACTTAAGAACACTTCTTGGGTTCCTTGGAATAAGAGATTTTACTACTTTTGCACGTGAAGATATGGATAGAAGTGATACAAATGTTGAATTGGTTGTATCAGATGCAATTAAAGAAGCACAAGAACTAGCAAAAAATTTCTAGATTTTTAGGATTATTTTATAGATGTAGGTTTTAAAATTATTTACATCTTATAATAAAACCTACATCTTATTTAATGAATCTAAAGGCCAAACTTATTTACGATATTTAATTATTTAAATAATACATAGAAAAGGGGTATTAATATGGACTACTTAAATAATTTAGAGAACAGCATTAGGGAAATTTGTAATGAATGCTCTGAGAGAGAGACAGAAAAATGTAGTTATAGAAAGTGTAATATTGGATTTGGAGACTATGTTGTTAAAAATATCAAGGATAAGTCTATATATTTTATACCTGACGGAGAAAGCTTAATTCCAAAAGACGATTTTAAGTATTATGATGAAAAGGTAATTGCTAGTGGAATAGCTAACATATGTAGATTATGTAAGGACTGTAATGAAAAACACAATGAGAACTGTGTTATAGCTTTAGCTAGGAGAACTTTAGAGTATACACAGTTGAAAAGTAAAGTATCATATCCAGGAAATGCAATTCTTTACTTAATGAATGTGTCTAAGGAAAGACCAGAGTTTGCAGAGTTAATAAAACAAGAATATATGAGAATAGGATAATTTAATACATCTTAAGAATATATAGCTTTAATAGTCACCCCTTATATATAATAAAGAGCATCTACAGAATTGACTGTAGATGCTCTTTATTATATATAAATGTAAAGATAAACAAATCAAAATATTTTTTAATTTAGGTGTAACTTTTTCTATTATTTTTCGTGTAAACATTAGGAGAGTAAAATTAATGTACTAATTTTAAATTTGAATGGAGGTGATATTTATTTGTGAAGATAATATATTAATGGACAAGGTTAAAAATGGTGATAAAAAAGCATTTGAGCAGCTTGTTTTGAAACATAGGTTAAAAGCAACTGGATTTGCATTTACTTTCATAAGGGATGCTTATATGGCAGAGGATATTGTACAGGAGAGCTTTGCATCCATATACGTAAATAGAACTAGTTACAAGTCTAAAAATACATTCAAAACATTCTTATTTGCAGTAATAAGAAATAAGTGTATAGACTTTATACGCAAAAACAAAGATTCTAATATAATAAGTTCAGATGATGTTAATATAGCAAGTTCAGATTTAACTCCATACGAGTTACTGGAACAGCAAGAGAGATTAAAATATTCGTTACGGTTACTCGACAGATTAAATTATAATTATCGTATGGCATTTTGCCTTTATGAGATTTATGGATTTAGCTATAAAGAAATTTCTGAAATTATGAATAAGTCATTGCCACAAATAAAAATCATCCTTTATAGGTCAAGGAAGAATATTCAAAAATATATTAAGGAGAATATGCAGAATGAAAAATGAAAAAGAGTTTTTACAAGAGATGTGGTTAAAGGTAGATTCTTTAGAGCGTGAAAAACTTGAGAGAGATCGTGCAAAAGAACTTAATAGAAAACTTACTATTAAATCAATAAGTATTGCTACTTTTGCAATAATATTTTTTTGATTACTGCATTATGCCCACAGTCTATTGCTGATGGAATATATCCTTTAACAATTGGTACATTACTTATAACTTTCACATTTGAATACTTATCAATTAATAAATGGGAGGACAAAATTTATGGAGATTAAAATATCTAATCTTACTAAAAGATTTGGTACGAAAACAGTGCTTGATAATATAAATCTTGAAATACCAAGCGGGATGTTTGGATTGCTTGGTAGAAATGGAGCAGGTAAAACCACTCTTATGCGTATACTTACTACACTTTTAATAAAAAATGAAGGATCAGTAACAATATGTGGTGTTCCAGTTGAAAATACAAAAGATATTAGAAAAACAATAGGGTATTTGCCACAAGATTTTTCTATGTATCCAAATATGACAGTCTATGAAGTTATGGATTACTTAGGCATACTATCTGAAATACCTAAACATGAAAGAAAAGATATTATTCTAAAACTATTAGATAAAGTTAATTTACTTGATTGTAAAAAAGTAAGGGTTAAAGCCCTATCAGGAGGTATGAAACGAAGACTTGGAATTGCACAAGCTATTATGCATAATCCAAAGGTTTTAATAGTTGATGAACCAACAGCAGGGCTTGATCCTGAAGAACGTATACGTTTTAGAAACTTACTATGTGAAATAGCAAAGGATAGAATTATTATTCTTTCAACTCATATTGTAGGAGATATTGAAGCAACTTGTGAAAACATTGCAATTCTAAATAGTGGTACAGTTATTTATAGTGGTACAACTAATGAACTTAAAGAACTAGCAAGTAATAAAGTCTATACTGTTACTAAAAACCACAAGGATTTAAATAAGATTAAAGACAAATATATAGTGACCTCGATGATTTCACAAGGTGTAAACGCAACACTTAGAATTATATCGGACAGTAAACCTGATGAGGATGCTGTTCCATGTGAACCTACTATTGAAGATGGATATATGCTATTGATGGGAGGTCAGGCAAAATGAGTTTGTTTTTTAGGGAATGTAGAAATATATTAAAGAGTTATATATACTATGCTTTTATTGTGGTTGTATTACTATTTTATATTTCTCAAATGGGCTTTACTACAAAAGAGGATTTAAAAGAGATGATTTCACCGCCAGTTAAAAAAGATATGCAATCACATTACGCACCTTATGGACTTAAAAAGGTTTCACCATCAAAGGATATGATACCAGAAGCAGTTGATAAGTTATATGGAGAATATAAGGATAATTCATATGTTACATATCCATTAGGAATATATAAGAGGGTTAAATTAAATGATAGTGAAATAAAAAGAATAGAGCCTATCATTGAGGAGATAGCAGGACAAAGCATAGAAGAGTTAGAGCAGATATGGGAGAATAATAGTTATGATACTTTTCCAGTTGATGAAAATATAAGGCTCGAGAGATTTTATGAACTAATGGAAAAGGTAGGGGAAGTTTTAGGTGTAGGGCTTTCTTATAAGCAAGATGTTATTGATAGATTTACTCGTGTACCTATTACCTATGAAGAAGCAGTTCAGGAATATGAACATATGGTTGAAAATAATAAATTTAAATATGAGTTCCCATCTTGGATGAATGGATATGCACGTTTGTTTTGTGACTATATTGGTATTGTCATGGGGATATTTCCTATATTTGTAGCAGTGTTTATGTCTATTAAAGATAATCGTAGTAAAATGTCTGCACTTGTTTATTCAAGAAGTGCATCATCATCAAAGATTGTTCTATCTCGATATTTTTCTCTTATTTTTATGATGATATTACCAGTAATAGCAATAGGAATTAAAGAAACGACTACCTTTATGGTATTTGCAAATAATCAAAACTTTAATATTGACGCATTCGCATTTATAAAATATATAGCTTGGTGGATAATTCCTACGATAATGATTGTTACAGCTGTAGGAATACTTTTAACTACACTTACAGATACGCCAGTAGCTATATTAGTAGGATTAATTATGTGGTGTTTTAGCGTAGCTAGTATAGAACTCACAGGTGATTATCCACTTCTAGGATTATTTATTCGTCATAATAGTGAAAATGAGGGCACTTTAATTATAGAAAACTTTAGTGAAATTATGTTAAATCGTGTTGCAATCACAGGTTTTGCATTATTAATAGTTATAGCAACTGTATTTATATATGAACAGAAAAGGAGGGGTAAGCTTGACATTAGTTCAAAGATTGGAAAATGGAATCGATTTAATAAAGTCGAATCTAAAACTAATCACCATAACTAATTTAGCACTTTCAGTTGTATTTCTGTTTTGTTTACCATTTCTTCAAGGAGTAGAAAATCTTGATGCTGTATCTAGTGCAACTTGTCTTGAAAGTTTTGTATCCATAATTGGAATTATATTAATAGTTCCTATACTTGCCCCAGAGGAACCGGTAGAAATTAATGAAATAGTATCATCTAAGTCTATGACAAAGCTTATACCTTATGCAATTAGACTAGCTTCAAGCTTATTTATATCTTTTATCATAATTGGAGTTTTCACGCTGTTTTTAAAGTATAATGGTTGTAATTTTCCACTTACCAAATATATGATAGGCACTTTTTTATCAGCTGCATTTCTAGGAAGCTTTGGACTTTGTTTTTCAGCAATCACAGGAAATACTATATTTGGATACATGTTTTCTATAGGGTATCTCATTTTTAATAGGATGTCCAAAAATGAATATCTAGGTAAATTTGATGTATTATCTATGCAACGTGGTAGTTTTGAAGAAAAGTACTGGCTACTATATGGTAGTATTGCTTTGATTTTAATTACTATAATGATAAAATGGTTAAAAAGAAGGCTAAGATAAAAAGTTATATTATTTTATTAAGAACATAAAATAATAAGAAGTATATATGAAGGCTAGATAAACTCATTATATTCTTTCTGTTTGTATAGAATATTATTATGATTTGGTGTTTAAGTTAGAGAGGGATTAAAATGGATAAAGATTTACTTGAAATACAAGAAGAAATAGATAGAGTTTTTGATCTCCAGATGAATTATAAATGGAAGCTTAGACAAAGTACTGCAAGAGATAGGATTAAAAAACTAAAGATGCTTAATAATTGTATATTAAATAATAAAGAAGAGATTCAAAAGGCTATATATAAAGATTTTAAAAAGCCAGAGGAAGAAGTTCTTTTAACAGAAATCTATCCAGTTACCTCAGAGATAAAGCATACAATAAAGAATCTAAATAGGTGGATGAAGAGTAAGAAGGTAAGGACTCCTTTAAGTCACTTTGGAGCAAAAAGTAAAGTGAGGTATGAACCAAGAGGAGTATCTTTAATAATGTCACCATGGAACTTTCCTTTTCAACTAACTATGGATCCACTTGTTTCTGCTATTGCAGCAGGAAATTGTGTAACAGTTAAACCATCAGAATTTAGTCCACATACAACTGACTGCATAAGAAAAATACTTTCAGAAGTATTTGAAGAAAATGAAGTAGCTGTTTTTGAGGGAGATTATAAAGTTGCTCAAAAGCTACTTAAAAAACCTTTTGACAATATATTTTTTACAGGTAGCCCTTCGGTAGGAAAGATAGTAATGGAAGCTGCTGCAAAGAACCTTACTACAGTTACTCTTGAACTGGGGGGAAAGTCTCCTGTAATAATTGATGACACGGCAGACCTAGAGAAAGCAGCTCAAAGAGTGGTATGGGGAAAATGCCTAAATGCAGGGCAGATATGTGTGGCACCAGATTACTTATTTGTACCAGAGAATAAAGAGGAAGAGTTTGTTAAACTAATGAGTAGATATATTAAGCATTACTACGGTTCTATTGATAAGGTTACGGATGACTTAAAATACTGTAGAATAATCACAAAAAGACATTTTAATAGAATAGTAGGACTCATAGATGATGCTGTATCTAAGGGAGCAAAGATAAAAGTAGGAGGACACTATGAAGAATCCGAGAACTTTATATCTCCAACAATACTTACAGACATACCTTTAGATAGCAATATATTAGGGGAAGAAATATTTGGGCCTGTACTTCCTATAATCAAATATAAGAATATTGATGAGGCAATAAACTATATCAATTCAAAACCAAAACCTTTAGCTCTTTATATATTTAGCCAAGATAATAAAGCTGTTGACTATATATTAGATCATACAGAATCTGGAGATATATCAGTAAATGATGTAGTAATTCATGTGGGAAATACCAATTTACCGTTTGGTGGTATTAATAATAGTGGTATCGGAAAATCACACGGTTATCACGGCTTCATGGCATTTACCCATGAGAGATCTTATTTTAAACAAGCAAAGACATCAACAATATCAATGCTATATCCACCATTTAAAAACTCAACCAAAAGTATAATCGAGAAAATGATAAAATATTTTTAGTTACTTATCGTCTAAATCTAGTAAAATATCAGATGGAACTTATAATAATTAAAGAAATAATGATGAAAAAAGCCAATGAAAGTTGGCTTTTTTTTATTTGCGTAAATTAATGTAATGTTTCATATGAAAACTTTGGGCTCTTATTTACTATCTTTAAAATAAAGAACGTAGCGATACATAGAAACAAATATATATCGAAAATATTTCTAGACGCATACAATAGACTTTTTAAATGAATTGTGCTATACTTAATGCATACAATTATCATGAAATTGTAACTATTAATAAGACTAAAGGAGAAAGCATGAAGAATATACATGTGAAAACAAAAAACTTAACAAAGATAGCTATAATGAGCTCATTAATATGCATTGCTACATATCTTTTTAAAATACCATCAATTAACGGATATACTCATTTAGGAGACTGTATGATTTTTATATCTGTACTGATTCTAGGTTGGAAAAAAGGTGCTTTAGCTGGAGGAATAGGAGGCGCCTTAGCGGACTTTTTAGGAGGATATATGCAGTGGGTATTGCCAACGTTTATTATTAAAATTTGTATGGGTGTAATCATGGGTTTAATGGCAGAAAGGTTATTTCCAAAGCTAAAATATGGTTGGCTAATAGGTGCTTTTGTAGGAGGGGCTTTTCAAGTTGCAGCTTATACGCTTGTTAAAATACCTCTAGCTGGTTGGGGTTATGCAATTTCAAGTTTTCCTACAGTAACAATGCAGACAATAAGTAGTATAGTAATAGCATTTATATTGGGATCTACATTATTAGCATCTGGAACAATAAAAAAGTTAAAGGAGATATAGATTATGAAGAAAATAGATGCACATTCACATATAGGTGTTTTTGGTGGCTGGGCTGGAGTAAGTATAGATACAGAAGAGTTAATTAAGCAAATGGATGAATATGAAATAGAAAAAACAATTTTATGTAGTAGTAATGCTACTAATAATGACACTATATCTGAAGCATTTAAGAAGTATCCTGATAGATTTTTACCAATAGTATTTGCAAATCCTTGCGAAAAGAATGCTGTTGAAAGTATAAATTATTATATTAAAGAACAAGGGTTTCTAGGCATAAAGTTACACCCACTTATGCATTCGTATGTGGCTGATTCAAAGATGCTAGATCCTGTAATGGAAACGGCTGAAGACTTAAATATACCAGTATTTATTCACTGTGGACATCCGCCATTTTCATTACCTTGGAGTATAGGTTTATTAGCTGAACGTTTTCCAAATGTCAAAGTGATAATGATACATATGGGTCATGGTCACGGAGTATATATAGATGCTAGTTTAAAAATGGCTAAGCGTTACCCTAATCTTTATCTTGAGATGTCAGGGATGCCTATGAATAGTAAGATTAAACAAGCATATGATGAAGTTGGTAAAGATAGAATAATGTTTGGAATAGATACTCCATTTCATCACCCAACTATAGAAATTCAAAAAGTGCTGACAAGTGGTTTAGATGAACAAGGATTAGAAGATGTTTTTTATAACAATGCAGCTAAATTGATGAACTTAAAGTAAAGTTTACTTAAAAGTATATAATAGATTGAGAAAGAGTATTTGTTTTTTCTAAAATCAAATACTCTTATTATATTTTTAAGTAACATACTTTGTTCTTAAAAACTCTTATTAAAATCTATATACATCTAGGGATAAATCATACCATATAGTATAGTTATACTAGTACTCTTTTTTATTTAGCTCTCTACGTGATAAGAAATATATTATTAAATTTAATATAGCATTAACTATAACAAAAGTTAAAAGCTCTTGTTTCTGAAACTCTTGTAAATGTCTAGATCTCATACCTATAGTTCCTTGCGAATATGGAAAATAAGCAAGGAGATTATTATTTATAAATAGTAATAAAAATCCCACAAACGATCCCCCAGTTGCTATTCCTATAGGCGCAGTAAAACTGTTAGTTTTAATGGATAAGAACAATTGAAGGTTTAAGATAGTTATGCCACCTATCCAACTGATAATGATCCATCTAAGAAGCTTAAGTGATATAGTTAAATCAATTGATAAGTTCAAAATTATTGCTATAACTATATATAAAATATAGAAGATTAATTGAAGTAACAGTAAATAATAGCTGAGTGTAAAAAGCTTACCTAAAATCAATTTTTCATTGCTTATAGGCAAGGCTCTCATCCTTTGCCAATTTTTATTCTTCTTTTCAAGGTTACAACAAATAGAAGCCATAAGAGAAATTATAATTGGGTAAAAAATTTGACTATAATAAAATGCAGACTGTCCCCAGAGACCTATTATTTGATTACCGTCACGCTCAAAGACCTCTCTATTTAATAAAAACATAGAAGTACCTATAAACAAACTAAATGCTATAAAGAATAATCCCGTAAAAAGCACTCCACTTTTTTTCATTTTTTTATTTTCTATTTTAAAGAGATTTATCATACTTATCCTCCTTAATAATTATGTTTTCCATAGATATTTCTTAGTATAAAAAATAGTATAAGGTATATACAAATATAGATTAAATGTATATTTAAGTTACCTGATTTTTCATAGTAATGCGCTACTCCATCAATACCAATCATTCTAGATGGTGATAATTCAGTATAAAGGCACCAAGGTATTAATCTTGTAATAAACTTTGGTAGTCTAGAAAATGAAAAGCTTAAAAAAGCACCGAACAATGATACTCCAATTCCTATAACTTGCTTTTCAAATCGCAAAGATAAAAAAACTTGAATAACTATGAGTATAAAGCTAACTACTATAGAACTTAAAAAGTGATAAAATATCATCTCTAATCCTATATTTATTTTTACAATTGAACTAACTGCAAGAATAAGAAAAGTTTCTAGTAAAGATAAAAATATAAAAAACATATTAGATAATAATATTTTTGATATAAATAACTCCTTTAGATTTTGATTTGAGGTTAAAAAGCAATTTAAAGGTATTTCCTATATGCTCTATACTTGATATTTTAGATGTAAATAATCCTATAGCTATAGAAAAAAATAAGCCATTAAGACTTGCAAAAAGAGCCACTATCTTTGGTAAGGTTTCCATATCTGAAGGATTAATAGTTTGTAACTGAGAAGCAGCAATAGCCCATAAGCTACCAATTAAAAATAATAGAAAGGGAATAACAAATGACCTTGTATTTTTAGTTTTTAAGAACTCTATCTTTAGCATTTGAATCACTATAAAACACCTCCACGAGATGTGATTTCTAGAAAGATATTTTCTAGAGATTTCTTTATTTTTTTTACTTCATAAATAGAAATCTCATTTTTTACAAGACACTTTATTATCTTAGAAATATGATCATTACTATATATAGGTAAGATTAAATCATTTTCTTTGATTTCTATTATTTTATAAGACTCTTTAATTAAAGTCTTTCTAGCATCTATAGGATTATTTACTTTTATAAGGATACTTCCATCATCTTCTAAGTTAGACAGAGATCCTTCATAAATCAGTTTTCCTTGATCTATAATCCCAACTGTAGTGGCTATTTGTTCAATCTCAGATAAAAGATGGCTAGATATCATTACAGTCATGCCATATTTTCTTGGTAAACTTCTAATAAGTTCTCTCATTTCTTGAATGCCAGCGGGATCAAGTCCATTGGTTGGCTCATCAAGAATTAGTAACTTTGGAAACTTCACAATAGCGAGAGCTATACCAAGCCTTTGCTTCATTCCTAAAGAATAGTTTTTAACTAGCTTATTTTTATGTTTTTCTAATCTTACAATTTCTAATGCTTCATTAATGTTTGATTTCGGAAAGTTTAGTAGTTTTTGCATTATTTCAAGATTTTCGTATCCTGTTAAGTTTCCATAATAAGAAGGCTCTTCTATCAAAGAACCTGTATTAAAAAGTATAGAATCCGTATTTTCAGCTAAATTTTTTTGAAAAATTTCGATTATACCACCAGATGGCTTCATAAGTCCTAAGAGCATTTTCATTGTAGTTGATTTACCTGCACCATTTGAGCCTAAAAATCCATAAATCTCTCCCTCTTTTACTGAAATAGAAAGATCATTTACACTTTTCATTTGATTTGAGAAGACTTTACTTAAATTTGATGTCTTTATTATTGTACTCATTTTTCAACCCCCACATTTAAATTCAAACTTATCTTAACATTACGTCCTTACATTTACCTTGAAGCAGCCTTACTTTTACCTTACTTTATAATTTTGAGAGAAAATGTAATTGTAGGTATGTTATAATAAGATTGATTTTAGGGGGTGAAGTAATGGGAAGACTATATAAAGAAAGAAAAATACTTATAGTAGATGATGAAAAGGAATTGCTGGAAATGGTAAAAGATATCTTATTGCAAGAAGGATATACGAATATAGTTACAGCAAGTACGGTTAAAGAAGCTATTATACAGTTTGAACATTCAAAACCTCATTTAGCAATTTTAGATGTCATGTTACCAGATGGAGAAGGGTATGAAATATGTAGATATATTCGTAGTAAGTCCGACATTCCAATTCTTTTCCTGACTGCGAAGGATGAAGATGAAGATTTATATAAAGGATTGGAACTTGGTGGAGATGATTATATTATAAAGCCATTTTTACCTAAAGAATTACTTCTAAGAATTATAGCTATACTAAGAAGATCATACAAAGAGGATGAAAAGTCCATTGTTCCTATAGCAGGTGGAATTATAAATTTTGGAAAAGCGCAATCTATAATTAATGGTAAAGTATTTCCACTTACTGCAAAGGAACATGAGATATTACAGATTCTTTATCGAAATAAAAACTATATTGTAACGATTGATAATATATGTCAATATATTTGGGGAGAAAATTACTTTGGATATGAAAATTCTTTGATGGCACATATAAGAAGAATAAGGGAAAAGATAGAAGTGAATCCATCTTCACCCGTGAATCTTGTTACTATAAAAGGTCTTGGATACAAACTAATTATAAGGGAAGATGATTAAATGAATCAGCTAAGTAAAGCTTTAAAAAAATCATTATTATTTATAATCATATCTATTATAGTGCTTATATTTTCAAATATTTTTATTACAGCATTTGTTTTTCGTGATATTAGTAATAAAAATGAACTTTTTAAAATTGAACGAGTTATGAAAGCAGTAAGCAATGCTTTGACTATCGAAGGTACCCAATATACTATAAAGGACAGCGGTATAGATGAGCTTAATAATAATAGAGCTTGGAGTATGCTTATAGATAAAGATGATGGAAATGTAAAATGGAGCATCTATCTTCCCAAAGAAATACCTATAAAATATTCTGCTACAGATGTCTCAAAATTTTCGCGGTATTATTTAAAGGATTATCCCGTCTTTACTTGGGAGCATGATGAAGATTTACTAGTTGTTGGATTCCCAAAAGATAGCTATACAAAAATTCCATCTAATTATTATTATATAGATACTATAAAGAAACTTCCAATATTTATAATTTATATAATATTATTTGATATAATAGCATTGCTTATCTTATTTTTTATTATGGACTACTTTACTATGAAAAAAATTAATCCTACAGTTGAAGGAATTAAAAACTTAAAGGATGGAACTCTTATTAACCTAGAAGAAAAAGGCACATTTGCTGAGATTAATGCTAACTTGAATAAGACCGCACAAGTGTTATCAAGAAAAGACAAAGTAAGGGCGGACTGGGTTACAGGTGTGTCACATGATGTAAGGACACCACTGACAATGATTATAGGTAATATAGATTATTTGAAAAGAAATGAACACCTTACTGAGGGAGTACAATCTAAATTAGATATAATCGAAAATCAATGTCTTAAAATAAAAAGTCTTGTGAATGATTTAAATCTTTACTCTAAAATAGAGCATAATACAAAGTTCTTAAAAGGAGAAAGATTTAATATAGCTTCACTTCTTAGAGAAATCATTGTAGATTATATCAATAACTTGAAAGATGAAAAGTATAATATAGATTACGAATTAGATGATGTATTAAATGATGCTTATATATTTGGAGACAAGACTATGTTAAAACGGGCTTTAGAAAATATGATTAACAATAGTATGATACACAATCCTGATGGCTGTAATATTCACCTTTCATCAACTATTAAAGATAAAAATTTAATAATAATTATTAAAGACGATGGCATAGGGATGAATATGAGTGCAAAAAATAGATCTATAGAAAAGAATATGTATAGATATGAAGAGGAAGATTTATTAAATTTAAAGCATGGCCTAGGACTGATTATATCAAAGAAAATAATAGATAGTCATGGGGGAAATTTAGAAATAGAAACAAAGGAGAAAGGTGGATTCAAGAACTTAATAATGATACCTCTTTGAATGAAGGAATGAAGAGATATCATTTTTTTATTTTAGGTTTATATATACTAAGGTAATTAATCAAAACCCCCAGACTAAATTATTGTTGACATAAATAATATGCTTATACTCATACAGTATAGTATGGAATTACAAGTATTTTACTCGTTAATATTCTGTATGGGAGGGCATATATGGAGAATCAAGGAACTTTTCTTTTAATACTTCAACTAGGTACGGGTTTGTTTTGGATTATTACATATATACTTATTATAAAGCGTGGATTTCAGGATAAAACATATGGAATGCCGATGGTAGCTATCTGTGCAAATATTTCATGGGAATTCATCTTCTCCTTTATCTATGTACACAATACCCTACAAAGGATAATAACATTTAGTTGGTTCGCACTAGATGTTGTCATTATGTTTCAATATCTAGTTTATGGACGAAAGGAGTTTAAGAAGTATATTTCACGAAAGTTTTTCTATTCATTATTTTTCATAACATTAGGCGTAAGTTTTTTAACCATTATTTCCATAACACTTGAATTCAAAGACTTTCAAGGACAATACTCTGCTTTCTCACAGAATTTAATGATGTCGGGATTATTTATATCTCTACTTTTAAGAAGAGAGAATTTAAACGGTCAGTCTATATATATAGCTATTTTTAAAATGATAGGAAGTTTATTTGCGGGAATTGCTTTCTTTATATACTTTAGAACATACTTAATCACCACTGTTTCAGTAGCAACTTTGATTTATGATTGTATTTATATTAGATGTGTGAGCAAAATGCATAGAAAAAATCTTAGTGATAAGGTGAGCTACTCAGCTTATCATTAAAGTTTCATATAAAAATTAAAAAGATGGTGTTTTAAAACACCATCTTTTTAGATTAATATTAATAGTTAGATTTATATCATTAGTATCTTTTACGTCTACTTACCCAAGAGAATCTATTTATTGAGATGTATAAAGCACTTAGGAATATAAAGAACAGTAGACATAAGAATGCATTTAGGATAAATCTATGTAATCCTAATGCGTTTAAATCGATAAAAACATAAGGATATTTATCAGTGAAAAATCCATATAGTAAATATCCCAAATAATAAACTATAGGATATATATTCCAATAGATAATATATTTCCACTTATAAGTTTTTCGTTCTTCTGTCAAAAGCCAATCAATTATATAGGCAAAAGGTATAATATAGTGGGTTATTACATGTATATAGTGTCTATATCCTGTAGTTCCATATACAGGTTCAAGAAAAAGAAAGAAGATTATACCTGTAATGGAGATATATACAGCAACAGCACCTCTTATATTTGTTGGGATTAGAAATTTGTTGTTCCCAGTTAGTGTATATATAATTGAACACGTGGACCATATTAGAACCATAATATTTGTTTGAATGGTGAAAAGCTTTAAAGTACTAAGTGCTCCTTGTACTAGTCCATAAGATTGGTGAACACCGTTAATTTCAAATATATAATTTACGACAATAGCTATCCATCCAATAACAGAATATATAATTCTGTATAGTAAAATAAGACTGTTATCATTCTTTATCATATAAACCTCCACACATTCCATAGTCAATATTATAATCACCAAAGTATGAAAAAGTATGCACTATAACTACCATGGTAATTTTTTAAAAAAGAGATAAATTTAACAACATAGATAAGCTTAAGTTATTGATACTTACAGGCATACGTGATATACTTACCTAGGTAAGTAATATTTGAATAAATATATTAAGGAGAAAAAATAAATGAACTTATATGGTCACAAGGTAAACCAATTAGGAAGATATTTCAATAAAAAGTTAAATGAAAAAATTTCATCATTAGGCTTATATTCTTCTCAGTGGGGAATTATATTGTATTTATATAAAAAAAAGAAATGTACACAAGTAGAACTTAGCAATTATCTACATGTAGAAGCTCCAACAATTACAAGGACAATAAACCGAATGGAAAAAATGGGATGGGTAATTCGTGAAGATGGAGATGATAAGCGCGAAAAATATATAAGATTAACTGAAAAAGCATATGATATATACCCAAGGTGGGATGAGGCTTCTAGAGAAATAGAAACAGCGTGTACGGAAAATATAACAAAAGGGGAACTTAATATATTTAACAGTGTTCTAGAAAGAATGATTAGAAATTTAGAATAAGGGGATTATTTATGGCAGGAAAAATTAATGAATTAGACGAACTATTAGATGATAATGTAGGAATGAATTTTAAGTATATTACTAGAGTTATTGTATTTCTAACAGGAATATTTGTACTAGCTTTAGGCGCAGCTACTGTAATTGAGGCGAACTTAGGAGTGGCAACATGGGATGTGTTACATATTGGATTATCCAGATTAACGAATCTATCTGTAGGAAGATGGGTACAAATCGTAGGAGTTGCTATGGTTTTAATGACAGCTTTTTTTGAGAAAAAAATACCTTCTATAGCTAGCGCTGTGAATATAATACTAGTAGGTTTTTTTCTTAATTTTATTTTAGACTTAAAAGTACTACCGTCTTTTACAAATTTACTTTCAAGGAGTATAATGTTAATAATAGGTGTTACGACTATGGGAATCGGATCTGGTATGTATGTTGCATCCAGAATAGGTTCAGGACCTAGAGACGGAATGACTCTTTTTATATCTCAAAGGTTTTCAATTTCTGTGAGATTATCTAGAACAATACTTGAAGTTTTAGCATTAACTATAGGGTGGATTATTGGAGGTCCTGTTTCCGTCGGCACATTTATTTCAGTACCTTTAATTGGACCTGTTATGCAATCATCATTAAAATTTTGGGTAAAGCAATTGGCTAAGTTATAAAAATTTATTAATTCATAAAATAAATAATTAGAAAAAGGAGAGAAAATTGAAGCTTAAAAATCTATTATTTATTACGTTAGGAATTATTTTTATGGGAATTGGTATAGTGGGAATATTTCTACCAGTACTTCCAACTACGCCATTTTTGATATTAACTTCAGTATGTTTTGCTAAAGGGTCTTCTAGATTTGACGCTTGGTTTAGAAAGACAAAGATATATAAGGATTATGCGGAGGACTTTATTAAAGATAGATCTATGACACTAGCCAGAAAAGTAAAGATAATGCTAATTTCTGATTTTATGATAGCATTTCCATTGATAATTCTGGATAATGTTTATATTAAAGTATTCATAATACTAGTAGTGATCTTCAAATACTACTATTTTATTTTCAGAATAAAAACTAAAAAAGCATAGTTTATATAAGTTGATTAACATTTCTTTTTCTTTAAATCTAATATATCCTTACTTAAAGATTAACTGCCTGTTTATACCGACAGTTTTATTTCTGTATTCTATTATTTTAAATTAATATTTTGTATTTATTTAAAAACTATTAAAAATAATTTAATTTATAAAAATTACCTTTTAAGAGGTGAACAATAAAATATGTTTATGTATAAAAATCTAATCAATGACTTGAATTGGAATTATAGTGATGAAGTTCAAAGTAAGGCTATAGAAGAATTGAGTAAATTATCAGTAGCAGAAATAAAGAATATTATTCTACCAAATGGAAAGGAACATTGGCATAATGCTGCTATAGTAATTTATAATATAATAAGCAAAAACAAAAATTTAATTCAAAAAGAAGAGGATGAGTTATCTCATTTAATGGAATGGACGCAAGATTTAAATTGGCCAGGATCTTTAACTATAGTAGATAGCTTAAGCTTATTAGATGAAGATTTAGTTGCAAAACTTATAAAGAACACACTAAAAATAGCTCAAAATGAGGGTGATGAAGATTGGATAGATTCTCTAAAATATATAGCAGAAAAACTTGGATACAATAAGGAAAGATAAATCTTAGAATGATGATGATTTTAAGATTTTTTATAATTAATAAATTTTGAGGAATTATGTATGATTGATTTGTTTGAACATACTAAGGCTGGTACAAAAGCCTATATACTATAATTTTCCTAAAGTTTTTATAGTAAGTTTAGCTAATCTTGTATTTTTACCGTTGATAAAAATAGTTATTCAGCAACCTATTAGAATAAAAACTAAAAAAGCATAAAGAATAACAGTCTAGTGATATAACTGTTATTTTTTTGTGCAAATATTAAGAAAATATTAAGATATGCATAGACGATTTATTAAGATTTAGCTGATATCATAACCTTATAGCAAGTAATAAGGGGTGTGATATGGTATGTACAAAATTTCATATAGAGGTGAAGAGACTTGAATATATTAGTTTGTGATGATGATAAAGAAATAGTAGATGCTATAAGAATTTATTTAGAGAACGAAGGATATAGAGTACTTAAAGCTTACAATGGGATAGAAGCTTTGGAAATAATACAGGAAAATGAAATTCACCTTATTATAATGGATATTATGATGCCTAAAATGGATGGAATAAGAGCTACAATGAAGATAAGAGAAGAAAACAGTATACCAGTTATAATGCTTTCAGCCAAATCGGAGGACACTGACAAGATAATAGGATTAAACATGGGGGCTGACGATTATATAACTAAACCATTCAATCCATTAGAACTAATAGCGAGAGTTAAATCTCAACTGAGAAGATATATTACTCTAGGTAGCCTTCAAGCTAAAAGTAATATATATAAAACAGGTGAACTTGTGATAGACGATGAAAGTAAAATTGTAACTGTTGATGGAGAAGAAGTGCGCCTTACTCCAGTGCAATATAAAATATTAAAACTTTTAACTGCAAATGCTGGAAAAGTATATTCTATAGATGAGATATATGAGAAGGTATGGAAAGAAACTGCTTTTAATCCAGAGAATACAGTGTCAGTACACATAAGAAAAATTAGAGAGAAAATTGAGATAAATCCTAAAGAACCAAAATATCTAAAGGTGGTGTGGGGAGTTGGATATAAAGTTGAAAAGTTATAGTCATTCAATAATAACAAAAATTATTGTTTTTATACTTGTAATAGTTTGTTTTACAGGCGGAATTATATCACTTATAAATACGTTAGAAGCTTCTGATGGGGATTTTAAAATGACTTTTGATGACAACTATTTTCTGAGTAGAGAGTATATGTCAGAAAGTACAAGTGTTTTAGAAGATTTAACAAAGTTAATAATAAAATATAAGAGTGAAGAATATGTTTTAAATGGTGGTACAATTACAGAAGAGCAAATAAGAATGGAAGAAGAAAATCTCTTTTCAGATTTTCAAGATAATTCAAATAGATATAATCATTCCTTAAGCTCTGAAGAAAATTATGAAGAATTTAAGAAGATATACGCTACTGAAATTGCTAATATAAAAAGTAAATTAATTCAAAATGATTTGAGAGAATTTAAGATGCTTTTACAAAGATTAAAAGATTACAAAGGAGTTTTGTACTATACAAATGATGGAAAAAATACATTCACTAATAGCTCTGAAGTTGGAAAAGAGTATTTTAAGTCCCATCCTTCATATATGATATTTGAAGGATATGAAACAGAAGTACATCCGGAAGAAATCAAAAATAATGGTCACTATAACTGGATGCTGGAGGATGTAATAGTAAGAGCAACAGAACAAACTAACGAACTAGCACAAGAAAATACCGAAGACCAAGAAAAGAATACAATATATATTGCTTTTACTGAAGAATATTTAAATCCCAAAATTAAAGAATGGAAAGAAAATAAAGAGATAATGACGGATAATATATATAGGTTAGTAGGTTTTTCACTGGGATTGGCTATATCGTTTATATATCTGGCAATAGTTGTAGGAAGAAAGTCTTTTAAAGATAAAGAATTACATTTGAATTCTATAGATAGATTACCTAATGACATCAATCTATTACTATGCTTTACTCTAATGATGTTATCTATAGTGTTTATAGACAATTTAGGGTATAGCGCTCAGAAATTTCATGAACTTAATAAAGTTACAATTCCAATTATATCTTTCATAGCTTCACTTGGATTAATATTGGTTATATCACTGATTAAACATTTTAAGAATAATACGCTTATAAAAAATACATTAACATATACTGTTTGCTATAAATTATATAAATTTATAAGAGACATATATAATAGCGGTAGTGTAGGAGTAAAGATAGTATTAATAGTGATAATATATCCAGCTTTAGTCGCTGGAACATTCTTTATGTTTCCTATAACTATAGGATTAGCAGCTTGGCTAGCACTTAAAAGAGTGAAGCAATTTAATGAAATAAAAGAAGGAGTAGAAAAAATAAAAGATGGAGATATGAATCACGTAATAAATGTATCAGGAGATGGAGAGTTTGGAAAACTTAGTGCTAATATAAATAGCATAACGGACGGATTAAAAAAATCAGTTAATAATGAACTTAAGAGTGAAAGATTAAAAACCGAATTAATTACAAATGTATCACATGATATAAGAACTCCTTTAACTTCTATTATCACTTATGTAGACTTACTAAAAAGGGAAGAAGATAGAGAGAAGTCTCAAGAATATATTGAAATATTAGATCAAAAAGCGCAGAGATTGAAGACCCTAACAGATGATTTATTTGAAGCAACAAAAGCTTCTAGTGGGAGCATTCCAGTAAACTTTGAAAAAATAGATATGATATCTTTGATAACACAAGGATTAGGTGAACTTAATGATAAAATTGAACAGTCAGAATTAAAGTTTAAAATAAATCATCCAAATGATAAAGTTTATGTTAGAGCTGATGGAAAACTATTATGGAGAGTTATAGAAAACCTGTTATCTAATATATTCAAGTATGCTCTTAAGGGCTCAAGGGTATATGTAGATATTGAAGAATCGGAAAATACAGTAAACTTAATAATAAAAAACATATCGGCTTATGAACTAAATATTTCTGCTAATGAGTTAATGGAACGCTTTAAAAGAGGAGATGAGTCTAGAAGTAGTCAAGGTAGTGGATTAGGACTATCTATTGCAAAAAGCTTAATTAGCATTCAGAATGGACAGTTTGATATAGAAGTAGATGGCGATTTATTTAAAGCAACTATTCAGATGAATAAATATAAATTATAAGTAAATTTTAAAAACAATTTTAAAGAAATTAATATTAAAGAATTATTTAATAGTTTAGAATAGAAGGGTATATAATCTATTCTAGACTATTTTTATTTTAAATTTTATCTTGTTTGAGTATAGATGTTAATATGCTATAATTATCTAGTATTATGCTATTTCTTGCTGATTCCTGTAATATAAAACTTTAGATTACAATTGTACATAGACTGAAGAAAGGAGTATTTTATAATATGCGCTTTATACCCACATACTGTTTAAAAGAGGGGATGCTGCTGGGTAAGAACCTATATAATAATAAAGGGGGGCTTTTATTAAAAAAGGGTTCGGAACTAAAAACGCAGTATATAGATAAGATAATTGAGTTAGGTTTTCAGGGGATATATGTTGAAGATCATATATCTAAAGGAATCGAAATTAAAAATGTTATAGGAGAAGAGCTAAGATTAACACTGGTAAAGGGAATAAAAAACATATTTATAAATGTGGGAGACGGTAATCTTAACATTGACGGTGAGATAGAGAATGCTAGCAAACTTGTTGAAGATATGATTGAGGAACTTATTGAAAACAGGAATATAATGGTCAATATGATAGATATAAAGCTATTTGATGACTATACTTTTTTTCACTCCGTAAATGTTGCTGTTCTTTCGATTATATTGGGAATATCATTGAATCTAAATAAAGAAGAGCTGTATAAGCTCGGTGTGGGTGCACTACTTCATGATATTGGGAAAGTATTTGTAGGAAAAGATATATTGAATAAAAATGGAAAATTAACGGATGAAGAATTTGAAAAGATGAAAAAACATCCACTAGAAGGGTATAAATATATGAAAACTAGGTTTGACATTCCTACTAAATCATATATTGCAGTATTAGAGCATCATGAAAAGTATGACGGAACGGGTTATCCTAATAGTAAGATTGGAAAAGATATCTGTTTATTTGGAAGAATTATTGCTATAGCAGATGTATATGATGCATTAACTTCAAAAAGGCCTTATAGAAAAGCATTACTTCCATCAGAAGTAATGGAATATATAATGGGTAGCTCGGGAACTCATTTTGATTTTGAATTAGTAAATTTATTTACTAGGAAAGTTGCAGCTTATCCTATAGGAACTTGTGTAAAGTTAAGCAATGGTGTTATTGGTATAGTGGTTGAGAATTTCCCTGATGCATGCACTAGACCAAAAATAAAACTAATAGATAGTGATAATGAGAATCCTACCTATATTAATCTTAGGGATGACTTTAATAATAATAACTTAACTATAATAGATATAGTTAATATGTAATCTTACAAGTCATATATAGATGCTTTTTATTCAAAAATTACATATCGAATGTACAATAAGAGTAAATTATTAATAATTTTAGAAATTAGAAAATAAGATGAGTTATAGAATATATACAATTCTATAACTCATCTTACTTTTAATACAAGATTATCTAAATTAAAGGGATATGGTAACTTTTGTCGAATACAAATTATTAAAGAAAAAGAGTAAGAATACGCTTAGGGGGCAGATGTATGGACTATAATAGAAAAAAGAAATTGGCATATGCATCAGTATCTTTATATATAATGATTTACTATATATGGCTTGTATTCTTTAAAAATAACAATCCGCACTTTAATACTGTAGCAAATGTTTTTCACACTATCCCCATTTTAATTACATCAATAGTACTCTTTAAGATACATAAAAGGCGTCATAATAAAAGGGATTATTTTTGGCTTATTCTTTCAATAGGCATCGCAACTAATCTTATTGCTCAGCTTGTGAAAGATTACTATGAAATATTCCTAAACATGAATACACCTACACCAGGTGTTACTGATATCTTCTGGATATTGAGTACATTTTTCTTTTGGATCGCACTTTTCTATAAATGCTATCATAAAAGAATTAAAAGGTCTAATCTAATTTTAATGCTTGATACTATGACTACTATGTGTATAGCTGTTGCTGTAGTATGGACATATATAATTTCTCCTAATGTTACTGATTTACAAGGAATAAATATTCTTGCAATATTAACTTACGTTTTTTATCCTATTATAGGCTTTGGAATTCTATCTTGCTCAGTTAGTTTATACTTAAGTATGGATCGAACAGATATAGATAAGAGAAGCTTTATTATGATAGTAGTGGCATTTTTAATTATGTGCATTGGTGATTTAGGTTATTCTTACCTAGAATTCAAAGGGAATTATGCTACTGGAAGTTTAGTAGACCCATTGTTGTCGATATATAAATTTATACTTTTATTATCTGGACTAGAATATCTATCAGACTTATCAAATAATAAACAATCACTAAAAGCTAAACAAACAAGTAAGTGTTCAATTGAATCAATTAGTATGATATTAGGTATAATTATTATAGTATTGTTTTGTTTTGTACTTACTAAACAAGATATTGTTATATGGATTTGCTTTGGAGTAAGCATCACTTTAATTAATATAAGACAGATTATAGTAAGCTTTCAAAATAAAAATTTAATAGAGAAGCTTAGAGACTTAAATGAAACCTTAGAAATGAAAGTTAAAGAAAGAACTGAAGAATTTTTTAATATAGCTTTTTACGATCACCTAACAGAACTTCCTAATAGAAGATTGTTTGAACATAAATTAAAAAAGTTAATAGATGATTCCAATATAAATAGAAACACTATAGCTTTAATGCTCCTAGACTTAGATAGATTTAAGATAGTTAATGATACAATGGGTCACTCTTTTGGGGATCTATTACTTAAAGAAGTTGCTAAGCGTTTAAATAATTGTATGGATGCAAACTGCACTATATTTAGACAAGGTGGAGATGAATTCGCGGTTATAGTGGAGAATGTAGAGAGCAAACAGACAATTATAGAGGTCTCTGAAAGAATACTCAAAGAGTTAGTAAAACCTATAAATTTAGATGGATATCATACATATGTTACTTGTAGTATAGGAGTAGCAATTTATCCAGAAGATGGTGATAACTATGATACTCTGTCAAGGCATGCTGATACTGCGATGTATCATTCTAAGGAGCTAGGAAAAAACACATATACTTTCTATGGCTATGAAATGGATAGACTAGCTTCTAGAAAGTTAACTATTGAAAGAGAACTTTATAAAGCGATAGAAAGAGATGAGTTAACGCTAGATTATCAACCACAAGTGGATATATTTACGAGTGAGATAGTAGGAGTTGAGGCTCTAATAAGATGGAATCATCCTGAGTATGGAATCATACCACCACTTGAATTTATACCAGTAGCTGAAGAAACTGGACTAATAGGCTCTATTGGAGATTGGGTTTTAAAAGAAGCATGTATGCAAGCAAAAGAGTGGCATGATATGGGTTATAGTTTCCTCAAGATGGGAATAAATATATCTCCACATCAATTTCAACAAGAGGACTTCACCACAATTATAAAGCAAACTTTAGAAGAAATTAAGCTTGATCCTAAGTATCTAGATTTAGAGATAACTGAAAGTGTAGCTATGGAAAATGAAGATATAGTTATATCTAAATTAAATGAACTTAGAGGTATAGGAATAAAAGTATCTATGGATGATTTTGGAACAGGATATTCATCTTTAAGCTACCTTAAAAGATTTCCTATCGATACTCTAAAAATACCAAGAGAATTTGTAATAGACATAGGATCTAATGAAGACAATAAATCTATTATTGAAGCTATAATTACTATAGCTCGGAAATTGAATCTTAATATAGTAGCAGAGGGTGTTGAAAATAATGTTCAATTGGATTTTTTAAAATCTAAGAACTGTGCCAATGTTCAAGGATATCTATTTAGTAAGCCTGTATCTAATCAAATATTTGAAACTATGCTAAGAAATAATAGAATTTAATAAATTAAATTACTTTAACTACACATACCTACAACTATGCTTGTAGGTATTTTTATGTGAGCTACGTAAAATAAATATTCAAATATCTCAATATTGAAATAATTAAATATATATGGTAATATAATAATATAAATTATAAAATTCGAATAGGAGATGAGATGATGTCTTTAGCAGAAGTAACATTTCCAGGAGGAAAAAAAGTAGATGTAGATATAAAAGGACTTAAGGTGAAAACTGATCAACCTAAATTAAGTGGAGGAGATGGAACGGCACCATCACCTTTTGATTTATTCTTTGCTTCTATAGCGTCATGTAGTGGTTTTTATGCGCTTAGCTTTTGTCAAAGCAAAGGAATAGAAACAGAAGGATTAAAAGTAAGTTTAGATGTAGACAAAGATGAAGAAAAAGGACTTATATCTAAAATTAATATTGAAGTAACTCTACCAGAACAATTCCCAGATAAATATAAAGATGCAATACTAAGATCTATAGATTTATGTACTGTGAAGAAGAATATATTAAATGCACCTGACTTTAACCTAGAATTAAAATAATAGTTTTATTAAATTAAAAAGGACTCTTGTATTTTGCTTATTTTTAAAAAAGACAAAATACAAGAGTTTTTTTAAAAAATATTAAAAAAATCTACAAATACTATAGAAATTTGCCGATATATGTATAACTGATTATAAAAAACATAATACATAGAAAGAGGTGAATCTGTTAGTAAATCTTATTAATTTATTTTGCTTACTAATATGAAATAAAATATGTAAAGTAGGAAAGTAAGTGTTAGATTCAGAGTAGATTTTATAAGTTTTATGTAACGGAACTAATTTGTTAAAGACTATTAAAAGCAAACTAATTATTCTAATTTCAGCACTAATTTTATCATTAATTTTTGTGGGTATTTTCTCCACAGTTAATTTAAAACAAGTAAGTAATCAGTCATTTGTTATCTCAGAACAATGGATACCAGGTATAACTTTATCAGAGGAACTTAACACAATGACTTCAGATTTAAGAATATTAGATTACAGATACATAATTGAGACTGATGTAGATAAAATGAATGAGCTACATGAAGACGCAGATCAAAGGTCATTAAAGATTGAAAATGCTTTGAGTTCATATGAAAAGTCACTTTATAACGACAAAGATAAAAAAATATATGAAGTGGTAAAGAGCGAGTGGAATAGATATATCGAGCTTCATAAAAGGATAATGGATTTAAGTATGGAGGGTAGAAATGATGAAGCTATGGTCATAATGACCGGCGAAGCTAAAGATGCATTTGACTCAGCATCAAATTCTTTAATAGAGCTTGCTAACTTTAATAAAGAGATGGCAGAGACAGCAAGTAAAGAAGCGGATAATACTTATAAAGCAGCAAGTGCTGTATCTATAATTATAGTTGTTATATTAACTATAGTAGGATCAGTTTTTGCAGGAGTTATTATATTAGGTATAATAAAATCATTAAATATACTAAAAAAAGAAATAACTGCCCTTGCTGAAAGAGGGGGAGATTTAACACAGGAAATAAAAGTTGACTCTAAAGATGAAATAGCAGACTTAGCTAACGCATTCAATTCATTTTTATCCAACTTAAGAGTTATAATTAAATCAATTAAAGATAATAATGAGATTACTATAGAAATAAATGAAGCTATAAACACAAGCCTAAGTCAATTAACAGAAGGAGTAGAAGAGGTATCTGCTACAACTCAAGAAATATCAGCAGGAATGGAGGAAACAGCTGCATCTGCTGAAGAGATGGCTGCAACTAGTAAAGAAATCGAAAGGGCAGCTGAATCTATTGCAAAGAGATCACAGGAAGGCGCAATATCTGCTTCTGAAATAAGTTCTAGAGCAGCTGAGACAAAAGTTAGAGTTGTTGAAGCACAGAGTAAAGCAAGTGAAATCTTAGTACAAACAGAATCAGAACTAGACGAAGCCCTTAAAAATGTTAAGGTTGTAGAGCAAATAGAAGTATTATCTGAAGCTATAATGGATATTACTGCACAAACTAATTTACTTGCATTAAACGCGGCTATTGAAGCTGCAAGAGCTGGAGAGGCAGGTAAAGGTTTTTCAGTAGTTGCTGAAGAAATAAGAAAATTAGCACACCAATCAGAGGAAAGTGTAGTTCAAATACAAAGTGTAACTGAAAAAGTAATGGAATCAGTTAAAGGCCTTACTAATAGCTCAAATAGACTATTACTATTTATGACGGAGAATGTTTCTAATGACTACAAAATGATATTAGAGGTAGTAGAGAAGTACAGTGAAGATTCAGACTTTGTAGATAACTTAGTTACAGAATTTAGCTCAACTTCAGAGGAATTATTAGCATCTGTACAAAACGTATTACAAGCGATTGAGCAAGTAGCAGAATCAGCTAATGAAGGGGCTCACGGAACTACTAATATAGCTGAAAAAATGGTATATGTAAATGATAAGGCACATGAAGTAGATGATAAGACAAATGAATCAACAGAATTTGAAAATGTATTAAGAGAACATATAGGAAAGTTCACTGTTTAATAGAATAATATGCTAAAAATAAAATCACAAGAAACGGTCAATAATTATATCGTTACTTGTGATTTTTATTATATTCACTATTTAGAATACATCGTTATATGGTTTTGCCATTTACCTTTTTTATACACTACAAAGCCAACAATATCTGCTAGAATCCATCCTATAGGAATAGACCACCATATACCTTTCTCTGCGATAAATGGAATAGAAGAAAGCGAAAATGCCATTACTACACGAGTTCCTAGAGATATTACAGTTAAAACAATACACATAGATAAACTTCCTACTCCTCTGAATAAGCCATAGAATAAAAATAGGAATCCAATTAATAAATAAAATATTCCTACTACAGAAATATAATCTACACCTGTTTGGATTACTTTAATTTCACTAGGATCTACGAACATCTTCATAAACTGTTCTGAGAATGTGAGTATTATGATAGAGGTTATGATACAGAATGCTAGTACTATTTTAACCGAGGAGATAAATCCTTTCTTAACTCTATCTATTTTACCTGCTCCTACATTTTGGGCTACATAGGTTGAAAAAGCATTACCGAAATCTTGAACAGGAAGATACGCAAGGGAATCTACTCTCACAGCAGCTGTATATGCAGCTATTACGTCTGCTCCAAACATATTCACACGACCTTGTACAGCAACCATACCTATAGCCATGATAGACTGTTGCATAGATGATAATACACTGTATTTCGCTATTACAGAAAAAAGTGATTTATCAAATATAAACTCTTTTCTTTTCATCTTTAGAATAGGAACTTTGGAAAATATATATATTAAACTTAAAATAGAAGCTACAGCCTGAGCAATAACTGTTGCATAAGCGGCTCCCTCAATACCCATGTTAAAGTTTATGATAAACACAAGGTCTAGTATAACATTGATAACAGCTGCAACAATTAAAAAATATAAAGGAGTTTTTGAATCTCCAACTGCTCTTAGAAGTGCGGCCGCAATATTATATAATGATATAAATATTAATCCAGCAAAAATTATTCTAAGATAAGAAGCAGCACCATCCAATATTTCTACCGGAGTTTTAATCAATATTAAAAGTGGTTTTGCGAATATAAATGTAGTTATTGATAAAAATATAGTGAGTCCAATTATAAAAATAAACGATGTTGAGATGGTACGTTTTAAACGCTGAGAGTCATCAGCACCAAAGTACTGAGATATAACTATTGAACTTCCCATACATAACCCAATAATCAGCAATGTAATAAAATTCATAAGTGAAAAAGAAGAACCAACAGCGGCTAGTGCATTTTTACCTACGAATCTTCCAACCACTACAGAGTCAACCATATTGTAAAGTTGTTGGAATACATTACCGATGAGCATAGGAAACGCAAATTTTAACATCTGAGTGGTTGGATTACCGGATCTCATATCTAATGCCATAATGAAGACACCCCTTTCTGTGTACTATTTATAAAATTTTTAAATTAAAGGAAACGGAGCTTAAGTGGTTAAATAATAACGTTTTACTATTAGAGAGAGTACTAAGTACCTTAATTTATGGTAACATATAACTAAGGATATTAAAAATATTTATAATATTAAAAACACATATGATTTTCATATACATAGAGGTGATAATAGGTGGATATTAAACAACTTAATTACTTTATAGCTATTGCTGAGGAGAGACAAATTACTGCTGCTGCTAAAAGACTCCATATGACTCAACCACCATTGAGTCAGCAACTAAGTTCTATGGAAGAAGAGCTTGGGGTTAAGTTAGTATATAAGGTGGGAAAATACCTTGAGTTAACTGACTCTGGAAAAGTTCTCTATAAAAATGCTCTGAAAATACTAAATCTAGTACAAGAATCTAATATAGAAGTTAAAGAAACTGGAATTGGAGAAAGAGGAAAGCTATTGATTGGCGTTAATACACTTTCTTACTATAAACTATCAGAGATACTTCATAAGTTTCAAAGAAGATATCCTCATGTTTCATATAAGATACAACAAAATGAATCGGGACAACTATATAAATTGTTAAAGGAGAGGGCTATAGAGCTAGCAATCATTCGTTTTCCAGTTGAATTAGAAGGAATTTGTGTACACTACTTCAAACCAGAACCATTTTACTTTGTAACTTCAAGAGATATTGAACTTACTTCGAATAAAGTATCTTATGAACAAATAAAGGATTATTCACTTATATTACCTAGCACTGAAGGCCTAGGTCTTTATAATATGATAATAGAACAATTTTCATCCCGACAACTAAACATAAATGTAACATGTGAATGTTCTGATATCTTAGTTTTACTCCAACTAGTGTCATCAGGCTTTGGAGCTACTATTATACCAGAGACAATACTTAAAAGTCATAAAGAATACTATAATATAAAAACATATAAAATAGATGATGAGAGTTTTACAGCATCATCAGGATTAATTTGGCTTAAAGATCACTACCTATCTAAAACCTCACAGAACTTTATATCACTATTAAAAGAAATGTCAGAGTTTAACGTTTGAAGCATAAAAAAGAGCTGATTATAAAATATAATTAGCTCTTTTTCTTATTAATTTTAAAGAATTGTTTTACCGATTAAATCATTTATAAGATCTTTATTGTAGTTCACAATAAGTTCCATTGGAAACCCTACTTGCTCTGCAATACTTAATGAATTATGAAAAGATGCTACATCATAAGAAATATGGGAATCACTACCGAATATAACTTTTGTTTTATTCTCTTTACAAAGGTTTAAAAAGTTTTTTACATTTTCATTAGCTCCAACTCTAAAGCTCCCTGGATTTAAAGAAGAGTTATTAACTTCAAGAGCAACATTATGTTCTTTGGCAGCTTTTACTACTAATTCATAATCTAAAGGATATCTTGAGTCATCAGGATGTCCTATAATTTTCACATAAGGATTTTTTATTACATTTATTATAGCATTAGTATTTTTATCTATACATCCAGGATCTATGCAAGGAGGATGAAAACTAGCTATAGCATAGTCTAACTTTTTTAAAGTATCCTCATCTATGTCTATATTACCATCATAATCTATAATATTTGCTTCTATACCTCTTAATAAAATCAAACCGTCAATCTCTCTAGGCCATACTATAGTATTTTGAAAAAAATATTTATGAGCACCTCCAGGCATTGAAGGGGCATGATCAGAAATACCTAAGACTTTAATATCTTTTCTCTTAGCACCAGCAATCATTTCCTCTAGAGTACTATAAGCATGACCACTATTAATCGTGTGACAATGAAGGTCCATAAGTGCTTTCATATGTAATTCCTCTCTTTCGAAATATATTTATTTTTATTATGTTATTTAAATTATAGCATATGCAATAAGTTATAAGAAATACAAAGCTTATAACAACAATACATGGATACTATTTACATTATTGACTTAATATATAAACACATATAAAATGAGTATTAAAAAGGAGGTAGAAATGAACATAAATTATACAAATACTAAGTTAGAAAGAATAAGTATAATAGCTGCTATAATAGTAATATTGACATCATTGCTATCTGAGACACTAATTCATGCTACTCAGATAAAATTCTCGGATGTTCTTGAAAACTATCAAGGGAAAGAAAGTATCTATTGGGCGTTAGATCGAGGAATAATAAAAGGCTATCCAGATGGAAGATTTAGACCGAGTTTAGAAATAACAGAAAAAGATTTTGTTGTTATGCTAGCTAGATTTTCGACAAATGTTGAAGAAAATAAAGCTAAAGATAATGAATACTCACATTGGTCTCAAGTTTACTATGATGAGCTAAGAAAATATGAAATACCTTTGAAGGGATACAATGATGATAAAGCAAAGGATGAGTTATTAACAAGAGGAGATATAGCTAGAATAACAGCTGCTAAAAATGGTTTTAATCTTACAGAAGAACAAGCTATTTACTATATGTTTGAAAATGATCTTACAAAAGATGTTAAACCTAATATTTGGGACAGATCAAAAAGTATATTATCATTTGGAAAAAATCGTTATGTCAGAAGGGATCAGATTACAGAGCTTTTTAAGGTGATGGAATCTAAAAACAATACAACTTTTATGGGAAGAGTTAGTGATGTAAAAGGAAGTGAAATTAAAGGTATAGTAGGAGTACCACAGGAGACAAAGATTCCTGATTTCTCAGAACTACCAGAGTTTAGTTTTATAGACTCTAATATTGATGGTAAAATACTAATAGAAGAAAAGGCAGAAGAATTTTTGGAAAAATATGAATATAGTGTTCATATGAAAGTATATAATCAAAAGTCAAAGTTGGAAGATAACAATAGATTAGTATTTGAAACCTCTAAAGATATAGGTTTAAACTTAGAGAAATATAAAGGAAAAGAAATATTTTTAATAGGATACGAGTTAAAAGGGAAATCAAAAAATACAAACATTAGTCGTAACGGTATTATTGCATATATATACTATAATGAAGATGCTGAAATAATTGGTGCTTATCTAGTATATGAAGGATACGCTCCAGGAATAGTTTCTCTAAATGATAAAAGATATCTCAGACCTGAAAGCTTTGAACCATCTAAGTTAGAATTCACAAGGATAAACAAAGTTGAAATAATAGATACAAGTGACTATAGCAGAAGAGAGATTACAGGAAAAGAATTGGATGATTTTTTAAAGTTATTCAAAGATACAAAGTCATATAAAGGCAATTTGTCAATAAGAGGTAGTTCGGACTTTGCTATATGCTTTTATTATGAAGATGAAACCACTGTAATACTAGAATATTATGAAGTTATCAATAAATTAGTACTTTCAGATATAGACTATTGGTACTATGAAATAAATGATAGCTTGTCAAGATATATTAAAGGATAGAAACATTAAATAGAAATATAATTAGTGATATGTAAATAATTAACGGTAGAAATTTATAGAGTATGATTGACTTAAGTTAATCATTAAACTTAATATAGATATATAATAGGACTGATAATAAATATCAGTCTTTTTGCAATTGGAGGAAGATAAATGAAAAATATTTTAGTTGTAGATGATGAGGTTAAGATTGTAGAACTTTTAGAATCGTTCTTTAAAGTTGAAGGATATTTTATTTATAAAGCCCATGATGGACAAGAAGCTATAGAAATATTTGAAAAAGAAGAGATTCATTTGGCTATTTTGGATCTTATGCTTCCTAAAGTCAGCGGTGAAGAGGTTTGTAAAAAAATTAGATCTAAATCAGATATTCCTATAATTATGCTTACTGCTAAAGTAGATGAAGAAAATAAAATAGAAGGACTAGGCATAGGTGCTGATGATTATGTTACAAAACCATTTAGTATAAAAGAACTTATTAGTAGAGTTGCTGCAATTATGAGGAGAAGTTATAAAGAAGAAAATCCACAGGCCGAAAAATTTGTGTTTAATGATGGTGATTTAGAGGTTGATATAAAGCTTTCGACTGTGATAAAAAAAGGGATAGAAAGTAAGCTTACGCCGAATGAAGCTAAAATACTTAAAATTTTGATTTCTAACAGAGGAAGAATACTATCTAGGGATATAATTTTAGATAAAGCTTTTGGAATAGATTTTGATGGAATAGATAGAACAATAGACGTTCATATAATGAATATAAGACAAAAAATAGAAGATAACTCTAAAGAACCAAGATATATTCAAACTGTTTATGGTATGGGATACAAATTCAATGCTTAGAGGTGAATTATGAAAATAAAGCTTGTAAATAAATTGATAGCTAGTTTCTCTGCTGTAATAATACTCTCCATTACACTAGGAGTTATTATAAGTAATTATAGTATAGATAAGAATTTTAATGACTATTTAAAAGATAAAAAAAATAAAAAGATAGAGATACTAGTTGATACAATTGAAAACGACTTTGATATTGAGAAAGGAATGCAATATACGAGAGATATTGAACTACTTGCTAAAAGTGAAGGGTTTTATATTAATGTAAGAGATTTAAATGGTAGAAGTATATTTGAAACAAGCAAGGAATATTTACAGAATACAGAGGAAAGCTTACTTTTGAGATATCTTGAAAAGTCAAAAGAAAGATTTGAGAAGGATTACTATGGAGAAAAAAGTTATGACTTAGTTAAGTATGATAAAAAAGTAGGAGATGTAACTGTAGGATACTATAGCGTAGATAATTGTGGGATTAGAGATTTAGAAATGAAAAACACTATCTATAATATTTTAATTAAAACTTTCATTATAACATTAATAATTGGAATAATAATAAGCATATTTTTAGCAAAGCATTTCTCCACTCCTCTAAAAAAGATGACGGAAGCCACAAATAAAATTAGGGGTGGAAACTTAAAAGTACAGTTGGATATGAAGAGCAGCACATATGAGATAAATGAGTTGTGTAATTCAATAGATTATCTAGTAAAGAGTCTGGAAGATAAGGATATACTCAGAAGAAAACTTACATCAGATATGGCACATGAAATTAGAACTCCACTAACAATACTACAAAATACAATGGAAGCATTTTTGTATGGCGTTTGGGAGGTTACAAATGAAAGAATAGAGAGTTGTTATGATGAAATAATAAGACTTTCTAAATTAGTTCAAGGACTTAAAGATATAGAAAAATTAGAAGAAGTAAGCATGAAATTAAATTTTACTAAGTTTAATTTAAATAATGAAATAAAGCAACTTCTAGATCTTTTTGAATCCCAATATGAAAGCAAAGATATCAAGCTGAACTTTAAATATAAAAAAGAAGTAATTATAAACTCAGATAAAGATAAAATAAGACAAGTACTAATAAACTTACTTAATAACTCCTATATATATACGAATAAATGTGGAGAAGTCGAAATTACATTAGATGAAACAGATAAAAATATAGTAATTTCTGTTAGAGATAATGGAATAGGCATTTCTAGTGAAGACATACCATTTATATTTGAGAGATTTTATAGAACAGATGAAACTAGAGATAGAAAAACAGGCGGTACTGGAATTGGATTAACAATCTCAAAAGCAATAGTTGAAACACTTGGAGGCAATATTAAAGTTTATAGTAAATTAGGACAAGGTAGTACATTTATAACAACCTTACCAATATAAGACTAAATTTATTTTTGAAAATAGAATATCTTTATAATTTCTTTAAAATTCCCTTGTAAATTGTATAGTAAGAGAAAAACTTATTATACATTTAGGAGGGAATTTTTTATGGGGTTAGAAAGTGTTTCAACTCCTATAGCTTTCGGAGCAGGATTTTTATCATTTTTTTCACCATGTATACTTCCACTAATTCCAGTATACATAATGTATCTTACAGGTTCCAATGCCCAAGAAGAGCTTGAAAAGAGAAGACTTTTTGCACTAACAAGAACAATAGGATTCATTATAGGATTTACAATTATTTTTATGATAATGGGAACATCTGCTAGTTTCTTAGGAAAAATATTTGTAAGGAATAAAGATGTATTTTCAAAAGTTAGTGGAGTAATAATAATAATTTTTGGATTAAAAATGACAGGAATTATAAATCTAAATATTTTAAACAGGGAGAAAAGAATAGCGTCACCTGTAAAAGTAACAAATTGGTTTAGTTCCGTTCTAATGGGAATTGTATTTGCTGCCGGATGGACACCATGCTTTGGACCTGTGTTGGCATCTATATTAGTTTATGCAGGAGGAACCGCTACTGTTTCAAAAGGAGTTTATTTATTATTAATATATTCACTAGGAATGGCAGTACCATTTATATTAACAGCATTGTTTATAAATATATTTGACAAATTTATTAAGAAAGCAGAGAAATTCACTAAATATCTTCCTAAGATTAGCGGTATAGTGATGATAATTTTTGGAATACTAGTATTTTTTAATAAAGTCATAAACATAAGCGGCTTGCTTATCAGATAGATTAAAGATTGATGTAGGAAGACATTTAGTTTAGATTAAGTTTACATTAATATCAGGAGGGACTAAGATGAATAGAAAAAGTATATTTATAATAATACTTGCTGTAGTACTAGTTGGAGCATTATATTTCTTTACAATGGAAAGAAAGTCAGAAGAAAAACCATCTAATGAAAATACATTAAATAAAGATAATGAACAGAGTTCAATTGATGAAGATACGGAAAATAAAGAATTAGATGAAATAGAAGTTGGTAAAGAAGCACCAAATTTTACACTTAGAAATTTAGAAGGTAAAGAAGTATCATTGAAAGATTATAGAGGAAAAATAGTACTTCTAAATTTTTGGGCAACATGGTGTAAATTTTGTGACATAGAAATGCCGGATCTTCAAAAACTAGATAGAGAAAATGAAGATTTAGTAGTATTAGCTGTTGATGTTATGGAAGATAAAAATAAGGTAGTGGACTATATTAAAAAAGGCAATTATGATTTTGAGGTACTTTTAGATGAAAAGGGAGATGTAGCAAAAACTTACTTAGTGAGTGCATTCCCTACAACATATTTTGTAGGAAAAGACGGGAACTTGATAGGGTCAGTGCCTGGAATGATGACTTATCCTCAAATGAATCAAATTTTAGATAGCATAAGGGAAGATCAATAAGTGAAGCCTTTTTTCTTCTCATATAAGTCTATAACTATAACATGGCCTATGTTATTGATTATAATTTCGGTACTCATAAGTTATCTCATTGTAAAACTATTTTTAAATGAAAAAGATGGGGACAAAGGTAAAATCGAAGATATTTTTATGTGGTTATTGGTAACTGGATTTGTTGGAGCTAGACTAGGTTATGTTTTAATAAACATCAATTTATACAAAGATAATATGACTGCTATATTTAAGATATCTTACTATAATTTATCTCTAGTGGGAGGAATAGTATCCGGATTATTATTACTAATAATTATATCTAAAAAATATAATATTAAATTTGAAAAGTTATTAGAAACTTTCACTGTGCCATTCTACTTTTCTATGTCTATAGGGGTATGGATACCAATATTTGATAGGACTTTAATAGCTTCTAATCATATAAGAAATAGTCAAAGTGGAGCTTTGAATTTATCTACATTATTTTTATTAGCTATGATATTAGAATTAACCCTATTTAAAAAGTTAAATAATAAATACTTGAGGTTGTTAACTTTAACATTGGTAATATTTATATATAAAATGAAAAGTTTTTAATAAAAATAATTAAATTTTTATTTTTAGTAGTTTATTTATTATAGAAACTTGATATAATGTATGTAAGATGATATCATAACAATTAAATAAATTTTTATATTTTAAAGATAATGATAAGGAATAGTATATAGAGGATTACTTTATAGAGAGCTGAAGAGTGGTGGAACTTCGGTAAGGTACTTTATAGAAGCAGCCTTTGAATCTCATATTGAGAAATAAGAGTTACTAGCTCTTAAAGTAGATATTGACGTTTCCTCACGTTATAGAGGGTAGAATATGTACATTATATTCTAACTGAGTGGGCAATACTATATTGCCTATTAGGGTGGTACCGCGAAGTAGATCCTTCGTCCCTTTTGGGATGAAGGATTTTTTTTATTCAAAAAAAGAAAGGGAGGAATTTCAAATGGAAGAGATTCTTGAAATTTTAGAAAAAAATAGTAGATATACAGATGAGCAAATAGCTATTATGACTGGAAAAACGGAAGAAGAAGTTAAAGAGGCTATAAAGTTTTTTGAGGAAAATGGTACAATAGCTGGATATACTACTCTTATAAATTGGGATGAAACTAAGAAAGAAACGGTTACTGCATTAATAGAAGTTAAAATAGCTCCACAAAGAGGAGAAGGATTTGATAAAGTAGCAGAAAGAATATATAAATTCCCGGAAGTAAGAGCTTGCTATTTAATGTCAGGTGGATTTGATGTAACAGTTATTGTAGAAGGTAAAACTATGAAAGAAGTAGCACACTTTGTATCACAGAAACTATCGGTGCAGGAGTATATTCTTAGTACAAGTACACACTTTATTCTTAAAAAGTATAAAGATAATGGTAAAATATTTGAAACAAAAGATACTGATAACAGGGAGGCAATAATCATATGAAACTAGAAGATATGATTCTAAAAAATGTAAGAGATATGCCCCCTTCAGGAATAAGAAAATATTTCGATATGGTTAATGAAATGGAAGGGGTAATATCACTAGGGGTAGGAGAGCCAGACTTTGTTACCCCTTGGAATATAAGAGAGGCAGGGATATATTCTCTTGAAGAAGGTCATACTCATTATTCTTCTAATGCAGGGTTTATAGAACTTAGGGAAGAAATTTCAAACTATTTAAATAGAAGATTTAACCTTTCTTATAACGCTAGTGATGAAATACTAGTAACAGTAGGAGGAAGTGAGGCTATAGATATAGCACTAAGAGCTTTAGTAGGTCCTGGAGATGAAGTTATCATACCAGAGCCAAGCTTTGTGGCTTATAAAGGATGTACAGCATTTACAGGCGCTACTGCAAAGGTCTTAAACCTTAGAGCAGAAGATGAATTCAAATTAACGCCTGAAATGCTAGAAGAGGCTATTACACCAAAAACTAAAGTAGTAATAATTCCATTTCCCAACAATCCAACAGGAGCTATTATGAATAAAGAGGAGTTAAGTGGAATAGTAGAAGTTCTAAAAGATAAAGACATAATTGTAATTTCGGATGAAATATATGCAGAGTTATCGTATAATGAAGAACACTACTCTATAGCAAGATTTCCAGAGATGAAAGAGAAAACTATAGTTATAAATGGATTTTCCAAAGCATATGCAATGACAGGATGGAGACTTGGCTATGCATGTGGACATACTGTACTAATAGATGCTATGAAAAAAATTCATCAGTATGCTATAATGTGTTCACCTACAGTATCGCAATATGCAGCTATAGAAGCACTAAAAAATGGTGATAGCAGTGTAGATGAGATGGTTAGATCTTACAACAGGAGAAGAAGAGTACTAGTAGATGGATTTAGAAAGATAGGACTTGAATGTTTTGAGCCATTAGGAGCATTTTATGTATTTCCATCTATCAAGTCAACAGGAATGAATTCAGATGAATTCTGTGAAAAACTTCTTATGTCAGAAAGAGTACTTGCAGTTCCAGGTAATGCTTTTGGAGAATGTGGAGAAGGATTTATAAGAGCATGCTATGCGTCTTCTATGGAAAATATAATGGAAGCTTTAAAAAGAATAGAAAGATTTATTAATAATCAAAAACCTATATAAACTACTATATAGGTTTTTACTCATTTAAATAAAATTTAAGTCTTTATAAAATATTTTTGTTAAAGTTATATAAAAATAAATTTATTAGCGTGTGGTATACTGTAGAAAATACTGAGATTAATATAAACAGAGTTTGTAGTAAGTGAACAAATTGTTAAAAAAATATCGACAAACAAAAACATTTATCGACAAAGAGTGACAAAGATAGTCCTTCCATTCTAAAAGTTTTTACATTGACATAGATATTTTATCTGTATTAAAATAGGCTTAGCTTAGAAAGTTCTATTCAATAAAATCAACTCTAAATACACAACATGAAAACGTTTCAGTTCAAATTTTTATAACTGAGTACCAATGTAAACTCTCAATTCTAAGCAAAATTAGTGGAATAATAAAAAGAAAATTTAGAGAGAAACGCTATTAAACATTGTTAAAAAATTAACAACACATGCTATATATATTCGTGAGGGCTTACATTGGCAAAGGACGTTAAAATTAAGAGGAGAAAATTAAAGGAGGAAGAATTTTGAGTAACAAAATTGATTATGTTAACGAGAGGTTACCAGTTAAACAACTTGTACCACTGGGACTTCAACACGTGCTATCGATGTACGCTGGTGCACTTGTAGTACCGATAGTATTAGGTGGAGCATTGGGACTTAGTCCACAACAACTTGCTTATCTTATCGCAGCGGATCTTTTCACTTGTGGTATAGCCACACTAATACAAGCATACGGTATAGGAAATTATGCAGGAATTAAGTTACCTACGATTTTAGGATGTTCATTCGTTGCTGTTGGTCCAATGATTGCAATTGGTACAGCTGCAAATGTTTCTTCCGGGGTTCAAGGGCTTACTATAATTTATGGAGCCACTATAATTTCAGGTCTATTACTATGGGCTGTTTCAGGTTTATTTGGAAAGTTAACAAGATTTTTCCCACCTGTTGTTACAGGTACGGTTATTACAGTAGTTGGTCTTTCACTTATTCCTTTAGCACTTGACAATGCTGCTGGAGGAGCAAATAATGCAGACTATGGAGACCCTAAAAACCTACTTCTTGCAGTATTTGTACTGGGAGTAGTAATATTTATGAACAGATTCTTTAAAGGATTTTTACAATCTATATCTGTACTAGTAGGATTACTTGCAGGTACTATAGTAGCTTATTTCTTAGGAATGGTTAATTTTGAAGAAATTCGCCATGCTGGATGGTTTGAACTTATACTACCTTTTCATTTCGGAATGCCAGAGTTTAGATTAGATGCTATTATATCATTAACATTAGTTGCTATAGTTACGTCAGTAGAAGCAATTGGAGTGTTTCTAGGATTAGGTGAAATTTGTGATAAAGAGATATCTGAAAAAGATATCATAAAAGGACTTAGAGCAGAAGGTATAGCTAAAACTATGGGTGGTTTATTTAACTCATTCCCATATGCTACATTCTCACAAAATGTTGGATTAGTTACGTTATCAGGGGTTAAAAGCCGTTTTGTTTGTGTAGCTGCAGGATTTATACTAATAGTATTAGGGGTTATTCCTAAATTTGCGGCATTAGGTACAGCGATTCCTATGTCTGTACTTGGAGGAGCAACACTTGCGATGTTCGGTATGGTTGCAGTTTCAGGTATAAGAATATTATCTGGAGTTGACTTCTCAAAACAAGGAAACTTAATAATAATAGCTGTTTCTATAGCTATAGGTCTTGGATGTAAGGTATCACAGGGTGCATTAGCAAACCTTCCAGATGGATTAAAAATGATATTCCAAGATGGTATAATATCAGCAAGTTTATTCGCAATAGTGCTTAATATACTTTTCAACTTTAAAGATATTAAAAAATCTTCAACAGAAGGATCATCAGAGGCAGTAGCGGAATAAATTGCTTTACAAATACAGTAAAAAAGGATGTAGATAATTATCTACATCCTTTTTTAGTATATAAATCGTTAGGTATTATTTTAATATTGGTTTAGTAAAAGTGGTTGACATATATAAACTATATGCATATACTATAGATGAAAATAAAATATTTCCTCGGTAGGTGAGGTTACTACAAGGATACGGGTTGCTGCCGTAAAAGGATGGAGACATTCTGAACTGGTTAGCAGGTTTTGCCGAACAAAGAAGGCTTAATCTAACGCAACTTCATTGCCTTGCAGAGCTAAAACTTGAACGAGATAAAATGGCTATTATAGAGCTCTTGTCGTGTTTAAGTTTGACGGGAGCTTTTTATTTTTGAAAATAGGAGGTGGAAAAGGATGGATACTGATGGTAGTAATGAGGATAGTAGAGGTAGAAATATATATACTAGAAATAAAATTAAATCCAATAAACATATATTAGGTGTTATTCTTTTTCACATAGACTTAATTTAGAAGTAAGAAATTCTTTTCTTGTATACATTTCTCTATCTCTCATCTTTTATTTCTATTAGTTTCATTTTGAATTAGCTAAAATAGTAATTTCAATTTACCAACTTAATATTTTATTTCCTTCAAAAAGGTTAAAAAAATATACTTATTAACCTTTAGTTTCTTGCTGTATTTTTTAGCATGGAGGTGTAAGAGATGAAGAAAAGAAATGTAAATCCAGAGATTAAAACAAAAGAAATTACAGAAAGACTTAAAAGTTATAGTAAGATTGAGTTAACAGAATTATTTAATGGACTAGATACTAGTCGCAAAGGATTATCTGTAACAGAGGCTGAAAAAAGAATAGATATGTATGGTGAGAATCAAATATCTCATGAAAAACCAACATCTTGGTATATTCAAGTTATTAAAGCCTTTATTAATCCATTTGTGTTAGTACTATTTGCACTTGCGGGAGTTTCTCTATTTACAGATGTGATACTTGCTCCAGTAACGAAAAGAGACTTTACTGCAATAATAGTAATCGGTACTATGGTTACTATCAGTGGGATCTTAAAATTTATGCAAGAATTTAAATCGGGTAAAGAAGCAGAGAAGTTAAAATCAATGGTAAAAACAACTGCTGCGGTTCTAAGAAGGGAAAATGGAGTTAAGGAAATAAATATATCCGATATAGTACCAGGAGACATAGTGTATTTAGCAGCGGGTGACATGATACCAGCAGATTTAAGGATAGTTTCATGTAAAGACTTATTTGTAAGTCAATCATCTTTAACAGGAGAGTCAGAACCAGTTGAGAAATTTTCAATAATAAATAAGTTAAGCGAAGATGCAACAATATCTGAAATAGATAATATATGCTTACTAGGTACTACTATTGTCAGTGGAAGTGCTACTGCAGTTGTAGTATCAACAGGTGATGAAACATATTTTGGAACTATGGCAAAAGCCTTATCTGAGAAAAAAGAGATTACTAGCTTTGAAAAGGGTGTAAATAGTGTAAGCTTTTTATTAATAAAATTTATGCTTGTTATGGTTCCTATAGTTTTTTTTATAAATGGAATAACAAAAGGAGATTGGTTACAAGCACTTTTATTTGGTATATCAGTAGCAGTAGGACTTACTCCTGAAATGCTTCCGATGATAGTCACAACTAACCTAGCTAAAGGTGCTGTAGCTATGGCAAAGCGTAAGACAGTGGTAAAAAAACTAGATGCTATCCAGAATTTTGGAGCTATGGATGTACTATGTACTGATAAAACTGGAACACTAACATTAGATAAGATAGTTGTGGAAAAGTATCTAAATATTCATGGAGAAGAAGATAAGAGAGTTTTAAGACATGCATATTTAATTAGCTTCTATCAAACAGGACTTAGAAATTTAATAGATTCAGCAATATTAAATCATGGAAATGATTTTGGATTTGAAGAACTTAAAAATAAATATAATAAAGTGGATGAAATACCTTTTGATTTCTCAAGAAGGAGAATGTCTGTTGTACTTCAAGACAAAGAAAATAAGAAGCAACTTATAACTAAAGGAGCAGTTGAAGAGATGCTTTCTATCTGTACAATGGCAGAATATGATGGTGAAGTTGTAAGGTTAACAGATGATATAAAAGCTAAAATTATAGAGACAGTTGAAAAGTTAAATAATGACGGAATGAGAGTTATAGGAGTTGCTCAAAAAAATGATGTTCCTGATGAAAATACATTTGGTATTAAAGATGAAAGTAAGATGGTGTTTATGGGTTATATAGGTTTCTTAGATCCACCGAAGGACTCTGCAGCTGACGCTATAAAAGCATTAAATGATCATGGTGTTGAAGTAAAAATACTAACTGGAGATAATGATGCTGTAACTAAAAAGGTTTGTAAGGAAGTCGGAATCACTGTTGAGAACATATTACTTGGAAATGATGTAGACTTATTAAGTGATGATGAGTTACAAGAAGTAGTGGATAGAATTAATATTTTTGCAAAACTTTCTCCACTTCAAAAATCAAGAGTAGTAAAGATACTTCAAAGTAAAGGTCATACTGTAGGATTTATGGGAGACGGAATTAATGATGCAGCAGCACTAAAACAAGCTGATGTTGGTATTTCTGTAGATACAGGAGTAGATATAGCTAAAGAGTCTGCAGACATAATACTTTTGGAAAAAGATTTAATGGTTCTTGAAGAAGGTGTTATGGAAGGAAGAAGAGTTTTCGGTAACATTATGAAGTATATTAAAATGACTGCAAGCTCTAACTTTGGAAATGTATTTAGTGTTTTAGTTGCTAGTGCATTCTTGCCTTTTTTACCTATGCAGCCTATTCATTTATTAATACAAAATCTTTTATATGATATATCTCAAATATCTATTCCATGGGATACAATGGATGATGAATATTTAAAGAAACCAAGAAAATGGGATGCAAATGATATTGGCAAATTCATGATCTTTATAGGGCCTATAAGCTCAATATTCGATATAGTAACTTTTATAGTGATGTTATATGTGTTTAAAGCTAATACCCCTGATATGCAGTCTTTATTTCAATCAGGATGGTTTATTGAAGGACTACTGTCCCAAACACTTGTAGTTCATATGATTAGAACTAAAAAGATACCTTTTATTCAAAGTAGAGCTACAACTCCAGTACTACTTTTAACAGGTTTGACTATGATACTAGGTATATGTATACCATTCACTTCATTTGGAGCATCTGTTGGATTAGTACCATTACCATTATCATACTTCCCATGGTTAATCGGAATCTTAGTGAGCTATTGTGCATTAACCCAAGTGGTAAAAAATATTTATATTAAGAAATTCAAAACACTAATATAGTTAAACTAAAATTCTAGACTATATGAGGATATTAATATAAAATAATAATAGAAAAGAAGAAAGGAAGCGAAGAATAAAAGTGTTAGATATTATAGTAATAGTAGTTTTAGCGTTATATGGAATTAGTGGATGGAGAAGGGGACTCATATTATCCATATTTGGTATTGTAGGATATATATTATCAGCAGTTATAGCAAAGATTTACTCCCCAGACTTAACAAACTATATAATAAACAATACGAACATTGCCAATATTATAAGTCAATATACGAATAAAGGTGCTGTAGCAAACCCTGCAACCAACATCATTTCAGACATGGCTGTAAAGTCCTTTTTAAGTATAGTAACTTTTATGGTTATCTTTTTTATTACGTCACTAATAATATCTAGAATAGGTAGATTAATAAATAAGGTAGCTTCGCTACCAATACTTGATGGAATTAATAGTTTTGGTGGGATGGCATTTGGACTTTGTAAAGGATTAATAATAACATTTATAATACTTGCCTTTGTAACATTTGCAATAGAAATAGGTAATGATAATAATCTGAATGAATCTATTGCAAAAACTGTTGTTGTTAAGTTTATGTATGATAATAATCCCATAGTTAGATTAATAGAAAATATAGTTAGTTAAAATATATGATAAGCTATAACCTATATGTTGAAATGCAAATATAGTAAGGTATAATTTATAGTGATGTGAACAGAGGATTTAGTTAAGATAATTATCTTAACTAAATCCTCTGTTTTATTTGCAACAAAATACTAGGGTTGTATATATTGAATTATGACATATATATTTGACATAATGCTAATAATAGACTAAGATATCATTAAGAAAGAAAAAGTATTACAAATATAGGAGGGTCATGAAAATGGGATTATTTAATAAAGAAAGAGGACTTGTTGATGAGCGAATATCTAATACGATGAATAAAATCTTAAAAGAATCATATATAATAACAATTATAATATGTTTTATATCTATTTTTATTAAATCTTATTTATACGGATTTAGAGCTAACTTAGTAATTACCGAAATTATAGTTATTATTGTGTCATCACTGTATTCTATGATTAGAAAGATAAGTCTTGGTGTGTACTCAGATGAAATTGAGATGCATGATAGAACAAGTAAGACACCCATGAATATTAAAAATATTATTGTAGGTTTAGCTCTTGGTATTGTGATATCATTTTATTTTGGGATAAGAAGCTCTATATTATATGGAGGCGATAAAAATAGACTGTGGTATTTTATAATAGTATTTTTTGCTTCATTTATTATGTATATACCTTTTTTAGTTGGAGGTATAGCTATAACTGATTTTATTGCAAGAAAAGCTAGTAAAAAGATTAATGAAAAGATACTACCAGAAGATAAAGATTTGGAGTAGGTGATTTAATATGAAAAATATAAAGTTAAAACTAGCGCGGGTTGAAAAAGATTTATCACAAGAACAGTTAGCAAATATTGTAGGAGTATCTAGACAAACTATAGGTTTAATAGAACTTGGTAAGTATAATCCTTCACTTAACTTATGTGTTGCAATATGTAAGGCTTTATCTAAAACTTTAAATGATCTATTTTGGGAGGAATAAAGGTTAAAACTTATAAAAAATATAGCCCTAATACTTAAAGAGCATGCGAGATCGCTCTAAATAAGTATATAGGGCTATAATAATATATAGGCTACTATTTAGTATAGTTGTCAAAGTATCCTTGAATATATACTATAGGAGTACCTTTATCTCCACTTCCTGAAGTTAAATCAGCTAGCGAGCCTATAAGATCAGTAAGTCTTCTAGGAGTAGTACCTTGTGATGCCATAGATCCTACAAGATCTTCTTCTTTATTTTTAATATATTCTGAAATAGCTTTCTTAAGCTCTTCACCTCTTAAATCAGAAAAATCATTGTCCGCAAGGTATTTTAACTTAACTTCATTAGGAGTTCCTTCTAGTCCAGATGTATAAGCTGGAGAAACCACAGGATCAGCAAGTTCCCATATCTTACCCACAGGATCTTTGAAAGCACCATCACCATAAACCATTACTTCAACAGTTTTACCAGTTTTATCTTTAAGACTAGCTTGTATTTTATCAACTACAGGTTGACAATCACGAGGGAAAAGTTTAACGCTATCTTCAGTTGCTTTATTTGAACCCAAAAGCCCGTACTCTTCATTATATCCGTTACCATCAATAGAAGTAGCAAGAATATCGTCAAGTCCGTAAACTTTTTCAGCACCATTTGATTTTAAAATTCTTTTAGTTCTAAATCTAGTATGAATATCACAAGCAAGAACGCTTTTTGTATAATTTAAAATTGTTTTTGGGTGGTTAGAGAATATAATTTCACATTCAGCACCACATTCTTCAACTAAAGATCTATAATACTCTATATAGTCAACACCAGTAAATTGATGCTTTTCATATCCAAAGTATTCACGGAATTGCTTTTCAGTTAGTACATCAGACCAAGGATTTACACCTTTCTCGTCAAGTACATCTATATCTACTAAATGATTTCCAACTTCATCAGCTGGGAAGCTTAACATTATCACAACTTTTTTTGCTCCTTTTGCAATCCCACGAAGGCAAGTAGAGAAACGGTTACGACTTAATATTGGGAATATAACTCCAACTGTATCATCACCAAACTTTGAGCTTATATCTTTTGCAATAGCATCTATGCTTGCATAGTTACCTTGAGCACGAGCTACTATAGATTCAGTTAAAGTAACTACATCTTTATCATTAATAGAAAAACCTTCTGCTTTTGAAGCTTGTAATACGCTATCCACAACTACTTGAACGATATCGTCTCCATCATTAATAATTGGAGCACGAACACCTCTAACTACAGTACCTACTGTTCTTTCCATTGAAAATCACTCCTCTATAGTTTTAATATCATATAATGTATTTATTATCATATCTTATCCTTTTTAAACAATATTAAAAAATATAAAATACTGGGATATTAATTAAAAAATCTATACAATTAAAAAAGTATTAAAATTGTGTTGTCGTTTATACTTGTATTATATAACCTCATATGGTATAAGTAAAATAAATATATATGATATTAGATATAAGGAGTGCTTATATGATATCTAAATTAGATTTATATAAAGTATTTTGTGAAGTAGCAAAGTGTCAAAGTTTTTCAAAAGCTGCTAAAGAATTATTTATGACTCAACCAGCTATAAGTCAGTCAATAATGCAACTTGAAAATGATCTAGATATGCGTCTTTTTACTAGAACTCCTAAAGGTGTGATACTTACTAATGAAGGAGAAACTTTATTTGAGTACGTTAATTCTGCTATTAGTTTAATTAAAACTGGAGAAAAAAAATTATTAGAATCTAAAAACTTAATAACAGGGGAACTAAAAATAGGGGTTGGAGATACTATTTCAAGATATTACTTACTACCATATCTAGAGATGTTCCACAATCAATATCCAAATATTAAGCTAAAAATAATAAATCGAACAACTTTAGAACTTTGCTCTATGGTAAAGTCAGGTGAAGTAGACATTGCAATTTGCAACTTACCTATAAAAGATTCATCTTTAAAAGTAAAAAAATGTATAGATGTTCATGATATTTTTGTTTGTGGCGATAAATATAAAGATAAGTTAAAAGAACCATTAAGCTTAGAAGAATTAAATAAATCACAGCTTATACTACTCGAACCAAAGTCAAATTCAAGACAATATGTAGAAAAGTATATGTTAACGAAAGGAATAAAACTAAGCACAGAAATTGAACTTGGATCTCATGACTTACTATTGGAGTTTGCAAGAATAAATTTAGGTATAGCTTGTGTAGTTAGAGAGTTCTCAAAAGAGTATTTATCAAGTAATATACTATATGAAATAAAATTGGAAGAGGATATACCTAAAAGAGCAATAGGGTATTGCTTTTTAAAGAGCGTGTCCTTATCTCCTGCTTCTGAAAAGTTTGTTGAAATATTAGATAGTAAAAGTATATAAAATTATTAAATGTGACCTCGCTTATATTCAGTAATCTTAATAAAAGGAATATTCCAAATTAATTAACAATACCGTGTCAATAATTACACGATATATAGTTAATATGTGAATAGATATATAGGGATTATATAGGTTTTATTTAAGTTGATTCAATAAAAGTAAAAATTGAATAAACTATATTCACATGGTATAATTAATTTAAAATGTTTTTACTTAAGGGAGAGATCGCATGAGTCATAAAAGGATTAAAGAACGAACTTATTTAAATAAGTTAATTTCATTTATTGTTGGACTAGTTGTTGGATATCTTATTTATTTATTTATTTTCTCTATGTTTACTAATGGAGATGAAATACCAGATTTCTATTCAAATTTATCAATTATGTTTTCTTTAATTACAATGTTAGCTTATATAATAATTAGTGAGTTTAACTACTTAAAGAAACTAGAGCTAACTACAAATGCCTTACATAGTAATATTAGTATATATAAGAAACGTGAGAAAGATTTATTATCTAAAGCTGAAGAAATTATAACTAAATTTCTATACCATGAAAGTGATATTCAAAAATCAGTGGCATCTTCAAGAGAAGGGAGTGCTGTGAAAAGTGGTGTTGAAGGAGAAATTCTTTCTATAAGTGATTTGAGATTGACTGTGGAAAGCTATCCAGATCTAAAATCAGACACCCATATAAGTACAATATTATCTCAACTTGAAGAATCACAAAATACGATATTAAACTCGAAATTACTATATAACGAATATGTTACGTACTATAATTCTACTATTGTTAATGTCCCTGCAATTATCTTTTTAGAAATGTGGAAGCTAGAATCTTTAGAATTTTATCATGATACTGATATTAACGAATAGTAAAAACAAATAGAAATAATAAGCCTCCTTGTGACTTAGTAATTATAATTAAAATCACTTAAAGGAGGCTTTAGTGTTTGAATAAATTTAAACTATATTATAAAAGTGGTGATTATTATATGAATAATAGTGTAAATATACTAATTGTAGAAGATGATGTAGATATAAACAATCTACTATGCAAGATACTAACTAAGCAAGGCTACAATGTAAGAAGTGCATATTCAGGGTCAGAGGCTAAAATGTGTCTTGAACATTATGATTTTCAACTTATATTACTTGACTTAATGCTACCCGGTATAACAGGTGAAGAGCTTATTTCAGATATAAGAGAAATTAAGACTATGCCAATCATAGTTATATCAGCTAAGCCTGGACAAGATACAAAGATAGATGTATTGAGACTAGGAGCAGATGACTTTGTATCAAAACCATTCGATGTAAAAGAAGTATTAGCAAGAGTTGAAGCCCAGTTAAGGCGATACATGGTATTTTCCGATTCAAATAAAAAGCAAAAAATCTTAACTTATCATGATATAGTTCTAAATCAAGAAACCGTAGAAGTTACACTTAAAGGACAGAATATTAATTTTACAGCAAGAGAGTTCACTATATTAGAGTTACTCATGTCCTATCCAAATAAAGTATTTACAAAAGCTAATATATTTGAACATGCTTGGGATGCTAGCTTTCTAGGGGATGATAATACGGTAAATGTTCACATAAGTAATATACGTTCCAAACTAGCTAAGGTTGATTCAAAGACAGAATATATACACACAGTTTGGGGAATTGGGTTTAAAATGAAGTAAATACATTTTGAAACTAATTCTTTTCTTATTACTTAATACTTTCTTAAGATTTTCTTTATATTATCTTTTATATTATATCTTAATATATAATTATAAAAGATAAGGAGGTTAGCTTAGATGGCTGATACGATACTTAGAACAAAGAATCTGACTAAAAAATACCATAGTCAGTTTGCTGTGAACAACGTAAATATAGAAGTCAGACAAGGAGATATTTATGGACTTGTTGGAAAGAATGGTGCTGGTAAGACGACTTTAATTAGAATGATAACAGGGCTTACAATACCGACAAATGGAGAAATTGAGCTGTTCCGAGAAACATCTGAGAAAGGCTTAAATAAATCAAGAGTAAGAACAGGTAGCATGGTTGAAACACCGAGTTTTTTTCCATATTTGTCCGCAAGAAAAAACCTTGAATATTACAGAATACAAAAAGGTATAGTTGAAAAAGATTGTGTAGAAGAAGTTATTAAAATCACAGGTCTCGAAGATGCAGGAAACAAAAAGTTTAAAAACTTTTCTCTTGGTATGAAACAAAGACTAGGTATAGCATTTGCTATAATGGGAAACCCAGATTTGCTTATTTTAGACGAACCTGTAAATGGACTTGATCCTACTGGAATAGTTGAGTTAAGAGAACTACTAATAAAGCTTAATAGAGAGAAGAATACTACAATAATCATATCAAGTCATATATTAGGAGAGCTTTCTCAATTAGCTACTATATATGGATTTATTGATAAAGGGAAGATAGTAGAACAGATATCAGCAGAAGAATTAGAAGAGAAGTGCAGAGTGTGTTTATCAATAAAGGTAGATGATACAACTAAATCAGTAGTTATAATAGAAAAAGAACTTAATTGTAATGAATACGAAGTTTTAAATAATAATGAAATTAGATTATATGAATATATAGATACTCCTGAAGTTGTAGTCAAGGCTCTTGTAGAAAACGGAATCATGGTATCTTCAGTTAATCAAAAGGGTGCAAATCTAGAAGACTACTTCATTAAACTAGTAGGGGGTAATCATAATGCTTAATTATATAAGAGCGGAATTATATAGGAATTTTAATAGATCATATTTTTGGAATCTAACAGGAATATTATCTTTACTTGGACTAGCACTTAATGTGTTCTTTATGGCTAATAAGAATTCATTACCTGATCTGGGCTTAAATATGATATTTACAGCAGCATTTGGAACTCTTGGAATGTCAGTATTTTTTGTTTTAATTATAGTTGATATAGTTACAGCAGAAGAACAAAAAAATTCAACTTTAAAAAATGTAATATCACTTGGATTTCCAAGAAGTAAATTAGTTTTATCAAAGATTATAACAACAGTTATTCTTTCTTTAATATCAGTTACGATTATATTAACTATATTCTTTGGTAGCGGAATAATATTACTTGGATTAGATGGTGTCACTTCAGAAATAGTACTGAACTACCTAAAAAGATTATTAACTACAATGACATTATGTATTGGTGCTATATCAATAGGTACCTTTCTAGCGTTTGCTATAAAAAACAATACTGCATATTCACTTGTTTATGTAAGTATTTTCCTGATGACGTCTACAGTTATAAGAGTTCTTTCATACTTTGTGTCAGATAAACTTATGTATCTTAATAACTTTCTAATTACAAAACAGATATCTAAACTAATGGAAGAGGAAGTTACTATTAAAACAATACTATCCGCAAATGGTGTAGGTATTATATATGCAATAGTATTCATATTATTAACCATTATACTTTTTAAGAAAAAAGAGATTAAATAAATTAGAAAAAAGAGGTGGCATTTATGGAGAACTTAATTATTATTTTTTTAATAGGGGCATTAGCTATATTTGTCGCCTTTTATTTCTTACAACAAAGAGAAATTAAAAGCATAAGTAATCAACTTGAAAAAATAAATGAAAGTAGAACTAATTCAAAGTTACTAATTTCTATGCCAAATAAAGAATTAGAAAAACTAGCTTTAGAGATAAATAAGTTTTTAGAGAAAAAACAGAAAATAGAAGCTAAGTATAAGAAGATGGATTTAGAACTTAGACAAGCTATAGTAAATATATCTCATGATCTAAGAACTCCTCTTACTTCTATAAAGGGATATATACAGCTTATAGAAGACAGCACATTGTCTAGTGATGAAAAGTCACAATATATATCTATAGTTAAGAAGAGAACAGAGTCTTTAGAAGTACTAATATCTAATTTTTATGAATTATCTAGACTCGAGGCAAACGAATATAAATTTAGTCTTAAGTCGATAAATATATCGAACATGCTATGTGATGTAATGGCTGCATTTTATAATGAATTTCAAGATAAAGGAATAGATCCTGCTATTAAAATCGATGAAAAAGTACCATCAATTATTGGGGATGAGAATGCGGTAAGAAGAGTAATTGCAAATTTAATACAAAATATGATCAAGTACGGGGATAAGATTATAGATATATCACTAGAACAACATAAAGATGTTATCATAATGGATTTTACAAATGATACTGTAGGATTAATAAATAAAGAAGACGTTAGTCATATATTTGATCGTTCATTTACAGTGGATCGTACAAGAAGCGGACAAAGTACAGGAATAGGTCTTGCTATAACGAAACAGCTAGTTGAGCAAATGGGACATAAGATATATGTGGAGTTGATAGATAATAAAATTAGTATAAAAATAGAGTGGAGGTACTTATGAGAAATCGCATTATTTTTATTGCCATAATATCAATTTTTATAAGTATACTTTTTAACTCCATAATCAAACCTAATCTTGGAAGAGGTACTCATCATATACTTGCAGAATCTACAGACTTGAGTGAAGAAAATATTGAAGATTTAAGACTACATGATAATATTCGTAGTAGCAAAATAATATCAAAATACGGAGATAAAATGAAAGAAAGTAGAGATGTTGTTGATTATAACTACTTTAATTTAAGAAAAGGGATTGAAGTTGCTGTAAATAGTGAAGATGAAATTTTGAGAGTTATTGCTACAGATGATGAGTTAAAAACAAGTAAAGGTATAAAGATTGGTAATAATGATACAGATATAAGAAGTGCATATGGGAATGATAGTTACTACCGTAGAGAACAAGGAATGGATATAATCGGATATATTGATAAAGAAAAAAGCTGTTCTATTGAGTTCTGGATGGTGGACAATAAAGTTGAGCTTATTCGCTTTGATGAATCTTTAATGAAATAATTAGGATTTTTAGTTTTAATATAAAAGAGGTGAAGTATTATTAAGGATAAATCTTTGTCTAGGGTTATAGGAAATATATTTGGAACTATTTCTGTAGGTATAGCTTTAATAGTGATTATACTAATATTAGATTAGATATTCAGAATAACTCCGTATCAAGAATTACAAGCCTTAGCGGAAAACCCACTCCTTCAGGCGTGGGATGGATAGCCTTCTTTTAATCTTTCAAAATGCATAATAATTAAAAGTGTGTGTATAAAACCATTGGATACATACACATATTAATATATAGTTATATTATGAAAAATTATAGAATGACTCAAACAACAGTATCATTAATTAATTATCATTTTGTATTCTGTCCTAGATATAGAAGGAAGATATTCGATATACAAAATGTAGAAATTAGATTTAAAGAAATATTTAAAGACATATGTGATAAATTAGAAGTAGAAATTATAGCAATAGAATGTGATAGAGATCATACGCATATGTTTTTAAATTGTCTACCATCATTAAGCCCAGCTGACATAATGCAAAAGATAAAAGGAGTGAGTAGTAAGCTCATTAGAGAAGAATTTGTAGAATTAAGTAAAATGCCTAGCCTATGGACTAGAAGTTATTTTGTATCAACTGCTGGAAGCGTATCAAGTGAAAATATTAAGAAGTATGTAGAAGAGCAAAAAACAAGATATTAGAATGGAGGTGAGTGTTGTGTCAAGTGATACAAAATCAAATTTTATATTAACATTGAAGTTAAAAACTGAAAAATTTCAAGAAGATATATTAAATAAGCGATTAGAAATATCAAGACAAATGTATAATAGCTGTTTAGGCGAATTATTTAAAAGATATAAATATATGAAGCAGAGTAAGGAATATATAAAGGTAGCAAGGATGGATAAAGGTAAAGATAGAAACAAGAGATTCTCAGAACTGAATAAAAAATATGGCTTGACAGAATATTCACTCCACGATTTTATTAAGCCAATGCAACATAAGTTTAAGAAAAATATAGACAGTTTCACAGCTCAAAAGATAGCTACTAGGTGTTTTAGTGCTTTTCAAGAATTAATGTTTCATAAAGCAAATAGAGTTTACTTTAAAAGATATGATGAAATGAATAGTGTAGAAGGAAAGAGCAATAAGACAGGGATTAGATTTGTAAATAATAAATTAGAATGGAATAAACTATCTATACCAGTTATTATAAAAAAGAATGATGAATATGCACAAATGGCACTACAGAATAAAGTTAAATATTGTAGAGTTGTTAGAAAATTTATTCGTGGTAAATACAAATTCTATCTTCAATTAATTATGGGCGGAGTTCCACCTATTAAGGTAAATAAAGCTAGTGGTCAAGCTAAGAATAGCATAGAAACGGGAGATGTAGGAATAGATATAGGAACTCAAACAATAGCCATAGCTAGTAAATATGATGTTAAATTGCTAGAATTAGCACCAGAAATTAATAATATAGAGAAAGAAAAAAGAGTGTTAAATAGAAGGTTGGACAGACAAAGACGTGCTAATAATCCTGATAAATATAATGACAATGGCACTATAAATCGTGGAAATAGAGATAAATGGATTAAATCTAATAGATATGTCAAAACACAAAATGAATTAAGAGAAATACAAAGGAAACAAGCTGACATTAGAAAGCAATCACATGAAAAATTAGCAAATTATATATTAGGGCTTGGAAATAAAATTAAAGTTGAAACTATGAATTTTAAAGGACTTCAGGCTAGGGCAAAAGAAACTACTGTTAATGAGAAAACTGGTAGAGTTAATAAAAAGAAAAGATTTGGCAAGAGTTTGGCAAATAAAGCACCAGCAATGTTGTTAACTATATTAGATAATAAATTAAAATGGAACGATGAAGTATTGATAGGAGTAAATACCTATAAAGTTAGAGCATCGCAATATAGTCATATAGAAGATAAATACACTAAAAAAACATTGCGTGATAGATGGAATGATTTTAGCAGTTATAAAATACAAAGAGATATGTATAGTGCATTTTTGATCATGAATGTTAAAGACGATTTAAAAGAAATAGATAGAGATTTGTGCTTTAGAAGATTTGAAAATTTTAGAAAACTACATGATAAAGAAATCGAAAGAATTAAAAATAGTGAAAATAAATTAATAAGTAGTATGGGTTTATAAAATCAACAAACGTCTTGAAGCGGGCGTAATGCTAACGTTAAAGTAATTCATTAGAATATGCTTAGTTAGTGAAAGTCTATCTGATACAAGCTAGTTTTCACATGTTGTAAATATCTAATTTAGATACTGAGAGTGTAAAAGAAACTTGGGTAGGATAGAACCCCATTGCTTTAGCTGTGGGAGTTACAGTATTATCGTGGAGGCGATTAAATGAATATGGCAGCAATTAATTACTATTTATTACATTATGGCATGATATTTTTATTTATTTTATTTTTATTAGAATATTTAAATGCCCCAGGGCTGTCAGCAGGGATAATTATGCCACTTTCAGGAATTTGGGTTAAAGAATATGGACAAAGTATTATTCTCGCGATAATAGTATCAGTTATAGGTGGTATTATAGGAAGTGTTATTCTGTATGGATTAGGCAGATTCTGTGGAAAGCATATAATAGATAAGTGGTTTTATAAAGATAAAAAAAAGAAAGGATATATAAGAAAAAAGATAGATTTTTTAAAAGAAAAGGGAGCAATAGGTGTATTTTTTAGTATGTTTATACCAGGAATTAGAACTATTGTATCAATACCAGCTGGTGCTCTAAAAATAAACATTTTAGAATACCTTTTATTTTTATTTTTTGCAGTCTTTATATGGAATACAGCTTTGATTCTCTCAGGATACTTTCTTGGAAGTGCAGTTTTTAGTTATTTAAACATCACGTAGAAAGGGGATACATCATTGTACTTTATTTAAAAAGGACTTCCAATGTAATTACTGTTTAAAAACTAATTTTATCTAGACACAACTTCATTAAACTAAGCAGAGGAAGGAGGATAATATGGTAAAAATTCTAGTAGTAGAAGATGATGATACACTAAATAATGGAGTAAGTTTCAACTTGCAAGCAGATAATTTTGAAGTAATATCGGCACATTCTATAAATGAAGCTATAGAAGTTTTAAGTAAAACTCCCATAGATCTAGCCATACTAGATGTAAATCTACCGGATGGAAGTGGGTTTGATTTATGTAAAAGTATAAGAGAAACTAATGATATAGGAATAATATTTCTTTCAGCTTGTGATATGGAATTTGATGTAGTTACAGGTTTTAAGCTTGGAGCTGATGATTATATAACTAAACCTTTTAGTCTAAGCATATTAAGAGAAAGAGTACTAGCAGTACTTAGAAGATATAAAAAGAATACTGAATCACTAAATACAATAATTATAGATAATTTAAAGATTGATTTTGACAAAATGACTGTATTTAAAAATAATGAGGACATTATCTTAACCCCTACAGAATATAAACTTTTGAATGCACTAATAAAATCGAGAGGACAAGTTCTAACTAGAAAATCTTTACTTGAGGCCTTATGGGATAAGGATTGTAACTTTGTTGATGAACATGCACTAACAGTAAATATTAATAGGCTTAGAAATAAAATAGAAGATGATCCAGCTAAGCCTAAATATATTAAAACTGTTTATGGTATAGGCTACATTTGGTAGGTGATATAACATGAAGGAAATATCAGATAAGAAAATTTATATAATATTTGGAATCATATTTTTAACTCTTTCTATTTCATTTATACTATTTATATTTTTAGGACTACATAGTTTTCTTAATATATCTTCTCAAAATATAGGACAGGTTAATTCTTTTTTTGTTGGAACAATAATTTTTATTCTGCTATTATTAATTACAGTAATATCCTATACATATATTATAAGAACTCAAATTTTAAAATTTTCAGATAGAATGTGTGTTACTATAGATAAAATATTATCCCAAGAGGATAATATTGAATTTCAAGTTAATAAAGAAAGCTTATTATCAAAGCTAGAAAGTAAATTAAAAGAACTAGTAGATTTAACCTGTCATCAAAGACAAAAAATAATTGATGAGCAAAATAATATTAAATCATTTATATCAGATATATCTCATCAAATAAAAACTCCTATAGCAAATATTTTGATGTATAATGAAACACTCATAGAAAGAGATTTATCAAGAGAACAGCAACAGAATTTCTTACACGATATGAAATTACAGACTACAAAGCTTCAGTGGCTTATGGAGTCACTTATAAAAATGTCTAGACTTGAAACAGGATTAATATCTTTAAACAAAGAAAATTCAAAGCTTGAGGAAACCATAGCCCAAGCACTAGGTAGTATATATATAAAAGCACAACAAAAGAATATAGATATTACTGTTAACTGTGATATAGATGTTGAGATACATCATGATAAAAAATGGATCAGTGAAGCCATTTCTAATATACTTGAAAATGCCGTAAAGTATACTCAAAGTGGAGGGCTTATAAAAATAGAAGTAGAGAGTTTTGAGATATTTACTAGAATAGATATTGAAGATAACGGGATAGGTATAGAAGAGAATAATATTAACAATATATTCAAGCGATTCTATAGAGGAAAAGAAGTTTTAGATAAAGAGGGAGTAGGTGTAGGATTATATCTTGCAAGGGAAATTATAAGTAAACAAGGTGGATATATAAAAGTTAAATCTCAAAAAGGAATAGGAACAGTCTTTTCAATATTTTTATTAAATCAATTGCCGTAGTTATTTTAAAACTACGGCTTTTTTACGTAACAAAACTGTTATATTTCAGTTCTAGTTCGTGACTAGTTTGAGATACTTTGTTGCTATTATAAGAATATAAAGAGAAACTTAATTAGAAGGGGAGAAACTATATGAGCATATTATCAGCAAAAAGTCTTAAAAAATACTATGGACAAGAATCAAACATAGTGAAAGCATTAGATGGTATTGATGTCAGTATTAAAAAGGGAGAATTTGTAGCCATAGTAGGTACCTCAGGATCAGGTAAGAGCACACTTTTACATATGCTAGGAGGGCTTGATAAACCCACAGAAGGTAAAGTAATAGTAGATAATAATGATATATCTAATATGAATGATGAAGAATTAACTATATTTAGACGTAGAAATATAGGCTTTATATTTCAAAGCTATAATCTTATACCCATATTGAATGTTTACGAGAACATTGTATTACCAATAGAGCTCGATGGTAATAAAGTAGATCAAGAATATATTAATCAAATTATAACCACATTAGGATTAAAAGATAAGCAGACAAATATGGCAAATAATCTTTCTGGAGGACAGCAACAGCGTGTAGCTATAGCTAGAGCCCTGGCAACTAAACCATCAATAATATTAGCAGATGAACCAACAGGAAATCTTGATGGAAAAACAGGTCAAGAAGTATTAGGATTGTTGAAAATCACCAGTGAAAAGTTTAGTCAAACTATAGTTATGATAACCCATAATGAAGAAATTGCCCAAATGGCAGATCGAATTATAAGAATTGAAGACGGTAAAATTGTGGGAACTAGGGGGTAATTTTCTATGTTACAAAATAATAATAAAACAACTATAAAAGAACTAGCTAAAAAGACTTTAAAAGCTAATAAAAATAGAAATATATTTGCAATATTAGCTATTATACTCACTACACTGCTATTTACTTCTATATTTACATTAGGAATGAATCTTATAAAATCTATGGAACTTGCAACTATGAAACAAATAGGAACATCAGGACATGGAGGGTTTGAAGGACTAACAGAAGATGAATACGAGAAATTAATAAAACATCCTCTTGTAAAAGATTATGGTAGATCTATGTTTTTAGCAGTGGCAACTAATGATGTTTTTAAAAGTAAGGCAGTTGAGATTAGATATGCAGATGATAAATGGGCAGAGTTTACATTTTCTACTCCAATAAAGGGAAAATTACCTCAAAATAAATATGAGGTAGCAATGCCAACTTGGGTTCTTGATATGATTAATGTGCCTCATAAACTAGGATCAACAGTTCACCTTGAGTATGAAATTAATGAAATAAAATATTCGAAAGACTTTGTTCTTTCAGGGTTTTGGGAAAGTGATAAAAATTTATCAACAGCAGGTATGGCTTACATATCTCGCGATTTCGTAGAAGAATCAATAAAGGGTATTGATATAGAAACTATATTAACTAATTATAATGATAAGGGAATTACAGCGTTAGAAATTATGCTAGACAATTCATGGAGCATTGAGCAGAAACTTAAAAAAATTGCAGATGAAACAGGTGTTACTTGGGACGACAGATATGGAGTAAATTGGGCTTATACTACAACAAAAATAATTGATTTAAGAAGTGTTTTAACGTTTGGAATAACTCTATCTTTAATTTTATTAAGTGGATATCTTTTAATATACAATATATTCTATATATCAGTAGTAAAAGATATAAGATATTTTGGACTTTTAAAAACTATAGGAGCAACTTCAAAGCAGCTAAAGTATATAATAAAAAAACAAGCATTTAGTTTATCCTTAATCGGTATTCCAATAGGATTGATTACAGGATATTTCTTAGGAACAAAGGTAACGCCGTTTTTGATGACTGGAAACTTTGCTAAGGATAGTATTACGTTTTCATCTAGTCCTATTATATTTATAGGATCAATTATTTTTACATTAATAACAGTACTTTTAAGTTGCAAAAAACCAGAGAAGATTGTTTCTAAGGTTTCTCCTGTTGAAGCAATTAAATATACAGGAGTAAGTACAGATATTAAGAGAAAAAGCAAGTCTTCAACAAATGGATCGAAGATATATAGAATGGCATTTTCAAATATACTCAGAAGCAAAAGAAAAACTATCACTGTTATTATGTCTTTATCGTTAAGTATTATAATTTTAAACTTTGTTGTTACACTAATTAGTGGATTTAACATGGACATATATTTAGAAAGCTACATTAGAGGAGATTTTGTTATAGGAAATTCAACTTACCATACTCACTATACTGTTTTTGATGAACAGCCAACTTTAACTAAAGAAATATGCGATGATATAGAGAAAAATAACGATGTGGATAGGATAGATAGAGTATATTTTTATAATGGTCAAGCTAAAATAAATGAAGATGAAGTAAGAAGACTTGAAGAGGAAAAAAACACAGTAGAAAAAGAAGATAAGAATAAGCTAACAATGATAAACAATGTACTAGAAAGTAAATTAATATATGCTCAAGTATATGGTTTAGATCAAGGTTGGTTTGATATTTATAGAGATGACCATATAATTGAAGGAGAATTTGATAGTGAAAAATTTAAAACGGGGAAGTATGTTTTAGTGGATGGGAAAGAAAAACATTATAGTGTTGGAGACAATATAACATTAAGCACACTAGATGGAAAAGAAGAGACGTTTGAGGTAATGGCAGTTGTAGAAAGCTTATATGTTTACGATGTAAAGTACTCTCGGAGCATGACAGCAAAAGTATATATGCCATCGTCTTCATTTACAGAGTTTATAGAAAATCCTGTAATTATGAGTGCTCAAGTTTATGCTAAAGATGGAAGAGTAGAATCATTAGAGAATTATATGAAAACTATAGTTTCTAGTACACCAGATCTTGAATATATACCAAAATCAAATTATGTAGATGAGTATAAGGGATTTGTAAATAGTTTTTCTACTGTAGGTCTATCGCTAAGTTTAATTATTGGTGTTATTGGTGTCATAAACTTTATAAATACAATGTTAACAAGCATTATTTCAAGAAAACATGAATTTGCACTATTACAGACTGTAGGAATGACAAAAAAGCAGCTTAGAAAAATGATTATTTATGAGGGTCTCTATTATGGAGCAATGACAGTTTTCATTGTTTTAACAATAGGAACTATCATTGTTCAATCAGCAGTAAAATCAGTAGGAAGTCCAATGCCTCACTTTATATATACATTTAAAATTATTCCAACTTTAATCAGCTCAATTATGATTATGATTATTTCTTTTATACTTCCAATTATATGCTATACAAGTATTGATAAATCTAGTATGATAGAAAGATTGAGAGAAGCAGAATAACTTATAAAATAATAAAAAATAGGAATATTCCTTAAAGGAATATTCCTATTTTTTTATATTATCTTTTTTCAAGATCTCTAATTTGCTTTAACACTAATTCATATTCTTTATTAAGTTCCTCTATATTATCGTTTTTACTTGGTATAGAAAGTTTAGCAATTATTTGAGATAGCTTATTTTTAAGAGTCAAAATTTCATTGTTCTTATCAAAATCATTAGCACTAGTTTTCTTTCCTTTTCTCGCTAAATATTCATCATAAGTACCTTTGAAGTCTATAATCTTTTTATTTTCTATAGACATAATTTGAGTAGCTACAGAAGATACAAACTGTCTATCATGAGAAACAAAGATAAGTGTCTTATTATAATTCTTTAAAGTATCTTCTACAACTTCTAGAGAAGGTATATCTAGATAATTAGTAGGCTCATCTAGTATTAGTACATTTATATCCTGAAGAAGTATTTTAGCAAATGATACTTTGACTCTTTCACCACCACTTAATACAGAAATCTTTTTATAAACATCATCTCTTTTAAATAGGAGTCTAGACAATGTTATTCGTGCGAAGGTCTCATCATAAATACTACTTTCCATTACATTATCTAGTATAGTAAAATCTTCTTTTAGAATATCCATAGACTGACTGAGATATCCTATTTTCACTCTATTTGCAGCCCTTATAGCACTATCACCTGATATAATCATTTTTATTAAAGTACTTTTTCCACTACCATTAGAACCAATTAAAGCTACTCTACAGCCATTATAAATATTAAATTCTGCATTGGAAAATATAGTATCTTTATTAAAAGCTTTATAAATTTTTTTGCCACTAATCAATATTTTACCGTGTAGAGAACTAGTTTCAATATCTAATTTAATTGGACTGATTTCTTTAGGCTTTTCTTTTACTTCAATTTGGTTTAATCTACTTTGAAGACTTTTTACTGATTTATCAAGATTATATTTTGATCTTTGATTTCCCATTTTATGAAGTCTCGCTTCTGAGTTACCCATTCGGGATGGAGTTTTTCTTATGGTTTTAACTTTGTGCTTTGTTTCTTCAATAGCAGAAATGAGTTTTTTCTTTTCTGCTTGGAATTGATTGTATTCAAAGTTAGCTCTTTCTACTTCCATTTCTTTTTGTTTTTTATATTCAGTATAATTTCCTTTGTAAAATTTAATTTTTCCACTATCTATCTCTAGTATTTTATTGCATACTTTATCCATAAATACTCTATCATGAGATACTAAAACTATTGTTTCAAAAAACTCATCTAGACTTTTTTCAAGTAGCTCTATACCTTCTATATCTAGATTACTTGTAGGTTCATCTGCAAATATTAAATTAGCACCTTTTTCTAGACTTTGAGCTAATTTAAATCTTGTTTTTTCTCCACCACTCATAGAATCTTCCCATAAGTTATTTATACCAAATTTTTTAGCAGAGGTACTACTAATATCTAATCTGTCACTATCTTCTAATTGACTTATATAACTATAGTTTGTAAGAACTCTAATATCACCTTCTTCAGGCTTAACTTTTCCACAAAGTATATTAAGCAGAGTGGTTTTACCAGAACCATTTAAACCTACTACACCTATTCTATCGCCTGAATATATTTTTAAATTATCTATATCTAATATTAATCTATCTGAATAATACTTTTTTATATCTACACATTCAACTAATAACATAAAAAACCCCTCCTGTTAAAATGGAGAGGATAGTTACACCGCAAACAAAAACACGTATAGGTATACAAGAATAAAACATTTCAATATGAAAATCATAAAAATGTTTTTTATCAGTATATTCCTACTCTAAATTTGTTTTAAGGTTTTTAACAGAAAATGAACTATCCACTCACATAATTTTTTATAAAATGCACAATAAATGAACCTTCGTAACGAAGATTTAAAAACATTTTATTAAACTTGTTAATTGTAAGTAGATTATATATCCATGTCCGCAAATACCTTACCTTTCTTAAATTTGAACCCATTATATATCTATTGCCTAGTATTGTCAATAGTATACATATGGACTTGTGCCAATATTGTAGACACAAAAAAATTAACTAAATATATACTGTCACCTATGCAGTTCGATGAACTGCATTTGGGATCATATAATCAATTGCGTTATGAATCCTTTTTCTATTGTACCAGGATTCAATACATGCATTATTATACGGATTTCTTTTTCTACTAAAGGAGTGGATAAAGTTTTTTAATGATACATATTTTTCAAACCTATGACTTGTATACTGCGTTCCTAAAGTACTGTGTAGAATAATCTCATCAGCCGTCTTTATAAGATACTAGAAGTTTTGTTGACTTTTTAATTTTTACATTATTATAACGAGAAATTTAGTAAAATAATCCATACTCTTATAAAGTTTCATTTTAAGAGTATGGATTATTTAAATTATTATTTAATAAAAGATTTTAATATATCTTCATGGTTATCCACTTTACCTGTAATAATAAGCTCATAATAAATATCATTTTGCTTCCATAGATAATAAGTATGTTCTACAATATCATCAGGACCATAAGAATTAACCATATTAAAGGTAAGAACTTTAACATTATTTACTTTTAGCGAGCTTGTTTTAGAACGCTTACTTTCATTAGAAGATAAAGGATTATTTAAATTACCTCCATCGTCTATGCCACTTTCCACATTTTTTTCTAAAGCTTCATAACTAGAGCCATCTTTCTGTTGTCTAAAATCGATAGTTGGTACACGTCCACTATTAGTAGGTAAAGATAGAGTACTTTTCTGTCTATAAGTTGTGTTCAAAAATATATCTTCATTTTGATCGGACACTTCTCCTTCAGAATGTTCAAATATATATAACTGTGATGATATAGCTATAAAGTCTTCAGATATACTTAGAGGAAAACTAGGTAGAAAATTAAGATGTTCTTTAGCTGTTATTAAGTCTTTTTTATCATATATATTAAAAAAATTTTTAGTTCTATATTTATCTTTAAATACATCCTTAGAATTTTTTAATGATGCAACTATTTTTTCCATATCTTCGAAACTAATAACTTCACCGAAAGAACGATCATATTGAATTGCATACCATGTATCTTTTTCCTTCCACACAAAATATCTCTCCGCGCGTGCATCGTTTAATACTTCTTTAGAATCTTTAGGTTTTCCAGTTGAACTAGTTGTTATAGTAAAATTTGTACCATTTATATTAGAAATACTAAAAGGTTCTTCTTTATAATCTACTATAGTTTCAGAATGTTCACCGCTTTTTCTTTTTTCAGTATTAACATTCTCTATCATATCGTTTCTTGTATTTTTAAGACTCTCGATGATATCTTTTTTTGAAGTTAAAAAATCAAAGTGTACCCCTATGCCTTCGAAATTATCGAAACGTATATTTACAAGATTGTCCTCTCTATTAAAAGATATTCCGTTAAACTCAGTTTCTTGCGGAAAATAATCGGGTACTTTAAATTCAAAATCCACGAAATCACTTGCCCTATCTAGAGTATTAAATAAAAGATTTTCTTTATCTGAGTATAGTTTAAAATCTTCACTATCTTCTTTTCCTACATTTTGACTTACTGATGCACTTATATTAGAGTTTACTATATTACCTTCAGCTCCTACTAGTGTTGCAGATCCCACTAAGGTAAGAAGTATAACACTTACTGTAGATAACTTATATGAACCTTTTTTAAAATGTTTTATCATCATAATTCTCCTTTCAATTTGCGTACTACTCTCATAAAAGCATAAATTAAGATTGTTTCTATAATCACTATTAAAAAAAACTTTGGAAAAGTTTAATATAGTCATTCCATATTCTATAGATTCATGATCTTCAAGAACCTCTAGTACATAACCATCACACGATAACTCTCTGTCATCTCTCATTTTTTTCATTGCAAACCATATAACTGGATTAAACCAATGAAAAGATATAGCTAATATAGAAAGTAAGTTAGATAGTAAATCTTTTCTTTTGTAATGAGCAAGCTCGTGTAAAATAATATGTAGCAACTCTTGATCTGTAGACATATCTAAAACATATTTAGGAATATAAATTCTGGGATTTAGAACTCCATATATAAAGGGACTTTTAAATTCACTATTACAATAAATAGAAATATTTTTACTTAGGTCTAACTTGTCCTTAGATATTTCTAATATATGCTCAATATGTGGATTATTAACTTTATAAAATTCTCTTGTATTGTTCTTAAATTTTAAAGTAATTGAAAGAACAAATATAGATATAGTGTTAAATCCAATAATCCATATATATGAAGATATTTTTATTATTTTTTCGATAGAATCTTTTTCTTGTTCCTTAAATTCATATAATAGTTTTTCTATTTTTAAGAATTTACTCTTTAAAGTGTCTTCTTCATACATCTTCTTGGTATTGGCTTCACTATTATCATTTAATCTAGATATGATATCAGCTCTATCTCCTTTAATATCTTTTTTAAAACTATCATTAGAAGTTAAAGATTGAGATAAATCAGATTTTTCATAATCTATTATGTTTTTATAGCTTTCTGATACAATATCTATTAAGTCTAAAGGACTTCCAATAGATATTGGAAGTAGAAGTCTTATTAATATCAGAAACCATAAAACATGCTGAAGCCTAGGACTAAGATAATTTTTAAAGAGCTTTTTTATAGCTAATATAAATATTGTCATAATAGTAGCTATAAGCGAAGAGTATAAAACCCATAGTAAAGCCTTTTCAAGTATGTTCATATAAATACTTCCTTTTAAATTATTCTTCTAGTTCACTTTTTTTCTCTTCTAAAATTTTCTGGAGTCTTTCAATTTCTTTTTCTGATAGTTTCTCATCTTCTAAAAATTTCGAAAAAAGCATACTAACAGCTCCATTATAGACTTTTTCAAGAAAAGATTTATTTTCTGATTTTACATACTGATCATAAGAAACTAAAGGATAGTAAAGATAACTTCTACCAGACTTCTCAAATGATATTACTTGTTTATTTAGAAGTCTATTTATAAAAGTTTTTATAGTTTGATGTGACCAGTTCATTCTATCTGATAAAGAAGAAATTATTTCATTAGCAGATAAAGGACTACTTTCCCAAAGAAGCTTCATAACTTCTAATTCAGATTCGGATATTTGAAAATTATTACTCATAGTAGAATACCTCCATACAATAAAATTTACATGTGTAAATCTTAAGTATAGTTTACAGTTGTAAATGGAAAATGTCAAGATTAAATTAAATAAAAGGGGGAAATATTGAAAAACATGAAGAGCAAATGGATGCTTATTGAAAAAAACTGTTTTATAAAGAGTACGGAGGGCCGTATCATAATTGATAGTAATCCTTGCAATGGTGATGTCTTGATAAATTTAAAGAAAGAATAAATAAATAACTTGGTGATTTAAAACAAGTAATTTCAATATAAAAAATCAACTAGCACAACGAATTAATTTAGAGGGTTAATTCATTTTTATAATTAATTATAAAAATATAAAAAATTTTATGAAAACATGTAATGAAATGAAAAGTTATACGTATTAACATATGAAGATGCTTAGCTAAGTGAAAGTGAAGAAAGGAGGAATGTTGAGGTATGCATCAAGCTACTCTATTTAACAATTTAAATAAAGAAAAAGTTCTAGACGTCCAAGGACATGTTAAACAAGAAGATTTTACTTATATATTTGAAGTTTATTATAAAAGGGTTTACAACTATATATACTATCGAGTTAATTGTCATTACACAGCAGAAGACTTGACAAGTAAAGTATTTGAAAAAATTATAATAAAAAAACACACTTACTCTGATAAGAAATCACCATTTGAAGTATGGGTGTTTGCCATAGCTAGAAATGCGATAAATGACTATTTTAGGAGTATAAAAAAACATAATTTATTTTCTATAGATGCAATTAAGGAGCTAGTATCGAGAAAGAAAACACCAGAAGACATCATGGTAGGCCTAGATACAAAAGATGAACTTTTGGAAGCTTTAAATACTTTAGATGAGAGAGATAGAAATATAGTAGCACTTAAATTTGGTGCAGAGTTAAAAAATAAAGAAATTGCAGACATATTACATATCACTGAAAGTAATGTTGGTGTGATAATTTATAGGTCAATGAAAAAGCTAAAAAAAGAAATAGAAAGAGAGGGATAGGTATGAATAAAAAAAGTATAGAAGATAGGTTTTCTATAGATATGGACACCTATCTTAATGGAACAAAAAATGAAAGTCAATTAAAATCTGAAGAATATAATGAACTTTTAGAACTAGGAAAGAAATTAGTAGATAATGATTTTAGTAAAGATAGTAATAAAGAGGCTGTGTTTAATAAAGCTCTAAAAAATATAAATGAATACAAGGGAGATAATATTATGAAAAGTTCAAGAAAATCAAAACGTTTAACTACTATAGCGGCGTCAATCACATTAGTATGTGTAGTAAGTGTTTCTTTAACTCAGACATCATTTGGTCAGGATCTAATGGGAAAAGTGATAAAGAAAATATCTTTAGGTCATATAGCAGCTATACAAGAAGAGGCATCTAAACAAGAGTCATTTGTTGTGCCATCAGAGTTAAAAGGAAAGATTTTTGATGAAGATGGAAATGAAGTAAAGGAATTTTCAAAAAAATATAAAGGAAAATACTATACATCTGATGGTGAAGAAATTGAAGATATGTCAGGTGGTACTATTACTACTGTAGCTGAATATGAGAAAGAAAGAAAAGAAACGACATTAGTAGTTAAAAACTCTGATGAATTAAATAAGTACACTTGCTTTAATGTTATACTTCCAAGTTATTTACCAGAAGGATATGAGTTTGATAGGGCAGAGTTTTATAAAAATGCGGATGGGGTTGTAAAGGGTACTAAGTATATTGATCTATATTTTAAAGATGGGAAAAAAGAAATATTTATGCAACAAAGATTTGCTGATGAAGAAACAGGATATGTAGATGGAACAGATGGAAAAATAGAAAAGATAAAAATTAATGATGTAGACGCTATACTGATGGATAATAGAAATATTGACTGGGAATATAATGGTGTAATTTACGGGATAAGTGGAAGAGGAGAAGTTACAAAGAGTGAACTAATAAAGATAGCAGAATCTATTAAGTAATTATTTAGATATTTAAAGAGTATTATATATTACAAAGAGGAAAAAGGAATCTCATATGAAAGAGATTCCTTTTTCTTTTATCTGAAGACATATAGAGTATATTTATAATAACTTTACTTAACTGTAGTTACTATTAGAGAAATATATATTTATTATCAGAGAATTAATTAAAATAATATGGATATTAGCATATGTTTACAGTGTAATTATTGTATTGTCTATTAAAGATTTAATCTTAAGAAAGAATAGATGTTATGGTAGATTCTGTTATTAAATATCTATTAGAAAATATTGATAAATACTATGGAGCGGTTATAAATCACATTTCAATCAGTATAGTAGCAATTCTTATAGGAATTTTAATATCTATACCGTTAGAGATTATATGCTTTAAGACTTCAAAAATATCTAATTACATAATGAACTTATTTAATTTGCTAAGGATTATTCCTAGTCTAGCTATCCTTTATAGCATCAGTAATAAGTGCAGGAGAATTAGGCGTTATTTTATTTGATGTACTTAGAATTAATTATATTCCCAAAATTTTATGGCGAACAATAATGTCATCTTGATTAGTCTTTTTAGCTAACTAAATAATAAGTACACTGGAAGAAAGATCTAGACTAAAAGCTCAAGGAGAATATAAACTTAATGAGATAATGAATCTTGAAACAAATTAAGGTTATAAGAGGAAATACACTAAGATATAAAGAAGAGAGGTAAGAAGTATTATTAATATTGCTCGAAGATGGTAAAAATCAGATAGGACTAGGACTAAGGCTACTAGGTTTAGCCAGAAGCTTGTGTTAGAAAATATATGCTGAATATAAGGAGGTATCATTATGACAAAGTTTAAAGATTATGAGTATGTTAGACCTAATTTAGATGAAATAAGTAAAGAATTTAATCACTTACTTAATAGGTTTTCTAAATCAAGATCTTTTAGAGAACAAAGCATGGTTGTAGAAGAAATAAATAAGATAAGAGATACAGTAGATACTATGACTAGCTTAGTGTATATCAGACATTCCATTAATACAGAAGATGAATTTTATGAAAAAGAGCAAAATTTTATTGATGAAAATATTCCTAAGTATGAAGGTCTTATTTCAAAGTACTATAAAGCATTAGTCAATTCAAAATTCAGAAGAAGGTTACAAAGAGAATGGGGAAGTCAATTATTTAAATTAGCAGAGCTCAAACTAAAGACTTTTTCAGAGGAAATAATAGAAGATTTAGTTAAAGAGAATAAGCTAGTAACAGAGTATGATAAACTTATTGCTTCTGCTAAAATTAAATTTGAAGGGGAGGAAAGGAACTTAAGCCAGATGACTCCATTTATCCAGTCAAAAGATAGACGAAAAAGAAAAAAAGCACAGGAGTCTTATATAAACTTCTTTAAATCTAATGAATCTAAATTCGATGAAATCTATGATAATTTAGTGAAAGTTAGACATACAATAGCTAAAAAATTAGGATATGATAATTTCGTAGAACTCGGTTATGCTCGTCTATCTAGATCTGATTATGATTCAAAACTAGTAGCAAACTATAGAAAGCAAGTATATGAAGATTTAGTTCCACTGGTAGTAGAACTGAAAGATAGACAAAAAAATAGATTGGGATTAAATGAATTGAAATATTTTGATGAGCCATTAGAGTATTTAACTGGAAACGCAACTCCTAAGGGCGATGAGAGCTGGATTATTGAGAAAGGTAAACAAATGTACAAAGAGCTTTCTAAAGAAACAGATGAGTTTTTCATATTTATGGTAGAAAAAGAGCTATTAGATTTAACAAGCAAAAAAGGAAAGATGGGAGGAGGTTATTGTACACATATTCCTAACTATAAATCCCCTTTTATTTTTGCAAACTTTAACGGAACTAGTGGGGATGTTGATGTTCTAACTCATGAAGCAGGTCATGCTTTTCAGTCTTATTTAAGTATGGATTTTAAAATACCAGAATATGCATCTCCAACTTATGAAGCTTGTGAGATACACTCTATGAGTATGGAATTTATAACATGGCCTTGGATGGAATTACTATTTGAACATGAGGTAGATAAGTATAAATTTAGCCATTTAAGTGGAGCAATAAATTTTATTCCTTACGGAGTAACTGTCGATGAGTTCCAGCATTTTGTATATGAAAACCCAGATGCAACTCCTCAGGAACGAAAAAACAAATGGAGAGAGATAGAGAAGAAATACCTACCATTTAGAGATTATGAAAATAATGATTTTCTAAGTAGGGGTGGGTACTGGTTTAAACAAGGACACATATTCGCAAGCCCTTTCTACTATATAGATTATACATTAGCTCAAGTGTGTGCATTCCAATTTTGGATAAAAACTAGAGAAAATAGGGAATCAGCTTGGAATGACTATATAAGACTTTGCAAAGCTAGAGGAAGTAAATCTTTCTTAGAACTAGTAGAATTAGCTAAGCTAAAAAATCCATTTGTTGATGGTACTATTAAAGAAGTTGTAGAACCTATTAAGGAATGGCTTGATTCGATAGATGACAGTAAATTCTAATATTCTAATTCATCTTTAAAGAAGTGAAAGTAAGGTTTCCATTACGGTACTTTGGAAGATGATTAATTTTAGAATGTACTCAAGTTATATAAATAATTTAAAATAGAAAATTAGAACTTAGTAAGGTATTTATAAATGAACATAGGGATACTATCAAACTTTTTTAAAGTTTATTGATAGTAATCCCATAATTATATTAGTAATGAGAGTTAGCTCTTAAATAAAATCTAAAAGTTCATGTCTTTAGGATATTTAACATATAGTATTATTATTTAGAATGACTCAATGAGTACCTCCATAGTTCCACCACAAACCATACCTTCAGACTCTGCTACTTCCCCTGTCATGTCAACATGTTCAGTAGCATATCCTTTATTCAGTATAACGTCTCTCGCTATATTTATTATACCACCTTCACTACATCCTCCACCTATACTTCCCATAGTCCTACCATCATACCAAACAATCATTTTAGCTCCTGCTTTTCTAGGTACAGAACCTTTTGAGGAAGTAATAGTTACAAGTGCTTTTGGATCTTCAGTTTTAGTCATTTCTTCAATTACATCAGGGTCAAACTCTGGCCAATTGGATTTTTTAATGAAATTGCTACTTTTTCCTTTTCGTCTAAAGCTAATAACTTCAGCTATTATAGAGACTGCTATTTCTTCCGGAGTAACAGCACCTATATGTAGACCAATAGGAGAGTTTACTCTATCTAATTGTTCTTGAGAGAATCCCTCGCTTAATAATTGATCCATAACTCCTTTTACTCTACGTTTCGATCCTATCATACCTACGTACTTTAGATCATAGCCTAAGGATTTACGTAAACAAAGTCCATCATACTTATGGCCTCTTGTTACAATTACAATAAAGTCGGATTTATGTGGCTTAATAGTTTCGAATGCATTTTCAAAGCTGTCGCAAATAACCTGACTAGCTTTAGGAAAACGATTGGAGTTTGCGAAAAACGGACGGTCATCAACAACTACAACAGAGAATCCAACTTTATCTCCAAATTCTGATAGAGGACTAGCGATGTGTCCACCTCCGAAAATAATAAGACGAGGTTTAGGGAAGTAGGGTTCAATTAAAATTAGTTCACCATTTTCATTATCTATAAACTCTGGATAACCGGATTCTAATGTAAAAAATATTTTTTCAATTAAAGTTTCTTTATTATCTATAGAATTAAGATTTTCCTTAATATTATTTTCAGTTAATACTATTTTTTTCTTAATGTTACCACTTTTTTTATCAACAGGATCCATAAAAGTTAATAGAACTGAATTATGACCATAGGCTAGTTTATCTAATAAATCTTTATAGATATCTTCATACAAAATAATCACCACCTAATTTATTTTACAAAACTAAATATAAATGATAGGTTAAAAATTTATCATAGTTTCTAATTATATAAATTCATTATATTAAAGATTATAATGGATTACAAGTGTGTTAAAATATAGTTTATGCAAGGATATTCCATATTAGATTAATATATGAAAAACATTTATAATAAAAAACTATCAATATTTTAAATATTGATAGTTTTATTATAAATATTAAACTTATGATTTTTTAAACACGAGTAACTGAATTCATAGAAGGTTCTACTCTTGTTGGAATTTTATCTTTTCCCTTAATAGTATACTTCTTAGAATTTATTATTTGAACATAATCTTCACTTTCTTTTTTATTAACTAGAGAATTTGTAAGACCAGTATGATTTGTAAAAGTATTTTTTTTAGACATAATAATGTCACCTCCATAAAGAGTTAAAGATATTATTAAAATTATTTAAATAGATTTGCCTCGATAGGAGTTCCAGGTGTTGAATCTAACATATTTTCACTAATATCATTATTTTTAGAACTTGCTATTTTATTATAATTATAATGATTTAACCTTTTTCTACTAAAAGTAAAATCTTTATATCCATTATTTTTATTAAACTTAGTATTTTTTCTAGTTGACATAAAAAGTTCTCTCCTCTCTATGATAAACTTTTACATAAACATATAAGATTAATTATAGCTAAACTTCTAAATATCTTAACTTACAATAATATTATCCGTAAAAAACAATGGGAATATTCTATGAAATTAATTGAAAAGAATAAACGTAAATGACTAATAGAAATAGAGATGATAAAATGATATTAAAGATAATTTTGGTATAATATTTTTTTGACAGAAAGGATAAAATATGTGTACTGTATTTGGAAAACGTGAGAGAGCAAAATTAATTATAGGCAGAAGTTTTGATTGGGTTCAATATGGTGGAAATATATGCTTTGTTCCATCTTACAGGAGCTATGGTGTAAATACTATAGGATGTTGTTTTATAGAGCAAATGGGAAGTGATAGAGCTTATGAAGGTATAAATGAAGAAGGACTTTTTGTAGCAGTTGTTGCACTTCCAACGAGAAAAGAAGAAGAGAGGAAACTAACACCTTTAAATATAAACAGTTTAAGTATGGTCAGATATATATTAGAAAGAGCTAGATTTGTAGAAGAAGCTCTCTTCATAGTTAAAAGCTTTACAATAGATTATAAAATAAGATATGGTTGGCCAAAAGTTCAATACTTTTTTGCGGATATTCAAAACAATATTGGAATATACGAAGAAGGAGTATATGAAGAAAATACTTCTTTAAATATAGGAGAGTATAAACTATTAACAAACAAGTCAGTTACAAGTAATATAAATTGTAATAGATATAATAAAGTAAAAGATGCTTTACAAAAACATATAACTATAAATGAAGATAATTGCATGGATGTAATATCTATGGTAAAGCAAGAAGATTTAACTGCTTGGAGTAGCACATACGATATAAATAGTAAGAGCTTTTCTATATGTATAGAGCAGAATTTTAATGATAAATATAACTTTGAGTTAGAGAAGTGCTTAAAAAAAGGAAAATATTCTGTAGACTTTGCAGAATTAAAATTAAATTCTAAGGTTATGAAGAGAAAAAGAAATAAAGGATTTATAGAATTAGAAATATTCAAATAAAATAAGACTCAAAAGCTTAGAAGCTTTTGAGTCTTATTTTTGTAAACTATCTCTGAGTACTTGCAGCTTTTTCCTGACTAGAAATAAATCCAGCATATCTTGCAAGTACATATATAACTATAATAACAGAAACTACTTCTTCAAATTTAACTAAATACTTAAGTGAAGCAATTGCATTATCACTAGTTATTAGAAAGGCATTAACTTTCTTTAGAGATATAGCACTAATTACAATTGGGAATGTGAAGGCTCCATAGCTAGGATAGAACTTTAACTTCAACAATTTTGGCATGTATAGAAGTACAGCTAAAAATATAACTTGAGATAATATCGTTAAGAATACAATCATACCAATGTTTTTGTCTTGAAAAGCATCTATATATCCAGCTAGGCAAAGACTTCCTGGTGCTGCAAAAATTGCAATAGTAGGTAGTGCAGGTTCAGGAATATTTTTAACTTTTATAACTCTATAAGCTACTATAGGTAATAGTACTATATAGGATATAAAGCCAAACCAAAACAAACCTTGTCCTATACTATCTAAACCATATAACGACGCAGTCATACTTGCGATTACAATACCAACGTAAACTACAAAATAGCTAGGAAATACTTTTTTTATATCAAAGTTAAGAATAAACATCTTAGTAAAGTAAACTATTAAAATACAGTGAATTACTAAACCTAAAATCCAAATAGTGAAAGATAATGTTGGCAAGTATGGTTTTATATAAGTAGATAAAACCATCATTCCCATAGGGAAAGTTGCTGATACACCAGCTATAACAGGATTTTTTAAATCTTCACATACAGTCTTTGACGTAGTTAATACTTTTAAAACAAGTCCTAAAAATATTACAGAAGATATAATACCAAATATATTCCTATATATATATCCATAAGACATTAACAGATTTCCTGTTGAAGCTAGTCCTAACATTAATGCCGAAATAGGAACAGGTAACTTTTTTATTATATTCATCCTTTCAAAACCCCTTTTCGAATTCTATACTAAGCTTCAGCTTTACTTAAATATGCTTCATCAGGATTTACTGTACCGTCTTCTACAAGCTTATTAGCTATCCATTCTGCGACTAATCCTGTTATTTCAATACAGTGTTTTTTTCTTTCTGGAGAAGTAAAATCATAGCCTTTAACAAGCACTCTACAACATGTACTTTTATAAGTGTCTTTTATAAAGTCATGTAATTGTGCAGCTGCTGGAAACATCTCCTCAGCCATAGGATCTCCGTGATTTCTTCCGTGAACCATTCCTAGAGCCATTTGACCACCACTAATAGCACCACATACACAGCCTGATTTTCCCATACCAATAGGGAATCCCGATGCTAACTTTGTTATTTCTTTTGGAAAAGGCCAACCAAGTAATTCATTTATAGTGTGTATAACTGCTTCAGAGCAGAAAAATTCTCCTCTTTCGAAATAACCTTCTGCAATACTTTTTGCTTTTGCAACAACTTCTTGTTTATTCATAAAAACACTCCTTTTTAGTAATACACTGGAATTTAATTTGACAAGACTATACCACTCACGAATTAATTCTATAAGAAAGAAAAGTAGAAATCTATAAATATAGGGATAATCTATAGACAAAAATATTTCAATAGATTTATTTTATAACTATTATTTTCAAAAAAATATTTATTTCTCATAACATCACATTCTAATAATAAATAGTGCCAAATGAGTAAATATTATTGTTAAATATAAATTATTTATGGAAGGAGTAAAAAATGAAAGCAATAGTTTATGAGGGTATAAAAGATGTAAAAGTAAAAGAGGTTCCAGATCCTTCAATAGAAGAACATGATGATATAATAGTTAAGGTTACTTCAACTGCTATATGTGGTTCTGATTTACATCTAGTTCATGGGTTTGTTCCAGATTTGCCTAAAGGATTTGTACTAGGTCACGAAACTATGGGTATAGTAGAGGAGATTGGGAAAGGAGTAACAAAAGTAAAAAAAGGTGATAGAGTAATTGTTCCGTTCCCTGTGTCTTGCGGTCATTGTTGGTATTGTGATCATGATTTATGGAGTCAGTGTGATAATTCAAATGAAAATAGAGAAGTAGGAGGACTAATTGGATTTGGCAATAACTTTGGTGGATATGATGGAGGTCAAGCAGAGTATATAAGAGTTCCATATGCTAATGTAGGACCAACAGTAATTCCAGAAGAACTAACTGATGAACAAGTGTTATTTTTAACAGATATTCTTCCTACTTCACTATGGGGAGTAGAAAATGGTAATGTAAAGCTAGGGGATACGGTTGTAGTATTAGGATGTGGACCTGTAGGATTATTAGCACAAAAATGGGCTATATATAAAGGCGCTAGTAGGGTAATAGCTGTAGATTATATAGACTATAGATTAAAACACGCAAAGCTTAATAACCAAGTGGAAGTAGTAAACTTTAGGGATTATGATAACACAGGAGAATATATAAAAGAAATTACAAATGGTGGAGCAGATGTTGTCATAGACTGTGTTGGTATGGATGGAAAGATGTCAGCTATAGAAAAAGTTGAGAGTTTTCTGAAGCTTCAGGGTGGATCAAAATCTGCAATTGAAATTGCTACTCAAGCTGTAAGAAAAGGAGGAACTGTTTCAATGGTAGGAGTCTATGGAGCAAGATACAATAATTTTCCACTAGGAGATTTTTTCTCAAGAAACATCACACTTAAAATGGGTCAATGTCCTGCTCATTCTTATGTTGATCCTATATTAAAGCTAATTAAGGAAGGAAAATTTGATGCTACAGATATAATTACTCATAAACTTTCTCTAAGTAAAGGTGAGCATGCATACAATATTTTTGATGGAAAAAAGGATAATTGTATAAAAGTAATACTTAAGCCTTAAAAATAAATATAAGGATTCAGATAGAGAAAAATATTAAACTGAATAATTGCTATTAATTATTACTATATGTTAAAGTTTTTTCTCTATCTGAATATATCAACAGATTTTCTTTCAAATTAGCTTTACACATTTGGATATTTGCTGTTTTTAGGAATATTGTTTATAACCATAGCAATGAGTACTACAACAGAAGCTCCTACCCCTACTGGAACAAATGGAAAGAGGTAACCTAGATTATGGATATTAGTGCCTCCAATCACTGCAGTTAGAGCTGTTGCTCCTCCTGGAGGATGAAGAGTTTTTGTAAGTAGCATAACAACAATAGATGTTGACACTGCTACTGAAGATGCAAGCCATATATGACTACCAAACAGTTTATAAGATATTACTCCTACTATGGCTGATAACATATGACCACATATTATGTTTTTAGGTTGAGCTAATGGACTTTCCATGACTCCAAATGCCATAACCGCTGAAGCTCCAAAGGACGCTATCATCATAGTGAAAGCTCCATCAGAAAGAATGTGCAGGTAATCATGTACATATCCAATTAGTGATATTGTTAAAAATGAACCTATCCAAGCCCATAACATATTTTTAATTCGTATGCTTTTTAAATATGCTTTTAATCCTATTAGTTGTTTGTTTTTTTCTTTAAATTGATTCAATTTCTTATCTCCTTAAAATAACTATAGAATCTATGATTAATCCATATAATTTTATACTATTGTAAAATATAATTCAATAGAACAACTTAATAGTATATCCATGATTATGTAATTACTTTTTTATATTTTTCACTTAGTAGAATAAAAATTAAATATTAAATATATTAATTAGTGTGCACAGTAATATATAAATAATTTTGACAATATGGTAATTATGTACATTGGTATATCTAAATACAACTAATCCCATATGCTTTTAGGAATTTTTTATTGATTGTTATACTTGTACTATGCTAATATGGTTATGAGAATATATAAGGAAGGTGATAAATATGAATGACACTTTTTTAATACTTATTAATATAGCTATTATGATTGGATTTATTTTCGTTCTTTACAAAATGCAAAAGAAATATCTTTCATTTACAAAAAGAGTAATGACTGCTTTAGTAATAGGTATTATATTTGGTTTAGTTTTACAATTTATATATGGGGTATCATCAGATGTAGTTAAGGAGTCTAATAATTGGTTTAGTGTTATAGGTAATGGATATGTAAGACTATTAAAAATGATAGTTATGCCACTTATTATAGTGAGCATTATATCTGCTATAATTAATCTTAAAAATGAAAGTTCTCTTAAAAAAATAGGGGGACAGATTATTGGGGCTTTAGTACTTTTAACTTTAGTTGCTGCAATTGTAGGAGTAATAACTTCATTTGCCTTTGGACTAACAGCAGAAGGACTAAAATCAGGAGAAACAGAGATAAGCAGAGGAGAGCAGCTAGAAAAAACATTAACAGAGTATCAGGAAGGAACTGTTCAGGAGAAATTAGTAGGGGTAATTCCTACAAATCCTTTCTATGCTATGACAGGCCAAGAGAGCACAGCTACTTTATCTGTAGTAATATTTTCAAGTTTTATTGGTATAGCAGTATTAGGAATTAAAAACAAACGACCAGAGTCAGCTAAAGTTTTTACTGATTTTATAAACTCTATTCATGATGTAGTTATGAGAATGGTAACATTAATTTTAAGATTAACACCGTATGGAGTGTTGGCACTTATGACAAACGTGACTTCAACTAGCGATTTTAATCAAATCTTAAAATTACTAAAATTTGTAGTAGCTTCATATGTAGCTATTATTATTATGTTTATAATACAAATGATTTTCATAGCTTTAACAGGATTAAGTCCAATTAAATTTATCAAAAAATCATTACCGGTATTAACATTTGCATTTACTTCACGTACAAGTGCAGGAGCAATACCTCTAAACATAGAGGCTCAGGTTAAGAAACTAGGTGTACCTGAAGCATTTGCTAACTTATCAGCGTCTTTTGGAGCATCTATAGGTCAAAATGGATGTGCAGGAATATATCCTGCAATGTTAGCTATTATGATTGCACCAACAGTAGGTATAGATCCATTAAGTATAGGTTTTATAGTTAAATTAGTATTAGTAGTTGCCATTAGTTCATTTGGAGTAGCAGGAGTAGGTGGTGGAGCAACATTCGCAGCTCTTATTGTACTCTCGACAATGGGATTACCAGTTGGACTTGTAGGTTTACTTATATCTATAGAGCCATTAATAGATATGGGAAGAACAGCATTAAATGTAAGTGGATCAATGACAGCAGGTGTTATAACAAGTAAGCTTATGAACGAAATAGATGTTCAAACTTACAATAAAGAAATTGCTGATACACAAGAATCTTAAATTAATAAAAAAGTGAATTTATACAAAGACTATTTTCTAAGGGGAATTTTTAAAAAAAATTAGAAAATAGTCTTTTTTATTTTACAAATATTACAAATACTTAACGTATAGTTAAAGTTAACATGACAACATATTTAATAAGTATTAAATAAAAGGGAGGGAATGATGTGTATAATAGGTCATCGAGAATACCAAGCTTTTTATTAGCTCTAACTTTATTGCTGGTGTATATTATTAACTTTAGCCCTAGTAATATAGTGCATGGTGAAAAGGAAGTTACTGAAATAACTATAGTTCATACCAACGATATTCATGGAAGAATAAAAGAAGATAATTCATCTATAGGCTTAATTAAAGTAGATGCAAAGATAAAAGAGCTAAAGGAAAAACATTCTAATAGAGTTATGATATTAGATGCAGGAGATACTTTACATGGTCTTCCTATAATCGGTATTTCAAAGGGAGAAGCAATGATAGATATAATGAACACAGTTAATTACAATGCAATGGTACCTGGAAATCATGACTTTAATTATGGCAAAGATAGACTACTAGAGCTAAGTAAAAAAGCAAACTTTCCAATAATAGCAACGAATATATATAAAGAAGATGGCGAGAGACTATTCAGTCCATATGTGATAAAAGAAATAGATGGAATAAGATTAGGCATATTTGGACTATCTACTCCAGAAACACTGTATAAGACTAATCCTAGGAATGTTGAAGGACTGGAAATCAAAAGTCCAATAGAGGAAGCGAGAAAAATAATAAAAGAGCTAAAATATAAAGAAGAAGTAGATGTAGTTATCGCTTTAACTCATCTGGGTATGGATAAATCAACAGAAAGTCAAAATAGAAGTGATGAACTAGCCAAACAAGTAGATGGAATAGATATAATTATAGATGGTCATAGTCATACGACTTTAGAACAAGGTAAAAAAGTAAATGACACATTAATAGTGCAAACAGGTGAATATACAAAAAACATAGGAACAATAAATATAAAAATAGATAAATCTAATGGGAAAAAGAAGATAGTATCACAAGGTAAATTAATAACTAAAGAACAAACTAAAGATTTAAAAGAAGATATGAAGTTAAAGAAAGTGATAGAAAAAATAGAGAAAGAAAATGAGAAAGTAACGTCTAAGGTAGTTGGAAAATCAGAGGTTATGTTAGATGGAGAGAGGGAAAATGTAAGAGCTAAGGAAACTAACTTAGGAAATTTAATAGCAGATTCAATGATAGATGCTACAGGAGCAGATATAGCCATAACAAATGGTGGTGGAATAAGATCTTCTATAGATATGGGAGAGATTACAAAACGAGATATTATAACTGCCTTACCATTTGGAAACTATGTAGTAACAAAAGAGGTAAAAGGAATAGACATACTTAAATCCCTAGAATACGGAGTGTCAGACTATCCTAATCCTAAAGGTGCATTTCCACATGTAGGAGGAATTAAGTTTAAAATAGATACTTCAAAAGAGTCAGGAAATAGAGTACATGATGTAACTATAAAAGGAAAAAAACTAGATTTAGATAGAAAGTATGTATTAGCTACAAATGATTTTATAGCAGCTGGTGGTGATAATTACACTATGTTTAAAGACTATAAGATACTTAATGAATACTTAGGTTTAGACGAAATATTAACATCTTATATTGAAAAGAAAGGAAAAATCAATATTAAGGTTGGCGGAAGGATAACAGAAGCTACTAAGAAGACTGAATCAAACCATAATTTAGAACCTTCAATAAATGATTTTAGTAAATATAATAAAACATTTAATGATATAGATAATTCATGGGCAAAAAGTTATATTGAGTTATTATCATCTAGGAACATAGTACGCGGAGTTGATAATAATAACTTTAAACCAGATGAAAAGGTCACTAGAGCACAGTTTATAGAAACACTTGTTAATTCATTAGATTTAAAAAAAGGAAAAAATAAAGTCTCGTTTAGAGATATAGAAGAGAAAGATTGGTATAAAGATCATATAGAAATTGCGGCAAGTATAGGAATTGTAGAAGGATACGGCGAAGACTTCATGCCGAACAATTATATAACTAGAGAAGAAATGGTAACATTAGTAACAAGATCACTAGAGCATATGAATGACAGTAAAAATTATGAGGAAAAAGATTTGTCATTTAAAGATAAAGACAGTATATCGGATTGGGCTAAAAGTTCGATAAAGGTATCTGTAAATAAGGAATTGGTAAATGGACTAGAATCAGATATATTTTTACCAAAGGAAGAAGCAACTAAGGCTCAATCTGCCACTATTATATATAGAATGTTAAAGTATATGAATAAAATATAGTAGAAATGGTATTTTTGAGCTCTTTTTTAAGCAAGTTTTAATAGAAATTTGCTTTAAGAAGGAGTTTTTTTATATGATATAATTAACATAAATAATAAGTGAAAGCTATAAATTAGTAGTTTGAATAAGATTAAAGTTAGGAGGGATGTATTGTGTGTGAAAATGAGTTGTCAAACTGGTTAAAACTAGCAGATGAAAATTTAGTAGACTCTATAGTACATAGAGTTAAGAGTATTAAAAGTGGAAAACTATATGAAACTGAAAACTATATAATATATACAATTGGTGTTGATAGTGAAGATGGACACCTTAATGGTGCATTTTGTTTCAATGATGATTATGCAGAAGAGATGCTTAATGAGGCAGAGAAGTTCTTTAAAACTACTAATTTTAGTTATTCAGTTTGGATAAGAGATCATGAAGATTATAAGCTTGAAAAGATACTTAAACAAAAGGGATTAAAACCAAAACGGGAACCAGGATCGTCAGTAATGATAATAAATGAAAAGATAGACTTATTAGAACTACCTGATGGATTTGAACTAAAACGAGTTAATTCGGAAAAGGAAATAAAGGATTTCGCACTAGTAACGAAAAATGCTTTCGATAAAACTGATGAAGTTATAGAGTGCATGTTTAGCTCAAATAAAACACTAATTGATTCTAATGTTATATCTTTTGTAATCTATAAGAACGATGAACCTGTTGCAACTGCATTAACAGTAATGTCAGATCGCATAGCAGGAATTTACTGGGTAGGAACTATTGAAGATGCGAGAGGTCAAGGACTAGGAGGATACATAGCACAAGTAGCTACAAATATAGGATTTGAATTAGGAGCAGAAGCTGTAATTTTACAGGCATCTGCTGTTGGAGAAAGAGTATATAATAAACTAGGATATAAGAAGATTACTTTATATAGGTCATACCTGATTAAGTAACCATATATTCTTATAAAATTTAATAAATTTTTTTACAGGAGTGGTAATGATGGCACAAGTGAAGACAAATGCAATGAGAATTTTGGATAGTAAGAAAATAGATTATAAAGTAATTACCTATGATAATAAGGATGGCAAAATAGATGGAGTATCAGTAGCAGAGAAAATAGGAAAAAGTGTAGAAAGTGTATATAAGACGTTAGTTGCACAGGGTACAAGCAAAGAAATCTATGTTTTTATAATACCAGTAATAGAAGAATTAGATCTAAAAAAAGCTTCTAAGGTAACTGGAAAAAAGAAAATAGAAATGATAGCAGTAAATGATATAACAAAACATACAGGGTATATAAGAGGAGGCTGTTCACCTGTTGGAATGAAGAAGCTATATAAAACTTTTATAAACAATAGTGCTGAATCTTTAGAGACAATTGTAGTTAGTGGGGGCAAAATCGGCATTCAAATAGAACTTTTACCGAATGATTTATTAAAGGCGATAGATGGTAAGTTTGGAGATATAATAAAATAATAGATTTTAAGAAGCGACTATATATAATTATGAAATGTAAAAATCATAAATATATATAGTTTTTTTATAGGATTTTTTTAAGACAACCATGTATAGAAAAAATCTATAGACTTATATATGACTATAAAAAATATGGAGATAAGAAAATAAGTGCTAATAGTATGATAGAATTTTATATGATATTTTTTACTATTAGGGGTGGAAACTATGGAAAATACAAAAGTAAATGCAATTTGTGGGGTATGTCCAGGAGGGTGTGCTATAGAAGCTGAAGTAAAAGATGGAGTACTAGTTGATGTAAAACCGAATAAGGAAGCACCTTTTGGTACAATGTGTATACGTGGTAAGGCAGCAGCTGAAATTGTCTATTCTAAAGATAGAATAAACAAGCCATTGATACGTATTGGAAAAAGAGGAGAAGGTAAATTTCGTGAAGCTGAGTGGGATGAAGCACTTGATTATGTTACAGATAAGATGAAAGAACTTAAAAATAAATATGGCGCTGAATCTATAATAAGCCACTCTGGAAGAGGAGTCTTTGAACAATCTTTTTCTGAAATAGATAATGTACTTGGAACAAAGTTTTTATGGGAATTTGGTTCACCTAATGTATCTAGTGTAGGTTCTCTTTGTTATCAATCATTTGGTGTATTTGCACCTATGACAACTTATGGATTAATGGGATACAATATAGAACCAGAGTACGAAAATACTAATTTAATAGTAATATGGGGAGCAAATCCAGTAACTGACTCACCTCCATTTTCATTTCATCAAATAATGAAAGCTAAAGAACAGGGTAAAAAAATAATCGTAATAGACCATATGAAAAGTGATATTGCAAAGAGAGCAGATGAATGGATACCTATAAGATCAGGAACTGATGGAGCATTAGCACTAGGAGTTATTAATGTAATAATTCAGGAAAAATTATATGATAAAGAATTTATTGAGAAATGGACAGTTGGATTTAAAGAATTAAAAGAGTATGTAACTAAGTTTACTCCGGAAGAAGTGGAACGTATAACTAAAGTACCAAAAGACAGAGTAGTTTCTCTAGCAAGAGAAATTGCAACGGCTAATCATGCAACACTACGTACTTATACAGGTCTAGAATATACTAATAGTGGAGTACAAAATATTCGTGCTGTTTATATATTATGGGCATTATCAGGAAATATTGATGTACCTGGAGGTATTTACTTCAAACCACAATCTGTAATAAAAAAGGATATTAAAAAACCAAGTCATGTAAAGGCTATCGGAGCTAGTGAATATCCTGTATTTTACGATTTAACAGATGATGCTCAATTTATGGAGTTTCCAAAGGCAGTTTTAGACAGCAATCCATATAAAATTAGAGGTCTATTGAACATTGGATCATCTATACTTACGTCATATCCACAACCAAATATTTACGAAAAAGCATTTAAAGAATTAGATTTAATGGTTGTAATAGATCGCTTTATGACTAAAGATGCTCTATTCGCTGATGTTGTACTTCCAGCTACAACACACTTTGAAATAGATTCATATCAAAGATATCCAGGATATGCACGTTTACGTCGGAAAGTAATTGAGCCTGTGGGACAAGCTAGAAATGATATGCTAATTCTTGGTGAGTTAGCTAATAGACTAGGTTTTGGACATTTATATCCTCAAACAGAAGAAGAAATTATTGAAAAAGCTTTTTCGGGTAATCCAGAACTACTTAAGAAATTAAGAGAAAGTGAAGATGGAGTTGAAGTACCGATACCTGAATGCAAGTACAAAAAATATGAATCAGGACTGTTAAGAGGAGATGGGAAAGCAGGATTTCCTACAAAGTCAGGAAAGCTAGAGATATACTCTGAATATTTAGAGAGTTATGGTTATGATCCACTACCTAAATATATAGAGCCAATTGAGAGCCCTCTGAAATCTACAGATATATTTAAAGATTATCCTTTAATCTTAAATACTGGTGCTAGGATTCACTCAACATTTCGTTCACAGCATTTAAATATTCCAAGTTTATTAAAGCTTCAAGAGAAACCATTAGCACTTATGAATCCTGAGGATGCTGTAAGAAGGAGAATAGAAAATGGAGATCGTATAAAAGTAAAAACAAAACGTGGAGAGGTATATTTCTATGCAGATGTAAGTGATAAAGTTTTGCCAGGAACAGTAGAAGTTAATCAAGGTGGAGGATCGCCAATTCAAGTGGATGAATGGAAAGAAGGAAACGTAAACTATCTTACTGATTTAAAAAATAGAGATAATATATCAGGGTTTCCAGTTCTTAAAGCTTTGTTGTGTGAAATAGCAAAGGCATAAAGAAGTAAATAGATGTTTTATTTTAGAACTATTTTTTAAAATTATCATACACTGATTAATAGAAAAGTTAGTTACGGCTAACTCTAGGAGGCTATTAATTGTGAAAAAGAACTCTTCCGTAGATTTAAAAAATAGTGAAAAAAAGATACTACAATCAATGATGTTTGTATTGATAGTGTTTATGTTTAAACTTGTAGGAGGGATTTTTGCTAACAGTTTAGCACTACTTAGCGACTCTCTCCATTTGATAACTGACTTTATCGCACTGATAATAAGTTGGATTGGGCTTAAGATGACATCTAGAGCCGCCTCACATAAATATACATTTGGATACTATAGACATAGTATTTTGACTGCACTTATTAATAATATATTATTAATAGCAATATCAGTATTTATATTATATAAAGCTGTTGTGAGATATTTAAATCCAGTACCTGTTGAATCAACACTTATGATATTCTTTTCTGTATTAGGGGTTATAGTTAACACTCTTATATTACTAATACTTAAAGAAAATAATGATAATATAAATGTGCAAAGTGCATTTTTACATTTCGTAGGTGATATTATAGGTGATATTTCTGTGCTTATAGGAGCTACAGTAATATACTTTACAGGATTTAATATGATAGATACCTTCCTTAGTGCTATTCTTTCAATACTAATATTAAGAAGTGCTATTAAAATGTCATATGAATGTATAAAGATTTTTTTAGAGTCAGCACCAAGTGATATATCAATTAATGAAGTTTGTAGAGAAATAAAATCAGTTTCTAAAGTTATATGTGTAAGAGATATTCACTTATGGAGTCTTTCTAAAGAGGTAAAGGCTATGACGGCTCTTGTATCTATTGATGAAAAAGATATAAAAGCTTCTGAAGAAATTATTCATGAAATTCAACATCTGTTAAAGGAAAAGTTTAATATAGTTCATTCTACTATACAAATAGAAAGTTCACCATGTAGTAGTTGTTTTCATAGCAAACCTGATCATAGGGGAAAATGCAACTTGTGCATTGATTCACTTATGAAAGAATATGATGAAAGTGAAGATAAGGATAATAATTGATAGTATAAAATAATAAAAATAAATGAAAGTAACTATATAATAAAACCATATAGTAATTGAAGAACCTTCATCCTATACAAGATGAAGGTCTTTTATTATTATATAGAAATATTTTTATCAAATATCATTGTTACTTTGAATAAATCACCATCAACGTCAATATTAAAGCAACCACCTTGAATTTCTACAAAACTTTTTGCTATTGCTAATCCTAATCCTGCCCCTTCAGTGTTACGAGATTTATCTCCTCTAACAAATCTTTCAAGTAGCTCGTTAACATTATAATCTATTTCAGACTCCGTCATATTTTTCAAAATTATATTTACCTCATTTTCTCTATCTATAATATCAATATATACTCGAGAGCCTTTCATTGCATACTTTGTTATATTTATTATGAGATTCTCAAATACTCTAAAAGTACGTTGACTATCTAAGGGCAGAATTACCTTTCCAGTTGGAAAGTTTTTTCTTAATACTAATGATGAGTTTGTTATCTTATCATTCAGTTCTAGCAATGTTTCTTTCATTAGAGATACTATGTCTACATCTACTATATTTAAACTTATATTTCCACTTGTGGCTTTACTTACTTCAAATAAATCTTCTACTAATTCCTGTAGTCTTTGAGACTTTCTATCTAGCGTATCCAAATAAGCTATACGCTTCTCTTCAGAAAGATTCTTATCTTTAAGTAAATCTACATAAGTAATAATAGCAGTTAATGGGGTTTTTAAATCGTGTGAGACATTAGATATAAGTTCAGTTTTCATATTCTGACTTTTTATTTCCTTATCTACTGCATTTTTAAATCCCTCTTGTATATTTTCAATTTTTTCTTTCAGTGGTTGGAATACACCTAAGTTTTCTTCAACTATTGTGTTAAAATTACCTTCTGAAATATTACTTGTGATTTCTAGTATTCTATTATATTTCTTACGTATATCAGTTAGCTTTATCTTGATTAATATGAAGAGCATCACACTATACATAATAGCTACATATATGATGGTAGGCCTCATACCACACATAATCATTATAAAGATAAGGTTTATCCCTAGTATGATTATAATTTGTTTTGTATTTTTATTTCTTAAATCTATATTTTTAAAAGTTATCTTTAAATTATTAATTATAACTTTATATATTAGTGAACTTTCTTTAATATAGATTTTAATTCCTTTGCCCCATATATATTTCAAATTAACAGTTTCTATAAATATTAATCCAAAGCATATAGACCAGTAGATTATGTTTACTATATATATTAAGTATTCTGAAATCATATGTTTGCTAAGTCTTAATCCAAACATTGAAAAATTACCATTAATGCTATCTCTTATTAGATACTGTGGAGACTTAAATATAAAATTTAAGGTAATCCAAACTAGAACTATCCATATTTCAAAAGGTAGCTTAGATATCTGCCTAAAACCTATTATATCTTTTGATTTCTTATATGGAATTACCAAGGCGCTTATTACTATAAATATCAATGCAATACCTATAAAAGTGTTACTCTCTATACTATATGAATGTCTCTCAGCTTTATTAACATAATTAGATATATTATCAATATGCTTTAAATTCTTAGGTATAGCATAAACAAACGTGGCATTTTTAATAGGATTTATTTTTGCATCATTTTTATAATCTTCGCTATTCATTAGCTTATTATAGGCATCTTCTTTTAATGAGAATATACGAATCAGTTCTCTTTTACTTGCGCCATGTATATCTGTTATTACTACTTGTCCTTGTTCATCATACTTTACAACTACATAAAAATCATATATACCTTTTAGTTTTTCTATATTTCCTTTATCTTGTTTTGCTAAATCCTCTATCTTATAATCACTTCTTGAATCTTGAGCCATTGTTTCACTGTCTTTTGCATAATAGTCTAAATTTTTCAAAGAATTATTTAAATTTGTTGTCCACTTAGCTATACCATTATCTAGCACGCGTGAACGATAGATAAGATCTTTCTTTAATCCTGTTAAACCATCTAAATTAAAGAACAATTCTGATGGCTTTAATTTTTCGGATCCCTCCACTTTATTTGACTTTAGCTTATAATATAAAGAATAATTAGATGTAATAAGTTCATTTACTAAGCTACCACTTTCATAAGGATTATCTATATATTTGTTTACTCTATATTCTATACTTGGATAAGATAAACACATACCTATAGATGCTATTAATATGATTAGAATTACTCCTATTTTATTAAGCTTATCTTTATTGCTTTTCAATTTTGTAACCAACTCCCCACACCACCTTTAAATATTTCGGATTTTTAGGATTTATCTCTATTTTTTCTCTTATATTTCTCACATGAACCATTATTGTATCAGTATTTATTGCTTGCTCATTCCATACTCTTTCATATATTTCATCTGCAGAAAAAACTCTTCCCGGATGTTTCATAAGTAATGTAAGTATCTTAAATTCAATAGGTGTCATCTTTACTGGATTACCGTCTAAGGTCACTTCTTTTGCGTCAATGTCTAACTCTAGCCCTCCCACGATTAAAGTTTTATTTTTATTAATATTTTGATTTATCATATTTAAAAACTTTGCATATCTTCTTAGTTGAGAATTTACTCTTGCTAAAAGTTCAAGAGGTTTAAACGGTTTTGTTATGTAGTCATCTGCTCCTATATTTAATCCCATTATTTTATCAACTTCCTCTGATTTTGCTGATAATATTATAACTGGAAAATCGTAATGTTCTCTTAATTTCATAGTGAAAGTTATTCCGTCCATCTTTGGCATCATTACATCCACTATAGCTAGATGTACTGTTTCCTTTTCAAGTATATCTAGCCCCTCAAGTCCATTACTTCCTATAAGAACTTTATATCCTTGGTTTACTAAGTATGCTTCTATAGCAATGGCTATGTCCGGCTCATCTTCTACAACTAAGATGTTATATGGCTCCACCTTATTTCCTCCTTTCCATACCCTTATCGTATCTTTTAATTCTTAAAATAAACTCTAGTAAAATCTAAAGAATTTCTAAAGATTTATAAAATAAAGACTAAGGTATAGTAAAATGTTTTTAAAAATAAAAGAGATCAAATTTCTAATTCTAAATCATATATAGACTCTATCATATAATTGAACTTACATACTTAAGCATATAATAGTCTTATACTATAACTTCTAAATTCTTTATATAATAAACCTTATTAATATACAACAGTAAAGAATAATAGTGTTTAAAAAATATAAAAATCTTTGTTAAATTAAAAGTGAATTAAGTAATTATTTACATAAAGTTTAAAAAGGGTAATTAAATTCATGAAATATGGATATATATATTGTGTATTAGATATACAACAACTTGAGGAGGGGTTAAAGTATGGCTAGATTTACATTACCTAGAGATTTATATTTTGGAAAAGGAGCTCTAGAAGAATTAAAAAATCTTAAAGGACACAAAAAAGCTATTATAGTTTCAGGTGGATCATCGATGGAGAAGTTCGGTTTTCTTCAGAAAACAGAACAGTATCTAAAAGAAGCCGGACTAGAAGTAGAAATATTTTCAGGAGTGGAACCAGATCCTTCTGTAGAGACAGTAATTAAAGGTGCAGAAAAAATGAAAGAATTTCAACCCGATGTTATAGTTTCAATTGGTGGGGGTTCACCTATAGATGCCGCAAAGGCCATGTGGGTATTCTACGAACATCCAGAAAAGACTTTTGATGACATTAAGAATCCATTTACTATGCCTAAACTCAGAAATAAAGCTATTTTCGTAGCAATTCCTTCTACAAGTGGTACAGCGACAGAAGTAACAGCATTTTCAGTAATTACAGACTATTCACAAAAAATAAAGTATCCATTAGCAGACTTTGAAATAACTCCAGATATAGCTATTCTAGATAGCGATATACCACAAACTATGCCTCCAAAGCTAGTAGCACATACTGGTATGGATGCACTTACCCATGCTATAGAAGCATACGTGGCATCTAATAGATCTAGTTTTTCAGATGCATTGGCTAAAGAGTCCATATCTATGATTTATGATAATTTAATAGATTCATATAATGGATGTGAAGAAGCAAGGGGAGAAATGCATATAGCACAATGTTTAGCAGGTATGTCATTTAGTAATGCTTTACTAGGAATTTCCCATAGTTTAGCTCATAAAATAGGAGCTCAATATGGAATACCACATGGATGTTGTAATGCAATATTACTTCCACATGTAATTAAGTTTAACTCTAAGACAGCGTTAAACAGATACGCTGATATAGCCAGAATGCTAGGACTACAGGGAGGAACTGAAAAGCAACTAGTAGAATCATTGATAGAGTCCATAGATTACTTTAATGTTATACTAGATATACCAAGTACACTGGGAGAAGCTGGAGTAGATGAAGAAAAGTTTAACTCTACAATAGACTATATTGCAGAGAACGCATTACTAGATCCATGTACAGGTTCAAATCCTAGAGAAACTAGTGTAGAAGATCTAAAGAAAGTACTAGAATCTGCGTTTTATGGATCACCGCTAAATATATAGGCAAATCTAAATAGCTAGGTAATTAAAAAGCTAATATTTAATTTTTTTAACAGCTAGTAATTTTACTGATGTGAAGATAAAAAACACATTAGAGTAAAATTACTAGCTATTTTGTTTTAAAGGATAAAGATATTTGTATTTTATATGATAATACTTTAAGGATAAAATAATTGCGATAGGGCAAAATTCAATATATCAATGCTTAACATAGGTTGAATAAAAAATATTTATGATATAATATGGGGAGGGAAAGAGGTGGAATCTATGGCAGCAAATTTACAAAATGATTGGAATGAACTTTTAAAGGATGAGTTCGAAAAAGATTATTATCTAAAATTAAGAAGTTTTTTAATTAATGAATATAAAACGAAAACAATATATCCAGACATGTATAATATATTTAATGCACTACATTTTACTTCATATAAAGATACAAAAGTAGTAATTTTGGGTCAGGATCCTTATCATGGACCTAATCAAGCTCATGGTTTAAGTTTTTCAGTAAACCCGAAGGTAAAAATACCGCCTTCACTAGTTAACATATATAAAGAACTACAAAGTGATTTAGGTTGCTACATACCAAATAACGGATATCTAAAGAAGTGGGCAGATCAAGGTATTCTTCTTTTGAACACGTCATTGACTGTTAGAGGTGGAGAGGCGAATTCACATAGGAAGATAGGATGGGAGATATTTACCGATGAAATAATAAGGGTTTTAAATGATAGAGAGGATCCTATAGTATTCATTCTTTGGGGAAATAATGCTATAAGTAAAGAAAAATTAATAATTAACAAGAATCATTTTATAATAAAGTCAGTGCATCCTAGTCCACTATCAGCTAGTAGAGGATTCTTTGGATCAAAACCATTTTCTAAGACTAATGACTTTTTAAGATCTATAGGAAAAGATCCAATTGATTGGCAGATAGAAAATATAGATAAATAATGATTAACAAAGATAGATAGTAAAATTTAAAAATATAAACAAAAATGACAGAGTAAACAGTAAAAGATTACTCTGTCATTTTTATTTAATGATGATAGAAAGGTTACACATAATTAGAGATACTAAGAAAAACTAAGAATAAATGAATTAATATGAATATATCATAAATTATGTATTAAATTATAGGATTATCTATTTTAAATAGTAGAGACATTAATGATAAAAAGGTATATAATGAGCTTGAAACACAATACGACAAAATATGACATACGAGAAATCAAAGATACATATGGTTTAAGGAGGTTTAATTATGAAAAAATCTAAGAAAGTAGTAACAGCACTAGTAGTATCAATACTGACTATTTCTAGTGTAACAGTAGTATTAGCAGGAAGAAATTATAATAAAAATTATAAAAATAAAGTAACATATGAAAATGGAGTTAAGAAAATAGAAAAGCAAATCCCAATAGGTAATGGAACAAAAACAATAGAGAAAGAAATAAACGTAGAAAATACAAATAGTGGGGTACAAAGCCAAGTAAAATATGAGAATGGAGTTAAAACTATAGAAAAACAGATACCAACAGATAATGGAACAAAAACAATAGAGAAAGAAATTAAAGTTGAAAACAAAAATAGTGGAGTACAAAATAAAGTGACATATGAAAATGGAGTTAAAACTATAGAAAAGCAGATTTCAACACCTAACGGAACAAAAACAATAAAAAACAAATTAATATAGAAAATAGAAGATAAAGATATATTGTTAGATCATTATAACTTTATTTTTCCTTCTTTTCTTTTATTACTATCATGATAGCCAATCCTAATATAAATACTGCATAAACAGCTAATGGAACTATAGTGATTCTATCTCGTGCAAGAGGCGAATACATGTAATGCCATATAGGATTCATCTTATCACTTCCTTCTATAATTATATTTCTTATCAATCTTTATTATAATTTTTACTAATTTTAAAATATATATTCTTTATGTTTTAAGCATATGGAATATATATTTTTTATTTTTAAATAATATATTGACATTCATGGTTTACACATGTAGACTATGAATAAGGTTTACGTTCGTAAACTGTACTTATATGGAGGTGTATTATTATGAGTAACAGTTCTAAAATATCAGAGGCAGAATTAGAAGTTATGAAACTTCTATGGAATACAAGCCCTTTATCTTCTAGTGAGATTATATCTTCTTTATCAGATAAGATGGATTGGTCAAGTCAGACAATAAAGACTTTTATAAATAGGCTTTTAAATAAGAAGGTAATATCATTTGAGAAATCAGGTAGAAGTTATCTATACTATCCTTTAATTTCTTATGATGAGTACGTGAAATCAGAAAATAAATCTTTTCTTGAAAAAGTTTATGACGGTGCTATCGGCATGCTATTTTCAAAATTTCTAGAAGAGGAGAAGCTGTCAGAAAAAGAAATTGAAAAACTTCAAAAGATTTTAGAAGAAAAGAAAAATGAATTAGAAGAATAGTTGAAATTTATTATATTTTTATTACTTAAAAAAGCATACATTGAGTAAAAAATCTAAAAAGGGAGCATTAAAATGAATATACTTGAAAAATCTTTATTGTGGACTTTGTATTCTTCATTCATTGCTACTATTATGGTGTTACTTATACTAGTGATAAAAAAACTATTCAAAAATTACATTACTCCTAGATTTCAAAATATGTTATGGTTTCTGATAATAATAAGACTTTTGATTCCCACTTCTATTGGAAATCCTTCAGACTTAATAAATATTGTATCAGAAAACTATAAGAACATAGTGAATTATGGAAAGTCAGATTTGACTCAAACTATTTTAAATTCTTCAGACTCTACTTATAGTTTAGAGAATGTATCTGAAGAATATTTAAATGATAGTGTATCTAATTTAAATAATGCAGATAATGAAAAAAGTTTTGAAAGATTTAAAGAAGAAAATTCTTTAAAAAGTAATTTTTTAAATTTAAAGAAGATAATATACGAGTTTAAGGATAAAGAAAAAGCTTCGATAAAAAAGGTTATAATGATATCTTCATACCTATGGATTATTGGAGTTATTATTATGACTATCTTTACACTTTTATCTATCTTAAAGTTCAAGAAAATTACAAACGATTTTTTAAGAGTTAGTGATACACAAATTAGATCTATGTTAGAAGTATCTAAAGAAAAACTAGGATTAAAAAAAGATATTTTAGTTTATTGTAGTGACAGATTTAATATCCCATTTATATATGGAATTTTAAAACCTAAGATTTATATTCCAAGGGATATTCTAAATATGAATAATAGTAAAGAATTATTTTACATTATTTTACATGAGCTCACTCATTATAAGAGGAAGGATATATTATACAACTTACTTTCTATAATAGCTCTATCTATTCATTGGTTTAATCCCATTATATGGATTGTAATGAAAAAAATAAAAGAGGATAGAGAATTAGCATGTGATAGTTGTGTTTTAGAGGTTCTTGAAGAGCATGAATCTATACAATATGGAATGACTATATTAAGTCTTTCTAAGATCTTCTCAAGTAGTGGGAATAAAGAAAGCTTCAACTTACATTTTTATGAAGATAATACTCAAATTGAAAGGAGGATCATGATGATCAAGAAATTTAAAGAAGGATCATATAAAATGTCTATTACAAGTATTACAACTGTAATATTACTTAGTTTAGTTACAATAGTAAGTGCCGATGGCAGCAAACTTATTTCTAATGTAGATAAATCTATAAGTCAAATTAATAAAGACAAAGATGATACAGATTTTAAGCTATACTCCTCCGATGATTCACTTGTATTTAGTACTTTAGATAGATTAAAAGATTTTGTGAACTTCGAGTTTAAGGTTCCTAATTATCTACCATCAGGATATAAGCCGGCTACTTTAACACTGGAGAAAGAGAAAGAATATATAGCGAACTTTGACTTTATTAAATACTCCACAGATTATCTGAAATATCCTAATGATACACCATTGAGATCAAATAGTTATATCAAACTTTTAGTTTCTAAAGAAAATATCAAAGAATATCTTATGAACAAAAATAAAAGTTATGAGAATGATCTTGATAAGGTAGATGTAAATTTCGAGGAAGAACATATGACTATTTCTAGCATAGGGGGTAGTGTCATTACCATAAAAAAGAATACAATCTCGGATGGAAATAGAATGCAAGTGATGGATATGAAGACTGGTCAAATGATAGATAGACAAGTATACTCACAACCTAAGGAAATTAGAAGTGTAGAAAAATATTTCATATGGAATAGCAAAGATATATGGTATGGAATTAGATATTACAATAAGATTGATGATATTAATATGTCTTATTTTAAAGAAGAAGAAATTTCTAAAGATGATATGAATCAAATAATAATGTCATTTAAGTATTCTGATGATGTATATTGGAAAAATCATATATCTGAATCTTCTAATGATAAATCTCCATACTTTCTAAATAGCAATTTAATTATATATGATAAAAAGGACTTGGAAGAAGCTGAAAGACTTCTTGGGTTTAAACCTAAACTTCCTTTAAAGTTACATGGCGACTTCGTTCCTAGCTTATCAAGAGTAGAGCCTTTGACTAATAGTACAATTGAGACAAGTAGAAATATTTCTACATATTATGAACAGCGTCAACAAAACGATAATACGATCTTATCACCACGTATAACGTTTGATCAAAGAAAAAATACAAATAAATATATTTTGTCTGATGAAGAAAAGTCTAACGAATCCTCAATAATGATAGAAGGTAAAAAGGTTCTTATGTATGAATTTGATCAAAACCGCGATATTATTAAGACATACATATGGAATGAAGAAGATATCCTATATAGGGTTGTATTTGTAGGTCAAATAGATAAACAAAAGGAAATAGTAAAGACTTTTATGAACTAAAACTTAATTTTATTTTTTATTATAAAATTTGTATAGTAAATGAAATAAATTAAAAGGAAGTATTTATATGAATATACTTGAAAAAGCTTTATTATGGGTTTTATACTCTTCGTTTATAGCTACTATTATGACAATACTTATATTAGCTATAAAAAAACTTTTTAAAAACTATACTAGTCCTAGGTTTCAGCATGCTTTATGGTTTCTCATATTAATAAGACTTCTACTTCCTATTTCTGTTGGAAGTCCTTTGGACTTAATAGACAATGTATCAGAAAGCTATAAAGATATAATAGATTTTGAAAAAACCGATCTATATAAATCATCTAATTCTAAAGAATCCAAGGATAGTTTAAATAATGATATAGAAGAGTATAGAACGGGTGATATATCTAGATTAAATGATAATAGCAAAATTACTACTGAAGAGATGTATGAAGAAAATACTTTAAAGGGTAAATCCTTAAAAATAGAAAAACTATTATATGAATTTAAGGAACAAGAAAAAGACTCTATTGAAAAAATAATAAAGATATCCTCATGTATATGGATTACTGGATTTAGTGTTATGGCTATATTTGTTTTCTTTATTACTTTTAGATTTAAGTGCAATACAAAAGAATTTTATAAAGTTAATAATCCACATATTGAGCATATATTAAAAATATCTAAGGACAAGTTAGGTTTAAATAAAAATATCTCTATTTATAGCAATAATGAATTTAAAAGTCCTTTTATATATGGAGTTTTAAATCCTAAAATTTATATCCCTAAATATGTCTTAGATAAAGCTACAAGTCAAGAACTGTTACATATTATTTTACACGAGCTTGCTCACTATAAAAGAAAAGACTTAATATCTAATCTGATTTCTATAATAGCGATACTATTTTACTGGTTTAATCCAGTTATATGGTTTGCAATGAAAAAGATGAGAGAAGATAGAGAGATAGCATGTGATAGTTATATATTAGAAGTTCTTGAAGAACATGAATCTGTAGAATATGGAATGACTATATTAAGTTTTTCTAAAGACTTTTTTAGTAATAGTTATAAAAACAATCTTAATCTATGCTTTTATGAGAGTAAAACACAAATTGAAAGGAGAATTATGATGATAAGAAAATTTAAAAAAGGTTCTTATAAAATGTCTGTTTTAAGTATTGCGCTTCTTACACTATCTGGATCTGTAGTATTAGCTGGTAGTGGAGGTAACATACTAGATTCTAATACAGCTATATTTGAAAATCAGAGTTTGGAAAAAAAGGATAACGAAGACTTTAAATTATATCCCTCTAATGGAAACGGAAGCCTTATATTTAGCAATTTAGATAGAGCAAGTGATTTCATAGATTTTAGATTTAAAGTTCCTGACTATTTGCCATCAGAAACACAGTTAATGAGTATAACTCTTAATGATGATAAAGGTAATTTGATAGGAATGTCCTTTGGTAAATCCAAGCCTAATTCAAAATTAATGTTTGAGTCAGAAGGAAGATTTAACTTTTTAGTTTCTAAAGAAGATCTTATAGAAAATTTAAAAAATAGACATAAGAGTAGAAGCAATGGAACTGAAGATATTACAGTAGAATATAAAGAGAAACCTTTTAGCATTTCTAATATACATGGTCAAAATGTTACTATAACATCTAGGGCTATTAGCAAAATATCAAGTGATGAATCAAATGCTAAAGATATAGAAATAAATGAAATGGAATATTTCATATGGAATAGTAAAGATATATGGTATGGAATTGAGTATGAGAAGCCTTATGGAATTTCTAGAAATGATATAGAAAAGATAGTTACATCACTTAAGAACTTTGAAGATGTATCCAAAGATAAATATACATCTAAAAATTATCGCACTTATAGAATATATGAAAAAAAAGATTTAGAAGTGTTTGAGGAAATTTTAGGATTTAAACCTAAACTTTATTTAAACTTGTCGAAAGAACTTGTAGCTAATGGAGCACGTTTAGATAATATAAGAAATGAATGGGTGATGATTACATCGTACGGTTCTCAAGATGGTAGTTCAATAAAGATATCTTTTATTCAGGGTAAAGATACAAATTATTATGACTCTTTAAAAGAAAAAGATAAAAGCGGTATAGATGATAGTTTTAAAAATGAGAAAGGTCCTCTTAACACAAGCCATAGAGTTGATAAGTCTAGAACAACTTCTTTAAAGATAAATGATATTGATGTTTTTGTGCACACTCAAGTTGATACTTATGATAATCCTAAAGAAACTTTCACACAGACTGATTATGTATGGAAGCAAGATAATATTGTATATTACGTTAATGTTTATGGAGAACCAGATAATCATGAAGATATAGAAGATATAATAAAAGATTTAATGAAGTAATAAATCAATTTATTTTACTGTCAAGTTTTCTATATTTTAAATATGTGATTTTAATCATTAAATATTAAGATGAAAAATACTAGTATATTAAATATTTAAAAGAATCTGAGTATTATCTTTTTTAAATGGATATTATCATAATAGACTTAATATAAAATAATTAAGAAAGAAGGTTAACTATGACTGATAATATCCATTATGAATTAGCCACATTTGCAGGAGGTTGTTTTTGGTGTATGGTATCTCCATTCGATGAAAGACCGGGTATAATAGAAGTACTATCAGGATATATTGGAGGACATAAAGAAAATCCGACTTATGAGGATGTATGTTTAGGTGATACAGGACATTATGAAGCTGTTCAAATCAAATATGATCCTGAGATATTTCCTTATGACAAATTGCTGGATACATTTTGGCAGCAAATAGACCCGACTGATGTTGGTGGACAGTTTAATGATAGAGGGGATTCTTATAAAACAGCAATATTCTATCATAATGAGAACCAAAGAATGATGGCAGAAGAATCTAAAAGAAAGTTAAATGAAAGTGGACGCTTTGACAAACCTATAGTTACTGAAATTTTACCAGCAACATTTTTCTACTCAGCAGAGGAATATCATCAAGATTTTTATAAGAAGAACCCGTTACGTTACAGAGCATATAGGAAAGGATCTGGAAGAGAGGATTTTATAAAGAAGAACTGGAAGAAAAAAAAGAATCATGATGAACTAAAGCAAACCTTAACTCCTATTCAGTATGAGGTTACTCAAAACAATGGTACTGAACCACCATTTAGGAATGAATTCTGGGATCATAAAGAAGAAGGCATATATGTTGATATAGTTTCTGGAGAACCCTTGTTTAGTTCATTAGATAAATATGATTCAGGCTGCGGATGGCCAAGTTTTACTGACCCTATTCATAAAGAACAGGTGACCGAAGCAGTAGATAAAAGTCATGGTATGGTACGTACTGAAGTGAGAAGTAAGGCTAGTGACTCACACTTAGGACATGTTTTCAATGATGGACCTAAACCTAACGGGTTACGATATTGCATTAATTCAGCAGCACTTAGATTTATACCTAAACATAAACTAAAAGAAGAAGGATATGGTGAATATCTACATTTATTTAAGAACTGATACTAATCAGTTCTCTTTTTATATATAGATTTAATATGATAGACAAGATAAAACGGATCTGCTCTTTAGTGTTTTTTAGAGAGGTTAACTTTTGTGTAAGATTAAGTTAAAATGTATAGTAACTAAAGATTTAAAAGGAGGTACATATGCTAAACAAATTAACTGAAAGAGTTTATTATTTACCATATCAAGATGAAGGATGCCAGCCTGCATTAGGACTAATAATCGGAGATAAATATAGCTTAGTGGTGGATGCAGGTAACTCTATGGGTCATGCTAAGGAATTTTTAGAAGAAATATCTAAGCTTGATATTCCACCGTTAAAATATCTAGCTATAACTCATTATCATTGGGATCATGTAGCTGGAATATCTACTATGAATCTTACAACAGTATTAAACGAAAAAAACTATAAAAATATAGAAGACATAAAGACTCTAATAGAAAATGATAAAAAAATTAGCGTTAAGGAACTAGGTAGAGTTAAACATAGTACTGCTACAAAGTTAAGAAAGCAAGTATCTGAAGGACTGAGTATTTCAAATGGAGATATAATATTTAATGGAAAAGTTGAAATTGATCTGGGTGGCATAAAGTGTATTGTGGAGAACATAGGAGGAGATCACTCGGAAGATTCTAATCTTATATATATTGAGAATGAAAAAGTAATGTTCTTAGGAGATTCAATATATAGAGATTTAAACAGAAGACATAAATGCTATCATATGGAGAAACTAGTTCCACTCATAGAGAAGATAAATAGATACGATACTGAATATTATCTTACAGCGCATAGGCCTGTATATACAAAAAAAAGTATGAAAGAACTCTTTGATATGATGATAGATATAGGAAATTTAGTTGGAAATAAAACTGATTTAGAGGAATTAACTAAGAGTTATAGTGAAAAGGTTAATAGAGAAGTGACAGAAGAAGAAGTATTTTATATAGAGAGCTTTATAAATAGAAATAAGAACTAGGATATTATTAAAAAACTATCAATACTATAAAGAATCTAAAGTATTGATAGTTTTTAATTTTTATTCTACTTCTACCATCCAACCCTCAGGAGCCTCTACATCTCCGAATTGAATTCCACAAAGTGTATCGTAAAGTTTTTTAGTAATAGGTCCAACTTCTTTTTCACTATAGAAAACATGGAAGTCATCTTTGTATTGTACTCCACCTATAGGAGTAATAACAGCTGCAGTTCCGCAAGCTCCAGCTTCTTTGAATTCATCTAATTTATCTATATAAACATCTCTTTCCTCTACTTTAAGGCCTAAGTAGTCCTCTGCAATAGTTTCAAGAGAAATTCTAGTTATACTTCTAAGTATAGAAGGAGAAGTTGGTGTAACAAATTTATCATCATGAGTAATACCAAAGAAGTTAGCTGATCCTACTTCTTCTACTTTAGTACGAGTAGCAGGGTCAAGGTATATACAGTCAGCAAATCCTTTTTCCTTTGCTATACTTAGAGGATAAAGACTTGCAGCATAGTTTCCACCTACTTTTGCAGCTCCAGTACCATGTGGTGCAGCTCTATCAAAATCAGGAGCTACTAAGAAATTAACTGGGTTAACTCCTCCTTTGAAATAAGGACCTACAGGAACACAGAATACTGAGAATATAAATTCAGGTGCACTTTTAACTCCTATATTATCGCCAACACCTATTACAAAAGGTCTTAAGTAAAGAGTTCCACCAGTACCATAAGGAGGTACAAAGTGTTCATTTGCTTTAACAACTTGCTTACATGCATCTATAAATTTTTCAACTGGAACTCCAGGCATAAGTACTTTATGACAACTTTCAATCATACGCTTAGCATTTTCATCAGGTCTAAATAGTTGAACTTTACCATCTTTTGTACGATAGGCCTTAAGTCCTTCGAAACATTGTTGACCATAGTGAAGTGCAGTAGAGCCTTCACTTATAGTTAACTTATTATCTTCAACTAATTTTCCTTCGTCCCATTTACCATCTTTCCAAACTGAGATATAGCGATAATCAGTTTTTATATAGCTAAAACCTAGATTATCCCAATCAATATCTACTGTTTTGCTCATAAATATCACTCCAATATATAATAAATTTATTAATACGTATAAGTTAATAAAAAAATATCATAAGACTTTATGTATAATTATAACACAATAAATCGCATTAAAGAAGGTTACTTGGTTAGATATGAAAAAATAAAAATTACTAAAGAGCGTATATCTTACAACATAATGTAAATAATACAGTAAAAAGATGGATTTATAAAAAGTAAACTTAAGAGGAGGATTTTAAAATATGAAAAAGAAAGTGGTGGCGATTAGTCTGTCAGCTTGTATACTATTGAGTAGTCAAATTTATGCATCACAGCTACTTGATAGTAAATTATATGAGAGTAGAAAATCTGTAGTTTTAATTGAAGAAAATGCTGGAATTAGTGATTCAAGATACAACGAATATGAAGGTATAATAAAAGAAATAATAGAAAGCAATGGTAGATTATCTATATTAGTAGAGATAGAAAATAATGATACTTTTGAAAAAGCGATGTTTAAGATAAGTGATGATGTAATTCTGCTGAGTGATAAAACAAAAGACTTTATAAACCATGAAGACCTAAAAGAGGGTGCAAAAATAAACGTTTTTTGTAATGAAAAAACAGATACTAAAAGAAATATTTCACCTATACTAAACCCTTCAGTTATTGTAGTAAATGAAGCAGAAGAATTAACTCCAGTCAAAGTATCAAAGTTTAATGAAGAATTAATTAGCATAGACAATCAATTGAAGCTAAATATATCTGACAAAACTATATTAATTGATAGAAATGAAAGCTTATTAAATGAAGAGGACATATATAATAAAGATTTAATTGTGTTCTATGGACCTTCTGTTACAATGAGTATACCAGGCCAGACCTCTGCTAATAAAATAATTGCACTAAAACCTAAGATAAAAGTATTGGATAAGGTATTAATAGATAAAAAAGAAAAGGCTCTTAAAAATAATATGTATACATCAAAAGGAGTAACAATGATTCCTCTTAGGGAAATTTCAGAATCTCTAGGATACAAAGTATCTTGGAATAAGGAAAATAAATTAGCAGGATTATCAAAAGGTAATAAATTTATAAAGGTAGGATTAAATGAAGATAAGTATAGCTTTGAAAAGATGATACTAAAGCTTGGAGCTGAATCAGAGGTTAAAGATGGAACTACTTATGTTCCCTTAGATTTTACAAACAAGGTTCTAAAATTAAATCTAGAGGTGTCTGAAGATGGAACTATATTAATAGATAAAGAATAGGTTGATTAATTTTCGAGTTACCAAACAATAAAAATTGGTATAAGTTTATACTTAGTGTTAAACAAAAATTACCATAAATTTTTAATACACTAAGCTAAGAACTATGGCATATACAAATGTTTTAAACTTAAACAAAGAAACATACAATTACATAGGTGATGTAAATTCTGGAGTGTCTAATACACAGTTAAATCCTTTGGTTAATTTAATATAAGCTTTAATATTATTAGATGAAATTTATAAATGTTTAAAAGCAACATGATAATTAAAAAAGGTTTTTAAAAATAGGGAATTTTCACACACATAGAATGAATAAATTAGATAATATATAAATATATATTATCTAATTTTAATTTTATAGTTGCATAGCTAAAATATCAGTGATAATCAAAGTGAAAGTACATTGGACAAGTAGTATTTAGTAGGAGGAATGAAAGGGCTATTAAATAAACTTAATCAAATTGTAATTTTACAGCTGTTATATGGTGGTATACTGATTAATATAGTATTAATGAAACAAATACTAAGTAAACCATAATTTGAATCAAAATGATAGGAGAGATGCAGCATGAAAAGAAGATTAATATCATTAAGTTTATCCACTTGTTTATTACTAGGTAGTTCAGTTTTTGCAGCAGGCGCAAATAAAATAGAAGAATCAAATAAAGTAACAAGTGTAACAACAGAAGCGAAAACAGAAAATATAAATACAGATATAAAAGAATTAAATTCAGAATCAGACTATATAACTTATGAAGGAACAATAACAGAAGTAAATAAGAGTGAAAAAAGCACAAGTATATTAGTAGAAAACAAAGATAACGAAGGCTTTAAAAGTATAAGATTTAATATAAGTGAAGATGTGTATCTATTAAGTAATAAAACTAAAGACTTCATCAACAAAGATGAACTAAAAGAAGGCATGAAGATTAATGTATTTTATGGTAAAAATACACCAATGACAAAAAGTTTACCACCTATTGCTAATCCTTCAGTAGTAGTAGTAAATGAGTCAGAAGAACCAGATGGAGTAAAAGTAGATAGATTTAATGATCAGCTTATAAGTACAGATAATTTTCTAAAGGCAAATATTAGTGATAAAACTATTATAGTAGATAAAAATGGAAACAAACTAGAAAAAGAAGATATATATAATAAAGATTTAATTGTATTCTATGGACCAATTATGACTATGAGCATTCCAGCACAAAGTCATGCAAATAAAATAATATTATTAGAATCAGAAGTAAAAACATTAGACAAGATAACTGTAAATGGTCAAGAAAAAGAACTTAAAAATAAAATATATAAATCAGGTAAAAGCACTATGATACCTTTAAGAGATATTGCTGAGGTACTTGAATATAAAGTAACTTGGAACAATGATCTTAAAGTAGCAGAATTAATAAAAGGAAATAACTTCGTAACTGTGAAGCCAAATGAAGACAACTATAGTTTTGCAAAAATGATAGTAAAACTTGGTGTAGCATCAGAATTAAAAGATGGTAACACTTATGTTCCACTAAGCTTTTTAGATAAAGTATTAAAGTTAGACTATGAAATAACTAAAAGTGGAGTTATAAACATAAAATAAAGAATACATTGACTAATACATCCATTAGTTATTATACTTAAATAAGATTATAAATATGGATGGTGATGGTATGGGGCAAGCAATCGGAATAGCAGAATTTAAAAGTATAGCTAAAGGAATAGAAATGCTAGATTTAATGACTAAAAAAGCTTCTATTAAAATAATAGAAAACAGAATTATATGTATGGGAAAATTCTTCTGTGTGATTTCTGGAGAAGTAGCTGACGTAACAGCTGCAATAGATAGCTGTAAAGAACTTTCATCTGATTTACTGGTAGGTGCGAAGGTAATACCTAGTTTAGCAGATGATGTTATAAATAAAATTAATGCTAAAATAGACAGAAATAATATAAGAGCTATAGGAGTAGTAGAAACTAGGGATACTAATAGTGGATTATACTGTGCAAACTACATTAAAAAATCCTCACAGGTAGAGATACTAAGAGTTTCTATAACTCTTGGATTAGCTGGAAAATCTATAGTGATATTTACAGGAGACATAGCTTCTGTTAAAAATGGAATAGAAGTAGCAAAAGAAAAAGTTAAGGATCCTAAAGATATGGTTGCCGCAGTAGCAGTACCATCTCCTTCAGAAGAATTTATAGAAAATCTGTTTAAGTAAAAGACAATATATAAATATAACAAAAGGCCATAAATAATTATTTATGGCCTTTTCAGACTGATGACAAAGATAAATTGTCATCAGTCTTTTGTTTTTCAAAAAGGAAGTAGAGATCTTTTGTAGAAATATATTTAAGATAGTTTAATACACAAGGAGAATCAGTTATACTAAAAACAAATGATACAAATCAAAGTGAATTAGAGTTAGTATATATAGAAGAACCTGTTCCAGAAAATCATCTTCTTAGAAAGATAAATAAGTATATAGACTTTTCATTCATAAGAGATTTGACAAAAGATTTATACTGTCTTAATAATGTACGTCCTGCAATAGATCCTGTTGTAATGTTTAAGATGCTTTTCATAGGATATCTCTTTGGGATAAGATCAGAAAGAAGCTTGTATGTGAAATAGAAGTTAACATTGCGTATATATGGTTTTTAGGAATGTCTTTAACAGACAAAATACCAAATCATTCAACAATAAGTCAAAATAGAAGAAGATTTAAAGAAACCAATATATATCAAGATATTTTTGATAACATTGTACTTCAAGCAATAGATAAAAATCTTGTTGATGGAAAAATACTTTACTCAGACTCAACACATTTAAAAGCTAATGCTAATAAGAATAAATTCAAAAAAGAATTAGTTGAAAAGTTTGTTAAAAACTACGTTAATGCACTAGATGAAAGCATAAATAGTACAAGAGAAAGCCACAACCAAAAACAGCTAAAAAAAAGAATATGCCCCTAAAATAAAAGAAACAAAAATAAGTACAACTGACTCAGAAAGTGGATACATGGTTCTAGATAATAAACCCAAGGGGTTCTTTTATCTAGAACACAGGACTGTAGATAGTAAAAATAATATAATAACAGATACTCATGTTACAGCTGGAAATGTAAATGGTGCAACCCCATATATAGATAGGTTAAATAGACAGATATCAACGTTTGGATTCAATGTTAATTATGTAGGATTTGATGCTGGATACTTTACAGCACCATTATGCAAAGAAATAACTGAAAAAGGAATACAGTTAGTAATTGCATATAAGTTAGGATCACATCAAAAGGGAAAATACACAAAAAATAAGTTCATATATTTAAGAGAATGGGACGTTTACACATGTCCTAATGACAGGTTTTTAGAATATAAAATAACTATACGAGAAGGTTATTCAGAGGATATCAGTAAAAAAGAAGATTGTATAGATTGTCCTAAAAAAGAAAAGTGTTTAATTGGTAAAAACAATACTAGAACAATTAGAAGACATGTCTCGGAAGAATATAAGGAAAAAAACATTAAATTTTTAAAAACAGATAAAGGCAAAAGAATATATAAAAGAAGAAAAGAAACTATAGAAGGAAGCTTTGCTGATTCAAAACAGCTACATAGGTTTCGTTATTGTCGTATGCGCGGAAAAGAAAAAGTAAGTAAACAATGTTTACTTACATCTGCTTGTCAGAATATGAAAAGGATATCTAGAATACTAGCTTCCTAAATTATTAAAAAAAGCAATATACTTAGCTAGGTTTTATGAAAAAGCTCACATAAAAGTCTAAATCAAAAAACATGAAAACTCTCATAAAAATTTTTATGAGAGTTTTTCAACAATCTGAGAAGATCTTAATGGATCTTCCCATTATTTATATTTAGATATAAAAGCTTCAATATGATCTTTTATTTCTTTTTCGTAAGTTCTGTCATTTAAACTTAAAGAGTCCTGTATCACTCCATTTTTTAATTTTACTAAATAGGGAACATATCTAACATCGTATTTATTTACTATTTCTTCAAATCCATCTTTTTCTCTCCAATAATCACTATTAAAATAGTATACAGTTACATTTTTGTCTTCAAGTGTTTTCTTAAGGTGATATTCAAATTCTTGACAATATGGACAAGTAGGACGTCCAAAGTAAATAAGATTATCTCGTGTTTGTTCAAAGAAAGTAAGACTATCTATTTCAATTAATTTTTCAATTTTATAGATATTAATTATTGAGTCCTTATCATCCCATTCAGTGTGAAATCCTAAAGTTTCACTAATAAACCTAAGTGGTACAAAAACTTTTCCATTATTAATTGTAGGCATAGGATCTAGATTGACTTCCTCGCTGTTTACTATAGCCTTATACGCTCCTATGTTAAGACTTACTTCCTTTTTAGTGTTTATTCTAATTGTTTGAGACTGAAATATCCAATCCGCTTCCGCCCCTAGCTCATTCACTATAAATTGTAAAGGCACTAAAGCTCTATAATCACTATTAATAAATGGCTTTTCATCATCAAATTCTATAAACTTTCCGTTTACTTTAATTAAAATATCACCATTATTCTCCATAGAGGCAATTGTAGTATTGCTAATCATAGCAAAGTTTAATGCCAATATTATAACTATTATTCCCCTTCTTATCATGCATATTCCTCCATTTGCTTTTATCTTAATTAAAAAATCAAGTTAGATACTCTTAAAATTAACCCTTTTAGAATACCAACTTGATTTTTTAATTAATATATGTTTGTTATTATATATAGTAATAATTAATTTTATTTAGTCATACGGTTTATTTGTACCTTAAACCATACACCCATATGGCCATACTGCGAGGTATTCAGCATTCTTGGCATCTCCACCAGCTTTATTTATTATTCTTGCATAATATGTGCTAACTGAATTTACGTTTATAGAAATCTCCCATCGTCCATTGGTGTATTCTGGAGAAAATTTTCCAGTATATCCAGTTGCATTATTAATTATTTCTACCTCATAAAAAGTATCCGCTTTTACATTAAATGTCCCCCTGCAAAAGTTATACATCGTATAGGTAAAATTTTTAGTTCCACTCCAGTTACTTCTAAAGTTATTAGGACCATATGAATTAGGTGCCATACTTGTTGGAATATTAGGGGCTCTTGCAGTTATATCTTCTTTTTTTCCGACATTTATATTATGTGAATTTTCATCAATATACACTTCATGAACTTTTTCGGAAGGATTTTCAAAAAAATCTTTCACCACGTCTTTATTTTCGATAGTTTCTTTATTTGACCTTTCATCAAAATCTACTTTGTAAACTTCAGAGTAGTTTCCAAAAAAATCATCTAATAGTTTCTGCTCACTACTTATGACTTCACCATTCGTACTAATTGAGCTTGCATTAATAGGAACAGTTGACATAGAGACTAACATAGATATAGTTATACACTTTAATACTTTTTTCATAAATAATCTTCCTTTCGTTTTAAATTATTTAATATTTAACTAGTTATAAGGATAGTTTATTAAAAGAAAAGTATTGAATCATTATTATCATATAATATACAGTAATTTCACTTCGATATGATTTTATATATTTTCGGAAACTTGTGCTCCATTTTTTCTACTTTTTATTTATACTTCTTATAGCTTTTATATAAATATTCATCTATAATATATATTTTTATATTCTTTCTTTATAAGCAGTCGCATCTAATTTTTTCACTTTTAGTTATTATCCTTATTATTCTAGTTTTAAATTTTTATTGTTTGTTTATAGTCAAAGTATCATAATCTATATAGCATGTCAACCATATATAGGCTTTTAAGGCAATTTTACCAATATAGCTAATTTTTATCTACTAATCGACATTATATTACATTTCATTTTTTTATAAAGTTAGCTATACTATCATCTGAAAAGGAATTTATATATAATCTACAAGAGCAACATTATGATGTTAGTACAGTAAATAACTCTATTTAAATGTCAAGTTTTAATGGTCTTATATTTAAGATATGTAGTATATATAAGGAAAATTGAAATATAAAATCCTCATAACTCTTTTTTAGTATGCTTTATCTCCAATGAATAAACATACTAAAATTAATCATAAATCAAAAAAATGCAACTAACTTTTAGTTTTGATTTGACTAATAATTTTGATGTGGATGATGAGGTTTTCCTGGTGCACAATATTATTGAGGAGATGAATTTAAAGTTTTTAGATAGTGTCTATTCTAATAAAGGTAGAAAGCCAGTTGTAGAGCCAAAGACCGTGTTGAAAATTTTAGTTTTTGCATACATACATAGAAAATATTCCGTCAGAGATATTGAAGATGCTTTTAAGTATGATTTTCGATTCAGATGGCTTTTAAATAACAAAAAAAACCCTGACCATGTAACCATCAATAGATTTAGGAATAAAATATATCCTTTTATGGATGAAATATTACACCAGTTAGTAGATCTGCTAATTGAACAAGGAGAAATTGATTTAAAAAGCATATACATAGATGGAACGAAAACAGAAGCAAATACTAATAGATACACATTTGTGTGGAAACAATCTACACTTAACTATCAAGAGAAATTAATACAGAAAATACTAGAATATTTCAAAAGTAATGAAAATTTATCTAGTGAGGATTGTAAAAAGCTTGTTTTAATTTAATTCAATAACATAAGAAATATTTGTAAATCACAAAATATAATTTTTGTTTATGGTCAAGGTAAAAGAAAAACAGAAGAGCAAAGAAAATATAAAATGTTTGAAGAATGGCTTGATAAGCTAAATATATATGAAAAACATTTGAATATGATAGGAGAAAGAAATAGCTATTCTAAAACAGATCACGATGCGACTTTTATGAGATTAAAAGATGATCATATGAAAAATGGTCAGTTAAAATTTGCTTACAATATTCAATGTGCAACAAATGACGGATACATTGTAGGTATAGAAGAATTTAGCAATCCAGCTGATGTAAAAACCTTAATCCCTTTTATGGACAATCTTCTAAAAAAGTATGATACAAAAATAAGTAAAGTTGTAGCAGACTCAGGATATGAAAGTGAAGAAAATTATCTTTATTTAAGAGAAAAGAAAATGAAACCCTTCATAAAACCCTTAAATTATGAAGTGAAAAAGACAATAAAATATAAAAATGACATATCAAGAAAAGAGAATATGACTTAATATAAGGCAGAAGATTACTATCTTTGTCATAATAATAAAAAGCTTAAATTTGAAAAGATGATATATAGAAAAAATAAATATGGATTTAAAAGTGAGTCTAAGATTTATCTATACAATGACTGTCTAAATTGTACATATTCTAGTGAGTGCATCAATATGAAAAACAAAACTGGATTAAAGCGAATATATGTTTCTGAACAATTTGAAAAATTAAGGAAAGACTCAGAAGAAAACATAATGACAGAAGAAGGAATTACAGAAAGACTTAATCGTTCAATTCAGGCGGAAGGAATATTTTCATACATTAAATCAGGAATGAGATATTTTAGATTTAGACATAGAAGTATGGAAAAGACTATTTCTGAAATGATATTACTAAGTATTGCGATAAATATAAGGAAGGTAAGTAGCAAAATAAAGGCAGACAAATTAGGTTTTATCCGATATAAAGAAGCAATTTTAAAATAGAAAAGACACCATAAATAAAATGAGGTTTAGAAAAATCTAAGCTTTATTTCCTGTACCCTAAATTAGTCTAGAGAGAGTATATTTAATATTTATAAGGACTTATATAACTTAGCTGTCAACGTTGATATAGGAAAAGAGCTGTTTCATAACTGACTTATCAGTTATGAAACAGCCCCTTTTATGATATTGCTTAAATTTATAATTTTTTAAATTAGCTTCTAGAACTCAATAGGTTATTCTTAATTTCACTCTCTAGATTCACGAAGTATTCTTGACGTTCAAGTTTAAACAAGTACTCTTCTTCAATTTTTTCTTTTCTCTCAAGTAGTTCCTGTAATTTAGTGAAGTCACTAGAATATAGCTCCATTTCATTGTCGATTTTATCTATTTCTTTCTCAAGAGCTTCTATTTCAGAATCGATTTTTTCGTATTCTCTTTGCTCGTTATAAGTAAACTTTGTTTTTTTAGATTTTGATTTATACTCTTTAGAAGCTTCCTTCTCTTCAGAAGTATCTTTAGAAACATTATTATTTTTTGAACTATTAACATTACTAACAAGTAAGTCTCTTTTATCCACAAAATCAGAATGATTTCCCACGTTCATTATTATATTTCCATCATTCTCAAAAGATAAGATCTTATTACATATTACATCTAGAAAATATCTATCATGAGAAACGGTAATAACAGGGCCACTAAACTCATGTATATAGTTTTCTAAAACTTTAAGAGTGTCTAAGTCTAAGTCGTTAGTAGGTTCGTCTAATATTAACACATTTGGAGAAGTCATTAATACTTTTAAAAGGTATAGTCTTCTTCTTTCACCGCCAGATAATTTAGAGATATAAGACCATTGCATATCAGAAGTAAACAAAAACCTTTCCATCATCTGAGATGCACTTATCTTAGTACCATCTGCAGTAGTTACGAACTCTCCACTTTCTTTAATATATTCAATAGCTCGCAAGTTTGGATTCATATCCTGAGACTCTTGAGAAAAATAAGCTATATTTACTGTAGATCCAATATCAACGCTACCAGAGTCTGCTTCAATTTTTCCAACAATTATGTTCAAAAGTGTTGATTTACCTATACCACTGTTTCCAATTACTCCGATTCTATCATCTTTTAGAAATGTATAAGTAAAATCTTTAATAAATACTTTTTCATCAAAAGATTTAGATAAGTTTTTAATCTCTATAATTTTTTGTCCAAGCCTAGAGCCACTTACAGATATATCTAAAGTAGAGTCATTTACTTCTACTTTAGAATTCTTAATTTCTTCAAATCTTTGAATTCTAGCTTTTTGCTTAGTAGTTCTAGCTCTGGCTCCAGTTCTTATCCATTCTAGTTCCTTTTTATATAGTCTCTGTCTCTTATGTTCCATAGTAGACTCTAAAGCTTGCCTTTCTAGCTTTTTCTCTAAAAATTGTGAGTAGTTACCTGTATAAGTATAAAGCTTACCACAGTCAAGCTCTAGGGTCTTATTAACTACTCTATCTAGAAAATATCTATCATGGGTAATCATAATTAATGCACCTTTTCTATTTTCAAGATACTTTTCTAGCCAATCTATAGTATCACTATCCATGTGGTTAGTAGGCTCATCTAAAATCAATAAATCACAAGGAGTTATAAGAGCACTTGCAAGAGCAATTCTCTTCTTCTGACCGCCAGAAAGAGTATGAATCTTTTTATCAAACTCAGTTATACCAAGCTTAGTCAGAATAGCCTTAGCTTGGCTCTCAAGTTCCCAAGCATTCAATTTATTCATATCATCAGTTAATTTTATTAGACGATCTTGAATTTTTTCATCATTAGGATTCTTTATAGAATCTTCTAATGCTCTTTCATAATCCCTAATAACAATCATGTTAGGAGAATCTCCTTTAAATACTTGCTCTAGAACTGTAATATCTAGATTGAAATTAGGATTTTGAGATAGGTACTCTAAAGTTACTCCATTTGGAATGGTTATAGTTCCACTATCTACAGGCTCATATCCAGCTATAACTTTGAGAAGTGTAGATTTACCTGTTCCGTTTATTCCTATAACACCAACTTTATCAGTATCACTTATAGTAAAAGAAATATCATTAAATAATGATTTGATTCCATAACTTTTAGAAATATTTTCAGCAGATAAAACGTTCATTTGAATCATCCTTTATGTTTTAATTTATCGTAAACTATATTTTATCATAATTAGACAACATTTTAACTAAAATACTATAAAGAAAATTGGCAATATGGTTGGAAATACGACTGAAAAATAACTATAAATTAGAAAAATAGGAGAATAAAACTCTTTACATTGGGTATATAGGTTTTGTGAGAGTATAAATATGTTTTACATAAATAAAAATTTCAGGCTTAGATTACTGATTAGAATTGTTAAAAGTATCACGAAATTTAGCTAATAAGCTGAAATTAGTATAATTTTTCTCATTTCATTTTGTACTAAGTTATACATGTATGACTAATATAATATGTATAAATGTAGAGGAAATTAAGCTATTTCTATAAATTAAAGGTTTAGTCTTATTTTAAGTTTAAAACTTTATTACTGACTAACAAACAAAATAAAAGGGGGAGACTAAAATGTCACAAATAATTGGGAAGGCAGTAAGTAAGCAAAAATTTTCTTATACTAACTATGAAGGAGTTTTAGCGACTACAGTACAGATAAAAGATGGGGAAGAATTAGATGTTATACAAACTTCAGATGGTAATAGAATACTATACTTAGACACACATACAAATATAAGATACATACCTAAAGAACATGAAGATAGCTTTGAAATAAGTCTTCATTAGAAGAATTATAAAAAAATAAAAATTAAAATAAAATTATAATTAATGAGCCATAGGAATATATTAAAAATTCTATGGCTCATTAATATTTTAGTACTATATTTTATACTTAGAGACTATAATATCAAATTTGTTACTTGAGAACTCTAGCCTTGTTCCATTGACAAAAATTATAGGTTATTATCATTTCAGAAATATAAATTTCACAATTCTTTGATGAAGTTATTTTTAATAACTATGCTTTCTCAATAGCTTTATCTATTTTCACATACCATAATATTCATAAAAAAATTAATAAGATAAAATAAGGTAAATTTATTATTTTAAAATAAAAATTATCATTAGGGGAATAATAGTTTTGAATATTATAAAAAGGAGAAGCAAGAATATGAAATTTTCCTTAGGAAATTTATCTAAAAAAACTATTATAAAAGTATCTATACTAGCTTTTTTATTAGTGGCAGGATATGTTCTTAAACTTAATATGCCATCTAAGCCTAAAGAATATTCTACTAAAGAATATATTAATAATGTTTCAGCTAATAATGAAATAGACAAAGCTATACAAGAAATATTTGATAAGAGAAACAAAGCTATATTAGATAATGATACTAAATATCTAGAGTCAATTTATGATAGAGAACATAAAGCTGGTACATGGGCATATGAACATGAGGTTAAGAAAATAAAATATATTAGTAATTGGGAAGAAAAACAAGGAGCAAAGTTTATAGATATTAAGCCTAAAGTTATAATTAAAGATGTAAAAGATAAAGGTGATAAAAAAACTATTACTCTATTGTGTTCAACAGAATATAAATATATATATGAAGATAATAAGGATTTAGTAAATACATCTAGAATAGGAGCATATCATGTTTTAGATGTAGTTGAGAAGAATGATTCATTAGTTATTACAAAAGAATGGTATAACGATCCATTTGCTGACTCTCTGAATTTAGAAAATTTAAAGGTTGATTCTATTAAAGAGTTTATAACGAGTCAAAAACGTAAAGAATCATTAGAATTAGAAGAAGGAAGAGAAAATGCCGTAGAGTATGCTCACAAGTATAGTGGAGCAGCAAGTGAAGAAAAGTATGGGTTTAAATACAATAATAAATACAAAAACTATAACTATGAAGGTGGAGATTGCACAAACTTTATATCTCAAGTTTTGCATGAAGGTGGAGGCTTTAAAAAGGATTCAACATGGAACTATAGCTCTGATGGTGCAACGAAACCATGGGTAAATGCTCAAGGATTTAAAGACTATATTGTATATAGTGGTAAAGGGTCAGTTATAGATAGTGGTGACTATGAGGAAATATATCAATCAGCGTATAATCTTCTTCCAGGTGATATAGTATCTTATGAGGAAGATGGTAAAATTGCTCACACAGCAGTAGTCACAGATTTTGATTCAAAAGGATATCCATTAGTCACTTGTCATAATACAGATAGAAATAATGTCCCATGGGATTTAGGGTGGAACGATAGTAATATAAGATTTTGGTTCATAAAAGTAAATTATTAATTGATAAAAAAGCTCCTACTTGAATAAAAGTGGGAGTTTTTTAGCTTCACTTTATGGTAGAATGATAAGAAAGACTTTAAAAATGGAGGAATCGGATGAAAAAATGATAAAAAGATACATGTATCTTTTTTCGGGACTTTTCTTATGTGCACTAGGCATGGTTATGACTATTAATGCCGAGCTAGGGTATGCACCGTGGGATGTATTCCATAAGGGTTTATCAAATATATTTCACACTACAATAGGCACATCTAATATTATTACAGGTATAGTAATATTATTAGTACAAGTTATATTTGGAGAGAAGCCAGGAATTGGTACACTTTGTAATATGATACTTATAGGCGTATTTATGAACATTATAATGTCAAGTGGATTAATTCCTGTATTTAATAGTTTTACTCCTAGCTTAATAATGATGATTATAGGCATGATTATACTAGGTATAGGAACATATTTTTATATAGCATCACAGCTTGGAGCAGGACCTAGGGATTCACTTATGATAATGTTTATTAAAAAAACTAATAAGTCAGTTAGATTTGTAAAAAATTCTATGGAAATCACAATACTTATAATCGGATACTTGTTAGGTGGACCTGTGGGTATAGGAACACTCATTATGTCAGTAGGTATGGGATATATACTCCAATTTATCTTTAAGATATTTAAATTTGATACTAGAGAAGTGCGTCATAGGCTAATAGATGAAGATATAAGAGCTTTAAAAAACATTGTTTTTAATAGTAGAAAGAAAGCTAATTCATAATAGATAGGATGGTTAGGTGAAAAAGGAAGTAAATTTAAAGGTAAAATCAAAGTTTATAAATAAATTTAAAAAAGGATATCCATTGATATTTAAGGAAGCTATTTTAAATATTAATGATTTAGAGAAAGAAGGACAAATAATAAACCTTGTAGATGAAAAGGGTAAATTTATAGCTAAAGGTTATCATGGGAGACAAAACAAAGGATATGGATGGGTACTTAGTACAAAGGAAGATGAGAAGATAGATAAAGCATTTTTTCAGAAAAAGCTTATAACTGCACTAAATAAAAGATCATCATTTTATAATGATCCTGATACTACAGCATTTAGAGTGTTTAATGGTGAAGGTGACGGAATAGGTGGATTAACTATAGAATACTTTGATGGATACTATGTAATAAACTGGTATAGCAAAGGCATATATAAGTTTAGAGATGAAGTTATAAATTCACTAAAAAACCTAGTTGAGCTTAAAGGAATATATCAGAAAAAAAGATTTGATACGGACGGTAAGTATGTGGAGCAAGATGATTTTATACTTGGTGAAAGAGGTGAATTTCCTTTAGTAGTTAAGGAAAATGGAGTTAACTTTGCAGTATACTTAAATGATGGGGCTATGGTAGGAGTATTTTTAGATCAAAGAGATGTAAGAAGAACTATAAGAGATAAGTATGCAAAAGGAAGAACTGTTTTAAATACATTTTCATATACAGGAGCTTTTTCAGTGTTTGCAGCAGTGGGTGGTGCAAAGAAGACTACAAGTGTTGATTTAGCCAATAGAAGTTTGAGTAAAACTATAGAACAATTTAGTATAAATAATATAGACTATGAGGCTCAAGAGATAATAGTAGAGGATGTATTTGACTATTTTAAATATGCGGTAAGAAAAGAATTGAAATTTGAAATGGTAATATTAGATCCTCCTAGTTTTGCTAAATCTAAAAATTATAAATTCAGTGCAGAAAAAGACTATACGAGTCTTCTAAAAGATGCTATAGCTATAACTGAAAGTAAAGGGGTTATAGTAGCATCAACTAATTGCAGTAGTTTTAATATGGATAAATTTAAAATGTTTATAAATGATGCATTTAAAGATACAGGTGTAAAATATAAAGTCTTAGAGGAATTTTCTTTACCTTCGGACTTTAGAACTATAAAAGAGTTTGAAGAAGGGAATTATCTTAAAGTTGTATTTATAGAAAAGTTAAATTAAGGGGGATATAAACATTATGATAAGAACTATAATCTGGTTTATCTATTTCTGGGTTAGTTTAATACTCTTAACACCATCTCTTTTAAAGGTGAAGTCTCTAGAAGAGTCTGGGAAAATAGAAGACAAGGATAAATTAGTATATAAGAAAGTAAGGAATTGGGCTATAAGCCTCATAAAGTTAAGTGGATGTGAAGTTAAGGTTATAGGTGAAGAGAATATTCCGAAAGAGGGAAATGTACTTTTTGTGAGTAACCACCAAGGAAACTTTGACATACCTATATTGCTTGGGTACATAGAAAAGTCAAAAGGATTTGTAGCTAAGAAAGAACTAGAAAAACTTCCAATGGTAAATAAGTGGATGAAGGCTATAAACTGTGTATTTATGGATAGAACTAATCCAAGAGAATCTATAAAAGCTATTAAAGATGGAATAGAAATTTTAAAAAGAGGATATTCTTTAGTTATATTTCCAGAAGGAACTAGAAGTAAAGATGGAAGTCTAGGAGAATTTAAACCAGGAGGTTTAAAATTAGCCACAAAATCGGAAGTTCCAATAGTACCAGTTACAATTAAAGGGTCGAATAAGATTATGGAAAAAGGAAGCCTTATAATAAAACCAGCTAAAGTAGAGGTAATAATATCACCTGTAGTACAAGTGGACAATCAATCTAAAAATGATACAAAAGAACTCACGGAAACTGTAAGAAATATAATCTCTGAAAATATAAATAAGTAGAATATTAGAACCTTATATGCTAAAGATATAATGGTTATAAATATTTACTAAAGGGTATGTTAATATATATATAATTAACTAGGAGATGATAAAATGGCAGACATAGTAGTAAACTTTCCAGGTGGTAAAAAAGTAAATGCTAAAATAGGAGATTTTGAGATAAAAACAGACCAGCTTGAAGAGTCTGGAGGAGAGAATTCAGCACCATCACCTTTTGAACTATTTCTATCGTCATTAGCTACTTGTACTGGTGTAGCTGTACTGAGCTTTTGTCAGACTAGAGAAATAAATACAGAGGGTTTAAAAATAGAATTAGATGTGACTAAGGATGAAAAGGGAAATGCTACTAATATCAAAACACATCTTACATTACCAAAAGGATTTCCTGATAAATATAAAGAATCTGTAGAGAGAATAGCAGGGACATGTAAAGTAAAAAGACATATACTAAATCCACCTAAATTTGAACTTGAAGTTAAATAAAGACAAAGAAAGTCCTTGTTGAGATATGAGTCCGCAAGGACTTTTTTACCATGGAAAATTAATACATAAATGCATATTGACAAACTATGATATAATATATATATTATAGTTATAAATATGATGGGAATAGTGTGAATTGAAAAGAGGTGAAAAAATGAGACTTTCCACAAAAGGTAGATATGGTTTGAGAGCTATGATAGACTTAGCTATAAATTCTAAAGGTGAACAAGTAGCACTATATAGTATAGCTGAAAGACAAAATATTTCTGTAAGTTATCTTGAGCAGGTTTTTGCTATTCTAAGAAAATCAGGACTTGTAAATAGTATAAAGGGTGCTCAAGGAGGATATATGGTAGCAGATGATCCGTCTAATATTACTGTAGGTACAATATTAAGAGCACTTGAAGGAAATCTTTCTGTAGTAGAAGAAAGTGAAGAATTAGAAGATACAAGAAGTGTGGAATATTGTTTAAGAATAAATGTATGGGATAAAATTAATGAGAGCATAAATAACGTAGTAGACTCAATGACATTGGAAGATCTAGTAGAAGAGTATAAACGTATGAATGGAAAAGATAACTTAATGTTTTATATATAAGTATAAAGTTATAGACTGTAATCTACCTAAGTGGACTACAGTCTATTTTTCTACAAACTATTATTTATGATATAATTTAAGAAAACAGTTTGGAGAGGTAAAATGATGAAATCAATACTAGAAGAAGCTATTAAAAATATAAAACCACTTAATGAATCAATAATGAATGGAACTAGAAAAAAATAGATAACCTTACAAAGCCTATAGGTAGCTTAGGATATCTTGAGGAAATAGCGATTAAGATGTCTGGAATAACAGGTAAAATTGAGAATGAGATAAAGAAAAAAACATAGTTATAATGTGTGCAGATAATGGTGTGGTAGAAGAAGGTGTGAGTGCTTGTCCTCAAAGCTTAACTACTACAGTTACAAACAATTTTACAAGAAATATTACAGGTGTATGTGTTCTATCAGAATATACAAATACAGATATTACAGTTGTAGATATAGGTGTAAATAGTGATTTCAATAATCCTAAAATAGTAAATAAAAAAATAGCTTATGGAACAAAGAATATAGTAAAAGAGGCTGCTATGACTAGAGATGAGACTATTAAAGCTATAGAAATAGGAATAGAGACTATAGATGAATTAGTGGAAAAAGGATATGATATGTTTGGAACAGGAGAAATGGGAATAGGAAATACTACAACGAGTGCGGCAGTTCTAAGTGTATTATCACAAATTGACTCTAAAATAGTAACGGGAAAAGGATCAGGACTTACGGAAGAGCAGTTTCAGAATAAAAAGAACATAATAAAGAAGGCAATAGAAATAAACAAACCTAACAAAGATGATATAATAGATGTACTATCAAAGGTTGGTGGATTTGATATAGCGGGTCTTTGTGGATGCTTTTTAGGTGCTGCTAAAAATGGAGTTCCTATAGTTATAGATGGACTTATATCATCTGTGGCTGCACTTTGTGCACATAAATTAAATCCACTAGTAAGTGGGTATATATTTCCATCACATCTATCAGCAGAACCAGGTGCCCAATATATATTAGATGAATTAGATTTAAAGCCTATGCTAAATTTAAGTATGAGACTTGGTGAGGGTTCAGGATGTCCTCTTGCATTTAATATAATAGAAGCTGCACTTTTCACTATGAATAATATGGGTACACTTGATGATGCAAATATAGTAAATGATTTTTTAGTTGATATTAGATAAATATTACTTTTGAAAGAGGTAATCTTCATGAATAAAATAAGTTATTTTAGAGATGACAAATTACCTATATTTGAAATTAAAAGTTGTGATTCAGGAATACATTCATCAAAAGATCATTCTCATGAAGAATTGTCCATAGGCATTATTGAGAAAGGATCAAGTACAGTTAATTGTGGTGAAAAAAGTTACAATGTAGATTCAAGGACAGCTGTTATAATATATCCAGGTGTTATACACAAATGTACTCCAACATCTATCGAAAGTTGGAAATTTTCTATGCTATACTTGAAAAAAGACTGGATAGAGTCTGTTTTTGATACTGAATTGAAAAGTGAAAATATATTAGTCAAAGAGCTTATGAGTAGGGATATATATAGAATGATAGAATTATTTGCAATTCTTAGAAAAGACATTTCCAATATAGAGAAAGAAAGCAGGCTAATTACAGATATAGACTACTTACTTAACATGGAAAGTTATGTGTTGAAAAACTTTAGTAGCAGACATACAGATAAAGACTCCATTAAAATGGCGAGAAAATATATTGATGATAACTTCTTAGAGAAAATTACACTTGATGATCTAACAAGATATAGTAATCTAAGTAAATATCATACTCTAAGGCTCTTTAAACTTTACTTCAATACAACACCTCATTCTTATCAAACTTTGTTGAGATTAAACTATGCTAAAAAACTATTAAAAGATAAAAAAGATATATCAGATATAGCTCAAGATCTAGGCTTTTATGATCAAAGCCATTTTAGTAAGTCATTTAAACAATATTTTGGAGTAACTCCTTTAAAGTATAAAGTCACATAGCAATTTTTTACTATAATAATCCTCCTAACTCTAATAAAGTAAGTTTAAATAGATAGGAGGAGATTATATGAAAAATAAAATTATATTTGCACACTTAATTACTCTTGTTACTGTATTTATATGGGGAACAACTTTTATATCTACTAAAGTTATATTAGAATACTTGTCACCAGTGGAGATACTATTCTATAGGTTTTTAATAGGTTATTTAGCTATGCTTATAATACATCCTAAGTTTAAGAAAATAGATAGCATGAAAGATGAGATATTGTTTTTTAGCTTAGGCCTTACAGGAGTAACACTATATTTTCTAGTTGAAAATATTGCTCTTGATTTTACCTTGGCTTCAAATGTAGGACTAATTGTATCGATTAATCCTATTATAACAGCAATAATTGCTCATATTTTTACTCGTGATGAGAAGATTTCAAAAATGTTAGTTATAGGATGTTTAATCTCTATATTAGGAGTATTTTTAGTAATATTTAATGGGACATTTAGGTTAGACATTAATCCTCTTGGGGATATTTTAGCATTAATAGCTGCTATTTTATGGGCTTTATACTCACTATTATTAAAAAAGGTTGATAAGAGGTATAGTTCGCTTTATGTGGTTAGAAGAACGTTCTTTTATGGTCTTATTACAATGATTCCTGCAATACTACTATTAAAAGATGACATAAGTTTTAATTATGAAATAAACTTAAGCTTAATATATAATATGATTTTCTTAGGTCTTGGAGCATCTGCACTATGCTTTGTTCTGTGGAATAAGTCTATAAGTATTATAGGTATAGTGAAAGCTAGTAGCTATATATATCTTGTACCTTTAATTACTATGGTTACATCTGCTATAGTACTTAGGGAAAAGATTAGTGTTACAATGATAATAGGTTGTATTTTAATACTTATTGGAGTGTATATTTCAGAGAGAAAATTAATAGTTAAGAGTAAAGACATAGAAAGTAATAATCTAAATACTTAACTTTAATATATTCTCAATGTACTTTTTAGTACTATACAATATATGGTTTAAGGAGATGGTAAAAATTAAAGATAGGCAAAAAGGTATTTTACTAATGCTTTTATCGGCACTATGCTTTGCTATTATGGCATCTTTCGTAAAATCATTAGAAAACTACCCAGTTACTGAAAAAGTGTTTTTTAGAAACTTTTTAAGTTTATTAGTATCAATATTTATAATAGTTAAAAATAAACATAGCTTTAAAGGAAATAATAAAAAGTTCTTACTTATGAGAAGTATAACAGGTATGCTAGGTATTGCATTTTACTTCTATGCAATAAGCCACCTGCCTTTAGCGGATGCAGTAATTATGAATAATATGTCACCATTTTTTGTAGCTATATTATCATTCATAATTTTAAAAGAAAATATAACAAAGTCTCAAATAGGAGCATTATTTTTAGCCATAATAGGAGTTACTTTAATTACAAGACCGACACTAAATGTTACTGTGGTTCCAGCTGTGATAGGTTTACTATCCGCATTTTTTGCAGGGTGTTCATATGTGTCAGTAAGATACTTGAGAAACACAGATTCGCCAGATGTTATAGTATTTTACTTTGCACTTATAACTAGTTTATGTATGTTGCCATTTGCATTAGCTGGTGATTGGCTTTTTCCAATGGGTGTAGACTTATTAAAAGCAATAGCAATAGGAATATTTGCAACAGCAGCTCAGTACTCTTTAACTTATGCATATAGATTTGCTGAAGCTTCAGAGATCTCCATATATAATTATACGAGCATAATATTTTCTAGTATAATAGGAATAGCTATATTTTCTGAAAAGTTAGAAATATATACTATACTAGGAGGGCTGTTGATAATAGGTGGAGGGTTTATTAACTATTATTCTAAGAGGAAGGTTTAATTATTTAATAATTAAACCTTCCTCTATATAATTTCTGATTTATTTTTTAGGAATTTTTAATTTAACATATGTTAGACTTCGTAATATAGTTAAATACAAGCTTTTTATTGTAAAATAGCTATAAAATATGCTTCATAAAATACTTTATATTGAACGAGTTAAATGCATTACTTAGTAAAGACTCAGGAAATTAAAGTTATAGAAAAAGTTTATTTCAGTTAGTTATAAAATCCTAAAAGAAATTGCAAGTTACTATAATAATACTAATACAGATGTTTTATCAGCGAATAAACATAGTAGAAATCTTATGAAATTTTGCTTTGTTAACATTAATTATTAATTGTATATAAATTAATAGAGATTATGTTGTGTTAATTTATTGAAAAAAGTACATACTTAATTTACAGTCAAAATATCTTTTAAAAATCCATTAAATCGAATAGCATTGCAAGCTTGACAATTACAGTTTTCGTATACACTATCTAAGTATTTATATGTGCTGGTTTCTTCTAACTTATAAAACTCTTCAACTTTTTTTATCTCACTTTGTATTTCTGCTTGTCTCTTTTTTTATTATCAATATCAACTTTTACTAAGATATTTTCTATAGAGAATATTTTGTTTATCACTTCCAATATTTTTTATCAATATACTTTTTTGATTTAATAAATAATTCGTTATCTAAAGATCCATCAAAGTCTACATAATCTGAGATATCATCTATATTGTTGAAACTTATTTTTATATCATTAATTAATTTTGTGAATATAAGAAAGATTGTTTTAAGAGTACTTTGTGTCCATTTACATAGTGGGGTATAAGTGTCAATGATATCTATTGTAATACTATCTGTAAATTTAATTGCTTGAAAATAAGTGAAATTTCCACTATACAAGTATAAAAATATAGCTAATTCATTGGTGAATTCCGATTTAGAGATTATATTATACAAAGCCATCTCAATATTCTTTTCTTCATTTGGGTTATCTATTAAGTATTTATATATCTTACAATACTGATATTTTACTGAATCTGTTACATTGTTTAAAACAAAAATATCTTCTAGATGTCTTTGTTGATATATTCCCTTCTTTGATAAATCTATAATAGCATTATGCATCAAACTAATCCCCCTTGCATTTCTATGTTTTTTATTATATATTTTGTATTGTTTTTACTGACACAATAATCAATTGACTTATCAAATCATATATTTATTTCTTATAGAATAATAACAGTCAAATATTACTCTATTTCGTAAACAAACACTATTTAATCTAGTTAATAAGTTTTTAAAATATAAAATTCTAACACTTTATTAATTGCCATCTTAGAAGTAAAGAGTGTTTAAATGCTAGAGTAATTATTTAGGCTAAATAATTAAAAGGTACATAAAGTCAAAAATTACTTTCAAAAACTAACAAACATTTTTATTTTTAATTTATAGTTTTACGATTTTTCCTTAGAATTTCTTACTAATATAAACAATTATATCTCAATCTGAGATAATAAACAATATCTCAATTTGAGATATAATATTATTGTCTTGGTGATAGAATGAGATATGACATGCTAAAATACAATAGGATAAGAGATATCAGAAATGATAAAAATTTAAGTCAAAAGCAAGTAGCAGAAAAGCTAAATATCGCTCAGAATACTCTTTCACAGTACGAAACTGGTGAAAGAAACATTCCAAATGAAATATTAATTAGGTTAGCTTTATTTTATGACACAAGTATTGATTATCTACTTGGCATAACAAATGAAAAAACACCATATAAAAGAGCTTAACTCGTGAAAAGAGTTAAGTTAGATACAATATATGGTTTATTTCAAAAAACATAAGCCCCTTAAAGTAAGGACTATACTGATACAACATAGTATGTCTACCTTAAGGGGGCTATTTTATATTAAAAGATAAATTTTATCTAAAATGGACTATTTCCACCTGGGATTATTACTTTGTTAGTTACAGACTCGTAATAGGCTCTTACCTGACTTACCCAATCTAAAAATACAGATTTCCATGCTACAGAACTAAAAAAGTCATTAATAGCAGCTTCATTCTCAACACTAAATCGAGGTATAAATAACGGAATTGCACCTTGCTCCAGTATACCTCCAAATACTCCATCTAAGAGAACTCCATCCTCAACTATAATCATTAGTGGTAAGCCTTGTTGGTATGCCATAGCAGGTTCTATTTGAATATAAGGATTGCTTAGCCATATATCTACATGAATTTGTTCACTAGAAGTATTTGGTCTAGAAACAGCACTATCTATATGAACACGATGAAATGCTACAGCTAACATACCATAACTAGTTAATATCATTCTTCTTATTGAAGTAATAGGAGACTCAGTTTCTTGTTCAGTTACTCCAAGGGTACGTGGAAACAGCAGAATACTTCTAATTTCTTCAATAACTTTATTAAGAAAGATTATTTGATTCTCGTTATAAGGAGTTGCATAGCTAAGAAAAACAGGAATATTGTATAGAGGATTTGATAGTTCATTAGTTAAAGTACATGAACTATCACTGATAGGTGTATTACTATTGTTTTTCTTAGTGTTATTTTCTTTCTCTTTTATATTATAGTCCTTGCCAGAAGGATTAAAATTATTACCAGAATATGAGTTATCCATACTCACTTCTCCCTTCTCTTTATATAATATGAAAAATATAAAGAAAGGGTACTGCATAAAAGCATAATAATGAGAATATTTAAGAAATATTTAAGAAGTTTAGTAAGTAATTTGTAAAAAATATCTATTAAAATAAGATTGCAGTTAAAGTAAGGGGTGGTCAGAATGTTATAATAATAATTAATATACTGAAAGGATGATCGGATGTGCAAAAGTACAATATTTTAGTTGTAGATGATGAAGATGAAATAAGAGATGCTATAGAGATATATCTAAGTGATAATAATACGAAAATACTCAAAGCTAGTGATGGAATAGAAGCTTTAGAAATATTAAGTGAAGAGGAAATACATATTATAATAATGGATATAATGATGCCTAGAATGGATGGAATAAAAGCTACATTTAAAATTAGAGAAGACAAAAACATTCCTATAATAATGCTTTCTGCAAAGTCACAAGATACAGACAAGATATTAGGTCTTAATATAGGTGCAGATGATTACATAACAAAACCCTTTAATCCTCTAGAACTTGTAGCAAGAGTAAAATCACAATTAAGAAGGTATATAGATTTCGGAAAATATAAAGAAAGTGAAGATGAAGTGAAAGTAAGGGGTCTTATTTTAAATAAAAGTACAAAGATGGTCTTAGTAGATGGAGAAGAAGTTAAACTTACTTTAACCGAATACAAGATACTAGAACTTTTAATGGAAAACAAGGGAAAAGTATTCTCCATAGATCAAATATATGAGAATGTTTGGAAAGAACCATCTTATAATGCTGAAAATACAGTGGCAGTTCATATAAGACGAATAAGGGAAAAAATAGAGATCAATTCTAGAGAACCAAATTATTTAAAGGTGGTGTGGGGAATTGGATATAAAATTGAAAAATAAAAGTAAAAATATAATAGCTATAGCAATGATCCTATACATGATATCTATATCATTACTGGTAATATTTGATTTAAACAAACATAGAAATGTTTTTAAAGATGAGCCATATAAGTATAGCAGTGTTCTTAGAGAAGAAATAAATAAATATATAGATAGTACTGAAAAAGTCTTTATAATAGACAGTAAAATTGAAGACTATGAAATTGAAAACCTGAAAATAGCACATCAAAATTTAATGATTAATCAAAAGAATATTATTGAGGAAGACTATAATGAGAAAATTACAAAAGCAGAAGAACAGGAAGATAAAGAAGCTATTCTAAAGTTATATGGAGAGAAATTTGATAAACTTGTAGAAAATAAAAATATTCATACAAAAAGTGAAGAAGAATTAAGAAAAGAAATATTAGATGATAGGAATGATGAGCATAAAAAAGCAAAAGAACATATAGAAAAGCAAAAAAATATAAAGTACTTTATTATAAATACTAAAACTAAAGACACGTATACAAACATAGATAATATTAAAAATATAAATGATGTTAAAGAATATATAAATACTAACTCCATATTTAGCATGAAAATACCATATAAATCTAGTGATTATAATTACTCTATAAACAATGGAAGAAAATTTGAAGAACATGGACTAGAAGGATATTTTGTTGTGCCTAAAAAAGCAAATGGATATAGTCAAATACATGAAGATTTAAAGTATATTGATTCAATAAAGGATAGACTAGTTAAAGAACTAGTATTATTGATCGTATCATTTACTTCGGCAATAGTTATGATATCGATTATAATAAAGAAAAAAATATTAAAATATATAGAAGTACCAGAATGGCTTGAAAAGGTTATTAATAAGTACAAGAAGATACCTTTAGATATAAGAATATCAATACTATTTGTATATGCAATAATCATGAACGTATATTTAAGTGAGGCGAACTTTTTTTATTTTCCTTTAAATATGGATCACTTTATAAAGCTCACATTTATATCTTTAAGCATTATTTATTTTATACTTAATGGAACGTGTATTGTAAGACTATATAAAAATAGAGATGAGTTAAGTCAACAATGGAGTGTTAGTTTGTGGAAAAGAACAGTTAATAGTTTTAAAAGTACTAAAGATATATTTTTTACTAAAAATATAAGCAAAATAATATTAAAAGGATTCATAGCTATATTAATATTTTTAGCACTAGCTATTCTCTCAATCATATTTCTAGGTATTAATAATGAATTATTCTTAATTACATTTATGATGATTACTATAGTATATATGTTATATATTATAAATTATGTATTAAGGAAGATAGCATATCTTAATAATTTAGTAACAGGGATAGAAGAAATATCGAGTGGTAATTTAAACTATGAGATAGAGGAAAAAGGAAGCGGAACACTAGCTAAAATAGGATATAACATAAATCATATGAGGGAAGGATTTAAAAAATCTTTAGAAACTCAAATTAAAAGTGAGAGACTGAAAACAGAACTTATAACAAATGTGTCTCATGACTTAAAAACACCGCTAACATCTATAATAAATTATGTAAATATACTAAAAAAAGAAGATTCATCTAAAGAAGAGATTGAAGGGTATGTAGAAATATTAGATAGAAAATCACAAAGATTAAAAACTTTAATAGATGATTTATTTGAAGTAACTAAACTATCGAGTGGAGAAGTAGATTTAAAAATTGAACGTGTAGATGTAGTAGCTTTGCTAAGACAAGCTATGGCTGAATTCGAAGGAAAAATTAAAAAATCATCATTAAGTATTAAAACTAATACTTCAAACCAAAATATATATATGGACCTTGATGGAAATAAGATGTGGAGAGTATTTGAGAATCTTATAAGTAATATACTAAAGTATTCTCAACCTAATACTAGAGTATATATAGATATCATTGAAGAAGATAAAAAAGTAATAATTACAATGAAAAATATTTCATCCCATGAATTAAATTTTGGTGTAGATGAAATTTTCGAGAGGTTTAAACGAGGAGATGATTCGAGAAACACAGAGGGATCTGGACTTGGGCTTGCAATAGCAAAGAGTATAGTTGAACTTCAAGGGGGTAAATTAGATATTACTATAGACGGGGATCTTTTTAAAGTAAACGTAGAATTTTATCAAAAGGCAACTTCTTATGGTCAATAATAAAGAAAATCCAATGTTAAAACTATATACAAACACAGAAGCTTCAACATATATATTTAAAGTATATTAAGATAAACTAAAAGGCACCTTCAAAGAAGGTGCCTTTTTATTACCTACTTTTTAATAAGAGTAGTAAAATACTCTAAAAGACTATATCTTTCTAAAATTTAGTTTCTAAAATAAAACTTTAAAAAAATATTCTATTTTACCAAAACCGTTTTCAATTATAGACAGTCTAATAGATAGACTGTCTATAATTACGAGATATAAATTTAGAGATTTAAAAGCTTGTATTCGTAAGTTTAATTTATATACTAAGTATATTTTGAGAGAAGGGGGAGTCTATTTATAAGTATAGATATAAAAGAAAATATCATATTTAAAATACACTATACTTATCATTAAGTAGGCACTTATGAATGAAACATGTTGATGACTTTGAAAAGATGGTTATAGAAGCCATGAACGGAAATGATGCTGCTTTTCATAAGCTAATATAAGATAAGAAGGATATTCTTTATAGAACAGCATTTGCTTATGTGAAAAATGAAAATAATGCTCTAGTATATGTCTCTTTTATAATCCTCGGCTTCTTCACACCAGCTCACTTCAAATATTTTGAAAGGGTTACAATCATTTTTATTATCTATAACTTCTTTAACCCAAGAAGCTGGAATTATCATATCATATTTCGGATAGCTCTTCATTGAAAGGCTTTTATCATTAGCTCATTCTTTACCATCATAAGTGTATATATTTTTAAATCCTTTGTCAGAAAGAAAATTAGCAACCTTTTTTACGTCCTTTCTACTAGCATCATAGACAATGACATTTATATCAGAAGTTATTCCTTTTACTTTTAGAGTATCATCTAATGTTTTATTTTTATCTTTAACGTATGCATCAATTCAATTAGAAGAAAAGTCAACTGCACCTTCAATATAACCTCCTCTTTTAACACCATCAAGAGCCCCACCGTTGTAGGCATCATTTATTCTTGCATCAACTACAACCTGAGATCATTGATATTACCATGGCTACAACTAAAGAAAGAAGACTAAGTTTTTTTAGTATTTCATTAACAATTCCTCCTATTTGTTTAGTTTAATAAAGTACGTTGCTAATTATTAAGAATTTTTTAAGTATATTATAGAGGTTATATACAAACAAGCATTAAAGATAGCTTGTTAATTGGAATTTTAAATAGTATGAATAGCTTTGCTTGAAAAAACAAATAGAAAAATGTTAACTGCTGCAAGGAGATTTAGAAATTAGATATTGAACTATATATAATTTTTAAGGATTCGTGGAAAGATATATTTATCATATAAATGTAGGAGGCTTTACATATGGAAAAAAATCAAAAAGGCTTGTCAGTATGGCAACTTACAATGATGACATTAGGTACAGTAGTAGGAGGATCATTTTTTTTAGGATCATCTGTATCTATTAGGTCAGCGGGTCCTGCCGTTATAATCTCATATATTCTAGGAGGTATATTGGTCTACTTTGTTCTTTCAGCTCTTTTAGAATTAACATTATCAGATACAGATCCAGGATCTTTTCGTACTTTTGCAAGAAAAGCATTTGGATCAGGAGCGGGATTTATTGTAGGATGGGTCTATTGGACTGGTATTGTTCTAGCAATGTCCAGTGAAGCTATGGCTGCATCAATATTATTCACGAAATGGTTTCCAGGATTTCCAGTTGCTTTAGTAGGATCAATTATTATTATAGGAGTTACACTATTGAATTTACTTGGTGCTGAAAAGTTAAGTAGAATTGAAAGTGGATTAGCATCAATAAAGTTATTATCAATAGTGTCATTCATTATTCTAGCAATACTCATAATTATAGGTCTTATGCCTGGAATTCCAAGGATAGGAATGGGAAGTTTAACTAGTCAACCGCTGCTCCCAGGTGGGATAAGAGGTATCGCAGGAAGTATGCTAATTGTTACGTTCGCTTACGCTGGGTTTGAAATTATAGGGTTAGCTGCTTCAGAAGCCAAAGATCCTAAGAAAACAGTTCCTAAAGCAATACGATATACTGTTATTACTTTGGTTGGACTATATATAACATCTGTATCACTACTAATTTTTCTAATTCCGACTAATGAAGTCATAGAAGATGTCAGCCCTATGGTTGCAGCATTAAACAGATGGGGATTTACATGGGCAGGAACTGCTATTAATATAGTTCTAATTACAGCTATTCTATCTACAATGCTTGCATCTATGTTTGGGCTAGCTAAAATGATTAGGTCTCTTACAGATGAAGGTCAGGCACCTAAGTGGTTAAAAGATAAACGAGACGTCCCATACAGATGTATATTGTTTTCAGGATTTGCTATACTTTCAGGGCTCGGGCTTGGATTTATATTACCGTCTAATGTTTATATATTTTTAACAAGCTTTGGAGGCTTCTCTTTACTTTTTACATATGGAGTAATAGTAGCTACGCATATAAAATTTAGAAAGGAAAAGGGAGATTCAACACCATTTACTTCTTGGATAGCTTTGATAAGCATAGTTATTATTATAGCAAGCATGCCATTAGTATCAGGTCAAGGGCTAGGACTTATAGCTGGATTAACTATATTATCACTATATTCTATAATATATCTTGGAATGAAGTTATATAAGAACTATAAAAGAACAGAGCGTTTTGAAAGAACTTCTTTTAAACTAAATCCTAAACTAGATACGGAGTTTTCAAAAGAATTATATAAACATAAAGAAGATAAAAAGTAGAGCCTATAATCCTGCGACTCTACTTTTTATCTACATAACTCAAAATATATAATAAAAATTCTAAAAATGATATAATTATATATAGAAAAAGTAGATATTTAAAGGAGATGGGTATTATGAACAATTTCATATTTCAAAATCCTACTAAAATAATATTCGGAAGAGATACTATAAAAAATATAGGAAAAGAAATAAAAAATCATGGTATAAAAAAGGTTTTAATTATATACGGAAAGGGATCAATACATAGAAATGGAGTTTATGATTCTGTAATAAAATCATTGAAAGAAGAAAATATAGATTACACTGAGATAGGTGGTGTTAAATCTAATCCAGTACTTTCAAAAGTACATGAAGCTATAGAAATAGGAAGAAGAGAAAATGTAGATGGGATATTAGCTTTAGGTGGTGGAAGTACTATAGATACTTCAAAGGCTGTATCAGCAGGTATGGCATGTAAGTATGACATATGGGAAGTTTTGGAGGGTAAACGCATAATAGAGAAGGCACTACCCATATTTACTGTTCTGACTATGTCTGCAACTGGTTCTGAAATGAATGGATCATTTGTAATAACTAGAGAAGAAGAAAAGAAAAAGTGGAGTGCGGGATCTCCTTTTGTTTTTCCTAAAGTATCAATAATTGACCCAACTGTACAGTATACATTACCTAAAAATCAAACATCATATGGAGCAGTAGATGCAATAAGTCATGTTCTAGAAAACTATTTTATAGGTGAAGATAGAACTGATGTTATAGATGAAATGTCAGAAGGAATTATAAGAGCAATAATAAAACATGCAAAAATACTTTTAAATGATCCTGAAAACTATAATTCACGTTGTCAAATAGCATGGGGAGCTACGATGGCGTTAAATGGAAACCTTAAAAATGGTAAAGACAATGGCGACTGGGCAACTCATGGTATAGAGCATTCAATAAGTGCATTTACAGATATAGCTCATGGAGCTGGTTTAGCTATAATACATCCTGCATGGATGAAATACGTATACAAAGAAGATATAAAAAAGTTTAGAAGATTTGGAGAAAAAATATTTAACATATCAGAAGGAACAGATGAAGAAATAGCTTTAAAAGGAATAGAAAAACTTAAAGAATTTTTTAAAGAAATAGGAGTGCCAATTACCTTAAAAGAAATAGGACTAAATAAAAGTCAATTAAATGATATAGCAGATAACGTAGCACTTTCACTACCCCGTGGAAAAATAAAAGTACTTGATAGAGAGGATGTCTTAAATATATTAAACCTAGCTTATGAGTAGGAGCATGTACTTAACTAGAGAGTTATTGTTTCCAAGAGGTATAGGCGATATAGCAGGAAGTATGCCTATAGTTATATTTGCTTATGCTGGATTTAAAACTATGATCAAACTTTTTATAGTTAGGTTGGATATAATAATTCGAATATAGAAAAATTCTATACAAAAAAGAAAAACTATAAACTCTTTCAATTGTAAAAAACAAGCTCAATATGGTAGGATGTCTGTGAAGAATGCTTTTTACACAAACTATGAAAAAGGAGAGATATAATGAAAAAACTCGTTAACAAAAGGTTATCTCTAATCTTAGCAACGCTAATGATGATATCACTAGTAATTGTTGGATGTAGCAGTGATAGTGATGAGGCTGATTCAAAAAATAAAACTGATGAAATAAGTACAAACTCTAAAGAAAGTATTAAGTTTGAAAATGATGATTATATAGTAAGTATTGACTGGCTAAAGGAAAACCTTAACAAGAAAGAACTACTAATACTAGATGCTAGGGGAGAGGAAGATTACAAAAAAGGTCATATACCAGGAGCAATATCTGTTACATGGCAACAATTTTCAAAAATAGATGGTAAGCCAGGAGAAACAGAGTGGGGAACAGTGCTTGACGCTAAAGAGCTATCTGAAAAGCTTTCAGCGATAGGTGTAACTAAAGATAAGGATATAGTGGTATACGCAGACACCCAAAAAGGCTGGGGAGATGACGGAAGAATAGTTTGGATGTTAAGAATGGCAGGTATAGATAATTCTAAAATATTAGATGGTGGATGGAACTACTGGAATGCAAGTAAAAATGAAGTGTCAAAGGAAACAGAAACTCCAGCTCGATCAAGCTTTGAACTATCTGCAATACAAAATATAGAAAAGATGAATATAAGAACGGAAGAGATAGTTGATAAACTAAAAGACTTAGTTATTATAGATACTAGAGAAAAAGAAGAGTATGAAGGAGCTACAAAATTTGGAGAAGCTAGGGGAGGACATTTACCAGGAGCTATAAATATAACATTTAGTGAGTTTCTAAATAAAGATGGAACCCTTAAAAAGCCAGAAGAAATAAAAGAAATACTTGATAAAAATGGTATTGAAAAAGATGATGAAATAGTAACTTATTGTACAGCAGGCATACGTTCAGCTCATATGCAGATAGTTCTAACTATGATAGGATATGATAATGTTAGAAACTATGATCAAAGCTTTTATAGCTGGGCTGGAGATAATAATTTAGAAATAGAGAAATAGAAAAGGAGAATGAAGAATGAAAGCTAAAAAAATATTAATGACTATAGCAGCAGTATCGGTACTTACATTATCTATAACAGGTTGTAGTAGTGATAAAAATACAAAAGACACAAGTGGAACACCACAAACTTCTCAAGGATCAAGTGAATCTAATGGATTTCAATACTATACAGCTGAACAATTAAAAGAAAGTATTGAAAAAAATGAAGACTTATATCTTTTAGATATACAAACTAAAGAAGACTGGGACAAGCATCACATTAAAGGGGCAGTACAAACTAATGCTTATCCTGCAAAGAGTGATAAAGATAAGGCAAAACTAGATATAGTAATACCTTCAATAGAAGCAAATGACAATCCAGTAGTAATAATATGTCCTGGTGGAAAAGGTGGAGCAGAAAAAACTCACGCTTATCTAGTTGAAAAAGGTATAGACAAAGATCGTTTATTTATATTAGAAAAGGGTCAAAAAGGTTGGAAATACGACGATCTTTTAGAAAAATAAGAAATACTTTTAAAGGTACGGGTGAAAACTCGTACCTATTTATATTATTTTTAAATCTGAGAAAGGTGTGAAATTTATAATGAATAGTATAAAAAAATCAACACTATTCAAGATAGGTATAATATTAGCTTTAATTTGCACTTATTTATTTGTACAACCAGTGAAAAGTTCAATAAATAAAATAGTATTTATCTTTAGTATGCTGGATGTGGAAGTAATTAAAGAGTATATATTATCATTTGGAGTATGGGCTCCGATAATTTCATTCTTATTAATGATATTTCAATCAGTGGCAGCTCCACTACCAGCGTTCCTTATAACTTTTGCAAATGCGGGACTTTTCGGTTGGGTTAAAGGTGCCGTTCTATCTTGGTCAAGTGCTATGGCAGGAGCAGCACTATGCTTTTATATAGCAAGACTTTATGGAAGAAATACAGTAGAGAAATTGACTGGTAAATTTGCACTTGAAAGCTTAGACGGCTTCTTTGAAAGGTATGGTAAATATACTATATTAATAGCTAGACTACTTCCATTCGTATCATTTGATGTTGTGAGTTATGCAGCAGGGCTAACATCTATGAGTTTTTGGTCTTTTTTCTGGGCAACAGGGATAGGTCAATTGCCAGCAACGATTGTATATTCATATGTTGGAGGAATGCTTACGGGAGGAGTTAAAAAATTTGTAACAGGACTTTTGATTCTATTTGCATTAAGTATTTTAATATTTTTATTTAAAAAAATATGGAACGATAAAAATAATAATGATAAAAATATATCAAGTAAGCTGTAAGAAGGGATAAAAAGTGAGAAAAATTAAAATATCAAAAGAGATAATTAAAAAAATAGAAGAAGAAAATGAAAAGTGCATAGGATGTAAACTATGTATGAAAAATTGTCCTATGCTAGATGAATTTTGTAATACACCAAAGGAATTATTAGAAAGAATAAAAAACAATAAAGAAATAGATGAAGTTATTCCGTATTCATGTGCACTATGTAATTACTGCACTCAAGTTTGCTCTCAAGATGTAAATCTTAAAGATATTTTCTATAATTTACGCACTCATATAGTAGATACAAATCAAATTCCACCTAAAGAGTTAGGATATAGTGCTGTAAAATTTCATCAAAAAAATAGTTTTTCAAAAATGTTTTCTACAGGAATTAAAGGATTGGAGAGTAAAGAAAAAAGAACCGTATTCTTCCCAGGGTGCAGTTTAAGTTCATATAGTCCAGATGTGGTTATGAAAACTTATCAATATCTAAAGGAAAAATTACCAGGGATAGGCATTATATTAAAATGCTGTGGGAATCCTACACATACTATGGGTGAAAAAGAAAAATTTAATGATTTTTATAATACTGTTCAGACTGAATTTAAAAATAATAAAATAAAAGAAGTAATAGTTGCATGTCAAAATTGCTATAAAACAATAGAAAAAAATAGCCCTAATATAGTAATAACGTCTTTGTGGGAAGTTATAAGTCAATATGGAGTGCCAGAAGATAAAAAAGATTATTATAAATGTACAGATAAAACATTTAGCATTCATGACCCTTGCCCTACAAGAAATGAAAGCAAAATACATGATGCTATAAGAAATATAACATTACAGTTAGGACTTAAAATTAATGAAATGGAATTTATAAGAGAAAAAACACTTTGTTGTGGATCGGGTGCAATGATAGGAGTAACGAATAAAGATTTATCCTTAAAACAAAGACAAAAGAGAGCGAATCAAAGTAAAAGCAATTATATAATATCTTATTGTGAAGAATGTGTTGAATCTATGAAAAAAGGTGGCAAGAAATCTATTCATATATTAGACTTATTGTTCAATGATGATATAGATAAAACATTTAACCAAGAAGATATAGGTACTATAAAAAAATGGAGTAATAGATATAAGGTAAAAAGGAGAATAGCTAGCAATGTCAGAGATAAAGAAAAATAAACTGATATTAAAATATACAATTATAGTAATTTTAACATTAGGAATAATTTATGGACTAAATAAGGTTAATGTATTAAAAGGATATGGAGCCAATGAAATAAAAGACTATATAAATTCATTTGGAATTTTATCTCCCATAGTTTATGTAGCACTGCTTACACTTCTACCTTTGCTACTTTTTCCAGACTCCGTACTAGTGATAGCTGGGGGTATGGTATTTGGGTTAGTCAAAGGTACTATATTAACTAGTATAGGTTCATTTTTAGGAGCTACAGTATCATTCTATATATCTAGAATTTTAGGTCAAAAAATAGTTAGTAAATTTATAAAAGGTAAATCAGTAAACCTAGAGAAGTATTCGGAACAAGGTGGTCTTTTTATAATACTAATGTTAAGACTTATACCACTATTTCCTTTTAAAGTAGTAAGTTATAGTGCAGGATTATCTAATATAAGATTTAAAGACTTTACAATAGCTACAGTAATAGGGTCTATACCAGGGATTATAGTGTATACAAATTTAGGAGATAAGTCTATGAATATAGGATCTAATGGATTTTATATATCTATATGTTTAGTAATATTGCTATTTGCACTATCGTTTGTATTAAAGAAGAAGTTTTCTATGAAGAATTAATCTTACTTAGGGGGTATTTTAAATGTCTAAATTTAATGAAAAGTTTTTGATGAATACAGATGAAGTTATAGAGTATGTATTAGAAAAAACTGATATCTTTAGAAAAGATGATAATTTAAAATGTGTAGAATTTGGTGATGGCAATGTAAACTATATATTTAAGATTTGGAATGAAAAAACTGAGAAGTCTATAATACTTAAACAAGCAGGACCAACTGCGAGAGCTTCAGAAGAGTTTAAGTTTTCTCCAGATAGAAATAGAACAGAAGCAAATCTTTTAAAATTACAAGGTGAACTAGCACCTGGATCAACTCCAAAAATATATCATATAGATACTGTTATGAATTGCTTTATAATGGAAGACTTGTCTGATCACGAAGTACTTAGAACATCATTACTTAATCATAAAAAAGTATTAGGGTTTACAGACCTCATAACTACTTTTTTAGTCAACTCACTTATAATGACAACAGATATAGTTATGAGTCATAAAGAAAAAAGAGAGTTAAATCAAGACTATATAAATCCAGTACTATGTGAAATAACAAAGGACGTAGTCTATACAGAACCTTTTACGAACTATCTAAATAGAAACAGCATATTTGAAGCTAATAAAGACTGGGTTATTGAACATTATTATAGAGATGAAGAATTAAAGCTAGAAGTTGCGAAAATTAAGTATGAATTTATGAACAATGCGCAAGCATTAGTACACGGGGATTTACATTCAGGTTCTATATTTGTAAAAGATAATTCTGTAAAAGTTATAGACCCAGAGTTTGCTTTTTATGGTCCAATAGGACATGACTTAGGAAATCTGATAGCACATTTGATATTTGCATGGGTAAATGCTGATGCTAATATTGAGGATGTAAAAGAAAAGGAGGATTATAAAAAATGGCTTGAGGATAGTATAGTTGAAATTATAGATATGTTTAAAACAAAGTTCTTAAAATCTTTTAAAGAAAATGCTAAAGATATATCAACACAATCTGAAGAATTTGATAAATGGTACTTAGATAGTATTCTTGATAATACTTCTGGAGTAGTAGGTATTGAGCTATCGAGACGTATTATAGGAATACCTGAAGCCAAGATAAAAGATATAGAATCTATTAATTGTGAAAACTCTAGAGTTAAAGCAGAAAGAATTTGCTTAGCAACTGCTAAAAACTTTATAAAAAATAGAAAATCTTTTAAATCAGGAATAGACTTTGTGAACAATTTAAAAGAAATAGAAAAACTTTATTAAAAATGTTCTTAATTTTAAATATCAAGCCAAGTTAGGAGATGGAGAAAATGATTGAAGGATTATTTAAAGATACAGTTAAATTTGAAGACACACTTAAAGAAAATAAGCTTGATTTAAAAAGAAAAGAAATAGGAACTCTACAGATAAATGTTGGGAAAAAATGCAATCAAGTTTGTGTTCATTGCCATGTAAACGGAGGACCAGATAGAGAAGAGGTTATGGATAGAAAAACTATTGATAGGATACTAGAATTAATAAAAAAGAATAAAAGCATAGATACAGTAGATATAACTGGAGGAGCACCTGAATTAAATCCTAAATTTAAATATCTTATAAGTGAGCTTTCTTTTTTAAATAAAACAATTTTAAATCGTTGTAACTTAACTATACTGCTTGAAAGTGGACAAGAAGATACAGCAGAGTTTTTAGCAAATAATAAAGTACAAATTATGGCATCACTTCCTTGTTACTTAGAAGGGAACGTAGACTATCAACGTGGAGATGATGTTTTTAAAAAGAGCATATCTGCACTTAAAAAGTTAAATAGTTTAGGATATGGTAAAAAAGATACAGACCTTATTCTAAACTTAGTATTTAATCCTAAAGGGGGGACACTTCCACCACCACAGAAGGCACTAGAAAAAGATTATAAAAAGCATTTAAAAGAAAATTATGATATAGACTTCAATCAACTGCTTACGATTACCAACATGCCAATAAGTCGTTTTCAAGAAAATCTAAAAAGAGAAGGTAAATATGAAGAGTACTGTAATCTGTTACTAGAAAACTTTAATCCTGATACTGCTTTAAATGTTATGTGTAGAGATCTTTTATCAATATCTTGGGACGGAAAGATTTATGACTGTGACTTTAATCAAGCATTAGAAATTACTTTAAAAAATAAATCTATATCGATATGGGATATATCTGATTTTAGTGATGTGGAAAAAGAAATATCTTTTGCAAATCACTGCTTTGGATGTACAGCAGGAAGTGGAAGTTCTTGCACAGGAGCACTAGTTTAATATGAGATTATCTATAGTAATGCCAGTAGGATTTAAAGAGGGACAATTAAAATATCTTATGGAAGATTTAAAAGAATTACCAAAAGATATAGAGATTTTACTAGTTACTTCGAGCTTTGAAAATTTGGATGATATTAGTGTAGATAGTAAGTTAACGGTTAGAAAAATATTGTCTCCATCTGGAAGGGGAAAGAGTATGAATGTAGGAGCTAAGGAGTCTAAGGGAGAATTTCTATGGTTCCTCCATGCAGATTCAAGGCTAGATAAAGATACAGTACCATCGTTAATTCGAGCTATGTATGAAAATCCAGAAGATCTTTTATATTTTAACTTAGCATTTTATGATGCACCTAAGGCAATAAAACTAAATGAACTGGGAGTTTATTTTAGATCACACTTTTTGAAAACACCTTTTGGAGATCAAGGATTCTGTATAAGAAGAGATATTTTTGAACAATTAGGTGGATATGTAATTGATGCCCCTTATGGAGAAGATCATTTATTTGTCAAACATGCTATCAGAAATAAAGTTAAGTTAACAGTAATAAAAGCAAAACTTTATACTAGTGGTAGGAAATATAAAAAAAATGGTTGGCTTAAAACTACTCTTACACATCTATATCTGTGGCAAATTCAAGCATATAAAGACTTTAAAAAGCATAATAGGAGTGATAAAACATGAGTACTGCAATAGCCGTATTTGCAAAAACACCTGGACTTTCACAAGTAAAAACGAGACTTGCTAAAGATATAGGAAAAGATACGGCAGAAATATTTTATGAAATGAGTGTCAAAGCCACTGAAGAAGTATTATTGGAACTAAAAATGAAATCACAAAGCTCTGTAGAGCTCTATTGGGCATTAGCAGAAGAGAATGGACTAAATCATCCAATGTGGAATAAATTTAAGACTATATGGACAGGAGAAGGAGATTTAGGGAAACGATTATTTAATATATCAGATAAACTTTTAAAGAAACATAATAAAGTTATATTAATTGGTACAGATAGCCCTCAAATTGAATATGAACTGATATTAAAAACTATAGATAAATTAAATGAAAATCCAAAAAATTGTGTTGTTGGACCTGCATATGATGGAGGATTTTATCTTTTTGGATGCTCTTATTTAATCACCGAAAACATATGGACAAGTGTTTCTTATAGCAGAGAAGATACTCTTGAACAGTTGCTACAAAAGTTGAAAAACGAAAATATATACTATGATTTTTTAAATAAAATGAGTGACGTAGATAAAATAGATGACTTTGAAGCCCTATACCAATATCTATTATTAACAAAAGGAAGGCATCTACCAGAAAGAGCTAAATTATTTGAATGGTTAGAATTAAGTAAATATAAATCAAACTAGATAGGGATATTTAAGGCATAGAGTTTAATTGGGCTTATAGATATACTTATATTCATTTGTACATTAAATATATTCTAGTACAATTAATAAAAACAACAATCTAATATAAAATTCTTATAGAGGACTATATTTTATTGAAAATCATCTTCTTTCTTGCCCATCGTCATCATATCCATTATATTTTATAAGTACAATTGACTATGATATAATCAAACAATATGATAAAAAATAAGTTTATTTTAGAAAAGGGGTTCTGGCAATGCAGATAAAAGAAGCATTGAAAATACACTTTGGTTACGACGAATTTAGGACAGGTCAGGAAGAAATAATAAGGGGGATACTTAGTGGAAGAGACGCATTAGGAATTATGCCTACAGGTGGGGGAAAATCACTATGTTATCAATTACCAGCTATACTATTAGAAAATATGACTATAGTTATATCACCGCTAATATCATTAATGAAAGACCAAGTAGACTCTCTGAATGAGGTAGGAATTCCAGCTACATTTATAAATAGTACTTTAGATAATAATGATCTAGTAAATAGAATAGAAGAAATAAAAAATAACAAATACAAAATTATATATGTAGCACCAGAAAGATTAGGTAGTAGTATATTCTTAAATTTAATGAACAGTATAGAAGTATCACTAGTTGCGATAGATGAAGCTCATTGTATAAGTCAGTGGGGTCACGATTTTAGACCGAGTTACGTAGAAATACCTAGATTTATAAATTCACTAAATAAGAAACCATTAGTGGCTGCTTTTACTGCTACTGCTACAAAAGAAGTAGTAAAAGAAATAAAACAAATAATAAATTTATCCAATCCTATAGAAATAATAACTGGATTTGATAGACCAAATCTGATATACAGTGTAGTAAAACCTAGTAATAAGTTTAATTATTTGATAGACTACTTAGAAAATATACCTAGGGAATCATCAGGAATAATATATTGCTCTACAAGAAAAACTGTAGAGTCCCTAACTAAAAAGCTAAACGAGAAAAAGTTTTCAGCTATAGGATATCATGGAGGAATGAGTTCAGAAGATAGACAATATAATCAAGATGATTTTATCTTAGATAAAACAAAAATTATCATAGCAACTAATGCTTTTGGAATGGGAATAAACAAGCCAGATGTAAGATATGTGATTCACTATAATATGCCTAAAAATATGGAAAGTTACTATCAAGAGGCAGGAAGAGCTGGACGTGATGGAGAGCAGAGTGAATGTATACTTATGTATTCACCATCAGATATAGTAAATCAGAAATTTATTATACAGAGTGAGACGTTATCACCTGAACGAGAAAAATTAATGTATGAAAATCTTCAGTATTTAGTGGATTTTTGCCATACAAATGAATGTTTAAGAAATGATATACTTAAATATTTTGGAGAAGAGTTAAAGGAAGATAATTGTGGAAGTTGCGGTAACTGTTTAGATGAAGGTGAAATGATAGATATAACTATTGAATCCCAAAAAATACTATCGTGCATATATAGAGCGGATCAAAGATACGGTGCAGGTACTATTATACAAACTTTAAGAGGTTCAAAAAATAAGAACATATTAACTTATGGACTTGATAGAATATCAACTTACGGAATTATGAAGGAATATAGTGAAGGAAGTATAAGAGAAATAATAATGACACTTGTATCTAAAGGATATTTGGGTATAACTACTGATAGATTTCCTATTTTAAAGTTAACACAAAAATCTATGGATATTTTAAAAGGAAAAGAAAAGATATATCATAAAAGAGAATTAGTTCATAGAAGAAGAATTGATAACAAGAATGGTGAAAATAGTAAAATAAAAAATACTATTGAAGAATACGATGAGGAATTATTTGCTCTTTTAAGAGATATAAGATTTGAAATCTCTAAAGAAAAAGAATTACCACCTTTTGTAATATTTCATGATATAACTTTAAAACAAATGTCTTCATATTATCCACAAAATAAAGATGAACTCCTTAAAATAAAAGGAGTAGGGATTAAGAAATACGAAAACTATGGAAAAAACTTTATAAATGCTATTAAAGACTATTGTCAGGATAAAAATATAGATATAGAAAAAGTAAGAGAAAATATTAATAGAGAAAGTAATCAAACTAATGATAATTATAAAATTGATGATGGTTCAATTGAAATAGAATCTACTTATGAATTAACATATAATAAATATATAGAAGGAAAATCATTAGATAAGATAGCCGAAGAAAGAAATTTAACTGAAGAAACAGTTTTAAAACATCTTATGAAACTTGAAGAGGATGGAAAAGATATAGACTGGTCTAGTTTTGTTAGTGACACAGAAAAAGAAAAAATGATACTAGAAGCAATAAAAAAAGTAGGTAGGGAAAAGTTAAAGCCTATAAAAGAAAGTCTTCCAGATGATATTAGTTATTTGGATATAAAATTAATTTTAATTAAAAGTAAATTTTAGATTTTTAGAAACCGTACATTTAAATTTTACACAAATGTACGGTTTCTAGTATATTTATAAGTATATATCAGAGAATTCTATATTAACTTTTTCTATCGTCTTTGTACTCTCTATGTATTTATCACTAAAGACAGCAACTTCACTATAGCTAAAGTTTAAGGCTTTAGGGAAAGTAATTTTATATTTACAACCCTCACCTTCAACACTTGTTAAACTTATACTTCCATCCAAAAGTTCCACAAGGGACTTCACTAGAGGTAATCCAAGTCCACTTCCCTCAGATATTCTCGTAAAGGACTTGTCCACTTGAACGAACCTATCAAATATACTATCTAGACTATCTTTTGGTATACCTGGACCATCGTCTTCAAAAAATATAGAAATGTGGTCATCATCATCAACTATATTAACTAAAATATTGCCATGATCTTTACCATATTTTAATGAGTTTGATATTAAATTTAACATGATTCGTTCTATTATATCACCGTCACATAATACAAAGCATTCTTCTATATTGGTATCAAATACAATACTCATATTTTTATTTTTTACATGAAAAGAAACTGATAGAATAATATTTTCAATTATAGTAACTATATTTAAGAAACTTTTATTAGGGTTAAGATAGTTGGAGTCTAATCTTGTTATATCTATTAAGTTGTTACACATTCTAAGAAGACGAAAGCAGTTTTGTTTTATTATTTCGTTATACTTCATAATACCATCTATATTTTTATTACTGATATATATATCTTGTAACTGAATGGCACTGTACATTACGTTTATAGGTGTTCGAAGCTCGTGAGAAAGATTAGAAAAAAAGTTGTTTCTAATAGTATCTTCCTCTATTTTTCTTTGTAGCTTTAGATTAAGCTCATTAATTTTTTTCTTTTCAGATATGTCTTTAATTAAAGTCAATGTACATGGAGAATCGTTAAATAAGATATCTATTTCACTAACCTCTGCATCAAAAACGTTTTCATCTAAAGTTTTAAATTGAGTTTCAAAAGAGCCTTCATCTGATTTTGATTTTTCTATAAAAGATACAATACACTCAGGGGAAATCATACTAGTTATATGTTTACCTTTTATATCATTTTTGTTACTACATTTAAATAAATTTAAAGACGTAGCATTTGCAAATACTATTTTATCATCTTGTCTTATAAGTATAGATGCAGGTAAAGACTCAACTAAATCCTTATACAGATCTTTAGTTTTTTCGAGCTCATTAGTCCTTTTAACTAAATCATTAAAAAGCATATTATATGGTTCAACTAAAATAGATTGTATAACCATCTTATATACAAAAAACAAATATACTAATAAAGCTATATGAGCAGTCGGGTTAAAAATCTTATCATAAGGTTTAGCAAAAATAAATAAAAGAATAGTTATATTAAGAGAAACAGATATGGATAATAAAGTCTTTGCATCATGCGAAGTAAATTTTCTCCTATTTTTATAAATATCATGTGTTAAAAGTAAAGAAACTATGTAAAGAAGTATATTCGCAGTATTCCTTATAGTAATATTAAAAAATAAGATTTCATGTATAGATGGAAAAACATCGAAACAAATTAAGAGTAACATAAATATTAAAATGAAAGCTGAATACCATGAAGCAATAGCCTTAAATTTAATAGGTTTATTATAAAACTTGCAAAATAATATTATAGAGAGTACCTTTAAATAATCCCCAAAGACTTGTAAGTATATATATTTATCTGAGGAAGTATGAATATTAGCATTATAAGCGAAAAATATAGATACCATCTCTACAAGACTAACAAAACCTAATGATAGAGCCAAGAGAGTAAATGTTTTATTTTGTGATATATTACGTGTGTTTATAGCTATAATCATAATAGTAAATCCGATAAAAACTTCACATCCATTTGATAAAAACATAAATGCATTTGAATTATAAAGGTATATTAGATACAAAGTAAAAAATAAACATAAAGTTAACAAAGGCTTTAATACTTTCTTTTGTTTGAATATTGCGAATGGCATTATTATCCTCCTAAGTTTTAATGTCAAGATTATATGATAATATACAAAAAATTAACATACAAAGATAATAATATCATAGAGTCCTAAATATGTATAGATATTTGAAAGTATTTAAAATTGAACTAATATATGGGTTTGAATTAAAGCATGATTATTTTTTGTTTTAACTTTAGAATCCAAAAAATAGTCACTCTACTGCGGTAAGGTACTTCTCACGGGAAAGTGACTACTATAAAATCTATCTATTTTTAAGATTCAATTAAAAACTTATTTTTTCTATTTTTCCTTCCATCATGTTATCTGCCATAGTCCAGAAATGACATTCACCGGTATATACTTTGAATACTATAAGGAAATTATCAATATCATCTTCAGACATTTGATTTAGCCAAGGTCTTTCTTTTAGTAATTTTTCTTTTAAAATATTGTCATTTAGAAATGAAATTTTTCCATTGACTCTCATCATTTTACTGTTGTCTCCAGAAGAAAGAAAACAAAGTTCAATATTGTTGTTAGCCACTAATTGTAAATATAATTGTTTTGTGGAACTAGTATGAAAGTAAAACCCACTTTCATCTGCAAACCACATTAGCATACCTCTTACTCTTGGTTTATTTTCGTCTATAGTTGATAAAAAGCAACTTTGATTTTCATTTGCGAATTTAATTATCTCGTTAAAACCCATATTAACTCCCCCTAATTAATTGAATTATTTCATTAGATTATATACAGATTTAGGAGACGAGTCTTTAAAAAAACGATCATAGTCTTTAAAAATTAAATCATTCATTCCAAGAATTCTGATATTCTGTAGGGGTAATTTTGAAATCCTTATAAAAGCAAGATGATAAGTAAGAGGAGCTATTGAAGCCACACTCCAAGGCTATTTGCGTTATGGACTTTTCTTTAAGTCTTAAAAGCTCTTTAACTTTGTTCATACGCACTCTATATAAATATTTCATAGGTGATATTTGTAATTCTCTTTTAAATATTCGAGTAAGGTGAGACGAAGACATACAAGCCACTTTAGCTAATTTATCTATTGAGATATTATCACCATAATTTGAGCTAATAAAATTTATTACTTTATCGATTTCCATACGAGTTGATATTATATCTCGCTTATGACTGATATTTAATATGCTTCTAATTATGATATGACATATTTCAATACTAATGCAGTGAGCAACTATTCGTCCACCTGGAATATCATTATCTATTTCTAAAATGAACTCCTTTATTTTAGAAATGAGGTTAGGAGATAAGCTATAAGACTCTCCATTAAATAATAAATTATCTTTTACACTATATTCTTCAAGCTGTAATTCAAAAAAGTCTTTGTCAATAAATATTGCAATATATCTATTAAAACCTTCATCCAAAACTTCATGGTGAGGTATATTTGGAGATAATGCTTGAAGTTTTCCCTGCTCCGACTTAATTTTAACATTATCTATAATTAGAGTTGCATCGTTGCTAAAATAAATCACGAACATATAAGACGGATGAGTATGCATAGGAGATATAGAATATAGACACGGTCCTGAAACAGGCGTAAATACTCCTAAATTATCGCTAGGAAAACTGTCTACATACTTTAATTGTTCACTAGTTATAGGACCTATAAGCCTTTTAATCTTTTGATACTTAGTGTCTAACATATTCTCCCACCTTCCTTTGATATAAATTATAACATAGTGTATAGGATTCCTATTCAGTATAGTGACTTAAAATTAATAAAAATAAAAAAGAAAAATAGTATTGACATTATATGAGATTTAACATAATATACATATTAACCTATAGGATTACTTGGGTATTGAAAAGGAGGAGAAAATTATGATTAAGCTGAAAAGTAAGTATTTATCATTAGTGTTAGCAATTCTAACTACTACAGGGGCTTTGATAGGTTGCAGTACTAAGGGCGGAGAACAAACAAATAGCAATATTGCAGATAGTAAAAATACAGAAAAAGTTAAAATTCTAAATGTTTCTTATGATCCAACAAGGGAATTATATGATGAGTTTAATAAATCATTTATAAGCTATTGGAAAGATAAAACAGGGCAAGAGGTAGAAGTAGAACAGTCACATGGAGGGTCAGGTAAGCAAGCGCGTACAGTATTAGATGGATTAGATGCTGACGTAGTTACACTGGCACTTGCATACGATATAGACTCAATAAATACTAAGAAAGAAATTATAAAGTCAGGATGGCAAAAAAGACTTGAAAATAACTCTACACCATACACATCAACTATAGTTTTCTTAGTTAGAGCTGGAAATCCTAAAGGAATAAAAGATTGGGATGATTTAGTTAAAGAAGGAGTAGAAGTAATTACACCTAATCCAAAAACATCTGGAGGAGCACGATGGAACTATCTTGCTGCATGGGGATATGAGTTAAAAAGAAATGGTGGAGATGCAGATGGAGCTAAAGAATTTGTTAAGAAGTTATTTGCTAATGTTCCCGTACTAGATACAGGAGCGAGGGGATCTACTACAACTTTTGTTGAACGTAAGCAAGGAGATGTTTTATTAGCTTGGGAAAATGAAGCTTTATTATCAATGAAAGAATTTGGGGATGGAGAATTTGAAATAGTAGTACCTTCAGTAAGTATATTAGCAGAACCACCAGTAGCAGTAGTAGATGAAAATGTAGATAAAAAAGGAACAAGAGAAGTTGCAGAAGCATATCTAGAATACTTATATACAGATATAGGTCAAGAAATTGCAGCTAAAAACTATTATCGTCCAAGAAATCAAGAGATAGCGAAGAAGTATGAAAGTGAATTTCCTAAGATAGAACTATTTACAATAGATGATGTATTTGGAGGATGGAGTAAGGCACAGAAAGAACACTTTGATGATGGCGGAGTTTTTGATGAGATAATCAGTAAATAATAAATAGGGATGGTAAACTTCTTAAAGTTCATCATCCCTATATTGATATAAAGATAGAATATTGGTTCAAGGAGGTATAGTTGTGGAACTGTCACATAAAATTTCCAAGGTCAAGAAATATAGTATAATACCAGGCTTTGGACTTACTTTAGGATTTACAGTACTTTATATTAGTTTTCTAGTTTTAATTCCAATATCAATGGTATTTTTAAATACTGCTAATATGGGGTGGGAAAAATTCATACAGGTAGCTACAGAACCAAGAGTCTTGGATTCATTTAGAGTAAGCTTTGGAGCCGCATTTATTGCAAGTCTTGTAAATGTAGTTTTCGGATTTTTACTAGCATGGGTATTGGTTAGATATGATTTTCCAGGAAAGCAAATTATAGATGCACTTGTGGATTTGCCTTTTGCACTTCCTACAGCAGTTGCTGGAATAACATTAGCGACACTATATGCGGAAGAAGGATGGATAGGAAAGTATCTGAGTTTATTCGGAATAAAGGTATCATTTACTTTCTTAGGAATTGTTGTAGCACTTATATTTGTTGGGTTTCCGTTCATAATTAGAACTGTTCAGCCAGTACTAATTAATCTTGATAAAGAATTAGAAGAAGCGGCAGCTAGTTTAGGAGCAACACGTTTTCAAACTTTTACTAAAGTTATAATTCCAGAAGTATTGCCAGCATTAATAACTGGATTTTCTTTAGCTTTTTCAAGAACTTTAGGGGAATATGGTTCTGTTATATTTATTGCTGGAAATATGCCTATGAAAACGGAAATATCTCCACTTATAATTATGACTAAACTAGAACAGTATGATTATACTGGAGCTACTGCAGTTGCAGCAATCATGCTCGTAATTTCTTTTATATTATTGCTTATAATAAATTTTATTCAATGGAAAGTAGCTACTAAACATACCTAATTGTAAAGGAGGGATTATATTGAGTGTAGATATATCATTAAAAGAAAAAGAAGATTCTAAGACTACGTCAAACATTGAGGTAACGAAAGAGTCAAAGTTAGTACAGTGGATTTTAGTATCTATAGCTTTAATTTATGTAGGACTAATTTTAGTTATACCACTTGTAGCAGTATTTTCTAAAGCATTACAAAATGGGGTGCTAGTATATATAGATTCTATAAAAGATGTAATGACTATAAAAGCTTTGAGGCTATCACTAATAACTATATTAATATCGGTTCCACTAAATACTATATTTGGAGTAATAGCAGCATGGGCAATAGCTAAATTTGAGTTCAGGGGAAAAAATCTTCTTATAACTATAATAGACTTACCATTTGCTATTTCTCCAGTTATTGCTGGATTTATATTTGTGTTATTATTCAGTAATAGTCATGGACTTCTCGGAGATTTTTTAACTAATCATGACATAAGAATCATATTTAATACTCCAGGGATAATACTAGCAACTATATTTGTGACATTTCCATTTGTTGCAAGAGAACTTATCCCTCTTATGCAATCCCAAGGAAGTACTGAAGAAGAAGCAGCATTAACATTAGGGGCTAGTGGATGGAAGACTTTTTTTTTAGTCACTCTTCCTAATATAAAATGGGCCCTTTTATATGGAATAGTATTGACGCTAGCTAGAGCAGCAGGTGAATTTGGTGCAGTGTCAGTAGTTTCTGGACATATAAGGGGTGTTACGACAACACTACCATTACATGTAGAGATATTATATAACGAATATAAATTTGTATCTGCTTTTTCAGTAGCATCCTTGTTAACCATAATAGCCATAATAAATTTGATATTAAAGAAATTTATAGGGTGGAAGATAAGCAAAGAGTTAGAAAATTAGGGGGATGATTTTATGAGCATAGAAGTAAATGATGTATCTAAAAGTTTTGAAAGTTATAAGGCATTAGAAAATATTAACTTAGAAGTAAAGACCGGAGAATTAGTTGCATTACTAGGACCTTCTGGTTCAGGTAAAACTACTTTACTAAGAATAATAGCTGGGCTTGAGACTTCAGACTATGGAAATATCTTGTTTAATGGAGAAGATCATACTAAAAAAAGAGTTCAGGATCGTGGTGTAGGGTTTGTATTTCAGCATTATGCGCTATTTAAACAGATGACTGTATTTGATAATATAGCATTTGGATTAAATATTCGTCCTAAAAAATATAGACTTAGTAAGAAGGAGATAAAAGAAAAAGTAGAAGAACTATTAGAGTTAGTTAAAATGAAGGAATTTGGAAATAGGTATCCAACTCAGCTATCTGGAGGTCAAAGACAAAGGATAGCTCTAGCAAGAGCCTTAGCGGTGGAACCTAAAGTATTGCTTCTTGATGAACCATTTGGAGCGCTAGATGCTAAAGTTCGGAAAGATTTAAGAAGATGGCTTAGAAATCTCCATAATGATATATCAATTACAAGCCTATTTGTAACTCATGATCAGGAGGAAGCTATGGATGTTGCAGATAGAATCGTAATTTTAAATCAAGGTAAAATAGAACAGATAGGAACTCCCGAGGAGGTATATGAAAATCCAGCTACACCTTTTGTATATAACTTTCTTGGAAATGTAAACTTGTTTAAAGGTAGAGTTCAAGGAGGAAAAGTTAGGATAGGAACTGCTGAATTTGATGCCCCAGAATATATGGATAGAACTAGTGAGAATGCAGTGAGTTATGTAAGACCATATAATATAGAAATAAAAAGAGAACATACAGGCAAAGGGTTTATAAGAGCTAAGATTATATTTATAAGACCATTAGGATCTACTATTCATATAGAGTTAAAAAGAGAAGACGAGGATCAGTATCTAGAGGCTGAACTAAGTAGAGATGTTTATAAAGAGCTTAATCTTAAAACTGGTGAAGCGGTATTTGTAAGACTTAAAGATGTGAAAGTGTTTATACCTGAAGATTATGTTATATAAAAATAGCCGTATATCTATATTTTAATAGATATACGGCTATTATATATTTACAGATAGATATCAGAAAATTCTATTTGAACTTTATCAACAAGATCATTGTTTTCTAATACTTTATCATTAGACACGGCTACTTCATCAATAATAAGGTCTGAGTACTTAGGAAGTCGAATTATAAATTCACATCCTAAACCTTCACCACTATTTAAGGTTATACTTCCATTATGAAGTTCTATGAGAGATTTTACAAGAGAAAGACCAAGTCCACTTCCCTCACATTTTCTTGTAAAAGATCTGTCTACTTGAACAAATCGTTCAAATATATTTTCGCACTCATCTTTTGCTATTCCAGGACCATCATCTTTAAAAATTATTTTTATATTTTCCTGTTCATCATATATATTGACCCATATATTTCCGTACTGATTTCCATATTTTAATGAATTTGAAATCAGATTTAAAATAATTCTTTCTACTAAGTCCTCATCATATAGAGTATAAATTTCCTCAGACTGGGTATCAAATACAATCTCCATATTCTTGGATCCTATGTAATACACAACAGAGTCAACTATACTTTCTATTGTATGAACAATGTTTTTACACTTCATATTAGGTTTAAAAAAACCACCATCTATTCTTGTGACATCTATAAGATTATTACATATTCTAAGAAGTCTAAAACAATTTTGCTTTAATACATGATTGTGTTTTTCTATACCATCAATGTCTCTATTTTTAATATAGATATCTTCAAGTTGAAGAATACTATAAATAACGTTTATAGGTGTTTTAAGCTCATGGGAAAGATTAGAGAAGAATTCAGTTCTAAGATTATCTTCTTCTATTTTTTTCTGAAGCTTCATATTAAGTTCATCAATTTTTTTACGTTCAGAAATATCTCTAATTAAAGCTAAAACACATTGGGAATCCTCAAATGTGACATTTATCTCACTAACCATAGCATCAAATGTATCTTCATCGTAAGTTTTAAATTTAGTTTCAAAAGAATCTTTACGACTTTTCGAATTTTTCATAAAATCAATTATATGATCACTAGGTATCATACTAGTTATATCTTTACCTTTTAAACCATCTTTTTCATTACATTTAAATAAATTTAAAGATGTAACGTTTGAAAATAAAATTTTATTATTTTTTCTTATAAGTACGGATGCAGGTAACGAATCAACTAAACCTTTATATAAATCTTTACTTTTTTCAAGTTCCTTAGATTTCTTATCTAGATCATAAAACAGCATATTATATGGTTTAACTAAAACAGCCTGAATAATAACTTTACACATAAAGTAAAGATGAACTAATAATGAAATATTTGCAGCAAATCTAAAAATACTGCTAGGCTTTCCTGTTCTATGTAAACAAAATAAAGTTATAGCGAAGTTAAAGAAAAATGCTATATACATTAAAATTCTCATATCGCTTAAGTTAAGATTATCATCATTTTTATAGAACATATATAATGAATATAAAGAAATCATATATAGTATAAAATTAAGAAGATCTTTTATAGTAAAGTTTAAGAATACAGTAGTATATATAGATGGAAACACATTAAAAACAAATAAAAGTAAAAGAAAACTTAAAACTGCAATAAAATATAAGAGATTGATTAACTTAAAATTAATATATTTATCATAAAATTTATAAGATAATATGATAGAAAAAATCTTTAAATAACTTCCGAAAATTTGTATATACATATGTTCACTCAATAGAGTATCAAGATAATTATAGTAGTTGAACAATACGGAAGCTACCTCTGTTATACTAAAGAAACCTAGAGATATAGCTAAAAAAGTAAATATTTTGTTTCTTGATATATTGTAAGTATTTATGGCTATAGTTGCAATAATAAATCCCATTAAAGCTTCCAAACTATCTGTTATAAATAAGAACGATTTTAAATCATGAAAGTATATGTAGTACATTAAAAAAAATAAACATAAAGTAAATAAAAATTTCAGCGCTTTTCTTTTGTCAAATATTTCTGCAAACATTGCATTCCTCCTGAGCTTTGATTAAATTACATACTAAAATGGATATAACTACCATATAAAAAAGACAATATTATAAGATGTAATAAATGTAAATATAACAAAACACTTATTAATCAACCTATAAAATTAAATATAAGTTTATTTAAGATTTTAAGAAGTCTAATGCAAACTGAACAGATGAAGCTACACCATTTTTTAAGCAAGACTCATCAATATCGAAGCTAGGGTTATGATGTGGAGCACCAGTGCCAAGTCCTGTATTATTTATTCCTAAAAATGCGAAAACACCAGGATATTTTCTAAGGTAACGTGACATAGACTCAGATGCCATCCAAGGTTTACAACTAGTTAAGAATTCTTTACCTATACTATTTTCAATAGAAGTTTTGGCTAAAAAAGATAAATTAGAATCGTTTATAACAGGATAGCCAGGACCATCTAGGGTTAAGTTGACTATACAGTTATGGGCAGAAGCAGTATTAAATACTATTCTTTTGAAAGATTCTATAATTTGGGCTCCTATATCTAAGTCAAAATATCTCATAGTTCCACTAAATAGAGCCGAATCAGGAATAACGTTTGGTGCCTTTCCTGCGTTTATGTGTCCAATAGTTAGTACCCCTGTATCAATTGGATTCAATTCTCTTGACAATATAGATGATAAGTTAGATATTATTTGAACGGTACAATTTATAGGATCTATAGTCTGATGAGGACTAGAACCATGACCTCCTTTTCCACTTATATTGACACTAAAAACAGTAGCTCCAGACATTCTAGGACCTTCGTCAACACATATCATGCCTGAAGGAAGTTCAGAATATAGATGTATCCCCCACATAGCATCTACATTCTTGGGTTCCAATTTTTCAAGCATGGGAAGTACCCCAGAACCATCTTCTTCTCCTTGCTCAAAACAAAAAAGAATAGTACCATCAAAACTATTTCTTAAATCAGATAATATTTTTGCAGTACCAAGGAGCATAGCGGAATGACCATCATGGCCACATGCATGAGATATATTACTTATACTTGATATTATCGACTTTTTTTGAGATAAGTTAAATTCACTTTCTGGGATTGGAAGTGCATCCATATCAGCTCTAAGTGCAATTGTCTTACCCTGATTTCTTCCTTTCAAAGTTCCTATTATTCCAAAATCCCCTACGATCTCATATTCAATATTCATCTTATCTAGTTCTTCTCTTATTTTCATAGATGTGTTTATTTCTTCACCACTTAACTCAGGATACTCATGAAAAAACCTTCTAAGGTTTATCACGTAATCCTCGTAAAGAGAAATATAATCTTTAAGATCCAACAATATCATCCTTTCGAACTTTTATAAACAAATATAAAACAGACATTACTATATTTTAAATTAGATATGTTTGTATTATTTTATCAAGTTTTAATTAGTCAAGATATATTTTGGTAACATATAATAGTTTATTACATATTTTAATAAGCCTCAAGTAAAATTAAGTATATAAAATGACTTAGGTCATTACTATTAATTACTAAAGGCAATATTAAGATATGCTGGAATACTTTATACTATAACTAAATTACTAAAGGGATAATTTTTTACATAAAGAAATATGAAAGGAGATTGTATAGAATTGAAAATAAATATTAAAGTATCATCATTTTTAATAGCTTTAACACTGTTTATTTCAAGCTTTATATTACCAAACTCAACTTATGCACTTTCAGGTGAAATTAGTTTAGAAGACAACGTATCTCAAGATGTACCAAGTAAATGGGCTGTGGATGAGATAATAGATGCAGAAATATATGGTGTTATAAATCAGGAGCTATCTAAAGATTATAAAAAACATATAACTGCTGAGGATTTATTAACATTAGATACTTTGCTTTATAACAGCTTAGACACTGATAGTAGTAACAAAGATAAAATTGATAATACTAAGATAAGTTTAAATGAATATGTTACAAAAGAAGATGTTATGGCCGTGTTTTACAACACTTTAAAGGCTATAGGTAATGTGAAAATAGATGAGACTGATCCAGTTAAATATATGATTTCTAAAAATATCTTGAAAGGATCGGGAAATGACTTAAAGCTAAAAAGCAGATGTACTAAGGAACAGGCTATTATAATATCAAAAAGAATATATGAACTTGTAGCTAAAGAACTAGGGAATACATCCAAGGGCTTAATGTGGAAAGTTTCAGGTGGTAAGAATGATGTCTATATACTTGGATCAATACATATAGCAAAGAAAGATTTATATCCTTTAGATAGTAAAATAACTGATATATTTAAGGATTCAACTCATTTATCAGTTGAAGTAAATATATTAGACTTAGAGAATATTCAAAATGAAATTTTAGACAAAGGGTTTTATAAAGAAGGTAGTTTGAAAGATAATATATCTGAAGAAACCCACGAACTCTTATTAAAAAAGTTAGAGGAATATGGTATAGATTACTCTATATTTGAAAAAGCGAAACCATGGTATACTGCTTTATCACTAGCTACTCTAGATTACCAGACTTCAGAATATGAGAAAGCAATGGGTATTGATCAATATTTTTTAACAAAAGGCGTTTTTAATAAAGAAATACTGGAATTAGAAGGGGCTAAGTTTCAGTTTGATTTATTTGACAACTTTTCTCCAGAAACCCAAGAAGAAAACTTAGAAGGTACACTATTATCTTTAGGTAAAACTAATAATGATATTACAATTCAGGGAGAAATGATGCAGACAATGTGGAACTACTGGAAAAACTCAGATATTAATGGGTTTGAAGAAATTATAAATATTGCTACAAAAGAAGATACGGAATATAATGAAAAGCTATGGCATGAAAGAAACATAAATATGACTAAAAAAATAGATGGTTATTTAAATTCAGAAGATGAAGGAACTTACTTTGTAGTATTTGGAGCTGGACACCTATTTGGAAAAACGGGAGTTTTAAAAGGGCTAGAAGAAAGAGGATACAAACTAGAACATATTAAATAGTTTAAAAGAAAGGCTAGGGGAAAGTAGACCTCTAGTTTTTTTCTTGAAAAATATACTAATAACCATATATTAAATTTATTATTCTATAATCGTGTATAGTGATATTATATAATGTATGGAATTAAGTATATTTAGAAAGATAAGTAAATAAGTTCAGATGAAAGCGATGGTAAAAGTTATGAATACTAATAGACTTTTCACAATACTTAGATATATATCATTTTTATTTATCATATTTGGTATTTCTCTAGTTAAAGAAGGAAATATAGACATATACTCAGTTATATTAGTTCTTTTATTTATAATAAATAGTCAGACTAGATTCTTTATATTTAGAAGTAAAAAACTGCTAGTTTTTATATCTATAATTGTTGAATGTATCATGGGATTTTTCTTATATAAAAATTATGAAGGAATAATATTTTTCTATTTCTTTATAGCTATATCAGATAGTATATTTTTATTAGACGGAAAGAAGTCGTATCTAAGCATAGCTATATGTATAATTATGGAGTTATATACAGGAAAAGAATTAAATCTAGTCGACATAATATCAGAGATTTCATCCAATATGGTACTAGCTATAATATGTTTATACATTAGTTTTGAAAGTAATAGAAGGTTAACAGCACAAAAGCTATATAATAAACTCAGAATATCTGAGGAAAATTTGAAAAAGGCAAACAGAGATTTAGAAAGATATACAGAGTCCATAGAAGAACTTACTTTACTTAGAGAAAGAAATAGAATATCTAGAGAAATACATGACAGTGTAGGACACAGTTTATCTACTATAATAATTCAGTTAGGTGCTATAGAAAAGATATCTAAAAAAGATGGAAATGTAGCATCAGATATGGCTAAAAACTTAGCTGAGTTTGCTAAAAATGGATTGAGTGAAATAAGAACTGCAATAAGAGAACTAAAGCCAATGGAGTATGAAAAATATGAAAGCATTATAGCTATAGAAGATTTGGCTAAAAACTTTACTAAACTTACAGGTGTAGATGTAAGATTAGGATTTACAAAGGAGAAATGGGCATTAAACGCTGATCAGTCATTCGTAATATATAGGGTTGTTCAAGAGTTTTTATCAAATTCCTTAAGACATGGAAAAGCTGAAAGAGTAAATATATTTATGAACTATGATAATAACGATTTAATTATAACACTACAAGATAATGGAATAGGTACTGATAATATAAAAAAGGGCATAGGGCTAAGAAGTATATATGAGAGGGTAAACGAAGTTGGAGGCTATATAGATTACAATAGCAAAAGTGGACAAGGATTTTTGATGAAAGTAGTATTAAACTTAAATAATCAATTATCTAAAGGTATCATATGAAAGGATGACGAGTTATGGATAAGATAAAAGTTCTTTTAGTAGATGATGAGAAACTAATAAGAGACGGATTAAAAATAATATTATCTACATATGCAGATATAGAAGTAGTAGGACTTTGTGAAGATGGTGAAGAAGCTTTTGAATTTTGTAATACAAATCAAGTAGATGTTGTTCTATTAGATATAAGAATGCCTAAGTGTAATGGAGTAATAGGTACTAAATTAATTAAAGAAAAATTTAAAGATGTAAAGATACTTATATTAACTACTTTTAATGACACAGAATATATACATGAGGCATTGAGATATGGGGCATCTGGATACCTACTAAAAGATAGTTCATATGATTTAATATATGAAGGAATAAAAGCATCAATTAAAGGAAGCGTAGTGGTTCATCCAGAAGTAGCTGAAAAAATGATACCTAACATACATAAAGAAGAGAATGACTATAAGGAATTAGAAGAATACGGGCTTACTGAAAGAGAATTATCAATAATAAAAGAGATAGCACATGGTCTAACTAATAAAGAAATAGGTAAAAAATTATATTTATCAGAAGGAACTATAAAAAATAATATAAGTACGATATTATCTAAACTAGAGTTAAGAGATAGAACTCAAGTAGTCATATTTGCATTTAAAAATGAAATAGTTACTTGAGTCACTTTTATTAATTACCTAAGATAATAGTTAAACCTCCCCCAATTTCCTATAATATAATTAGGAAATTGGGGGAGGTTTTTTTATGAGCTTAATAGAGGTTAAAAATATAACTAAAAGATTTGATGATAAATTAATATTAGATAATATATCTTTCAATATAGAAGAAGGAGATATATTTGGTCTTATAGGCCCTAACGGGGCAGGTAAATCTACTATGATTAATATAATGACGGGACTTTTAGAAAGCGATACTGGAAGTATAAATATAGGGGGATATGATTTAAAAACTAATCCAATAAAGGTAAAAGAACAAATAGGATTAGTTCCTCAAGAACTAGCTATAATGGAGGAAGTATCTGCTTATGATAATCTTGAGTTTTTCGGAAGCTTGTATGGTTTAAAAGGAAAAGAATTAAAAGAAAGTATAGATGATGTTTTAGACATAACAGGATTATTAGATAAGAAAAAAGAAAAAGTAAAAAAGTTTTCAGGAGGAATGAAAAGAAGACTAAATATAGCTTGTGGGATTATTCATAAACCAAAGATATTAATCATGGATGAACCAATGGTAGGAGTAGATCCTCAATCTCGAAATCATATATTTGAGTTTACCAGAAAAATAAATAGAGAAGATAAAACAACTATTATATATACATCCCACTATATGCAAGAGGTAGAAGTACTTTGTAATAATCTATATATAATAGATTTAGGAAAAGAAATAGCTTATGGAAGTAAGAAATCCATAAAATCTATGATTGGAACAAACACCAAAATAGTACTAAAGCTAAGTGAATATAACAAAGAAGTATTAAGAGACATAAAGTCTTTAAGTGGTGTAAAAGAATTAATAGAAGAAAGCTATAATATAAAGCTAATAATAGATGAAGAAAACTTTAAATTAGAAGATTTAGTAAAAGCTACTGAAAATCTAGATATAAAAATAAAAGGAATAAACTTTGAAGAACCTACACTAGAAGAAGTATTTTTAGCACTTACAGGCAAAAGGCTTAGAGACTAAGGAGGGATAGTATGAGACTAATGGCTTTTATAAAGATTGGAATCAAGGGTATGATTAGAGGGATACTACCCCTTGTGTTAACCTATACCATATTTCCCATAGCTTTAAGCTTCATAATAGGTTATTTTCAAACAGAACTATTTACACCATCAGTTAAGATGCCAAAAATAGAAATAAGTATAGTAGACAATGATAAGACAAAGTTGTCAGGAGAACTAATAAACTTCTTAAATAGCGAGGATATGAAAGAAATTATAGAGATTAAAAATAATAACCAAGGAAAATACGAAATACAGATTCCTAAAGGATATGAAGGCGATTTACTAAAATTAAGAGATAATAGTGAAACGAGAGTAAATATAAATGTAAGTAAAGAAGGAGCAAGTAGACTTGGAGAGATACTAGGTTCTGTGATAGATAGTTATAACTATAAAATAGTAGATCAAACATTGATAGAAGAGAGTATTGATAAAAGAGATATTTCAAAAGAAGATAAACAAGAGATTATATACAATTTAAATAAAGATATAAATGAAATATATAGTAATAAATCTATAAAAGATAACTTATTAGATTTACAGAAAAGTTTAAGCTCTTATGAATATTATTCAATAAAACTATTAAGTTTTTCATTTATTACACTAATGATGGCACTAGCATTATCAGAATATATGTCCATAGAGAATGGTACATATAAAAGAATAATGTCAACATCTATTACCAAAGTAGAATACTTTAATTGTAACTTAGTTTCAAATTATATCATGGCTATTGTTGTAAATCTAATATATGTATTTAGCTATAGATTGATGGACATGTCTTTTAAGGGTTCATTACCATTGCTATTATCTATAGTGATATTTCAAAGCTTACTAATAACAACTATAGCAGGATTTATGTCAGTAATATTTAAGAAAAAACAAACAAATATGATATTGATGGGACTAATAATATATCAATCTCTTATGGGAGGATTTATTCCAATAGATAAAATAAGTAACAGTGAGATACTTAAAACCTTATTTAACTATTCTCCAGATGTAATAATAACAAAAACTTATAAAAACTTTTTAATTTTTAATGATTTTAACTCTATAAAAATAAATCTAATAATAACTGCTTTATTATCTGTAGTGTTCTACGCATTAAGCATAATTAGAGTTAAGAAAAAAGAGGTGACATACTCATGCGAATGATAAATTTAAGCTTAGTTCATCTGAAGAGAATTATAAAAGATAAAAATAGCTTATTTACTATGATTGTAACACCTTTGTTAGTAATAAATATGACTTATTTTCTTAATCATGGGGAGAAGGCAAAACCAAGTGTAAATATAGCTTTTAATGTAGAAGATAGGGGAAAATATGGTCAAGAGATAATAGACGACATAGAAGTGAGCAATCAAACTTTTTATAAAGATAGAAAAAAAGCTTTAGAACTTTTAGAAAAAAATGATATTGCAGTAATATACGAAATACCTAAAGACTTCACACAAAAAATAAAAGATGGTAAAAAACCTGTTATAGAGAGTTTGAGAAGACAAGAAGAAAAAGGGGTACTACCTATAGAAATAGATTTAGAAAAAAAGATAAACGATAAAGTGAAAGAAAACATACTAATAAAGCATGATATCATAGAAGATAAAAGTGATGTGCATAAGCTATACAAAGAAAGTGTAGTAAATAAATATAAGCAAGGGGCAGATGCTAAATTAGCATTAACCCTAACTCTAATAATGTACTTTATATTACTTTCATCTTCATCAGTAGGAACAGATATATTAAGATTAAGAAAGCAAAATATATTGTCTAGAGCTATAGCTACACCAAATAGGGGTTATGAGATAATGGGAAGTATATGCTTAGCTATATTTTCACTTCAAATGATCACGTATACATTTATACTAATAGTTCAAAAGTTTATAATGGGCTATAGTATAACAAATATCCATATAGTATTTACAAACATGGCATTATCAAGCCTTATGTCTATAAGCTTATCCTTACTTGTAGTTAGAATATTTGAAAACGAAGGAGTAGTATCTACTGTATTAGTTCTTTTTAATATAATAACATTAAGTATAAGTGGAGTAGCCTTAAGTGGAGATTATCTTGATAATAAATTCTGGATAATAGATAATATAGCTAAATTTATGCCTCAATATTGGATACTGGATAGTTTAGAAAGTTCAACTTTATTTCCAAATTCAATTATACTCATACTTATGATAGCTGCGCTATTTACAGCAGGAAATTTTAAAATTAAAAACTTTATAAAGTGACAGGGGGTTAATATGACTTTCTTATGGATTTTTATAGTTTTACTATACTTTTGTTACAGTAGTTATAAGACAAAATTAGAGAAACTTAAAAAAGAAATAAAGCTATTAAAAAGAAGCATGAAAGGAGAAAGTGCTATGTCAAAGTTAATAGGTGAACTAAAGGGAAAAAAGTGTTTAATTTCATGTGATGATGCCTTACTAATTGTAGGAGATATGAACTTAGAATGTGAAGTTATTGATGTAGATGATGAATGGATTAAGATAAGATTTAAAGATAAAAAGGGTGTTGAAAAGGTAAAAATTATACGCATAGATACCATAAAAGATATTGAACTGATAGATTAACTATATTGTGGGAAATAAAAAATTAAAAGTGAAATTTATTTATTTCTGTATTTAATTTCTCAGAAATTTCTTTTAAGTTAACAGCCATGATGTCAATTTCCTGCATAGATGCTGTTTGCTCCTCTATACTAGCATTAATTTCTTCAGTAGATGCAGCAGATTCCTCTGAAACAGTAGATATATCTTTCATAGCATTAATAGCTATGTCTTTACCTACTTCAATATCTTTAATTATATTAGTAAATAAATCTACTTGCTCTATAGTATTTTGAACCTTACTTTCTATAAGATTAAAGAACTCAAAAACACTTGAGGAAGCTTCCGAAGTTTCAAATATTACTTTATTAGACTCACTCATATGGTTTTCTGTGTCTTCAATACTTAACTGCATTTCTTGAATTATACCTTTAATATTCTGAGTAGCCAGGTCTGTTTCTTCAGCTAACTTTCTTATCTCCTCAGCAACTACACTAAAACCCCTTCCTGCTTCACCTGCTCGAGCAGCTTCTATTGACGCATTTAAAGCAAGGAGATTAGTTTGGCTAGATATTGCAGTTATTGTTCCTATTATATCTCCAATTAAATTAGACTTATTAGATAGTTCATCAATATTTTGAGATAGCTTTTCAGCATTTTTTAAAGTAGTTTCAATTTTAGTATTTAATAAACTAACCACATCAGATCCATCTTTACTTACAGCACCAGTCTCATCTATATTTTGCTTAACTAGTATAGCTGCATTTAAAGTCTCATCTATGGATGAAGTTAGATCATAAAGTTTTTCTAATCCTTCAGCAGACTTTTCAGCTTGAGTATTAGCACCTGTAGATAGTTCATCTATAGAGCTTGCAATTTCATCTACAGAATTAGTTGTTTGGTTAACAGTAGTAGAAAGTGAGTCGGCATTTTTAAGGACTTCATCAGAAGCTATTCTCAAATTACTTACAATGTCTCTTAAAGATTCTCTTACATTAAAAAAAGATATGGCCATGCTTCCAATTTCATCTTTATTATTTTCTAAATCATTTACTGATTGGTCATAAGAAATATCTAAATTAGACGTAGTATCAGCTAACTTAGTCAGCCTCACTATAGGATTAGATATCTTTTTACCAATAATATATCCTATAGAAATAGAAGCTATAATGGCTATAAACCCAGTGAGAATTAAAAAATTTCTTAATGATGAGATTTTTGAAAATACTTCATCTTGAGAAACAGAAACCATTAAGGTGTGTCCATTGCTTAATTTATTAAAAGCAATTAAACTATTTACATTATTAAACTTATGTTCTAATACTCCAAATTTTTCAGTCTTAATTTTGTTAGCTAGTGACTTATAATTTCCATTTTGAATGACGTCCATCTTATCTTTGACAGTTAGAGTAGGGTGAACTAAAAATTCTAAATCTTCACTAATTAACATAGCATATCCTTTATCATAGACTTTCATATTATTTATCTCATCTTTAAAAATATTAAAATCCATATCTGCACCTACAACACCTATCAAGATATCTCCCTGGTATACAGGAACAGTATAAGAGATTATAGTTTTATTATGTGCTTCCCAGAAATAAGGATCACTCCAAACTCCCTTCCCTTTACGTAATGGATCATAAAACCAACCCATATCTTTGTTATTTTTATTAAATTGTTCAATATCTAACTGATCATTTCTAGTAACAGTGGAATCTTTACTGCCATAAGAAATACTATAAGAATTATTAATAAGTTCGGGATGAAAATAAAAATACATACTAAGTAGTTTATGTTCCTTTACATCTCCTATGATAATTTTAGAAATTAGATTATCGTATTCTGCTATATATTCAGAATCTTTCTTAAGAGATTCTAAGTCAAGCGAGTTAGATATAGTAGAGCGTAGGCTTTCTATAGAACTAGTAGTATTTGCAAGAGTAACATTAAATTGATTAGACTTTGATTCCGCTAGTAATGACATTTTATCACTAGCTTCAGCCTTTAAAAGCTGTGAACTATTGCTAATACTTAAATAGGTAATAGACAGTGACAAAACAATAGATATAACTGTTATAGCTGAAATTATTTTGGTACTTATTCTTTGTAATTTCATATAAACCATCTCCTCTCATTGAAAGCCTACTATACATATATGTATAGTTTGATATAGTATATTACAGTTTACCATAAATGTAAATAGAAATAAAAAGATCCATTAGTATATAATAATATTATAAAAATATGAGTCGTTAATGGTAAAATTCATGTTAAATAGAATGTTTTAACATAGATTTAATACTTGCATATACCTTCCAAAAGTGTTATTCTAATCTAGAATGAAAAAATATTAATAGATTTAATATGGTTAACTACACTTCCTCTCTTTTATGGATATGATGTCAATCAACTTTAAATCTTAATTCCAAAGAGGAGGAATTTTAAATGGCAGATAAAACTATAAAATGTAAAGATTGCTCAAATGAATTTATATTCACTGAAGGTGAACAAGAATTTTATAAAGAAAAAGGTTTTACAAATGAACCACAAAGATGCCCAGAGTGTAGAAAAGCAAAAAAAGAAAGAAATAATAACAGAGGATTCAGAAATTAGTTATAGAAATATGACCTTATAAGAAGTTTTCTTATAAGGTTTTTATTTTTTAAAAGGTTTCTGTAAGTCATAATAATATATTGTTAGAGGAAGATAATAAAATAGAGCAATTTTAATCATAATAATATATATAGGATTTTTATGATTTTATATAGTTTATAGTGAATATATGATATAATGAAGCTTTGATAAAATGAATAGTAAATAAAACAAAAGGAAGAAGGAATGAAGATACATGTCAGATGTGAAATTTAAGGATTTAGGACTTAATGAAGATATACTTAAAGCAATAAATGAATTAGGCTTTGAGGAACCTTCAAAAATTCAGAAAGAAGCTATACCAGTAGTATTAGAAGGATTTGACGTTATAGGTCAAGCGCAAACTGGAACAGGAAAAACACTTGCATTTGGAGCTCCAGTTATAAATAAGATAAAAAAGTCTACAGGTAAGATAAGTAGTATCGTTATAACACCTACAAGAGAGTTAGCAATACAAGTAAACGATGAAATAAGCCGTATAGGAAAATATACTAGAGTAAGAACACTTCCGGTTTATGGTGGAAAGCCTATAGATAGACAAATAAGAGCTATTAAACAAGGTGTAGACGTTTTAGTAGGTACGCCAGGTAGAGTTCTAGATCTTATAAGAAGAAGAGTAGTAGATTTAAGTCGAGTTAATTTTCTAGTATTAGATGAAGCAGATGAAATGCTTGATATGGGATTCATAGATGATATAGAAGAAATAATAAGAAACTGTCCAGAAGACAGACAAACAATGTTATTCTCTGCAACTATGCCTCCGCAAATTAAAAGACTAGCTAAAAGCTATATGAAAGAAGATATGAAACATATATCTATAGTAAAAAATACAATTACAGTATCTACAGTTAGCCAATATTATTTTGAAATAAAACAAAATAATAGATTCGAATCATTATGTAGAATATTAGATTATGATGAGCCAAGTTCAGCCATAATATTCTGTAAAACTAAAAAGGGCGTAGATGAGTTAGTAGAAGGATTACAGGTAAGAGGATATAATGTAGAAGGTATGCATGGAGATATGACTCAGGATCATAGAATGAATACTTTAAGAAAGTTTAAAGAAGGAAATCTAGAGTTTTTAGTAGCAACAGATGTAGCAGCAAGAGGAATCGATATAGAAAGTATAACACACGTATTTAACTATGAATTACCTCAAGATTCAGATTCATACGTTCATAGAATCGGAAGAACTGGAAGAGCTAATAGACAAGGTACAGCTTATACTTTAGTTACAGCAAGAGAATATAGATTCTTAAAACAAATTGAGAAAGATACTAAAGGAACAATAAAAAGAAAAGAATTACCAACTATAGACGATATATTCTTATCTAAGTATAAAAGTATAGTAGGTAGAGTAAAGGAAACTTTAAGTCAAGACGATTACAAGAGATTTGTACCTCTAGTGACAGAGCTAGATGAAGAATATAGTCTTGTAGATGTAGCTTCAGCTTTAATGTATATGGTTTATACTAAAGAAATAAGTTATGAATACACAGAAAACTCTATATCATCAAATGAGGGTGGATTTGTAAGAGTATTCTTAAATGTAGGACGTAAAGATAAATTAAATCCTAAAAAGTTAATTACTTTTATTAAAGAGAGTGCAAGAATAAGAGGCGATGAAATAGGAGATATAGATATCCTAGATAAATTCTCATTCTTTGATATATCACAAAAAGCTGTTGACAAAGTGTTCAAGACTTGTGAAGGCAAAAGATTCTGTGGAAGAAAAGTTAACTTAGAAATAGCTAAGAAAAATAGTTTAATATAAGTTAAAATGTGTAAAAGATCACTATAAAAACAAATGAACTTAAATCAAACTTACTTTGGTTATCTTATTTAAGTCAATTGTAGATAAGGTGATCTTTTTATTATATTATTATATTACTATATTAATTTTTCAATTTTAAAAGATTTTGATATTATTTTTAATAAAAATAAATCAACTATAAAAATGAAAGCACCTAATAAAAACATACTAAAAGTATTTAAGAGAAAAAGACCTGTAGACTGACCTACTACTAAAAGTATTATTGGAATAATTATTAAGCTGACAACTTGCTGAGATTCCTGAAATGTAGAGGCCTTTGCAGATGCTAAAACAACTACTATTAAACTCAAAATAGTAACACTAGGGCAAAGCCACAACAGAAGTACAATCCACTTCATATTAGGAAAAATGAGCTTATCAAAATACATTAATCCACCTATATTAAGTATAATTCCAAATAAAACAGATGAAATCAAAGTAATAATATAAGAAGGAATTAGTATCCCTATAACTTTTGATAAAAATAATTCTTTTAAATTAATTGGAGTATAGAGTAGAGTTTCTAAGGTTTTTCTTTCTTTTTCTCCAACAATACTACTTGCACCTATAACACTAGATGACATAACAGGAATTATTAAGAATAATGATGGAAGTAAATAATTTAAAGCTGTATATATTATTTTTTGAGGATTTGAGTTAAGGTTTAGATTGGCCGGTAATTGATTGAGTATTTTATCTAAACCATCAATACTACTATTGCCATACTTTGCACCAAACACTAACATAGAAGGCATTAGTAATGAAAAGAATAATGGGACAATAATTATTGGAATATAAACTTGTTTACTTGAAAATAATTCTTTTATATCTTTATAAACTATAGCTTTTTTTATACTACTCATTATCATCACTCCTTTGATAATAGAAATATAAATCTTCTAGACTCCAGTGAACTTGCTTAGCTTCGTATACCTTACCATTGTTACTTATAATATGTTCTAGTATGTTAGGAATATCTTTTTCACTATTTATAGGTAAACTATATCTTCTATTACCTAAATCTTCTAACTTATTAATAGCAGGAATACTGTCTCCTTTGATTTCTAGTTTTAAGGATTGATTAGATTTAGATAAAAGTTCATCAAATGTTCCAAATCCTAATAAGTTTCCTCTATGAACAAATCCATATAAACTACATATTTCTTCTGCATATTTTAGTTGATGAGTACATAAAAATACAGTTACTCTTTGTTCTTCGGCCATTCTTTTTACCATATCAAGAACTATCTTAGAAGATTCGGGATCAAGACCAGAAGTAGGTTCATCTAAAAATAAAACCTTAGGTGAATGAATAAGAGTACGGGCTAAAGATAATCGCTTTTTCATTCCGGTACTAAAGTCTTTAACTTTTTTCTTCTTTGAGTCTAATAGGTTAAATGTATCTAATAAAAATAAGCTTTTTTCTGTAACTTGTTTCTCAGAAAGTCCAAACATTTTACCAAAGAACTGTAGGTTTTCAATTGCATTTAAGTTCTCATAAAGTCCTGCATTTTCTGTCATTACACCACACAGACTACGTAACTCTTTTCTTTGATGAATAATATCATATCCCATAATCTTTCCACCACCATTAGTAGGATTTAATATCCCATTCAATATTCTAATAAGAGTAGTTTTACCCGCGCCATTAGGACCTAAAAATCCAAATATATTTCCTGCAGGGATAGAAAGAGAGATATCGTTCAAAACTAATTGATCTCTTTCGTAGCTTTTAGATAAATTATAAACTTCAATAGCATCCAAGAAATACACCACCTTTTGTTAATATTATGCTTAAATATATACTACAAAATACTAATTAGATATTTAGATAAATATCTAATTAAAGTATAACTTACTGTCAGATTAATATCAATGATTTTAAATTAATAGAATTAATTTCTAATCAAATTCTAATCTTTCGCTAAGTTATCTTTAATGCTGTGAATCTATAATATTATTAAGGTCAGTTAAGACATAAATATTTATTAATTCTATTTAGAGTTCTATCTAAAACATAAAAAATATTATTTGGGGGTATTAGAATGTCAATAACACTAGAGCAAATTGATGAACTTAGAAAAAGAGCAAATGTAAGCTATAATGATGCTAAGGAAGCACTGGAAGCGAGTAATGGGGATGTTTTAGAGGCTTTAGTATATTTAGAAAACCACAAGAAAGTTGATACTAAAACTTATAGCACTATTACTGAGAAAGCCAAAAAATTAATTAAAAAAGGAAATGAAACAAGTTTTATAATAAAAAAACGAGATAAAATTGTTACAAACATACCTGTGACAATTGCTGTAGGAATAACTGTAATAGCTCCTCACATATCAGTAATAGGGGTAGGACTTTCATTAGTTACAGGTCATAAGATTAAATTTGAAGGAAAAAACGGCGAGGATATGAAAATAAATAAAACTATGGATCAAGTATCTAAAACCGTAGATAATATTAAAGATAGTATTATTGAAAAAAAGGAAAAAGATAATACAATAATAGAATAAGAGTTTATAAAGAATAAAAGGTCATTTTGAATTTATACTATCAATAATGATCTTTTATTTTGTTTGATATGGGTAACTAAACTATACAAACATCTAGTTTGCTTAAAATAAAATATTTATATTATGAAGGAGAGGCATAATGTCTAAACAAAGAATTTTAATAATCGAAGATGAAATTAAAATTGCTAGATTTCTAGAATTAGAGTTAATATATGAAGGATACGAGGTTGAAAAAGCATATGATGGCAGAGAAGGACTTCAAAAGGTTATAAACGATAATTTTGACTTAATAATACTAGATATAATGTTACCTTCAATGAATGGAATGGAAGTGTTAAGGAAGGTTAGACAAACCTTAAACCTACCAATAATCATGTTAACAGCTAAAGATGAGACTATGGATAAAGTACTTGGTTTAGATATGGGAGCAGATGACTATGTAACTAAGCCATTTGCTATAGAGGAGCTCTTAGCTAGGATAAGAGTTGCATTGAAAAAAAGTTCGTCTAGGATTGTGGAAGTTAATACAAATATACTACAAGTGAAAGATCTTAAAGTAGATTTGAACACATATACTGTGACTTTTAAAGAAGATATAATAGATTTAACTAAGAAAGAATTTGATTTATTAAGCTATCTTATGAAAAATAAAAATATAGTTCTTACTCGAGAAAAAATATTGGATGAAGTATGGGAGTATGATTATGTAGGAGATACAAATATATCAGACGTATATATAAGATACTTAAGAAGTAAAATTGATGACAAATATAATGAAAAATTTATCTATACTATTAGAGGGGTAGGCTATGTATTAAAAGATGAGTAGAGAAAAACAATATTTAAGTAAATTAATTAAATTGATTATAGCTTTATTTAATATAGCTATTAAGCAAGCTTTAGATTTGGTCAAAAGTTTATATAAGTTAATACTAAGAAGACTCAGATTCTCTATAACATTTAAATTGACAACAGTATATGCTATTAATTTTACATTAGTATTAATGATTTTAAGTGCTCTAAGTATTGGAGGTTTTATAGGATACTTAGGAAAAGTGACTAAAGATAGTATGGAGAAAGATTTTAACATGGCATCATATTATATTAGAAATAATAAAGAAAACCCATACGATGATATTAATAAAATAATAAACAATGAAAACACATATATAAATATATTTGATAAAAATAAAAAGTTAATACATGCAACATCAAGCGTGAAGACTAAAAATGATAATTCTATAGTATTTTATGAAAAAGATAAATTAAAAGGTTCATATTATATAAATGATAACTATATGTTTATAAAAAATAACTATGGTCAATATAGTGAAAAGACTCCTTTTAGAGATTCAGGTGCCATTAATTGTTTGGTTTTTACTGAAAAACTAAAACTAAATGAACAATATGTATATGTCCAGACAATTTATACTCTAGACCAAGAAATGTTGATTATAAAAAGTATTTTTATGGTTGTATTAATTATAGACATAATTTCAATATTAATAATAATAACTATAGGTTCCAGATATAGTAGGAAGATGCTTATACCTATAGATAAAATGATAAGTACTGTTAAAAATATAAGTGCAAATGATTTAGACACTAGACTAGATGTAGTGAAGTCATATGACGAGCTTAAGGATCTAGCCGAAACTTTTAATGATATGCTAGATAGAATACAATGTTCTTATGAGAATCAAAGACAATTCGCATCAGATGCTTCTCATGAACTTAGAACTCCAATAGCAGTTATTCAAGGCTATGCTAATTTATTAGATAGATGGGGAAAAGACAATAATGAGGTTTTAGAAGAATCAATAGAAGCTATTAAGTCTGAGTCTGAAAATATGAAGGATTTGATAGAGAAACTATTATTCTTAGCTCGAGGAGATAAAGGAACTCAAAAATTAGAAAAAAAGAATTTTTATATAAATGAACTAATAGATGAAATTATAAAAGAGACGAGATTGATAGATACTACACACGAGATAATGAATGAAAATAATGAAATTATAGAGATTAATGCTGATCCAAAACTTATAAAAGAGGCATTAAGAATATTTATAGATAACAGTATAAAATATACTCAGGATGGTGGGAAAATAAAGATAAATTCCTATCTTCAACGAAATAAGGTTATTATTACAATTGAGGATACAGGTATGGGTATAGCTAAGGAAGATATACCTAATATTTTTGAAAGATTTTATAGAGCAGATAAGTCTAGAACAAAAGGTACTGGAGGAACTGGACTAGGACTAGCAATAAGTAAGTGGATTATAGTTAGTCATAATGGATATATAGAAGTAAAAAGTGTAGTAGATATGGGAACAAAGATAATAGTATATCTTCCTATTAAATAAAATCTATAAAAAATATATATTTAGGGGCACAATAATGGTATTATTAGACTAGAATCTTTAAAACACAAGGAGAGAAAAATATAATGGAATATACCCTAATAGCAACATCTACATTTGGACTAGAATCTATAGTTGCAGATGAATTAAGAAGCCTAGGATATGATGAACTAGAAGTAGAAAACGGAAAAGTTACTTTTGAGGGTGACGAATGGGATTTAGCTACTTGTAATGTATGGCTTAGAACAGCAGATAGAATTCTTATAAAAGTAAAGGAATTCAAGGCAGAAAGCTTTGAAGAGCTTTTTCAAGGAACTAAGGAAGTAGATTGGGCAGAATATATACCGAAAAATGGAAAAATGCATGTTGTAGGAAAGTCAATAAAATCAAAACTTTATAGTGTTCCAGATTGTCAATCAATAGTAAAAAAAGCAGTGGTAGAATCTATGAAAAGAGAATATAAAATAGATCAATTTGATGAAGATGGTCCTACTTATAAGATAGAAGTAGCACTCCTTAAGGATATAGTAACACTAACTATAGATACAACGGGCCCTGGACTTCATAAAAGGGGATATAGAACTACAGCGGGAGAAGCGCCTTTAAAGGAAACACTTGCTTCTGCATTAGTATATTTAAGTAAGTGGAATCCAGAGAGAATACTAGCAGATCCTCTATGTGGATCAGGTACTATATTAATAGAAGCAGCAATGATAGGAAGAAATATGGCACCAGGATTAAATAGACATTTTGTAGCAGAAGAATGGGAAGGCATAGATAAGTCTGTATGGACTGAAATACGAGAGTATGCTAAGACAAAAATAAATAAAGAAAAGTTCAGAATACTTGGATCAGATATAGATTGGAGAGTATTAAAAACAGCAAGAGATAACATAGCAAGAGCTAACTTAGAAGACTATATAGCAGTTCAGAAGCTACCAGTACAAGAGTTTAGTTCAAGCAGAAAGTATGGATGTATAATAACTAATCCACCTTATGGAGAACGACTAGGAGAAGCAAGAGAAGTAGAAGAATTATATAAAGGTATGGGAAGAGTATTTAGTAATCTTGATGCGTGGTCTATATTTGTACTAACTTCACATCCAGACTTCCAAAAACTATATGGTGAGAAGTCAACTAAAAATAGAAAACTTTATAATGGAAGAATTCAATGTTATTATTATCAATACTTTGGACCATTTCCACCAAGAAAGAAAAAAGAGGCTTAAAATAAGCCTCTTTAAATTACTACAGTTGAACTGTACTAAAGGATTTACTACCTTTTTCTTTATATCTAACAGTGATATCATTGTCAGATATATTATAGATTACTAAGTCAGTAATTCCAAATTTACTTAGGTCCTTAATAGCTGTGTCAAATGTCTCAATTCTTTCAGGAATAAGTTTATTGTCTAACAACTTAAGTGAACAGTCAGTCCACAGTTTTAATAATTCTTTAACACCCACAGAATCCCTCCTAAAAGGTCAAATTTTTAAGTAACTAAAATTATACACAAATATTCGTGTTATAACAATAGATAAATATACTAATTTTCAGATTTTAAGATTAATATTTACAATTAACTAATAATTATGTTAAAGTGTATATAAAACTTAATTAAGACAGTTCATTCACACCATCCTGTCTATAAATAAAACTAGGGCTTATAAACTATCTATTTTTTGCCTAAGATAGTTTTTGTTTTTGAGGGCCTTTTTATGCCCTTTTTTTTATGCCTAAAATTAAATTAGAGGTGTAATAAATGAAGAAGATAGGTATAACAACAACAGTACCTTCTGAAGTTCTTATTGCTGCTGGATACAAAGTAGTAGATCTTAATAATATATTTATAACTTCAGAAAAGTATAACAAGTATATAGAAATAGCAGAAAGAGACGGATTTCCTAAAAGCTTATGTGCTTGGATAAAAGGCATATATGGAGTCTGCATAGAGGAAAATATAAATGAAATAGTAGGAGTTATGGAGGGTGATTGCTCGAATACTAAGGCACTTATTGAAGTATTAGAACTTAGAGGAATAAAAATATATCCATTTTCATATCCAAATACTCATAAATATGAAGATGTAAAAAAAGAAACAATTAAGTTTATGAATATGTTTAATGTTTCTTTAAGTGAAGTGGAAAATATAAGAGAGAAGGCCAATAAAGTAAGAAAATTAGCTAGAAAAATAGATGAGCTTACTTTCATAGATGAAAAAGCAACAGGATTTGAAAATCATCTTTATCAAATAAGCTTAAGTGACTTCGAAGGAGATATGAAAAGCTATGAGAGTAATCTAGCTAGAGTTATAGGAGAAATAGAGAATAGAAATGAAAATAAGAAAAAACTAAGATTAGGATATATAGGGGTTCCTCCTATGACTGGAGATATATACGAGTTTGTTGAAAACTTAGATGCAAAAATAGTATATAACGAAGTTCAAAGGGAGTTCGCATTTCCAAGAATTGAAGAAGCTAAAGATATATACTATCAATACTTTGACTACACTTATCCTTATGATATAAATGTGAGAATATCTGAAATAAAAAAGCAATTAGAGTTAAGACAATTAGATGGAATTATTCATTATACACAGAGTTTTTGTTATAGAGCAGTACAGGATATAGTAATAAAAGATAAACTAAATATCCCTATTTTAAATATAGAGGGAGATAAATTAAATAGATTAGATGCAAGAACTAAACTTAGACTAGAAGCATTTATAGACATGTTACATGATAGAAAAGAGGGAATACTGTGAGAATACTAGGGATAGATCTTGGAAGTAGAGAAGTAAAGGTAGTTATAATGGAAGACAGCAAGATTATAAATAGTTTCAAAATTAGTACCATGTCATTTTATAAGAACTACTGTAATTATGATGACATTAAAGGTTTAAGCGTAGATCTTAAAAAGCTAGATATAGATAAAGTAGATAAGTGCATCTCAACTGGATATGGAAGAAATAATGTGAATTTAAATAACTTTAGACCTATAAATGAAATAAAGGCTCATGTTTATGGGGTATTTTATCAAACACACTTAAAAGATTTTATCCTACTAGACATAGGTGGACAAGATGTAAAGATAGCAAAGATAGAGAAAGGTATAACTACTGATTTAGAGTTAAATGAAAAATGTGCTGCTTCATGTGGAAGATTTTTGGAGAATATGGCAAACGTATTGGAAATAAACGTAGACTATATGCATAGGTATTATACAGACCCAGTTGAATTAAATTCAACTTGTGCAGTATTTTCAGAATCTGAACTTATAGGGAAAATTGCAGAGGGAGTAAGTATAGAGAGTCTTTGTGCAGGAGTTAATTACTCCATGTTTAAGAGACTACAGCCACTGCTTAACAAGTTTAAGGGAAGAAAACTTGTTATAAGTGGTGGAGTAGCTAGAAATTATGCAATTAGAAAGTACCTAAAAGATGAGTATGAAGAAATAATAACTTTAGATGAACCACAGTTAAATGGCGCGATTGGATGTTGCTATTATGGTGATAAAATTAAAAATAAATAAGGATGGGATATGAATGTATATATTAAAAGCGCAAAATACCTTTGATAGTGCTCACTTTCTTTCTAATTACAATGGGAAATGTAGAAACATACATGGGCATACATGGACTGTTCATGCTGAAGTGGGATCAGAAACGCTAAAAGAATCAGGAGAGTTTAAAGGCATGGTGACAGACTTTGGAGATTTAAAAAAAGACTTAAAAGAGATGCTTGATTACTTTGACCATGCATTAATAATAGAAGAGAATAGTCTAAGAAAAGAAACACTAGAAAATATAGTGCAAGATGGATTTAAAGTCATAACTATAGACTTTAGATCAACGGCAGAAAACTTCTCTAAATATTTCTATGACAAATTAGAGGAAAAAGGATATAACGTAAGGAAAATTACAGTTTTTGAAACACCAACTAATTCAGCAACATATGAAAGGTAAGGGATAACATGTATAGAGTAGTTGAAAAGTTTATAAGTATAAATGGTGAGGGCAAATTAAGTGGACAGTTAGCTCTATTTATAAGATTTGCAGAATGTAATTTAAACTGTAGATACTGTGATACACAGTGGGCTAATAAGAGTGATGTAAAGTATGAAATCATGACTAAAGAAGAAATTTATAATTATATAAAGCAAACTAAAGTAAAAAATGTAACTTTAACAGGGGGAGAACCCCTAATACAAAAGGACATATATGAATTACTAGAATATCTTTCTAAGGATAATGATATTTCAATAGAGATAGAGACTAATGGAAGTATAAGTTTAAAAAGATTTCAAGACATAAAAATAAATCAACTGAGATTCACTATGGACTACAAATTGCCTTATAGCAATATGGAAAATGAAATGTTATTAGAAAATTTTGAATATCTAAAAGAAAAAGATGTAGTAAAGTTTGTAGCTGGTAGCATGGAAGATTTAGAAAAAGCAAAATTGATTATAGAACAGTTTGATTTAACTAAGAAAACAAATGTATATATAAGTGGAGTATACGAAAATATTGATGCAAAAGATATAGTTGAGTTCATAAAGGAAAATAATATGAACGATGTAACTTTTCAATTACAACTTCACAAATTTATATGGGATCCAAATCAAAAAGGAGTGTAAGCAAATGAAAAATGAAAGTGCAGTAGTAGTCTTTAGCGGCGGCCAAGATAGTACAACTTGCTTATTTTGGGCTAAAGAAAGATTTAAGGAAGTAATAGCAGTGTCTTTTGACTATAATCAAAGACATAGCGAAGAATTGGAATGTGCCAAGGAAATATGTAAAAAGCATAATTTTGAACATCACATATTAGATATGTCACTTTTAAATCAATTAGCTCCAAACTCTCTTACAAGAACAGATATAAAAGTAGATAAAGAGGCAAGTGAAGGTGAAGTACCTAATTCATGTGTTGATGGAAGAAATATGCTATTTCTTACGTTTGTAGCGGTATTTGCAAAACAAAGGGATATAAAACATATAATAACTGGAGTTTCACAAAGTGATTTTAGTGGATATCCGGATTGTAGAGATGTATTTATAAAATCTTTAAATGTAACTTTGAACTTATCTATGGACTATGAGTATGTAGTACATACTCCTTTAATGTGGATAGATAAAGAGGAAACTTGGAAGATGGCGGATGACTTGGGGGTATTAGAGGTAATTAAAAATGAAACATTAACTTGCTATAATGGTATTAAAGGAAGTGGATGTGGAGAATGTCCGTCTTGTACTCTTAGAAATAGAGGATATGAAAATTATATAAACTCCTTCAAATAGTACAGTTATACTGATTTAAATACTATTTTAAACTATATTGAAAAGCAAAGAGAAAAAAGGCTGCACTATAAATATAAAATTAATGTGTCAGCCTTTTAAAATAGAATAATATCATAGTAAAATGATAAGAAATCTTATCAAAATAAGTAAATGAAAAAAACTATTATTGATCTTTGTTTCTTTTCCATTCTAGCAATTTGATAATGTTGTTTTTTTCTCCTGTTTAGATTCAAAAACTTTTATTTCAAGCATACCTTCTATCTTATTTCTTTCTATAGAATTCAGCTTTCTAAATAAAGTAATGATCCTTATTTCTTCAACAGATAAATTTCCTAGACTATTATTAGGAGTCCTTAAAGTTTCCTCTCCTGTTAGTAACCATTCTATAGATACATTTAGAGCGATCGATATCTTGTAAATAGAATTTGTATCAGGAACCCTATTTCCAGATATGTAATTACTTATTGCGTTCTTAGAAAGATTAGTTAGATTACATAAATCTTTCTGCTTTAGATTATACTCAGTTAACTTTTGTTGTATCCTGCTTCCGATTTCTGCAGAAGAAAAGTTCTCTTTAATGGTAAAAAACCTCCTTTTTCAACAAAAAAATCTTTTTAGTAAAAAATTTCTTGACAAAGTTCACGTTTGTGGTAAAATATTAGTAAAATTTAAATGAAAAATATATAAGTAATTTTAACATACTTTAAAAATTAATAGGTACTATAAAGACTCAGCTTTACTTTGATAGATTTATAGATATATAACTAAAATAACACAAATAGGAAGCTTTTAATATTTAAAAATTCACTTTTATAGATACATCGCTTAGATTATTTAAACAGTTTGGTATTTTGGTTTATTTAATTAGAAAGTTATTAGGAAGATTTACTAGAAGATATTCTTTATGGATTGCGGTGGAAACTGATTTTAAGGACAGGAAGTTTGACTTTATATAGATTCTGATTAAGAGGAGAAAGTAGTCACTAAGTGTAACTATAAATACAAGTTACAACAACAGTTTAACCTACCTTGATACAAAAAACAACATTGAAGTATAGTTTAAATATCATAAGGATAGGAGTTGATGGAATGGAAAGTAATCGAAATACGATACCGTATTTTTCTATGAAAGTAAGGAAAAGACTTGTAGAACTTGATATGACACAAAGACAACTAGCAAAAGATATTGGAGTTAATGAAAACTATCTTACTGATATATTAAGAGGTAGACGTTCTGGTGAAAAGTACAGACAAGCTATTATTGAAAAATTAGATATAGAGACTATATTTAAAAGCAATTAAATGAAAGTTGCTTTTTGTAACTATTACTTAGAAAGTATTTATATAATTGAGTATATAAATACTATGTATAAAGATGTGAAATGGAGATCAACTATGCTCAAATTAGATAAAGACAGAGATTTAATAGATATACTTCAAACAATATTAAGTAAAAACAGTAAATATACATGGGAGCATTCCCAAAATGTATCTAAATATACAGAGATACTATCTAGTAGATTTTATAATAAAATAAAAGACATACAAGCAGTATCATGGGGAGCACTATTACATGACATAGGTAAAATCGAAATCTCTCAATCAATAATAGACAAGCCTTCAGAAATCTCACAAGAAGAATTTACTGAAATAAGAAAACACCCAACCTATAGTAGAGATATATTACTATACATGTTCAACAAAGAAAATAATTATTTTGAATCTGATGAACTAAAAATTATATTAGATATAGCATACTATCACCATGAACGATGGGATGGAGAAGGGTATCCTCAAGGATTAAAAGGAGAAAGAATTCCATTAAGTGCTAGGATAGTAAGTGTGATAGATACATATGATGCCATAGTTGCAGAGAGACCTTATAAAGAGTCGAAAAGTTCAGAGGAAGCTATATACATAATAAAAAATGAAGCGGGAAAGCAGTTTGATCCAAATGTGGTAAAAGAATTTATAGAATGCTTTGAGTAGTCAAACTACATATTTAGATTTATAAAAATATAAGTAAACTTAGAAATCAAATAAAATTAACTCTGCTGAATATTACAATTTGGCAGAGTTAATTTTATTTGACTTAAATAAGTCTTAAATTTCTTTTAGCAAATTAGCCATCTCTATGGCAGTAATACTAGCTTCATATCCTTTATTTCCTGCTTTTGTTCCTGCTCTTTCTATTGCTTGTTCTATAGTATCAGTAGTTAGAACTCCAAAGACAACTGGTATTTCAGTATCTAAAGATACACTAGCTATTCCTTTTGAAACTTCACTAGACACATAATCAAAGTGTGGAGTAGAACCTCTTATAACAGCACCTAGACAAATAACACCATCGTACTTTTTAGACTTTGCCATTTTCTTAGCTATAAGAGGAATTTCAAATGCACCAGGAACCCAAGCAATATCAATATCATCCTCATGTACACCATGACGTTTAAAACCATCTAAAGCACCAGATAGAAGCTTTGATCCTATAAATTCATTAAATCTTCCTATAACAATTCCAAATCTTAGTCCTTCAGATACTAAATTTCCCTCATAGATTTTCATATTATTTTTCCTCCTTAAAATTTAGAATATGTCCTAACTTCTCTTTTTTAGTTTCAAGATAATGCTTATTTTTTTCATTGTGATTCATCTGTATAGGAACTCTATCTACAATTTCTATACCATAGCCAGAAAGTCCAGAAAGTTTTTTAGGATTATTAGTCATTAACTTAATCTTTTTTATTCCAAGGTCAGAAAGTATCTGAGCCCCTATACCATAGTCTCTCATGTCATCAGGAAAACCTAGTGCCAAGTTAGCCTCAACAGTATCCATACCACTATCCTGAAGATTATAAGCTTTTATTTTATTTATAAGTCCAATCCCCCTACCTTCCTGACGCATGTATAGAAGTACACCTGATTCTTCAGATTCTATTTTTTTCATAGCCTCATCAAGCTGTTCTCCACAATCACACCTTAAAGAACCAAAAGCATCTCCAGTAAGACACTCTGAGTGAACTCTTACTAGAACTGGTGAATCACTAGATATATTACCTTTCACTAGTGCTATATGATGCTCACCATTTAAAATATTTTCGTATCCCACCATTTTAAAGTCACCATGCTTTGTAGGTAGATTACACTCAGAAACTTTTTTTACTAACAATTCTGTTTTACGGCGAAAAGCTATTAAATCTGCTATGGTAATTATTTTTAAATTATGATCTTTAACATAAGTCATAAGGTCGGGTATTCTAGCCATAGATCCATCTTCATTCATAATTTCACAAATAACTCCAGCAGGGTATAGCCCAGCCAATCTAGCTAAGTCAACAGCAGCTTCAGTGTGACCAGGTCTTCTTAAAACACCACCATCCTTAGCCTCTAGGGGGAATATATGACCTGGTTTATTGAAATCGCTACTTGTTGAACTAGAATCTAGAACTTTTAAAATGGTATGAGATCTTTCATGAGCAGATATTCCAGTAGTTGTGTCTATGGCGTCTATTGAAACTGTAAAAGCAGTATGATGAGAATCAGTATTTTTGCTCACCATTTGGTTTATATTAAGTTCATCTAATCTTTCCTTTATTATAGGCATACATATTAGGCCTCTGCCGTGTTTTGCCATGAAGTTTATAGCTTCTGAGGTTACCTTTTCAGCAGCCATGAGTAAGTCGCCTTCATTTTCTCTATTTTCATCGTCAACAACTACTACTATTTTTCCGTTTTTTATATCTTCGATAGCCTCTTCTATAGTATTAAAGTGGAACATTAATATCACTCCTTAATTTTTAAATTAAATTGTTTAGATAAATCCGTGATCTTTTAAAAAATCTACAGTTACGCTACCCTTAGACTCAGTAATAGCATCTTTTGGCGATAACATCTTCTCAACATATTTTCCTATCATGTCACATTCTAAATTAACCTTATCTCCTACTTTTTTATCTAAAAGTGTGGTTATGTCTTTAGTATGAGGAATTATAGATACTTTAAAATTACTATCATCTACATAAGCTACAGTCAGACTTACTCCATCAATAGCAATAGACCCTTTGTAGACAATGTACTTTAGAAGGTCATAAGACGTACTTATAGTCACCCAAGTAGCATTATCTTCTTTTTCTAAGTTAGATATAGTTCCAATTCCATCAATATGACCACTTACCATATGACCTCCTAATCTATCACCTAGTCTCAGTGCTCGTTCTAAATTAACTTTTTTGCCAGGAGTAAGAGCGTCAAGATTACTTTTTCTCATTGTTTCAGCCATAACATCTACAGTAAAGCAATTAGGACAAAAGCTAGTTACAGTAAGACAAACACCATTAGTACATATACTGTCTCCTAAATTTACATCTAAAAGAACTTTATCAGCGATTATAGTGATTTGAGCAGAGTTAGTTCCTTTTTTAATAGATTTTATAGTTCCGATCTCTTCAACTAAGCCAGTGAACAAGAATAATCACTCCTTTTCAATATAACCTTCAATCATAATATCTTCATTAAACGTTTTTAAAGATATATTGTTAAGATTTATAGCATCTTTCATAAATTCAATACCAGTACCACCTATAGGGGTTTTAGCCGAACTTCCACCAATTATTTTAGGTGATATGAATGCAACTACTTTATCAACAATGTTTTCTTGTAAGGCACTAAAACTTAGTTCGCTGCCACCCTCAAGAAGAATACTGTCAATTCCTTTACTTCCTAGTGATTTTAAAAGATAAATTAGATCTACATAACTATCCTTAACTGGTGTAATTATTATTTCTACATCCTTATCTTCTAAGGCTTTCAATTTGTCTTTAGGGGCTAACTCAGTAGTGGCAACTATAGTCCTTGAACTAGACTTTAGATTAATAACTTTAGAGTCTAATGGAATTCTTCCCTTCGTATCTACTATAATTCTAATTGGATCTAAGCCTTCTTTATCTTCTAAGCGTGTATTTAAACTGGGATTGTCTTTCAGAACAGTCCCTATTCCAACCATGATGGATGAGAGTTTATGTCTAATTTCATGGACATGTTTTCTAGACAATGAATTAGAGATCCATTTAGAATCACCAATATGAGTTGCTATTTTGCCATCAAGAGTCATTGCATATTTTAGTATTACGAAAGGAGTCTTTGTTGTAATATACTTTAAAAATATTTCATTTAACTTTTTACATTCATCTTCTAATACACTGGTAACAACTTCAATTCCATTAGATTTAAGTATTTGGATACCTCTACCAGATACTAAAAGATTAGGGTCTTTTAGCCCTATGACTACCTTTTTTATATTATTTTCCACAATAGCATTAACACAAGGAGGTGTCTTCCCAAAATGAGAGCAAGGTTCTAAAGTAACATACATAGTACTACCTTCAACACTTTCAGTAGAATTTTTTAATGCATTTATTTCTGCATGATCTCCACCATAAAACCCATGGTAACCTTCACCTATTATACTTTCATTTTTCACAATGACTGCTCCAACTAAGGGATTAGGACTAACATGACCTTCACCTTTTTTAGCTAACTCTATAGCTCTTTTCATATAAACTGATTCCATAGATACACATCCTTTAAGGTTAGATTAACTTTAGGGAGGAATAAAAAAATATCCCTAAAGTTTAACTTCAGGGATATTTCTACAAAAATAAATCAATATAAATCTAAATTTAATAATTTAAATTAGTATACCGAAAATAGAATCTTCTCCCATCCAGACTTTACTGTCGGTCTTGGAATTTCACCAAGTCAACTGCACAAGCAGCTCGTGGACTATAACCACCGGTAGGGAATTTCACCCTGCCCTGAAGATTTATCTTTATCTAGTTGTAAGTTCAAGATAACACTTTTTATATAATATGTCAACGAATATATAAAAAAATTATTAAATTTAATAAACTATGAAAAATGAGAAAACAGAAATATAAGTAGGTAGAATATAAATTGGTAAAAAATCAAAATATAATTTGTAAATTATAAGCCGAAGTTAATCAGAGCTTGAAATATCAATATGTTATAAGTCTACCTATACTAAACTTATAGTCAAAGTATACTGTTTTTGAGAAAAAAGTTTAGCAATACTAAATAAACTTATTAGAACAATATATTAAACTAAGTAGAAAAAAGGAAGTGTCAGGAGAATAGCATAGAGATATATACTTAAGATAGCAGACCGACAATTCTAATGAGATAGATGTAATAAATAGTAAATTACTCAAATTGAGTATAAGAAATAAAAGAGGTAACATATATATAAAGGATTTTGGTTAAAAAATTAGGAGGGTTACCAATGGACACCGGTTCTGATGATTCAGACAATAATAATATAAATAACATTTATTTAAGAGAAAGAGATGAGAATTTAAAGGAATATTCTTATAGTAACGAATTTAAATTTAATATAATTTCGGATAAAAAAAGTAAAAGAGTAAACATCGGAGAAATTACAGGTCATTTTTTTGACTTAAGCTCTATAAATTCAGAAAGAAAAACAGACAATATAATAAACATATTAAATCAATACGACGATGAGACTTTTGATATATGTAGAAATCTTTGTAGAGAAACAAACTGTATTAAAGGTAGTGGAAATAATATAGTTCATTTAGACAGATTTTATATAGATTCAAATTATAGAGGTAATGGAACAGGAAGAGAAACACTTCATTATTTTAAAGATGAAATATCTAATCTTTTAAAAGAAGATGTAAGATATATTGCACTGTTTCCAGATCCTATAACAGATGATAAAAATTTTGACTCTTTGTATGATATGGATTTAAAGCAAAGAACAAATAAAATAAAAAAGTTAAAAAGTTTTTATTCTAGTTTAGGTTTTAAAGAAATGAAAGTAAAATCTGATTATATGTATTTAGATTTATATAGTGACTATGATAATATGAGAAACTATAGTAATTAAAAACAGAGCACTATCAAACTATTTAAAATAGTTTGATAGTGCTTTTAAGTTTAGAAATTTAAATGGAAACTATACTGCTATCAAAATATTTTATTCCAAAATAAATTAAATAAAGAACTTTCAATAAGCTTAGACAATGAATGTAGTTTATGTTAAAATTATTGAGTAAATATATAGTGGCACAAAAAAATAACTTAAAAATAAGGAGCAAGAGACGATTTAATAAGGCATACACAAACATAGTAAAATTGTACTAATATGTTTTATAAAATAAAAAGCTCCCTACATTCACAAAGAGTGTAGAGTGATAGATAAAAGTCTATCCAAAACTCCTTTAATTGCTGGGAGTCCCTAAAGCTACTCAAGCAGATAACCAAAATCTTTGATTTTGTGTCATTCGCTTATCCTTTGAATACTAAGCGACTGCAAGGAACTAAGCTTCCTTACTACAACGTAAAGATGAAAAAAGCTTAAGCGTGAAAGTTGCGAAAGCAGAAAAAATTGAGTAGATGGTGCATGGTTAAATCCTAAACACTGAAAAAAATGGGTGATCAGCAGCGAAGCCTCGAAAAGAGGAACGTTCAACGACTAGAGAGAGATCTCGTACCTTAAAGTTAAGGGAAACAGGGAGGATCTTAAGTGAAAATTAGTTTTATTTTCTTTCTGAAACTAATTAAGTTTAGTAAGTCTTAAGATTATGATATAGTCTGTGCTTATGTGAAAGCATAAGAAGTTCATGGTTATAAAAGCCTGAGAACTGTATAGATGTAACGAGTCTATATGAACACTCTAAAAACACGTATAAATTTAATTTTTAAATTAGTAACAACCGTACCTAAAAATCTTATAAGCATATGTAAAAGTAATCTCGACTTTAAAAATATAGGACTTTTAAATACGGTTGTGGGAGACTTACCATAAAGGTAAATAATAGTCTCACTTACTACTTGATGGTTATTTAGAAAATAATACAAAAGTAACACAACTAAATACGAAAAAAGTATGACTTTACATGTTTTTAGAATCAGGATTTATGGAACAATTACTTGATCAAATGTTACATGTTCAAATGCTAAACCAGTTTTGGTTAACACTAATATTAATTATACCTATCGTGTTAATTGCACGGACGGTTGTGGCTGGAACTCGATATTCACCCATTTTAATTATTGTAGTTTTCGGGCTAGCTATGGGGGCAATTCTCGTTGTAAGTGACGTAGCAACTCCAGGATTACCTGAGCTTCCGATTGTAGACTTAATGAGTAGATTGACAGTTACAGCTTTAATTGTAACCTTCTTTGTTGGAGGGCAAGAAATTAGAAAGATATTATCGCACCAAAAATTAGAGATTGAAGACTTGATGATTCAATCAGAGGAAGAAGTAATTCTTGGTACAAAACGTACACAACTTATATTTATTTTGAGAGCTTTCTTTATTTTAATGGGTATAGAGGCTGTTAAAAGACTGATATTAGGCTCATCACCAGATGATCCTGTTCATAAGTTCTATCCAATTATAGCTTATATAGGAATAGTAGTATCAATGATTCTTATTGACTATAAAGCGTCTATTAAAAATAAAGGACAATATTTAAGAAAGGGCTTTATAGAGATTGTTGCTATAGTAGCAATATTAGTTATTTCAACTAATATTGCAGAAGCTATAAAACCTATTATTGGGCTACCACAAATTTTCTTTGCTATGGTTATATCTTCTGTATTGGGTGGAGTCTTATCTAATTGGAAATTTGGACCTACAGTTAGATCATTATTGTTTGCCGGGATACCAGTTGTACTAGCTGCGAATTTTATGGTAGGTGGTTCAAGAATGATTGAAGCATTCCAACTAACAGAAATGAAGTCTATTATGGCTTATGGTTTATTTGGGCAAGTATTTTGGATGTTCTTTGGACTTACACTGTTAATATTATTTGGGCGTGCGAACCACATAAGAAACCTTGCACCAGGTATGGCAGGTGGGTTATCTCACTCAGGGTTAACAGGAGCATGTACAGCAGGAGATTTAGGTCAAGAAGCAGCATCTAGAGCACCAATAATGATTAATATACCTTTTCTAGGGCATGTATTTGTATTCTCTATATTAGCAGCAAGTGCAGAAAGAGGATATTTAATGATAGGTTGGGCTGTGCCTATAGCAGTCATAGGTATTTTGCTTACAGTATGGTCTTTAAAAACATTAAAGAGTTCAGACGGTAAAGAAAGTATAGAGGTTAAAGGATTAATACAATTTTCACTTGGATGGCAACTAGTTGCGGTATTTGGAAGTTTTTCCATGCTACACTTTGCGGGTATGTCAATAAATGATGCATCTGTTGCAACAGCTTCGGCTATATCTCACTTTGGACTATTTGCAGCAGTTCAGGAGGGTATGTTTGGAGAATTAGCTTCACAGATGATTGCTTTTATATTTGCAATGCCTTTCTTAATTCATCCATTTGTATTTGGTATGTTTGGTAAAGCTGCTGATAGTAATGGAAAAATGCCAGCTAAAGTAGTGTATACATTAGGCACCATTGGTATAATAGGTGTAATATATTCTCTTGCTATAGTATAGTATTAAAAATCCCTTCTAAGATTATGAAGGGATTTTTTTATTTACTATTTATCTTATCGTATATATTTCTATATTGACTATATCTATTGATATTTATATCAAATAAGGTATATATAGTTATATATGAAGGCCAAATTTTTACATTGATTCATATTGTAATAAAAGATATTTACAACTAATAAAAAAGAGAGTATTATTTGATGTATGTGTAAAAGCTAAACAGATTCAGGAGGATGAAATGGAAGGAACACAAAACGTAAAAATGGTCAATGCTGATCCATCTGCAATAGGATTATTTGGACTAGCCATGGTTACATTAGTAGCATCAAGTAATAAATTAGGGATAACAGGTGAAGTATCATTTGTAATTCCATGGGCAATATTTTTAGGAGCATTTGCACAACTATTTGCCTGTATAGAAGATTGTAAACGCAATAATATTTTCGGTACTACCGCTTTTGGAGGATATGCATTTTTTTGGTTTGGAGTTGCTATGAGTTGGATGATAAAATTAGGAGTATTTGGTGCAAATCTCGCAAATACTGTAGATCCTAAACAACTTGGATTCGCATATCTAGGATATTTACTATTTACTATATATATGACTATAGGAGCTATGGAAACTCATAAGGTATTATTCACAATATTTTGTTTAATAGACGTTTTATTCATAGGTTTAACACTTAGTACATTCGGTATAGCATATGAATTTACACATACTTTAGCAGGATACGCAGAACTTTTAATAGCAATATTTTCATTCTATGGTTCAGCAGCTTGTGTATTAAATACTCATTTCGGAAGAGTATTTCTTCCAGTAGGAAAGCCATTTGGCATATTTAAAAAATAGAAAATTAAGCACTACCAATATAAGATTCTAATAAATTTTGATAGTGCTTTTATTATATTAAATTCAAATTTAGCTTTTACACATTGTCATACTCTATATCGTCACGATATAAATCATAGGCTTCTTTGTACTCCATTATTCTAGAAACTTCACTTATAAAGTATTCATCATAGCCAGCCCTTCTCAACATATGAAACCCAACTTCCATCCCAGCAGCTATTCCACCACCAGTAACTATTCTTCCAGAATCAACAACACGAGAACGACTAATCTTACAAGAAGGAGCTATCTTAGCTAACCTATCAATAGGTACCATTCCAGCTTCAGAAGACTCTAATTTGTCAGGTTCTTTTCTATTCGTAGCAGCAATCCCATCTAAAAGTCCCATGTGTCCATATATCCAAGAACCAGTACATACGCTAGTTAAAATAGTACTTTCAGGTAGACTGTTTATATAGTCATGCAGTCTAGTATTATATATTTCTTGTCGTGTACCAAATCCACCAGGAATTAAGAATGCATCAATGGAAGGATTATCACTAAAACTATAATTGGGTAAAATAGTAAATCCTCCTTGTGCCTGAACAGGTCTTGAAGAATCACTAATAAAAAATGCATCTAGTGAAGGATCTAGTCTTCTTGCAACGGAAAATACTCCATACGGTGCTGCAAAGTCCACTATTTCAGCATCTTTAAAAATATAAATACCTAGTCTAAAGCCATCTACTTTTTTACTCATAAGAAAACCTCCTAGAAAGATATTGAGTAGAACGATCATTCTACTTAGGACTTATTATATAGAACGTTCACTCTAGTGTCAATGCTTTAATTATTAAAGTATAGATAAAAAGATAATATATTGATAAAATATAAATAAAGGGATGGTGAGAGAATGGATAGCACTAAAAAGATAGACTATAGTAAGAGTGAAGCAGCAATGAGAATTTTAGATACAGCTAAGCGTCTATTTTATAGTGAGGGTATACAGTCGGTTGGAATAGATAGGATAGTAAAAGAATCAAATGTTGCTATGAACACAATGTATAAGTACTTTCCATCTAAGGATACATTGGTTGAAGTATATCTGACAGAAAGAGATAAGTACTGGATGTCATGGTTAGAAAATTCGGTTGCACAAGTAAAAGAACCAAGAGAAAAATTGCTTGCTATATTTGATGCTTTAGATAACTGGTTTCATGAAGATGTTTTTAGAGGATGTGCATTTATAAATGCTTATGGGGAAGTTGGAACCACCAAATCTTATATACACAATATTTCAAAATATCATAAAGAAAAACTATATGAACTTATATTAAAAATTGCTGAAGATGCAATGATAGTAAATAAAGAACAAGTTGCAAAAGAATTTCTTATACTTATAGAGGGAGCAATAGTTGTTGCATCGATAAGTGAGAACAAGGATGCAGGAAAGACTGCTAAAAAAAATGGCAGAGCAGATACTAAGTAAATTAGAATAGGACAATACATTTAAAATGATAAACACCCTTTCGATCGAAAGGGTGTTTATCATTTTAAATGACTGCACAAAAAGAGTGAGATTTAATTAAGCAAAATTTATTCAGTTAACAAAATATAGAGGATATATGTAGAATAATGTAGAAGATTTATAAAAAGGATTTATTAACAAATATATAAACAGATTTATTAATTATAAAAATAAAAATAAGGAGGTAGAGTATGAAAAAAGAAAAGAGCACATTAAGAAAGTCATTATACAGTTCATTTGCTATTATTACACTAATAATAACTTTAAGCATGTTTGTAATAGGAACTATAAGTTATTCGTTCGCTAAAAAGGAGCTAACTGAATTAGGAATTAAAGCACTTCATAATAAGGTAAACATTGGGATAGAAACTATGACTAGTCTTGAAAATCAAGTTAAGAAGGGCAAATATACAAGGGAAGAAGCTCAAGAAATATTTAGACAAATAATGCTCAATCCTAAGGGAAGCGATGGAAAGACAAGAGAAGTTAAACCTAATATTGACATGGAAGAAATAAAAGCTTATATGTATGCAATAGATAGTACAGGTCTTGAAGTAATGCATCCTCTTAAAGAAGGAGAAAATATTATAGATTTCAAAGATACACAAGGAAAATATGTAGCAAAATCATTAATTGAGGAAGGAAATAATCGTAAAAATGACGGTATAGTATATTATATGTGGCAGAACCCAGGGGAAGATACACAGAAGCCTAAAGTTAATGCAGTAAAATATTTTGAACCTTGGGACTGGTATGTAAATGTTGGATGTTATGAAGAAGACTTTTATATTGGTGCAAAAAACCTCTTGAAACTAATAGTAACTCTAGCTATAGTTTTCAGCGGAATAGTTAGTATATTTTTAATTTATGTTATAGGAAGAAAGATACTACCTCTTGAAGGTATAATTAATTGTATGGAAAGCATATCAAATGGAGATTTAACAGTCAGAAGTACATATGATAGAAAAGATGAGATAGGATATGTAAGTGATGTCTTTAATAATATGACAGACGATACAGATAAGGTAATAGGAAAAATTAAAGATACTTTAATAAACTTAAATAGATCTTCAGAAGAATTATCAGACTCTTCAAATGAATTAAGTAGCTCTAGTGACAACATAGAAAGTGTAGTAGGAGAGATTGCACATGGAGCTGGAGAACAAGCACATCAGTTAACAGAAATACTTTCTTTAGCTGAAAATTTATCTAAGAATTTAGATGAAATAGGAATTAGATTTGAAGACATATCTAAGAGTAATGAAGGGGTAAGAACATCAGCAGATGTGAGTGAAAAGAATCTTAAAGAGTTATTAGCATCAGTTGAAGATATAGAAAAATCGTTTAATGACGTAACGGAAAAAATAAACCTATTTAATGAAAATATGAAAGATATAAATTTCGTTACAGATACTATAGAGAATATAGCAAATCAAACAAATCTGTTAGCTTTAAATGCTTCTATAGAAGCTGCTCGTGCCGGAGAACATGGTAAAGGATTTGCTGTTGTGGCTGATGAAATAAGGAATTTAGCGCAAGGCTCACTTGATTCATCTAAAGAGATAATAGATATAACAACTAATATGACAAAAGAATTTAGTGGCGTATCTAATACTACAAACATAACAACTTCAAAACTTAAAAGCCAAGTAACTAGTATAGAGGATTCGATATCATCATTTAAAGAGATACTTATAGAAATAAATAAAATAGCACCATTAATAAGTAGTGTTTATGAAGAAATAAATAGTTCAATGGATAAAAAAGAGAAGCTACTAGAACAAGTAGAAGCTATAACTAATATATCACAAGAACTGTCTGCTTCAACCGAGGAAGTAGCAGCCACAGTAGAAGAGCAAAATAAGATAATATATGGCTTAACAAACATGTCAAATGATTTGAACAATATGTCTGAAAACTTAAGGGAAGATATAGATAAGTTTAGAACTACAGACCTGTAAAATTTTACAGGTCTGTAGTTTTGTATAAATCTTTGTTCTTTTAAATTAGAATGAAAAATGATAAAATGATTACAAACCTTGGCGGAAAGCCCACTCCTTCAGGAGTGGGATTGATAGCCTTCTTTTAATCTTTCAAAATACATAATAATTAAAAATGCGTGTATACAGCTGTTGACTACATACACACATTAATATATAGTTATGTTATGAAAAATTATAGAAGGAATCAAACAACAGTATCATTAATTAATTATCATTTTGTATTCTGTCCTAGATATAGAAGGAAGATATTCGATATACAAAATGTAGAAATTAGATTTAAAGAAATAGTTAAAGACATATGCGATAAATTAGAAGTAGAAATTATAGCAATAGAATGTGATAGAGATCATACGCATATGTTTTTAAATTGTCTACCATCATTAAGTCCAGCTGACATAATGCAAAAGATAAAAGGAGTGAGTAGTAAACTCATTAGAGAAGAATTTGTAGAATTAAGTAAAATGCCTAGCCTATGGACTAGAAGTTATTTTGTATCAACTGCTGGAAACGTATCAAGTGAAACTATTAAGAAGTATGTAGAAGAACAAAAAACAAGATATTAGAATGGAGGTGAGTGTTGTGTCAAGTGATACAAAATCAAATTTTATATTAACATTGAAGTTAAAAACTGAAAAATTTCAAGAAGATATATTAAATAAGCGATTAGAAATATCAAGACAAATGTATAATAGCTGTTTAGGCGAATTATTTAAAAGATATAAATATATGAAGCAGAGTAAGGAATATATAAAGGTAGTAAGGATGAATAAAGGTAAAGATAGAAACAAAAGATTCTCAGAACTGAATAAAAAATATGGCTTGACAGAATATTCACTTCACGATTTTATTAAGCCAATGCAACATAAGTTTAAGAAAAATATAGACAGTTTCACAGCTCAAAAGATAGCTACTAGATGTTTTAGTGCTTTTGAAGAATTAATGTTTCATAAAGCAAATAGAGTTTACTTTAAAAGATATGATGAAATGAATAGTGTAGAAGGAAAGAGCAATAAGACAGGGATTAGATTTGTAGATAATAAATTAGAATGGAATAAACTATCTATACCAGTTATTATAAAAAAGAATGATGAATATGCACAAATGGCACTACAGAATAAAGTTAAATATTGTAGAGTTGTTAGAAAATTCATTCGTGGTAAATACAAATTCTATCTTCAATTAATTATAGATGGAGTTCCACCTATTAAGGTAAATAAAGATAGTAGCCAAGCTAATGATAGCATAGAAACGGGAGATGTGGGAATAGATATAGGAACTCAAACAATAGCTATAGCTAGTAAATATGATGTTAAATTGCTAGAATTAGCACCGGAAATTAATAATATAGAAAAAGAAAAGAGAATACTTCAAAGAAAGTTAGACAGACAAAGACGTGCTAATAATCCTGATAAATATAATGACAATGGTACTATAAATCGTGGCAATAGAGATAAATGGATTAAATCTAATAGATATGTCAAAACACAAAATGAATTAAGAGAAATACAAAGGAAACAAGCTGATATTAGGAAGAAATCACATGAAAAATTAGCAAATTATATAGTAGGACTTGGAAGTAAAATTAAAGTTGAAACTATGAAATTTAAAGGACTTCAGGCTAGGGCAAAAGAAACTACTGTTAATGAGAAAACTGGTAGAGTTAATAAAAAGAAAAGATTTGGCAAGAGTTTGGCAAATAAAGCACCAGCAATGTTGTTAACTATATTAGATAATAAATTAAAATGGAACAATGAAGTATTGATAGTAGTAAATACTTATAAGGTTAGAGCATCGCAATATAGTCATATAGAAGATAAATACACTAAAAAAACATTGAGTGAAAGATGGAATGATTTTAGCAGTTATAAAATACAAAGAGATATGTATAGTGCATTTTTGATTATGAATGTTAAAGACGATTTAAAAGAAATAGATAGAGATTTGTGCTTTAGAAGATTTGAAAATTTTAGAAAACTACATGATAAAGAAATCGAAAGAATTAAAAATAGTGAAAATAAATCAATAAGTAGTATGGGTTTATAAAATGAACAAACGTCTTTAAGCGGGCGTAATGCTAACGTTAAAGTAATTCATTAGAATATGCTTAGTTAGTGAAAGTCTATCTGATACAAGCTAGTTTTCACATGTTGTAAATATCTAATTTAGATACTGAGAGTGTAAAAGAAACTTGGGTAGGATAGAACCCCATTGCTTTAGCTGTGGGAGTTTCAGGTGATAATATCCTAAGGAATTATACACAAAACTTTTGTCAAAAATAAAAACAAATAATTAACTGTTATTATCTGCTTTGAGCCTTGAAGGACAGAGACAGTGATATAAGAGTTGTTTTTCATATCCTTTTTTATATTGTATAAAAAAGGATTTTTTAAATCTCTTTATATCCACTCTAAAGGCTAAGAATATAAAAGAGGTGATTAAAATTGAAAGAAAAGTTTACCGTAAATTCATTTTTGGAAAGTAAGAGGAATAATGAAAAGATAACAGTCCTTACAGCATATGACTATCAAATGGCAAGGCTAATAGATGATGCTGGAATAGACTGCATCCTTGTAGGAGACTCTTTGGGTATGGTAGTTTTAGGGTACGAAAATACACTAGAAGTTACATTAGATGATATGATTCATCATGCTAAAGCTGTCTCAAGGGGAGTAAATAGAACATTTGTAGTAGCTGATATGCCGTTCCTATCTTATCATATAAGCGTAGAAGAGTCAGTTAGAAATGCCGGTAGATTAATACAAGAAGGAAAGGCTCATGCAGTAAAACTAGAAGGTGGGATAGAAGTCATAGATAAAATAAAAGCGATTATTAATGCTAAGATACCAGTACTTGGACATATTGGACTAACACCACAATCTGTAAATATGTTCGGAGGATTTAAAGTACAAGGTAAGGATGAAGAAAGAGCTAAAAGTATAATAAAAGATGCGCTAGAGCTTGAGAAAGCAGGAGTATTCGGAATAGTTCTTGAAGGTATCCCAGAAAAACTAGCTAAAATTATAACTGAAAAGCTAACAATACCTACTATTGGAATTGGTGCTGGGAATAGCTGTGATGGTCAAGTATTAGTAATCAATGATATGTTAGGAATGTATGATGACTTTGTTCCTAAGTTCGTAAAGACATATGCTAATTTAAAAGATGAGATTGAAAACGGAGTTAAACAATATATCAGAGAAGTTAAAGAAATAGAATTTCCAGGTAAAGAACATACTTTTAATATAGATGATGATGTATTAGAAAAGCTTTATTAAAAAGCTTAGAAAGAGGTGAAGAGTTTGAGTTTAATAAAAACAATAGATAATTTAAGAAGTGAAATAAAAAACAAATCAAATGGAAAAACTATAAATATAGGTTTTGTTCCAACAATGGGTTATCTACATGAAGGACATTTGTCTCTTATAAAAAGAGCAAAAAAAGAAAATGACTTAGTAGTCGTAAGTGTATTTGTAAATCCGACTCAATTTGGAGCAAATGAAGACTTAGATAATTATCCTAGAGATATAGAAACTGATTATAAGTTAGCTATAGATTCAGGAGCAGATATAGTGTTTAATCCAGAAGTTGAGGAAATGTATAGAGACGGTAACTCAACGTATGTAATTGTAGAAGGAGAAATAACTAAAAAACTATGCGGTGCATCTAGATCAACACATTTTAGAGGAGTAACTACTGTAGTAGCAAAGCTATTAAATATAGTTAAACCTACAAATGCATACTTTGGTCAAAAAGATGCACAGCAAGTAGCCGTAATAGAGAAGATAGTTAGAGATCTAGACTTTGATGTAAATATAATTCCTTGTGAATTAATAAGAGAAAATGATGGGTTAGCATTGAGCTCTAGAAACGTATATTTGAGTGAAGAAGAAAGAGATCAGGCATTAATACTTTCAAAGTCACTATTTAAAGCAAAAGAGCTATTTTTAAGTGGAGAAAGAAATTCCAAAAATCTAAAAGGTTTTATAATATCAAAAATAAAAACTAAGAACTTAGCAGATATTGATTATGTTGAGATAGTACATCCGAAAACATTAGAAAGTATAGATAATATAGAAGAAAAAGCACTAATCGCATTGGCAGTTAGATTTGGAAAAACTAGACTTATAGATAATATATATTTGGAGGTGTAGAGTATGCTTTTAAATATGTTAAAATCTAAAATACACAGAGCTACAGTAACAGAAGCAAATCTTAATTATGTGGGAAGTATAACTATAGATAAAACACTTTTACAAAAATCAGGAATACTACCGGGTGAAAGGGTACAAATTGTAAATAATAACAATGGCTCAAGGCTTGAAACTTATGTCATAGAAGGTGAGACAGACAGTGGAGTTATATGCTTAAATGGTGCAGCAGCAAGATTAGTACAGCCTGGAGATATAGTTATAATAATGGCATATTGTTTTGTAGATGAAAAAGAAGCTAGAGAATTGAAACCTAAAATATTGATTTTAGATGAGAATAATAAAGTAATAGAGGAAATATCTGAAGAGAAACACGGTGAAATATTATAGTATACTGTTTTATAGAAGAACTTAATCTTATATTGAGAACACTTTAAAACTGATGATAAATACAAAGTATCATCAGTTTTTTGTATTAAAAAATATTATAGAAATGAAAATATATAAAATTTAAAACTTTTTATCGTACTTAATCGTCTATATATTATAAAGAGATGAAGGGCTATATATTTAAAAGTGAAAGGAGCATTTTATTTTAATGAGGAAAAAAATTTAGAAGAAGAGATAACGGACTATGTAATTAAATTTAAAGATAATCATTATAGACTAGCTTATAGTTATGTGAGAAATTCTGACGATGCACTGGATATAGTACAAGAATCTATATATAAGGCTTTCTCATCTATAGATTCCTTAAAAGATGCTAGTTATATAAAGACCTGGTTTTATAGAATTATAGTGAATACTTCACTAGATTTATTACGAAAGAGAAAAAAAGTAGTTGCAGTTGAAGAGGATGTCTTATGTAGATATGATTCTGGATCCTTAGACTCTTATGAAGATATTGATTTAAGAAAAGAATTAGATCAATTGCCGGATAATTATAAAAGCATAATAGTATTAAGATATTTTGAAGATTGTAAGATAGAGGAAGTTGCTGAAATTTTAAATTTAAATATAAATACTGTGAAGACTCGTTTATATCAAGGACTGAAGAAATTAAGAATAAAAATGGATATAAAAAATGGGGAGGAAGTTAAATATGAAGGACAATAGATTAGATGATTTAAAAAGACAATATAACAATACTCCAATTCCTGAAGAATTAGATGACTTAGTCAGAAAATCTGTAGAAGAAAGCAGAAAAAATATAAGTAGAAAGAATAGATTTAAAAATCAAATTAGAGCAATATCATCTATTGCAGCAGGTGTTACGATACTAACTATAGGGGTCAATGTTAGCCCATCACTTGCACAAAGTTTATCTAGAGTTCCAGTTATAAGTGGTGTTGTAAAAGTATTAACTTTTAAAGAGTACAAGGTAGACGAGGAAAAATTTAATGCAAATATTAAAGTTCCTAAGATAGAAGGACTAGAAAATAAACAATTAGAAAATAGTTTAAATAAAAAATATTTAGAAGAAAATAAAAAACTATATGATACTTTCATGTCTGATATGGAAGAACTAAAGAAAAATGGTGGAGGTCATTTGGGTGTCGATAGTGGATACGAGGTAAAGACGGATACTGATAAAATACTCTCTATAGGTCGTTATGAGGTAAATACTGTAGGCTCTTCTTCAACAACAATAAAATACGATACTATAGATAAAAAGAAACAATTATTAATCACATTACCAAGCTTGTTTAAAGATGAAAGATATATAAATATAATAAGTGAAAATATTATTAGTCAGATGAAAGAAGAAATGAAAAAAGATGAGAGTAAAACTTATTGGATTCATACGGAGAATGACAAAGAAGAAGTTCTTGCAGAAGCCTTTGAGAAGATAAAAAAAGATCAAAATTTCTATATAAATTCAGACAGTAAATTAGTAATTTCATTTGATAAATATGATGTTGCACCAGGTTATATGGGAACTCAAGAGTTTGTTATACCTACTAAGATAATATCTGACATATTGGTAAGTAATGAGTATATTAAATAAATAAAAGGCCATGAAGTTAGATAGATACAAATCTAACTTACATGGCTCTAAATATTTATATATTTTTATTATTGGCTATATCGTCTAAATCAATATCAACATTATCAATTATAACTAATGTATCAGCGGGAATATTTTCATAGACCCATTTAGCAAAATTTATAGGTAGTCTTATACATCCAGTAGATGACTTACTTCCAATTTTATCAGACTCCAATTGATCAATTGTTTTTTCATCAGTATAAGGTAGACTATGGAACAAATAGTTACCCCTAAATTCTACAAAGTATTTTGCACCTGACTTATATCTCTCTGAGAAAAACCAAGGTCCTCTATTTTGTTTTATTGTAAAAATACCATTTGGTGTATGTTCATTTTCAAGCCCAGTAGATATATCAGATTGTTTTAATAGCTTGTACTTATTATTTTTATCTTTAAGATATACTTTCATATTTTGACTATCTTGAGAAACTGTAATTATATAGTCAGAATTAATGTCAATATTATCTACATGAGGAGGTAAACTTTCATCTAGAATACGAACGAATCTAGTATCAATAAAACCTTCTTCTCCATCTGGGGTTAAAACTTTAAACTTACCATCTAAAACAGTATTTATAACTCTAATATCATCGCCTACATCCACATTATCTAAAGGTTTGGTTAAGTCTTCATCAGAATATATAGTAACATAGTCATTATACATTACTCTGTCTATAGCTTCTCCAAGCCTTACTTTTCTAGCATAGCTGTTCTCAATATTATTTAAAAGTAAGTTATATTGGGACTTAGATAAAATTACTCTATTATCTGACAACATAAACTTTTCTGAAAAATAATACTCTTTAATATCAACGCCTTCTCTTATGAATACTGAATTACTTTTATTAGATACATTAACTCTTTTTTTTCCTATATCAAAGTAAAAACCATTTTTCATAGAATGAACTTTAAATCCACCTAGACTGGAATATGATGAAGATTTTGATAACTTTATGCTTGAAGCTTGTCCATCATTGACATGCTCTTTTAGAGCATATAGAGAAGAGCTACCAGTAGCTAAAAAAGCTAGAAGTCCTACGAATGCTACCGTTGATCTTGCTTTTAAAATATTCATATAAAAACTCCTTCCTAAAGCTGATTCTAAAAGTACGATCAAAGTAATACCATGAACTTAATTATATCAAAATTATTGAAATAAAGAAATATCAATTAATTGATTAATAGAGGTAAACACTAGAATAAAATATGTATTTTTGGTAGTATTAAGCTAAATTATAAATTAGTATGTATTTTAGTGTGAAGAGGTGTATAGGTGTATGATTTTAAGGAAAGATCCACTAGTAAAGCAATTATTCATAAGATTATTTGTAAGCTCAGTAATACTATCTACCATATCTGTATTAATCATATTTTCTACAATAAACATGGGTTATATAAGTAATGAAACCATATTTTCAGTAATCTTTACATTTGTAGTAATGACTATTATAAATATAATTTTATTTATATCAATAATAAAAAGTTTTATAAAAAAATTAGAAAAGTTTTCACTATTAATAGATCACATAATGGATGGGGAAATATCGAATCATTCAGAATTTGAGGAGGAAGGAATACTATCAAGGCTGGGTAGTCAGTTTTCACAAATGACAAGAAGACTTAATATCAGTCTAAGGACTCTAAAGAATGAGAAAGAGAATATAAAAAGTTTAGTAACGGATATATCTCATCAGGTAAAAACACCAGTAGCATCTATAAAGTTGTTTAATACTATCTTACTAGAGGAGAACGTAAATGAAGAGGAAAAACATGAGTTTCTAGAAAAAATAAAAGAGGATGTGAATAAACTTGAATGGTTAGTAAATTCACTTATAAAAATGTCAAGACTAGAAGTTGGTATGATTAAATTGAAAAAAGAAAAATGCAGTATAGAGCAGACATTGGTAGAGTCAATTAATGGAGTATATCTTAAAGTGCTAGAAAAGGAAATAGATATAAACCTAGATATAAAAGCAGATATAGAGATTAATCATGATGTAAAATGGACTAAAGAAGCAATAATAAATGTTCTAGAAAATGCTATAAAATACACTGATAAAGGTGGACAAGTTGAGATAAGTGTTGAGAAGTTAGAAACTTATATAAAGATAGATATAAAGGATGAGGGTATAGGCATACCAGATAGTGAAATAGGAAAAATATTCAACAGATTTTATAGAGGTGAATCAAAGGTAGTAAGGGAATCTGAAGGTTCAGGAATAGGACTATACTTAACAAGAAAGATATTAGAAGAACAAGGAGGAAGTATAATCGTTTCATCGTACGAAGGTAAAGGTTCTAAATTTACAATATTAATGACTATATAGAATTTAAAGCTCATAGTTCAGTTTAGATATTGATTTTAAAATCTTACTGAAGATGAGCTTTTAATTTTATTTTTAACATACTATATTACAAAACTGTAAGACATATTAAAGCATTTTGTAAGCTAAAGCATGTATCATTTATAATATACAACTGAGCTGTTAAGAGGAGGCAAGACAAATTGAAAATATTAGAGACTAAGTCATTAAGCAAACATTATAAAAATGGGGACAATGTATTAAAAGCAATAGACAATGCTAATTTAAGTGTGGAAGAAGGAGAGTTCGTAGCTATAGTAGGAACATCAGGATCAGGCAAAACTACACTATTACATTTAATGGGTGGATTGGACAGACCCACAGAAGGAAAAGTATTTATAGATGAAAGAGACATATACTCAATGAATGATGAAAATTTATCTATATTTAGAAGAAGAAAAGTAGGGTTTGTATTTCAAAGTTATAATTTAATTCCCGTATTAAGCGTATGGGAAAATATAACTTTACCAATAGAATTGGATAATAAAGATATAGACAAGCAGTTTATAAAAGAACTAATGGAAACGTTGAATATATACGATAAAAAAGATTATTTCCCAAATCAATTATCAGGAGGACAGCAACAAAGAGTAGCCATAGCAAGAGCATTGGCAACCAGACCAGCTATAATACTAGCAGATGAGCCAACAGGAAACCTAGACTCTAAAACTAGTTTAGAAGTATTAAATCTTTTAAAACATTCAGTAAAAAAGTATCATCAAACCTTAGTAATAATAACTCATGACGAAAAATTAGCTCAGATGGCAGATAGAATAGTAAGGATAGAGGATGGAGCTATAATTACGAGGAGTGAGTAAATATGAAAATATATATAAAGCTGGCTTTTGCATATTTAAAGAAACAAAAAGCAAGGACATTTTCTATGATACTTGGAGTCTGCTTAGCAGTCATGTTGGTGTTTGGATATGATGTAATAAATGAAAGTCACAATAAAAAGCAACTAGATATAATATACCAAATGTACGGGAGCTATGATGGGATTTATAACAATTTGAATAAAGATGAATTAGAGAAGATAAAAAGCGATAAAGATGTAAAAAGGTCAGGAGGAGTTGCAGTCCTAGGAGAAATAATATCTGATAATGGAACTATAATAAAACTAAATTCATCTGATAAAAATTATCTGGAAATGCTAGACTACAGTATTAAAAAAGGAAGACTGCCAAGTAAAGATAGTGAAATAGTATTAGAATCTCAAGCTTTAAAACATATGAATATAAATGAAGAACTAAATCAGACTATTAAGTTTAAAGTAAAAAAAGAATATGAAGATGAATTTGGTGTAAATCAAATATTTATAGAAACAAGAGATTTTAAACTTGTAGGTATAACTGATAAATCAGATTATCACTATAAAAATGACTGGTATCAGTTTAGAGCATTTACATTTTTTAAAGAAGGAGAGAACCATGTACTTCCTGAAAACCTTATAACCTATGAGAGTATAGTTAAATTCAAGTCGAAGAGTAGCACTAGTGGTATTAGAAAAAAATTAAGAGACTTAGCTGAAAAATATGATACTGATAAAGACAGTATTAGGGAGAATGAACTACTAGTTATGGCCAAAAATGAATATATATTATCATCTGGAGACTATAGAGTTCAGATATATGTTGTAGCTACATCTATGATATTAATTTACAATATGTTCAATATGTCACTAATGGATATGATAAGACAAATAGGGCTTCTCAGAGCAGTAGGGGTTTCAAAGAAAAAGATAAGACTTATAATAGGAACTCAAAGTATATTTATATTATTTATAGGAACACTACTGGGATTAATATTTGGACTAGTATATTCATATTTTGGAATAAAGGTATTTGGTAGTAATGTAATAGACATAGATATAAATGTATCGAACAAAGACATTTATATAAGTATGAAAAGTATAATTATAGCTATAACAGTTGGAACAGTATCGGTATTATTATCAACTATAATTCCAATATGGATATCAGGCAGAATATCACCGATGGAAGCGTTTAAAAAGACAGACAAGACAAGCATATTTGGAAAGAGAAGATTAATTCATAAGATAACAAAGAAACTATTTGGTGTAACTGGAGAAATGGCATATAGCAATATTGGTAGAAATAAATTTAGATCACTAATATCTATTATAGCAATAAGTATGGGTGGTACTTTATTTATACAGCATATGTCAGTTTATAATAATGAAGAGTATATGGGATCAGCTCCAACATATCTAAAGATGCAAGGTAGCTCCATAAAACTATATAGTGATATTAGCTCAGATATTAACTTTGTAGGATATACAGATAAAGATATACAGGAAATATCAAAAATAGATGGAGTAACAAATATAAAAACAAAAATTAACTTGTATGGATTTTTAAAGACAGAAGCTAATGAACTGGATGAGGAGTATATTGGATCTAAGATAGATATTGAAAGTACTGGTACTATAGAAAGCGACATGCGCATAAGTGGATATAATAGTGAGTCTTTAAGTAAGTTAGAAAAGTATATAGAAGAGGGTGAAATAATAGAAAACCAGACAGAAAAATATCCTAGTGCTATAGTATGTAACTATTATTACAACAGAAATCGTAAAGATCCTAAGATTATAAAAAATTTAAAAATAGGAGATATATTAACTATAAAAATTCCAGAATTTAAGGAAGATAAGATTTCTTATAAGGATCAAAAAGTTAGAGTTGGAGCTTTCCTAAAAGAGGGGTGGATTTATGAAGGAGATAGTACATTTGGATATTGTCCTGAAATTATAATTCCAGATAAGTATATAATTGATATGTCAAATAAAAATACATATAATGAAGTTTTTCTAGAAACAGATGAAGAGAAAGATAGTAAGGTGTATAGTGAAATAAAAGAGATGTTTAAAGATAAGTCATTTGTAGAGATATATAATTTAAAAGAGGAGAAAAAACTTGACTTAGAAAGTCCAATGCAAAGAAAACGAGAATACCTGATAATAATTTCACTAATTCTTTCTATAGCAGTAATAAATATATATGGAACAATGAAAACGAGCCTATTAATACGTATAAATGAATTTTCAGTGCTTAAGGCTATAGGAATGACTAGTAAGCAACTAAAGAATATGATCTTAAAAGAAACTATTATATACGGATTACTAAGTAGTATAGTTGCTGCAACAATAGGAACGTATGAATATTATGGATTTGCGTCTTTTGTTAATAATCAGCTTAAGGAAGCATTTAATATAAGTAATTCAGTTAAATTCAACATACCTATAATAGAAATAATGCAATTTACTACGGTTACAATGTTAGTATGTATAGCTGTTGCTTACTTATTTAGAAAAGAGATTGATAAATTAAGCATAGTTGAAGGACTCAAAACTATAAAGTAAAAATAAATCAGTAAGGGTGAGAGCTTTGAGTGTATATATAAAATTAGCTTTAAGATATATAACTAGCTATAAGAAAAGATCAATAGCAATGATATTAGCAATAGCTTTAAGTAGTTTTCTGATAGTGACAGTTGGGTCACTATCGGAAAGTGCGAGAAAGTCAAATGCTGAATACTTTAAGAAAACTATAGGTGTACAGCATGTTAGGTATAATAATCTCAATTTAGAACAAGTAAAAAAGATAAACGATAATAAGAATGTAAAGACTGTAGGAAATAGTAGTTACTATAATGAAGGAATATTTCAAAATAGAATCTCTATAAATTTACTTTCATCAGATGAAAGTATGTTATATATGGATAATACTGAGTTATTAGATGGAAAGTATCCTATAGGAGTCAATGAAATAGCATTAGAGAAGTGGGTATTAAAAAGACTAAAACTTCCTGAAAAATTAGGACAAGTGATAAAAATTTCGATTAAAGATAGAGAAGAAGAATATAGACTGGTAGGAATAGTAGAAGATAGGGAGAAATCAAAAGCCGGAAAGGAGCTTGAAGGATATGTAGCATTTATAGAAGAAAATTTGCCCAATAAAAATTATATATACTCATTCGTGGAGTTTGAAGAAGATTTAAATATAAGAGATGAGATAAACAAATTAGCTAAAGAGATTGGAATAAAAGATAAAAAAGATATGAAGTTAAATACAATGTTACTAGACTCTATAGGTCAGCTATATTCTATAGATTGGGACTTGGTTAAAACTTCTTTAATCCTTATGGTTACAGGAGGTATGGTCATATATAGTCTGTATAGTATTTCTGTATTGAAAAGGATTCAAGAATATGGAGTAATGAGGGCTATAGGATCAACGTCTAAAGATATTATATATATTATGCTTATAGAAATATTGATTATATATACTATAGGAATAACTATAGGGGTCATACTAAGTTTTATCTCGGTAAACTTATTTAAAGGAAGTACAACACAATTATTTACAGAGGGAAACACAAATCTAAATATTATCGTAATATCTACTTTTTCTATTGGATTATCGAGTATAACTTCATTTATAGCTATATCTGTAGCTGGAATCAGGGGTACACTATTAGCACTTAGAGTATCACCTGTAGAAGCTATAACGAAATCTACACAAGATAATAAATTAAAAGTTAAACATAAAGAGGGATTCATAGAAAAGGTATTAGGAATACCTAAAAAAATATCATATAAGAATATAATGAGAAATAAAAAGTCATTTATATTAACTATATCAGCAATGTCGATAGGATGTGTGTTATTCACATACCAATCATTCGAATATGAATTATGGACCAGAGACTTTAATTATAGAAAGACTATGGACAAGTCTATGTCATATGACTTCATACTACACTTAAATCCAAGTGTACCTATTAAAAATGGTTATAGCAAAGATCAGATAGAAGAGCTAAAAAAGCTAGAGGGAGTAAAGCAAGTATATGCTAAGCAAGTGCTGTACTCTAAATTTAAAATTAATAAAGATTATGTAAACAATCCATATGGACTAAATTATATAGAGCACTTAGACCATAGAGCGAGAAACTTAACTGATATTGAGTATAGGTATATATTCAAAGGAGATAGTGAAGATGAGATAATAATCAATAATAATGTATTAGGATTATCAGATAGTGATCTTGAAGATTTAAAAAAACGGTTAAAGGGAAATTTAAATATAAATAATATGAAAAAAGAGCCTTTAGCCATTTTAGTTATGCCAAGAGCTTATATAGATGAAAATGGGAATTATACTAGAGAAGAGTTAGGTGATGTATTTAATTTGAAACTAGGAGATAAAATTAAAATAAGCATTCCTAAAGGTGGATATGAAAAATCTTTAGATAATTGGGCAATGGCAGGTCAATATGAGAAATATAAACAATATTATACAGATAAAGAGTTTGAGATAGCAGGAATAATTAGCAGTGATAACATAAGTTATAAAGATTTGGAACATAGTCATTTAAGTGGTAGTCCAACTATAATAATATCAGAAGATATGTTTAAAACATTTTCAGGTATAGATAGATATAGAGTAGTAAGTATAGACATAGAAGATGATGCCAATTATGAATATTTAAATAAAAAGATTCAAGATATGTCGGAACTTTTTTATGATACTTGGATGTCTGATTATACAGGTTTAGGAGAAGAAGCTAAGAAAGCAGAAGTACAGTATAATATTTTGAAAAACTCTACTATTATAGTTTTAATAATAATAAGTGGACTAAGCATATTTAACAATATTAACTATAATCTAGTATCTAGAATTAGGGAGCATGGTATTATGAAAGCAATAGGTCTTACAAATAATCAATTTAGAAGAATGATAAGGTTTGAAGGAGTAACCTATGGAGGTATTTCTGCAATATTTTCTTGTACACTTTCAATCATCATACAGTTTGGAGTGTACATATACTATGCTTATTATAAAGATTGGCTAACTTTAGGGGAATTTTTTATAGATCCAAAACCTTATTTAATAGTTATATTAGTGAATTTACTTATAGGATATATTGCAACTATAAAACCTATGAGACAAGTTAATAAGATAGAGATTACGGAAGCTATAAGAATTGTGGAATAGTATAAAAATATCTGCCTTACAAAAGTGTAAGGATTATTTAAGATGATTGTAAGGTATATGTGTTAGTATTATATAGGCTTAACAATTAATTAAAATAATTTATTTAAATAGAAAGAAGATTAAGTTAAAAGGAAGCTGCTCATAGTGGTTTCCTTTTATGTGATATTTAAGTTCCCCAAAATTTGCTATAATGTATCTATCAAGTATTTTAATATTTAAGAGGTGGATATATGGAAACTATTTTATTAGTAGAAGATGATAAATCTTTAAATCGAGGAATTAGCTTTAAGTTAGAAAGAGAAAATTTTAGAGTTTTTAGAGCTGAAAATATAAAAGAAGCAAAAGAAATATTTTATAGTCAAGATATAGATTTAATAATACTAGACGTAGGACTTCCAGATGGAAATGGTCTTGATCTTTGTAGAGAAATAAGAAAAACTAGCGAAGTAATAATTATATTTTTAACTGCTTGTGATGAAGAAATAGATATAGTGGCAGGACTTGATATAGGTGGAGATGATTATATAACTAAGCCATTTAGTCTTATGGTTTTAATATCTAAGATAAATGCAAGATTAAGAAGAAATACAGTAAAACAGAATAGAAAAGTAACTTCTGATGACATATCTTTTTATCCTCAAGATATGAAGTTAACCAAAAATGGGGAAGATATATTATTAAGTAGAACTGAATTAAAACTCATAAGATATCTACTACTTAACAATCAACAAATAATAACTAAAGAACAATTATTAACAGAACTATGGGATATAGATGGAAAGTTTATAGATCAAAATACTGTTGCAGTAAATATAAGAAGGTTAAGAGAAAAAATAGAGGATGATCCTTCAAAACCTGAATATATAAAGACTGTTAGAGGTATGGGCTATATTTGGACTGAAAAGTGTGTTAGTAATTAAAAAGTGAAAATAACTATTTAATGATAAAAAAATGATAATATGGTAATATTAACTTGTATCTAAAATAATTATTTTATTTATGGGGGTATGACATATAGGAAAAAAAAGAAATGAGATAGTAGATATACTAAAAGGTATAGCTATAGTCACAGTTATTTTAGTACATGTTTTCAGGGGAAAAGGAAAAATTGATATTTTAATAGGAGAAATAAGTAGATGGGCAGTTCCATGCTTTTTTATGATTCAAGGATATTATATGGAGAGGACTGCTCAGAAACCGTGGGTATCAAATTTTGTAAACAAGATAACTAAAGTATATTTACCTTTTGTAATGTTCTCTACTATGTATGGTTTATATTTTTTAAAAGTTAGAGAGAAAGAATTTACATTAACAGATGTTCTTTTAGGGGAAACTGCTGTGCATCTATATTTTGTAATTCATTATATGATTTTTGCAACGTTTATCCCATTATTATATAAGCTTAAAGAAAGTTTAAGGGTAAATTTTATATGGTTTATGATGATAAGTAACTTTATTATATGTTTAGCTTATGAGATACAGAAATCGTACGGGATAAAACTAGTGTTCTACAGTGGACTCAATCCAGGAAAGTATTGGGGATTTGTCGCATTAGGAATGTTAGTAAATGAAAGAAAAAGTATATTTAACTACATGAGAGAAAATCCTACTAGATCTATAATTGTATCCGCAGTAGTTACATTAGTAGGGTTACTAATTCCTTTTATAACAGATACAGTAGGATATATGTATAATAAATCTAGCTTATTTCCTCTTGCTATAGGAATTACGTCTTTAATCATATCATATTTTTATAAAAATAAAGTAAAAGATAAAAATAGATTGTCTTATATAGGGCAAAGAAGCTTTGGGGTTTATTTAGTACATCTTTTTGTTATATATTTCCTAAAATCGATAATAGGAACTGAATCATTGGGAATAGTGTTTATTCTAACTTTAGTTGTAAGTATCTTATTGGTAAATATGGGTAGGATTCTGATGAGCCAATTAAATGCTTTAGTAAATGAGAGGATGAGAAAGCAAAGTGAAAAAGAACTTAATATATAGTATGGGTATAATAGTATGCATTGTACTATTCATATATGGAAAAAACATGTTTACGGAAAGTTATAAGGTAAGTAGCACAAGTAGAGCGATTATACCCATATTAATGTATCATCATGTTGTAAATGACGAAAGTAAAAACAATCTAATAACAATAACAGACAAAAGATTTAAAGAAGATATGGACTATATAAAAGAAAATGGCTATACAAGTATATCTTTTAAAGAATTAATAGATTATAAAGAGGGTAGAAGAAAACTTCCAGATAGACCCATAATTATAACATTCGATGATGGATATTATAACAATTATAAATATGCTTATCCGATACTTAAAGAAAAGAACATGAAGGCAACTATATTTGTAGTTGGATCAAGACTAGGTATAGCTAACTACAATAATGATCCGAGATACTCTTACTTTTCTTGGGGAGAGGGAAAGGAGATGTATGAAAGTGGATTGGTAGAAATACAGCCACATACTTATAACCTTCATTATTATAAGGAAAGTAGTGATCACGGGGAAGGTGCATTACCAAAGTCTGGTGAAACTAAAGAACAACATCATGATAGATTTTCTAAAGATACAGAAAACATTGTAAAAGCCATAAAAGAAAACATAGGTTGTGATTCATATGTTTTTGCATATCCATATGGTAAATATAATGATACGAATGAGGAAGTATTAAAAGATATGAACTTTAAAGTTACTTTAACTACGAAGAGTAAATATGCCGATATAACTGATGAACTTTATCATTTAAAAAGAATAAATGTACCTTCACATAAGAAACTTAAAGAATTATTGGACAAGTAATTATATAAGATACTTATTAAGTATATAAAAATGTATTTTATAGATATAGTTTTTAGAAATATATATCTATGAGTTAATTTATGTTAAAGAAGTTTAATAAGTATTTAAATATTAACTTATATAAGAAATGGTGTTACTACATACAATATATTAATTTGAGTTCCATTGTATGTAGCAACACCATTATTAAAATATAAAGATATCTTAAAAAATGCTATTTAATTATAGTTTCTGCAGGAGTATACATCTCACAGTTATTTTCCTTAGACTTAATTTCAGTTATATACCAGTTAGAACTATATTCTTCAGGATTTTTCTCAATTGTGATAACTTTTTCACCCTTACCTTCAATTCCAGCTGAAGATTTTAAATTATATTCTATTGTGTATTCAACTTTCGCATCATTTATATTTTCTTCTTTTAGGAATACAATATCATCAATCCATGGACTTGATCCTCCTGTATTCCAATATCCTTCATTAAACTTATCATATGTTTTCTCTTGTAAGTTAGTCGAAAGCATAGCATATTGAATTGATCCACTACGACTTTTTACTCCTTTAAGCCAAGTATCAACTGCTTCTTTAGGTGTTCTTGGTTCAAGTCCATACATAAAACTATTTATTTGAGATTGTAATATACGGCTTTCTGGAACTTTAATATCAACAGTTTTATTTTCATTATCCCAAGATACTTTAGCCCCTAGTTGTTCAGCTATCCATTTAAGTGGAATCATTATATGACCATCTTCAACTTTAGTATTTGACGGAGGCACATATCCTTGACCATTAAAATTGAGATTAATATTATTAGAGGCATATGCTAACCCTCCAGATGAAATAGAGATTATACTTGCGATTGCTAAACTAAAACTTTTCTTTAATATTCTATTTTTCATTTCAACCATCCTTATGTATTAAATTTTATAATGAATTAAATATTGTCTGATCTCATATAGTGGTATATTAGTTAACTATCTCATACTCACCATATATTATTCAAAGTAATTATAGCATAAATAATTTATGAGTAAGTGACAAATTTTACAAAAAACGGTGTCGTTTTTATTACATTTCATTACATACAAAAGTTAATTATTAATATTAAATTACCTTTATTAATAAATAAAGAATATTCTATTTAAATCTATAAACCTGGGTATCAATAGATTAATATGAAGAAATTATCAATAGAGAAAGTAGGTATAAAAATTATGTGGAAAGATAAATACAGAGTGGGTGTAGATTTAATTGATGAGCAGCACAAAGAATTGTTTAATCGCCTATCAACTTTTATTCAAATTGTTCAAAATGAGGATAACTGGGATGATAAGCTAGATAGAGTTAAAGAGACCATGGAGTTTTTACAAGACTATGTTGTATATCATTTTAATGATGAGGAAGCTTATCAAGAGGAAATTGGATATCCAGATATTGAGAATCATAAAAAGATTCATGCTGAATTTAAGCAAGGCATTAATGATTATGTTAAACTTCTGGAACAAGGAGGGTTTACACAAGAAAAAATACAAGAACTTAGTGCAAAGCTTATGACATGGTTGATTATGCATGTAGGAAGAATGGATCAGAAAATAGGAGAATACGTAAAAAGTAAAGGAGGGGAAGTACAATGAAAGTAGAGTACATAAACTCCTTTTACAAGGCTATCCAAGATATATTTAAACTAATGCTTGATTTAGATGTAGAAAGAGGAGAATTACAAGTTGCAGATGAAATGATAAGTGGTAAAGATGCAAATGTTATGCTAGGTGTTACAGGGGATTTAAAAGGTACAGTTTTTTTTAGCTTTACTAAAGATATGACTCTAGAAATGGTTAAGATAATGTCAGGAATGGATATGGATGAGATAGACAAATTTGTGTCTTCAGCCATAGGTGAAGTAGTAAATATCGTTGGTGGAAATGCGCTAATAGACCTAAACAGTTATAGCTGCACTTGCGATATTACACCACCTCAAATAATTCTAGGTGAATATAAGTCAATATCTATGTCTGACAATAAAGCTATACTAATACCCCTAAAGACATCTATTGGTGAATTTGATGTAAATATATTCTTAGCAGAGTGATAATAACTTGCCTTACAAAAATAAGAACTCTATTCTATTGGAATTATGAAAGAAATTAAAATAGAATAGAGTTTTACTTTTTATATCATTTTATAAGTTTTTATTAGCACGAATCTTACTTAAATCAATTTCACCATTATCAATTATTAATAGTGAACCTCCAGAAACATAGTCATAGAACCATTTAGCATCGTTCAAAGGAATTCTTACACAGCCAGCAGAAGCTTTACTTCCAAGTTGAGTTATTGAAGCTTGATTAATTGAATTCGGAGAATTAAAAACTATGCTATGAATAAGATGATCACCTCTAAATTGTACAAAATGCTTTGCACCAGATGTTCTACTACTATTTGCATAAAACCAAGGAGCTCTATATTGTTTAATAGTAAATATACCATTTGGTGTAGGCGTATTTACTAATCCAGTTGATGCTTTAGAATGTTTGATTAAGCCATAAGTACCATCTGCATTTTTTAAATATACTTTTAAGTTTTGATTATCTTGTGATATTGTTACTATATAATCAGTAGTAAGGTCAAATTGAGAGATATTTGGAGGTATATTATCTCCTAATATACGAATTGCCCTAGTATCTGCAAATCCTTCTCTTCCATCAGGAGTTAAAACTTTAAATTTTCCATCTAAAACAGAATTTATAATTCTAATTGAATTCCCTTTATTTACAGTAGTTAAGCGTTGAGTTAAGTTTGTATCAGAGTATATTGTAGTATAATTTTTGGTCTCTGGTCTTCCGATAGCAGTTCCAATTCTTATTCTTCTAGCATGACTGCTTTCAATATTATTTACAAGTAAATTATATTGATAATTAGACAAAGTAACTTTATTTCCTTCTAACATAAACTTTTCAGAAAAATAATAGTCAATAGTTTTATTATCACTGTTAATAGAAACAATATTATTGCCGTAAACTACATTAACTCTCTTTCCATTCACATCAAAGTTAAATCCATTTTCTACAAAATTAACGTTAAATTCATTGTCGTTTAGTGTATTGTTGGGCTCTACATATGATAGCTTTTTTGCATATTCACTTTCAATATTATTTACAAGTAGATTATATTGATGAGTTGATAAGCTGACTTTATCTCCTAATAATATAAACTTTTCATAGAAGTAATATTTACTAACAGTTCCTTCACTTTCAGCAGAAACTGTAGTACTACTGTCATAAACAGTAACTTTCTTTTCTGCTATATTAAAATAAAACCCATTTTCTATAAAATTAACATTAAATTCATTAGGTTTCAATGGTTGTACAAAATTTTCTTGTGGCTCTACTTCTTCATTTGAAGCTTTTAGAGTATCTAATGGCAATTCACCTGCGGGAACCTGTTGATCAACGGAAACATGTCCACTATTACTACTTTCTTCAGAAGCGTATAGTTTAGAATCGTTAAATATTAAAAATGCTAAACAAGTCGCTAATGTTACTGATATTCTCTTTTTTAAGTTATTCATAAAAATCTTCCTCCTTAATTTATATCTTTTCTTATATAAATTACTAATTTATATAAGAAAAAATAGTCTGTTATATAAATTAAATCAAATCCTATTTCATTATATGAAGAATATATTAAATAATTACCCAAAGTTTTATTAAAGAATTAAGATGTTAAAGATTTATGAAAAAGTAAGGAATATTTAATCACGCACTAAGATATATATAGTAATATCATTAATAAATTTAACAATTTGAAGGAGTGGTTTTGTTGAACAAAAAGAAAGTAATGTCTCTTATATTAGCGAGTACTCTATTTGCATCTGTTGGACTATACGGATGTAGTAAGGAAAGTGATGAGAGTGCAAGTCCTCAAGTGGAAAGTCAAGAGACAGAGACTGAAGAAACAGGAACTGATGATACAGAAAAGTCAGATGATTCTAAAGAGGAAACAAAGCAAGAAGAAACTAGCACAGATGTAGAGAATAGCTCAGAGTCTGAAGACGTAGATTCAGAGAAAGTAGAAGATGATGATAAAGATAAGGAAGCTGAAAAGAAAGAATAATATATAAGATATAAATGGCAAAGAGTAACTAAGCTTTTAGGTTATTCTTTGCCATTTATGCTATTCAACTTATGGATTTATAGTAAGTTTGAAATTTTCTCGTTCATGTTTTCAAGTACAGGTATAAGATCAGAAACTAAAGATTTTGATATAGCTAAAACATCATTTTCAGCCATTACACCTTGAAGCGACTTTATAGTTTCACTTAAGCTATATACTTCTTTTGCATACTCATTCCAAGCTTCATAATTAGAAATTTTATCATTTAAGTTTTCATCAGTCTCTATATTATTAAATGCTGTAAATACTAAATTAATATTCCCGAACAAAGGAATCATGTCCATAAATGCATTTCTATCTGTATTTTTAGAAAAATCTTCTGAAAGTTGTTTTGACATACTGATAATATTATCAATATCACCTTTAACAGAGAATAAGGTACTCTTAATTAAACCTTTTTCAGTTTCAACAACTATTTCTATTTGTTTTATGTCAGACATATTATCCATTATATGAGCTCTATGGTCATACACATCATGTCCATCAATTACCATATGACTAAAACTATAATTTGTTCCAATAGTGCAGTCTCTTACTATACCTTCCAACTCTACTAGTATATCTTGGCTAGGATATACATCAAATTCATTTCCGAGTATAAAAACTTTCATAATCTACCTCCAAAAATTAATTGTAATATGTAACGAATATAATTATACCATGATTACTGAATAAAGTTGAATTTTAGATAATCAAGTATATAAAGTTAACTGGAAAATATACATAATTAGAATTTATAATATCTATAACATGGTTAAAATGTATAGAATTTATTAATTTGACAAATATCGATAAAAGTTGATACTCTATAGCTGATATAACGGATATATAGTTAAAGGTTCATCATTAGAATTTGTAATAAAAAGTGGTGCATGCAAACTAGAACTTTAAAAAATTAAATGTTTTAAGGTATAGCTATCTTTAATGATAATATATTGGATTATTATAACTATTCTTGAGAAAGGACAAGTTTTACCCGAAAGGAGATTGAGTGATGTTTATCAACTTATAATATAAAAAATAAAAAGAATTGAAGGGTTATAAAAATAAAAGGAGGATTATGAAATGAAACTAAATAAAAGAGGTATTTTACTTATAGCTTTAACTTTAATTATCTCTACTCTATTATTAGCTTGCCAATCTGATAATAAAGTAGAACAATCTAGCAAAAATATAGAGAAAACAGATAATAATAAAAATGATGAGGCTAATAAATCTGATTTAAAGAAAAACATAATAGTAGGGACGTCAGCATCGTATTATCCATGGGCATTCCAAAAAGACAATGAATTACATGGATTTGAAATAGATATATGGAATGAGATTGCTACTAGAAATGACTATTCAATAGGATTTCAGATATCAAAATTTAGCGGTTTAGTAGGAATGCTAGATGCAGGTCAAATAACTACCATAGCACACCAAATGTCAATAACAGATGACAGATTAGAAAAATATTATTTTTCTGAACCATATGCATATAGCTATTATGATTTCGCAGTTAAAAAAGACAGCTCATTAAAAACAATAGAAGATTTGAAAGGAAAAACAGTGGGTTGTTGGTTAGGTGGAAATGGGGAAAAAACTATTAGAGATATAAATGAAAAAGAAAAATTAAATCTTAACATAAAAACTTATGATGGAGTTCCAATTGAATCTGAAGTAGCTCTTGGAAGATTAGACGCAAGTTGGCAAGGAGAAATAAAAACACTATCTACTATAGAAGAAGGTAATTTAAATTTAAAGATGATGGGGATAAAACCGTTTTATGAAATAAATGCTTATCCTTTTCTAAAGAATGATGATAGTAAAAAGCTTCAGGAGGAAATAAGCAAAACTATAAAAGAAATGCATGAAGATGGTACTCTTAAGAAACTTTCAGAAAAGTGGTTTAGTATAGATACTACTACTAAACCTATTAACTAATATGATGGTGGGCTTTTATAATGAAATTTGACTTTGAGTTTGCCTTTAAATTAATATTCATCATGATGAAGTACGTTAAAGTGACTTTAGCTTTATCAGTATCAGCAATGACTATAGGACTAGTTAGTGCTATAATCATTACTCTTATTATAGATGCAAGAGTCCCTTTTTTAAGAAAGTTTTTTAAAATATATATTTCTTTCTTTAGAGGAACACCTCTTATTGCACAATTATTTTTATTATATTTTGGACTTGCACAAGTTATACCAGCAGTGACAAAATTACAGCCATTTAATGCAGCATTAATCATAATGGGGATGAATTCAGCAGCTTATATGGCTGAAGTTTTAAGAGGAAGTATCTCATCTGTAGATAAAGGACAGATGGAGGCTAGCTTATCAATTGGCATGAACTACGTACAAGCTATGACGAGAATAGTATTTCCTCAAGCTTTCAAAATAGCAATACCGGCGTTATCAAATACATTTATAAATCTGATAAAAGATTCATCTATTGCATTTACAATAGGTGTAACCGAAATTACAGCATCAGCTCAGCTAGAGGCTACATCCAGCTTCAAGTATTTAGAAGCTTATGTAAATATTATCTTAATATATTGGGTTTTAACTAGTGTACTTGGTTATTTTCAAAGAAAATTGGAATTAAAATTAGACAAGGAAAGATAGCTACCAAAACACCCTAGAAATTATAAGATTGTAAACAGTGAATAATAGTATATTCGAATATATTTTTTAAACAGAAGGTGTATAAACATGATAGAAATTAATTGTTTAAATAAAAGCTTTAAAGATTCAAAGGTCTTAAAAGATGTAAATTTAGAAGTGAAAAAGGGTGAAGTTGTTGCAATTATCGGTCCATCTGGAACTGGAAAGTCTACACTATTAAGATGCATTAACTTTTTAGAGATACCTGATAGTGGAAAAATAAGAATCAAAGATATAGAAGTAGAAGTTGAAAAGATAACTAAAAAGGAGATGTATGAAATAAGAGGAAAAACTTCTATGGTATTTCAAACATACAATCTCTTTAAAAATAAAACTGCTTTAGAAAATATACTAGAGCACTTGTTGATTGTGAAGAAAATTAATAAAAAATCTGCTATAGAAAAAGCTATGGATATTTTAAAGACCGTTGGATTAGAAGATAAAGCAGATATTTATCCTTCTAAACTTTCAGGAGGACAACAGCAAAGGGTAGGTATAGGCAGGGCTATGGCAGTAGAACCAGATGTTATGCTATTTGACGAACCAACATCAGCATTAGATCCTGAACTTGTAGGAGAGGTATTAGATGTTATTAAAAAGCTAGCACAAAAGGATATAACAATGATAATAGTAACTCACGAGATGAACTTTGCTAAGAATGTCGCAGATAAAGTTATATTTATGGATGACGGAAGAATTGTAGAGCAAGGTACTCCAGAAGAAATATTTAATTATCCTAAGAATCCTAGAACTATGCAGTTTTTGAGTAAAGTGATAAGTGAAAATTCACATAGTAACTAAAAATTAGCTATAACTCACTATAAATATAGAATTAAAGGAAGTGAAAATATGTCTTTAAAAACACCTAAAACATGTACAGATTGTGGATTAGTAAGCTGTAACAAGATTGACGAGGAGTATCCAGAGTTTTGCTTGACAACAAATCTGAATCAAGAGGAACTAGAAGAAGTAATAGACCTATACTCTAATGATGAAGAAACTCATAAAATAGCTATAGTCTCTGCTAAGATTGAAGGTGCATTTTATGGTAGATACACAAGAGTAGAGGAAATAATGGAATTTGCAAGACAAATTAATGCAAAAAAAATAGGTATTGCAACTTGTGTAGGACTAATCAATGAAAGTAGGATATTTGCAAGAATACTAAAGAAAAATGGTTTTGAAGTTTATGGTGTAGGTTGCAAGGTTGGTGCTATAGATAAAACTAAAATTGGAATTGACTCAGAATACATTAGAAAAAAAGCAGAGCATATATGTAATCCAATTATGCAGGCAAAGATATTAAATAAAAATGAAACAGACTTAAATGTAGTTGTAGGATTATGTGTAGGTCATGACAGCTTATTCTATAAGTACGCAACAGGAATTACAACTACACTGATAACTAAAGACAGGGTAACAGGTCATAATCCAGCGGCAGCAATTTATACATCAAATAGTTACTATAATAAGTTATTGTAATAGATTAGGCATGAAGAATAAAAATAGGACAAACTATAGCTGAAAATATGAGGGAGGTTTTAAATGATGAGTGATTTACCAAAAAACTTCGAGGAATTCTCAGAGGCAAGGCGAGAGGCATTTATTAAAATAAAAGAATTAAAAGAAAAAGGAGAAAAAGTAGTAGGAGCATTTTGCACATATACACCAACAGAGCTTATATATGCAGCTGGTGCCATACCAGTAGGTCTTTGTGGGATGGATGAAGAGCCTATACAAGATGCAGAGACTCATTTACCTAGAAACCTATGTCCATTAATAAAGTCAAGCTATGGATATGCAGTAACAGATTCTTGTCCGTTTTTTTATTTCTCAGACTTGATAGTAGGAGAAACCACATGTGATGGTAAAAAGAAAATGTATGAACTGCTAAATGATATAAAGCATACACATGTAATGCATCTTCCACAAGGTCAAAATAAAGAACATGCATTTAACTATTGGCGTGAAGAAATGCTAGAGCTAAAGAGGGTGCTTGAAGAAAAATTTGACGTAGAAATAACAGATGAAAAGCTTAGACAATCTATAGTAGAAAGAAATAAAGAGAGAAAGGCAATATTAGAGTTTTTTGAACTTGGTAAGCTAGATCCATCACCATTATCAGGATATGGAACTAATACTCTAATGGACTCTCTAGGTTTTCAATTTAGTAGAGAAACTCAATATAATAAAATAGTTGAAAAAACTAAAGAGTTAAAAGAGATATATGAAAAAGAGCTAAAAGGAAAGAAAACAAATAGACCAAGAATACTTATAACTGGTTGTCCTACTGGTGGAGTTAGAGAGAAGGTTATAAAAAGAATAGAGGAATTAGGAGCAGATATAGTTGCATTTGAAAATTGTGGAGGACCTAAAGAAAAGAAAGATCTTGTAGATGAAAATATAGATCCTATAGATGCATTAGCTAGAAAATATATGAATATAGGATGTTCAGTTATGACACCTAATCCATCAAGGTTTGAAGCACTAGATGAAATGATAGATGAATATAAAATAGACGGAGTTATAGAAGTAATACTTCAAGCCTGTCATACATTTAATGTTGAGTCTTATAACGTTAAAAGATTTGTTACAAAAGAAAAAAATAAGCCTTATATATGTATAGAAACTGACTATTCTAAATCTGACACGGGTCAGATAAATACAAGATTAAGTGCTTTTATAGAAATGATTTAGATATATATTTTTATGGACACAAAAATTATATAAAATATTCTTTAAGAAAGGAGTAAATACTTAAGATGAATAGTAAGACTAAAGTTATAGTAGCAGGAGGAGTAATTGGAATATTAGCTAGTATATTAGTCAAGTTTGGTAATCCTGTAAACATGGGAGTTTGTATAGCATGTTTTTACAGGGATATAGCAGGTGGATTAGGATTTCATAGAGCAGAGATAGTACAATATATAAGACCAGAAATAATAGGAATTATAATGGGAGCATTTTTAATATCAAGTTCCAAAAGAGAGTTCAGAGCAAGAGGTGGTTCAAGTCCAATAATACGTTTCTTTTTAGCAATATTATTGATGTTTGGAGCACTAGTATTTTTAGGATGCCCACTAAGAGCTATATTGAGATTAGCTAATGGAGATTTAAATGCATTAATAGGAATAATAGGATACTCTGCGGGGATATTTATTGGAGCTCAGTTTATAAAAAAAGGTTTCTCTCTAGGCAAAAGTGTAGGACAACCTAGAATTTCAGGATATGTAATGCCTTTATTTTCAATTATACTTTTAATATTCCTAGTATTAGCACCTGCATTCATATTCTTTAGTACTGAAGGACCAGGGTCAATGAGAGCACCTATAGTATTATCTTTAATCGCTGGTCTATTAATAGGAGTAGTACTACAAAGAACTAGACTATGTACAGCTGGAGGAATAAGAGATGCGATACTTATAAAAGATTTTTATTTTTTATGGGGATTAATAGGTATATTTTTATTTGGGCTCATAGGAAATTTAGTTTTAAATCCTCAAACTTTTAAAATTGGTTTTTTAGAACAACCAATAGCTCACACTGAAGCTGTATGGAATTTCCTAGGCATGACTTTAGCAGGAATATGTTCAGTTTTACTAGGAGGATGTCCTTTGAGACAAACTATATTGGCTGGAGAAGGAGATACTGATGCCGCTATAACAGTTCTAGGACTTATAGTAGGAGCTGCACTTGCTCATAACTTCGGCATAGCCGCTAGTCCAAAGGGAGTTCCTGCTAATGGAAAAATAGCTGTTATAGTTGGACTAATTACCGTTGTTATTATAGCTTTTTCAATAGTAAAAGGCGCCCAAAAAGAAAGAAAAAATAAGTTGCAAAAAGGAGGAAACATATAAATGGCTGTTACAGTAGATGCAAGAGGAAGATCTTGTCCAGAACCTGTTATGATGACTAAAAATGCATTAGAATCTAATAGCAAAGAAGAACTAAACATAATGGTAGACTCTAGAACTGCAGTAGATAACATAGAGAGATATGTAAAAAAAGAAGGATATAATATGGATACCAAAGAAAATGGAGAAGACTATATACTTACTGTCAAAAGGTAGGAAAGAATATGAACAAGTACTATTGTGTAGTGACTTTTGAGATAACTAGTCATGCTTTTATATTTGAGAAAGAAATGAAAAAGCGCAATATAGATATAAAACTAATATCTACCCCTAGAGAGTTGAGTTCAAGCTGTGGACTATCTTCTGAGATTCCTTGTAAACTTAAAAGTGATGTAGAAAAGATATGTAGAGAAAATCATATTGAAGCTTCTAAAATATATGAATTAGAGAGAGAAAAAGATAAAAAATCTATATTCAAGATATTTAATAAATAAACTAAGACCTTCTTTAAAACTTTAAAATAAGTTTGAAAGAAGGTTTTTTATAGATATAATTAATAATATATACAGTACATACATAATAAAGCTTATTTCATAATGAATAATAGGAAGAGGAGAAAGAAAATGCTTAAAAACTATATGGAAGATTTCGTAGATAACACATTACCTAGAGTATTAGAGAAGTACAAAGACATATGTAAATGTGAAAAATGTATTATGGACATAAAAGCTAAGTGCTTAAATCAATTAAGACCGTTATACTTTGTCACAGAAAGAGGAGATGTATATTCAAAGCTAAACAGTTTAGAGGCACAGTTTAAAACAGATATAGTTATGGAATTAGTCAAAGCTATAGATACAGTATCAAAAAGTCCTAGACATGATTAATAGTAAGTTATTATATTTAAATATCTAAGAGCAACTCAATTTAATACTCATGTTATATAACTAGGAGTATTAAATTGTGAGTTGTACTATAAAGCAAAATATTTTTTAATATGCTATGCCCTTTATTGTTAGATTACTATGTTCCATTAGGTCAATAGGTTCCATTTTAACAGTGGTAGGAGTTTGTCTTAAAATCTTAACCTTTGGTCTTAATGGATAATTTATATTCATATCATCTACAATGGCAGTCTCATCATTACTTAATTTTACCAAGGTTCCCTCTGGAAATGGGATTATATTTCTGCAAAACACTTGAACCATATCAAAATCGAAGTGTCTGCCAGCGGCGCCCATTATGTACTCTATGACTTCATTTGGAGGTAACGCCTTATGTCCAGGTCTATCAGATGTTAGAGAGTCATAAGTATCTGCTATAGATACTATTTTTGAAAGTTTAGTTAAGGTATTAGCATCTATTTGGCTAGGAAATCCAGTGCTATCTACTCTAGCATGGTGCTGAAGTGCTATTATTCTTGCAGTAGGATTTATATCTGGATTTTCCTTAAGGTAATTAAAGCCCAAGCTAGTATGACTTCTATATTCCTCCAATTCACTATCAGTTAATTTATCTTTTCCTAGTAGATCTTTATGTATAAAAACTTTTCCTATATCATGAAGTAAAGCACCTAAGCAAAGGTTGCCTAACTCTACTCTATTTAATCCAAGCTCAATTCCTAATACTAAAGATAACAAAGCTACGTTTACACTGTGTTGATATGTATAGGAATCCATGCTTTTTATATCTACTAAGTTAATAAGTAAGTTATTGTTTGTAGAAAGCTCCTCAATAATGCATTCAGATACCTCTTTAATAGAGGATATACTATCATCTCTTATGTTATTTTTTTTAATATTACCACACTTGTCCAATTTTGAGATTGTCTCAAATGCTCTTTTTATGGTAGAGACTGCTTTGACTCTTAACTCTGGCTTTATAATATCGTCTATTTCATTTTGACTATATTCATCATTTATATATAAAGTATAAATACCATTATCTCTTATTCCAGCTATTAAGTCATGATTAAGTTCAACACCTTGTCTTAGAAGAACTCTACCATCTCCATCATATAAAGTTTTGCCTAAATATGAACCTTCCTTTATTGCATTCAATGGCACTAATCTCATAAATAATCACCTCCTAGTTTGAATAATAATAACTTAGCATTAATATTATAGCAGAACATATATTACTAGTAAATAACGGGTGTGGATAAAACTAGAGCACTATATTACTTAAATATAAGGGTTAAATTTATGAGTTGTTTATGCCCATTTGTTTATAGTATACTTAATATAATAACTCAGGAAAGGATGGAATCATATGCAAAATGAGAATGAAAATACGGTAACTCCTAAAGAGATGAAACTAAATATAGAACTTATAAAGAAAAACCTTCCTATATTTAAAGAAGAATTTAATAAAATTGCTAGAAGTAAAGTTGAAGTAAATGCTAGAGATATTGATAAAATTATAAATAAAGCCTTAGATAAGGGAGAGTTAAGTATCTTTGAAAGAAGAATAATGAACGGATTTTACGAAACTTGGATGGCTATATTTATGATGGTAGGAAGTGATAGAGAAGCTTTAGAAATAGTATTTAGAATGATTGATGGGGCTATTTAAAAATAGTCCTTTATATTGTCAAAAGGGGGATATAAATGGATACTAGCATTTTAAAAATAGGCAGTAAGGTCATTATAAATAAAAAAGTAAAAAGTGATGAAAATGATTATATAAGTCAAATAGAAAATGTAGAAGGGGATAAGATAAAGATTTTAACTCCAATGTATAAAAGTACCCTAATAAGATTACATGAAGGAACAAACATAGGCCTTATGGTATTTAGCGATCTAGGTGTATATAAATTAGATGCGGAAGTTGGAGGGACTATAGTAGATAAGCTTTTACATTATACAGAGTTAAAAGCTACAAGTAAAGTAGCAAAGTTTGAAAGAAGAGATCATTTTAGACTTAAAATAATGAAGGATGTCTTAGTAAGAAAAAATGATGAAAATGAAGAGATGGAATATGCAAAGTGTTTAACTATAGATTTAAGTGGTGGAGGAATTCAATTTTCATCAACAGAGAAATTCGAAGAGAATGATGTTGTAGAGATGAGAATAGATATGGATGATGAAGAAATGGTATTAAAGGGGAAAATACTGAGTGTAGTAAAACAAGAAAGTGTCGGAAATTATAAGTACGGAACTAAGTTTGTAGACATACGTGAGTCAATTAGAGAAAAAGTAATAAGATACATATTTAAAGTTCAAAGAGAAAAGTTAAATATAGATATTATTTAGACTTAAGTTTTAAACAAGGGAGTGAAAATATATTGTTAGATAAGTACAAGATTTCAGCAAAAGAATTAGAACACAAATGTGAAACAGATTGCTTCAACTTTGAAACTACTAAAGAACTAGATATCTTAAATGAAATAATAGGGCAGGATAGAGCATTGGAAGCACTAGATTTTGGACTTAAGGTTAATAAAAAAGGATACAATATATTTGTCGCAGGAGAGAGTGGTACTGGAAGAAGTAGCTATGCAAGCTTTATAACTAATGAAATGGCTAAACATAAAGACACTCCAAGTGACTGGATTTACGTATATAACTTTAAAACTCCTCATAAGCCTATAGCGTTAAGTTTAAAAAAGGGTCTAGGAAAAGAATTTGTAAAAGATATAGAGAGTGTAGTAAGCACTTTGATGAAAGAAATAAAAAATACTTTTTCAAGTAAAGACTATGAGAATCTGAGAAATCAAATAGTAAATAAATATGATAATGAGTATGAAATTATCATGAATGAAATAGATAAAAAAGCAGAAGAACATGGATTTAGATTTGACAGATTAGAAGATAATACAGTTATTAGCGTTCCAATTAAAGATGGAAAAGCTTTAACAGAATCTGAGATGGATAATTTAAGTCAAAGCGAGTTAGAGGAATTTAAAAATAAAAGTAAAAATTTAAGTATAGATACTATAGAACTTTTTAATAAGCTAAGAATATTAGGAGAAGTACTTGAAGAGGATTTTAAAAAGTTAGATAAAGAGACTGGAAATAAACTAACAGAAATGCATATAAGTAAGTTAAAAGCAAAGTATAAGGAAGAAAGTATTCGGAAATATTTAATAGCGTTACAAGAAGATATTGTAGCAAATATAGATAGCTTTAAAAATAGTAATGAAGAAAAGAAAGATGATATATTAGGAATTCTTGACATTGGTTCACAAGAAAATACACTTGATAGATATGAAGTTAACTTATTTATGGATAATAGTGAAATACAAGGCGCACCAGTGATATTTGAAACTAATCCAACTTACTATAATCTAGTAGGAAGTATAGAGTATACTAATGAAATGGGTGTAATGAAAACGGACTTTACACATATAAAACCCGGAGCATTACATATGGCAAATGGAGGATATCTGATACTTCAGGCAAAAGATTTACTCTTAAATTCATTCGCATGGCAAGCATTAAAAAGATCGCTTATAACAGATGAAATAAATATAGAGTCGCTGGAAGGACAATTAGGCTATGTGGTTACTTCAACATTAAAGCCTCAGCCAATTCCACTAGACTTAAAGGTAATATTAATAGGAGATTACTATACTTACGATCTTCTATACAATAATGATGAAGACTTTAGAAAACTATTCAAAGTAATGTCAGACTTTGATATTGAAATGAATAAAGAGCCTGAGAATTTAATTAAAATGGCAAGGTTCATAGCCACAAACTGTCAAAAAGAAGGACTAAAGCACTTTAATAGGGAAGCTGTTTGCAAAGTATTAGAATATAGTTCAAGACTTGCAGAGAACAAGAACAAACTTAGTTCTAAGTTTAATCAAATAGTTGAGATAATATATGAAGCAGATTATTGGGCTACAAAAGAAGGTAGTGAAATAGTAAGTAGTGAACACGTAAGAACTGCATTAGATAAAAAGACATATAGAAATAATAAATATGAAGTTAAGACACTTGAAATGTTTGCAGAAGAAGACTACTTGCTAGATGTCGACGGAGAAAAAGTAGGAGAAATAAATGGACTAGCAGTAGTGGGTACAGGGGAGTATGCATTTGGTAAGCCAAGCAAGATAACAGTATCTACTTACATCGGAAAATCGGGAATAATAAATATAGAAAGAGAAGTAAAGACAAGTGGGAAAATTCACGATAAAGGTGTTATGATAATAAGTGGATACTTAGGAGAAAAATATGCTAAGGATAAGCCTCTATCACTTAATGCCAGTGTAGTATTTGAACAGCTATACTCAGGTGTAGATGGAGATAGTGCTTCAAGTACAGAACTTTACGCAATACTATCTAGTATTTCAGAAATACCTATAAGGCAATGTATAGCTGTAACTGGTTCAGTAAATCAAAGAGGAGAAATACAACCTATAGGTGGAGTAAATGAAAAAATAGAGGGATTCTTTAAAGTATGTAAGTTAAAAGGACTTACAGGAAAGCAAGGTGTAATGATACCTCATCAAAATGTAAAAAATTTAATGCTAAATGATGAGGTCATAGAGGCAGTAAATGAAGGTCAATTTAGTATATATTCAGTAAGAACTATAGATGAAGGAATCGAAGTATTAACAGGAATGTCTCCAGAAAAAGTTCATCACTTAGTTAATGAAAAACTTGAAGAGTTAGCAAACCTAGAATATAAAAAGTAATAAAATAATAAAAGCATGATTAATTATGAAAACAGTAATTAGTCATGCTTTTATTACTTCCATATTGTTAGCAATAAAAATAAAATAGGTTGACAATGTAGAAAGATGAAAATATAATATTGTTAACCTAATTATCATAAATGGATAACAATATGAAAGGAGAAAATAATGAAAACAAGAGAGCTTTCGATGATAGGTCTATTATCTATAGTTTTATCAATATCAGGTGCATTTAAATTGCCAGGCATAATACCAGGAACAGAGTTTCAATTATCAGCACCTATAGCAATAGGAATATCAGTATGTTTTGGATTTAAAAGATACTTCCTTGCAGGATTAGTTTCTAGCCTTATAAGTTTACTACTTGGAACTCATACAGTTATAAACGTAGCTATATCTATAATATTTAGAGTAGTAGCAGGTGGACTTATACATATATTGGGGACTAGTGCAATAGTAGTGATTTTGGCAGGGCCAATAGGAACTATTATAGCAAGAATAGTATTAGGTATATTAATTGGTAAGGGAGTAGTGCCACTAATTATAGCAGCAATGCCAGGTATGTTATATACATCTGTATTTTCATGGCCAGTCAGTAAACTCATACTTAAAGTAAAGGCATTAACATCATGGAGGAATATAGAAAATGGTGAAAAAACTTTTTAGTATAAAAATGAGAGCTTCTAAATGGGATAGTATTAAGGGAGAAAATGAACACATATCAGGAGCAGAAAAAATTATAAGCGAAGAGTGTATAGATACAACTGTTCATAATCTTATTAATAGGGCACTCGGACATTCTAAAGGACAATCTGACTTTATAAATATTTCAATAAATAAGGTAGATACTGAAAAAATAACTTATATACCCTGTTTAGACATTTCAACTATTTATTCTAATACTCCATATGATGGAAGACAGCATATATTGGAGCTTTTAAAACAAATAAATATAGATACTAAGAAAGGAAAGTTTATACTATCTATACTAGAGAGCGCAGACAATATGAGAGGTGCTATAATATTAGATTTGTTGACTATGAAAAGGCTTGAGAAAGATAAAAAAGAGGAATTAGAGTAACTGGAATAGACTGGCACTATAGTCTAAAGAAGAATCTCGAACAAAAGTTAAATGAGTATGAATTAAACAATAATCATGTAAAAGAGGCTTTAGCGCTAGCAAGTAAAGTAATATATCCAAAAGCAATATTAGGAGAAATATGCATTTCAGATGATCCTAATTACACTACTGGCTATGTAACTATAAAAGATAAAGGATATTTCAGAATAACTAATTTAAAGCAGCTAGGATGTAAAAAGGGTGGAAGAATATTCTTATTTGATTCAAGTAATGGAGATATAAATGAGTGTATAAACTTTTTTGAGAAATCTATAGCTATAGTAAATACAATCCCAAATATCAAATAAAGCTGGCTTAATTACGGAGGTAGAAATGAGGTACTTTGAAAGCTATATAGATAACTCTATAAAAAAATTAAAAGACAAAAATTTATATAGACAAATAAACTATATAGATAGCTCACAGGATAGATATGTATATATAAGTGGGAAGAAGCTGCTGCTCTTATCGTCTAATAACTATTTAGGACTTTGTAATGATAAGAGGGTAAAAAAAGCAGCTATTTTAGCAATTGAGAAATTTGGATGTGGCTCTGGGGGATCAAGGCTTACTACGGGAAGTCATAGTTTATACAACGAGCTAGAAGAATCCCTAGCTAGATTCAAAGGCAAAGAAAGTGCAATAGTCTTTAATACAGGATATATGGCAAACATAGGTGTATTAACTGCTATAGCTGATAGGGACTGGGTTATATTTAGTGATGAACTTAATCATGCAAGTATTATAGATGGATGTAGGTTAAGTAAAGCTAAGATAATAATATATAAGCATTGTGACATGGTTGATCTAGATGAAAAAGTAAGATTATATAGTAAAGGAAAAAACATAATAGTAACTGATGGAGTTTTTAGTATGGATGGAGATATAGCTCCACTTAGAGAAATAGTGAATATAGCAAAAAAATATAAAAACATAATGACTATTGTTGATGATGCTCATGGAACAGGAGTGCTAGGTGAAAGAGGGACAGGTTTAGTTGAATACTTTGATATTAAAGACGAAGTAGATATTCAGATTGGCACTTTAAGCAAAGCATTAGGAAGTGAGGGTGGATTTGTAGTTGGAAGTAGAAGGTTAATAAACTATCTGAAAAATAAGTCTAGAAGTTTTATATATACTACGGCACTTTCACCAGCTAGTATAGCGTCATCAATTAAATCAATAGAGATAATATCGAAACAAAGAAATATGAGAAAAGAGCTTCTAGAAAAATCAAGATGGTTTAAAGACAGACTACAAGAACTCGGATTCGATGTACTAGACTCAAAAACTCCTATAATACCGATAATAGTAGGGAATAGCCATAAGACATTAGAGTTCAGTCAAAGATTGTTTGAGGAAGGATTATATGTACAAGCCATAAGGCCGCCTACAGTTAAAGAAGGAACAAGCAGATTAAGAATTACTATTATGTCAACACATACTATGAAAGACTTAGAATTTGCTATTGATAAACTATATAAAATAGCTAAAGAAATAGGAGTTTTAGAGGGGTGAAAGTTTGGCTAAGAGTATATTTATAGTAGGAACTGGCACAAATATAGGAAAAACATTTGTATCAGGCGGAATAATGCATATATTGAATAAGCACGGCATAAATGTGGGGTATTTAAAACCAGTCCAAAGTGGAGTATATAATGGTGAAGATAGCAGCATATCCGATGTAGATTTTATAAAAGAAATTTCAACTATAAAACAAGATAAAAAAGATATGAATGCTTATTCGTTTAAAAAACCTCTATCACCACACTTGGCGGCTAAAATGGAGAACGTTTTAGTAGATAAAAGTAGAATAATAAAACAGTATAAAAAACTTGAAAATCAATATGATTATATAGTTATAGAAGGTGCAGGAGGAACTATAGTTCCACTTACACCAAGCTACTACATATATGATTTAATAAAAGATATGAATACTAGTGTTATGGTTGTGGCTAATGCAGGAGTGGGAACTATAAATCATACTTGTTTAACTATAGATTTTTTAAAAAGACAAGGGATAATAGTTAATGGAATAATTATAAATAAATATACTGGACAATTTTATGAAGATGATAATATTAAAACTATAGAAGATATTTCAAGGGTAGAAGTAAAAGGAGTTATAAATAAATTAGATAAAAAGAATATGAAGTTTAATGATGAAAATCTTAAGGTTAAAATAAGAGAAATTTATGAGAAAAGTTTAAGTATAGATAAAGTTTTAAGTATATTTTAATATTTATAAACAGTTAATTAAAAAGGAATGATTATATGGATTATACTCAATCACTTCAACAAAAAGATTTAAATCATATATGGCACCCATGTTCACAAATGAAAGATTATGAAACATTTCCACCAATAATTATAAAAAGTGGACAAGGTGTTTTTTTAGAAGATTTAGAAGGGAATAAATATTTAGATGCAGTTTCATCATGGTGGGTTAATCTATTTGGACATTCTAATCAAAGAATAAATGAAGCTCTATATAATCAAGTTAAGAAACTTGAACACGTTATATTTGCTAATTTTTCACACGAACCAGCAATAGAACTATCTGAGAGAATAATAAAGCTAGTTCCAAGCGGATTATCGAAAGTATTTTTTAGTGATAATGGATCATCAGCAGTAGAAATTGCTTTAAAGATAAGCTTTCAGTATCATCAGCAAATAGGTAAAAATAAAAAAACGAAGTTTGTAGCACTTACAGATGCTTATCATGGGGAAACATTAGGGGCATTATCAGTTGGAGGAGTAGATCTCTATAATAAAATATACAAGCCTTTACTACTAGACACTATAAGAGTAAAAGGGCCAGATTGTTATATATGTGAATTTGAGAAGAAAAGAGAAACCTGTAATGCAGAATGCTTTAAATATATGGAAGAGGCTATATTAGAAAATCATGAGGATATAACAGGTATTATAATAGAACCAATGATACAGTGCGCTGCAGGAATGAAGATATACTCTAAAGAATATTTGAAAAAGTTAAGATTAATATGTGATAAATATGATATAAACTTAATAGCAGATGAGATAGCAGTAGGCTTTGGAAGGACTGGAAAAATGTTTGCTTGTGAACATGCGAATATAACGCCAGATATAATGTGTTTATCGAAGGGACTAACTGCAGGATATATGCCAATGGCACTAACTATTACCAATGACAAAATATACAATGCATTTTATGATGACTATAATACCTTTAAAGCATTTTTACATAGTCATAGTTACACGGGAAACCCACTAGGATGTTCAGTAGCTTTAGAAACACTAAATATATTTGAAGAAGAAAACATATTAGAAAAAAATAAAGAAAAGTCGCAACTAATAAATAAGAAAGTAAAAGAAATAATAAAAGATATACCGTACATTGGAGAATATAGACAGTTAGGTATGGTAGGTGCTATAGAACTTGTAGAAGATAAAAAAACAAAGTCTTCACTTGATTTAAAAAAGAGAGCAGGATATGAGATATATAAAATAGCTTTAAGAAAAGGTGTAATAATAAGGCCATTAGGAAATGTTATATACTTTATGCCACCATATATAATAAACGAAGATGAAATAGACATGATGATTAAAGTTGCTATAGACTCTATAGAAGAATACTTTAATATTAACAAAAATACAACCAAGTCATAACAAAATAAATATAAAATTTTAATAAGATAAGAGTATGACATTATAACTTTTTTCTTATCATCGTTTTGGCTGGCAAGTTAAATCTTGTCAGTCATTTTTTTATCCATTAAAAGTGTAAAATCAAAATACTAAACATAAAATAAACTAAATCAAAGACAAAAAATCATAAAACTGTTATAATTATTTTGGAAAAAGAGGGTGATAAAATGACTGAAGAAAATAAAAATGAAGAAAATAGTATAGCAGGTAGTGGTTGTGAAATACTAATTCCACTTAATGAAAGAATGCAATTAGAACAGATAGAACGTAGAATAATAAAAACTTACAGAAAACCATTATGGTCAAAGTTTGTAAAGGCTATAAATAACTATAAACTAGTAGAAGATGGGGACAAAGTAGCTGTTGGAATTTCTGGCGGTAAAGATAGTTTACTCATGGCAAAGTTGTTTCAAGAATTAAAACGTCAGGGTGTAATAAAATTTGAACTAGAATTTTTAGCTATGGATCCTGGATACCATGAAGATATCAAGAAACTATTGATAGATAACTGCGAACATTTGAATATACCAATCCATACATTTGAATCAGGCATATTTGAGGTAGTAGATAGAATAGCTAAAGATTATCCATGTTATATGTGTGCAAGAATGCGTAGGGGTTCACTTTATGCTAAAGCTAGTGAACTAGGGTGCAATAAGCTAGCTCTAGGACATCACTTTAATGATGTTATAGAAACTACTATGTTGAATGTATTATATTCAGGAAACTTTAAAACTATGCTTCCAAAATTAAAAGCTGATAACTTTGAAAATATGGAACTTATAAGACCTATGTATTATATACATGAAAAAGATATAATCAGATTTACACAAACTAGTGGTATATGGCCACTTAACTGTGCTTGTATGGTAGCAGCTAAAAAGATAGGTGGAAAACGTCACGAGATAAAGGCATTAATAGAAAACTTGAAAGAGAACTTTAATAACGTGGATATATCTATATTTAAGGCAGCCGAAAATGTAAATATGAATTCTATATTAGGATGGGAAAAAGACGGAGAGAAGTATTCGTTTTTAGATATCTATGATGAAGAAGATTAAATTGAAAAGATTGATGCTTGAAGTAGACTATAAGGTTAAAATCATAACCTTATAGTCTATTTTTTTATAATGAGAATCTGAAAATTAAAAACATATATTTGTATATAAAGTGAAAAAGTTAAAGTATTGATAAAAACTAAAAGAGATGTATACTTATATTAAGGTTATATATAAATACAAGTAAAGGAGGTAAAGAATTGAATTGTAATAATATACTTCTAACTGGTGATATTAAAGTGGGAAAATCTACAATAATAAATAAAGTTATAAATAAGTATTTTGAACGTAATTATATATCAGGATTTAAAACACTTCCATTTTATGAGGATGAGAAGGTGAAAGGATATTACATGGAAGATCAGTTAGAAAAAGGTGTTATACCAAATATAGAAAATATAGTAGGAGTAAAATCCACAGACTGTGAGAGATGTTTTGGTATAACTGAGGTTTTTGAAAAAAAAGGAGTGGACATACTATCAAAGTCAATTGATTCAGAATCTGATTTAGTTTTACTAGATGAAATAGGATTTTTTGAAAGTAAAGCAGGTAAGTTTAAGAAAAGTATACATAAGATTTTAGATAGTAATAATAAAGTTCTCGGAGTTCTAAAGAAAAGAAATACAGAATTTATACAATCTATAAGAGATAGAGAAGATGTATTTATTATTGAAGTAACAGAGAGAAATAGAAATACCATGGTTGATAAAATAGTTGAATACTGGAGGTTATAAAAATGAGAAATAATAGACTAAGAAGTAGTGGAATATATAAGTTAATAATAATGTTAATGTTAATCATTCCATTAATATTTACAGGATGTAAGAAAGATATAAATGAAGGTGATATGGAAACTAAAGATACCGAAACTAGTACTAATGTAGATAGCTCGATTAATAAAGTAGTAACTACCTATAAACCAGCGACAGATTTAGTGTTAGCATTAGGTGCAGTAGATAAACTTGTAGGAGCACAAGATAAGGCTTCAAGCGATGAGATTATGAAAAAATTAGTAGGTGATTCTGCAGCTGAAATAGTTGAAGTTGGTAGTAAAAAAAATGGAGTAAATATAGAGGCAGTATTATCTTTAGATCCTGATTTAGTAATAATGTATCCTACTAAAGATGATGATGAAACCGTAAAAAAGCTAAAGGATCAAAACATTAAAGTGATAAGTATAAATCCTGAAAGTATAGAGCTTTTAAAAAATGATATATTAACTGTGGGAAAAGCTCTAGGTGTGAATGATAGGGCTGAAGAACTAATAAAATACTATGAAGATAAAATAAAATTTGTTGAAGAAAAAGTAAGTTCGGTAGAAAAGAAAAAGGTTTATATGGCTAGTTCTAGAGGTATTTTATCAACAGTGTCTTCAGATATGTATCAACATGAAATTATTGAAGCAGCGGGTGGAATAAACGTTGCATCCCACCTTAAAGGTGGTTCAAATGACGTTACAGTAGAACAGCTATTAAATTGGAATCCAGATGTAATAGCATCTGTAATGTATTCTGAGGGTGGCACTCCTGAGGAAATAAAAGCAAATGAACAAATTGTTTCTTTAAATGCTATAAAAAATGAACAAATTTATCAAATACCATCTAATATATCAGCATGGGATATGCCACAACCATCTAGTATATTAAGTATACTTTGGTTAGGCAAAACATTATATCCTAAAGAATTTAAGGATTTAAATATAGAAACAGAAGCAAATGAATTTTATAGTAAGTTTTATGGAAAATCATTTGAAGATTTAGGAGGAAAATTATAAAGTGAGGAAAAAGGATAATCATAAATTGGATTATCTTTTAAAGGTAATTGTTTTTTTATAATAGTTTTTATTATATCGATATTTATAGGAAGATACTCAATAACAAGTCATCAATATATCAATAGTGTAGTAAATATTAAAGACTATATCTTTAATAATTTAGAGTTAGAATCTGTCTCTTCAATATTGTTTAAAGTTAGATTACCTAGAATTTTAATGGCGGCTTTAATTGGAGCTGGACTATCTGTTTCAGGGCTAGTATTTCAAAATGTATTTAAAAACCCAATAGCTTCTCCAGATATATTAGGAGTAACATCTGGAGCTAGTTTTGGGGCATCACTTGCTATTACTTTGCCTATAAACTTTAGAGGAGATGTACAAATACTAGCTTTTGTATTTGGTATACTAGCAATATTCATAACATATGGAATAAAAAAAACGTCTAGAGATGAAAGTATTTTGTATCTAGTACTATCAGGAATAATAACATCTGCATTTTTTACTTCCCTTCTTTCAATCATGAAGTATATTGCAGATCCTTATCAACAGCTTCCGTCCATAGTCTTTTGGACTATGGGTGGATTACATAATGCTAATTGGGAATTAGTCAGATATTGTATTTATATAATAATACCAAGCATAATCTTAATAAATAAGCTGAATTTTAAAATAAAAATATTATCTTTAGAAGATGTAGAGGCAAGATCTTTAGGAATGAACGTATCAAAAATTAGAAATATAATACTACTATTGGTTTCATTTGTAATTTCATTTTGTGTTTCAATATCAGGAACTATTGGATGGATAGCTTTGATAGTTCCACATTTGTCTAGAATCTTAATAGGAAACAATAATAAATATATATACTTTTTTACTGCAATACTTGGAGGAGCATTTTTATTAATATTAGATGATATAGCTAGAACTTTAACTACTTCTGAAATACCAATAGGAATACTTACAGCTATAATAGGAGCTCCTATACTAGGATATTTAATTATTGTTAAAAGGACAGTTTAGTAGGTGTAATTATGAAAATAAAAATAGAAAATCTCTACTTCGCATTTAACGAGAACCATATTTTAAAGAACATAAATATAGAATTTGAAAAAAGTAAAGTATATAGCCTGTTGGGTAAGAATGGAACTGGCAAAACAACTCTCCTAAAAAATTTACTTGGAATACTTAAACCATCGAGTGGAAAAATTAGTATTGGAAATAGGGTAGTTTCTGATATAAAAGAAAAGGATTTATCAAAGATAATATCTTATGTACCTCAAACCATAAATTCAAACTTAACCTTTGATGTATTAACTATGGTTTTAATGGGAAGGAATCCATATTTAAATGCTCTCACAAAGCCAACGAAAGAAGACTATGAACTATCATATGAGGCTATAAGGATTGTTGGTATAGATAAATTAATAGAAAAGGATTTTTCAAAATTAAGTGGAGGAGAGAAGCAGTTAGTAATGATAGCTAGAGCTATAGCTCAAGATACAGAATTTATAGTCATGGATGAGCCTACTTCTAATTTAGATATAAAAAATCAGAATGAGGTTATGAACTTAATATGGGATATTTCAAGAAAATACAATAAGGGAATAATACTATCTATTCATGACCCACTTCTATGCTATAAATATTGTGATGAAGGGGTTATGATTAAAGATGGAGAACTTATGATATCAGGACAAATAGATGATATTTTTACTGAGGAACATTTATCTAAACTTTATGATGTAGAATTTACAACGATTAGAGGAGTTAACAGCGAAAAAATTATAGTTCCTTCATTTACATTAAACAAAAGGCACTAATAAGTAGAAAAAGCTCTTATAAAAATTAAGTATTATTGCACAGAACTCAGAAGTTTATTAAATTTCTGAGTTCTTTTTATATCAATTATATTATCTTAAATCGAATAAATCCCAAGGATACTCTTTAGTTGGAGTAGAGTTAAATGTTAGATAATTATTTTTTATAGGATGTCTAAAAGATAGACTATAAGACCAAAGGGCTATCTGAGTCCAACCTTTATTTCCAACAAAAGATTTGTTATATTTATTATCTCCCCATATAGGACAATTAGCATTAGCAAGTTGAACTCTTATCTGATGATGGCGACCAGTTTTTAAGTTAACTTTTATTAGGCTTAAAACTCCATATTCCTCAGTCTCAATAGTTTCTAATACCTGATAGGCTAGAATAGCTTCTTTAGCACCATGTGTATTAGGATCTACAACCTTACTCATGTTGATAGTAGAAAGCTTTTTTAAGTAGTCTTTAAGTTCCCCTTTGTTTTCTTCAAACCTTCCACATACAATAGTTAAATACTCCTTTTTGAGTTGTCTATTCTGAATCTGTTTAGATAGATTAGAATTAGATTCTTTAGTTTTAACTAAAACTAAAGCCCCGCCAACAGGTCTATCTAATCTATGTACAAGCTCAAGGTATACGTTTTTAAGTTTAGGATTCTCTACTTTAATCTTTTCTCTTAATATATCTAATAAATTATCATCATTAGTTTTATCACTTTGGCAAGGTAACTTAGTTGGCTTTTCAACTACAATTATATTTTTATCTTCAAAAATTACATTTATATTCAATGAAAGCTCTCCTTAATAAACAATATTATAATAAATAGTAACATAGTTACAAGAATTATAAAAGAAGATAAGAACTTAATAATCAAAATAATGGTATAACAATATGTTTAGTATGAATTTTAAAATAAACTTTACTATTTTACAAACAATAGTACACTGGAAGTGATATAATGTTTTTTATACAATAAAGAGAATAAAAATAAATTCAGTATTTAAATAAATAAAAAGGGGAGAAAAAAATAGCTTCGAGAGTACTTAAAGAAAAATATTCTAATCACAGACGGGGCTATGGGGACTTACTACTCTGAAATTACTGGTGAAAGAGTATCGTTCTGTGAACTTGCAAATATTAATAATCCAGAAACAATAAGAAATATTCACAAAGAGTATATAGACTCAGGAGCTAAGCTAATTAGAACTAATACTTTTTCCGCTAATACTATTACACTAGGAGTTACTAGGGAAAAATTAAAAGAAATAATAGAGAGTGGATATAATATAGCTAAAGAGTCTACAGAAGGAAGAAAAGTGTTTGTAGGAGCTAGTATTGGTCCTATACATGAATCTGTATTTAAAAAAGATGATGATATAGATATTTTAGAAGAATATAAATTTATAGTAGATACATTTTTGAATCTAGGAGAAGATATTTTTATATTTGAGACCTTCGGAACTATAGATTATCTAAAAGAGATATCTGAATATATAAAATCAAAAAATAGTAATGCTTTTATATTAACTCAATTTGCAGTTACATTAGATGGATTTACTAGAAAAGGTATAAGTATAAACGGTATATTAGATGAAGTGAAAAAGATAGAAACTATAGATGCTTATGGATTCAATTGTGGTTCAGGACCTAGTCATTTATACAAACTAATAAAAGATATGGATATATTTGATGACACTATATCAGCATTACCTAATGCGAGTTACCCAGAGCTTATAAATGAAAGAATGGTGTATGTAAATAATCCAGATTATTTTGCAAATATAGTAGTAGATATTAGTAAGTTAGGAGCTAAAATAATAGGTGGATGCTGTGGTACTACACCAGCTCATATAAAAAGTATAGTGGAAAAACTAGAATCAAATGGCTTCAAAGAAGTGGAACATATAAAGGTTAAAGAAAAGCATAAAGCAGTATTTGAAAAAAAAAGAAATAATTTTTTAAATAAAGTAGAAGACAATAAGTTTATAATATCAGTAGAGTTAGATCCACCATATGATACTTCTATAGAAAAAATGGTGGATAATGCTAGGATATGCAAAGAAAATGGAGTGGATATAGTAACTATAGCAGACTCTCCTAGGGGAATAGCTAGGGTAGACTCTATTATGATTGCAGCAAAGATTAAGCGAGAAATTGGGATAGATGTAATACCTCATCTTTGTTGTAGAGATAAAAATTTAAATGCATTAAAGTCAGGACTTCTTGGGGCTCATATTGAAGATATAAGAAATATACTGGTAGTTACAGGAGACCCTATTTTAGATATAGATAAAATATCTACTAAAAGTGTATTTAATCTAAATTCATATAGATTAATGGAACTTATATCTGAGTTAAACAAGGAAACTTTTAAAACAGATAAAATCAATATAAGTGGAGCATTAAATTTAAATGTTAAGAATAAAGAGTTAGAAATAAATAGGATGTTAAAAAAGGTGGAGCAAGGAGCAAATATATTCTTCACTCAGCCTATATTTCATGATGAAGTAATAGATTTTCTATCTAAGCTTAAAAAAGACAGCGGAATAAAGATAATGGGTGGAATAATGCCTATAGTTACCTATAAAAATGCTCAGTTCTTAAATAATGAGGTTCCAGGAATAGATATACCCAAAGAATATGTAGACAGATTCCATAAAGATATGACTAAAGAAGAGTCAGAACAAGTGGGTATAGAGTTAGCTACAGAAATAGCTAATAAATTAAAGGATCATGTAGATGGATTTTATTTTATTACACCATTTGATAGAATTGAAATGGTGATGGAAATACTTAAAAAAGTTAGATAATAAGTAGACACTAATTTTATATATTAGAAACACTATTGATATTTATAGATTAATATTGATAGTGTTTTTTGTATTAAGAAGTTATTTGTAACAATATTTATAACTTGTACATATTATATAAGTATACAGGTTTCGTATTAAAAAGAGACCTTGATACTATGTAAATAGTAAAATAAATTGGGAGGATTTATTATGGCAAAGGTGTTTTTAGACGCAGGTCATGGGGGAAAAGATGCCGGGGCTGTAGGAAATGGATTAAAAGAAAAGGATATAAATTTATCTGTTACTTTAAAAATAGGAGAAATATTAAAAAGTCATGGAATAGAAGTAGTATATTCTAGAGTTAATGATGTATTCATAGAACTTTCAGATATAGCTAAAAAGGCCAATAATTCAAAAGCTGACATATTTGTGTCTATACACTGTAATTCATTTAGATATTCATCAGCAAAGGGAATGGAAACGTACAGTTATCCTAATAGTTTGCAAGGGTCTAAACTATCAAAGAATATTTATGATAGTATAATTAAGGATAAAGTCTATACAGCTAATAGAGGAACAAAAACAGAAAATTTTGCAGTTTTAAGACTAACTAATATGCCAGCAACTTTAGTAGAATTAGCGTTTATCAGTAATTCACAAGATGCTTATATACTAAAAAATAGACAACGGGAGTTAGCTTTAGCAGTAGCAAAAGGTATATTAAATAATCTTGGTATAAAGTATAGAGCTGAACTTGTTAAGCTTGACAAACCTGAAGAAAATTTAGATGGTAAAGTATATAAAGTACAAGTAGGAGTATTTAGTGATATAAAGAATGCAGAGAAACTTATAAGTGAACTTAAGTCTAAAGGATATGAAGCCATAATAGTTAATTAATAAAAAGCTGGCCTACAAATTATAGTGGCCAGCCTTGATTTAAGGGAGATAAAAACTGAGCAATCAATTAGCTTAATTAGCTAATTTTTTACCAAGAGCTTTACAAACTTCAATATCATCGTCTTCTGGTGTTAGATGACAGATTAGTCCTTCATCTTGAATCATATTTGCTCCGTAACCATTCATTCTTTCATACCAATCTCTCATCCACTCACCATCACCCCAGTCGTATGAACCGAATAGAGCTACTGGTTTTCCAGATACTTCGCCTTCAATACTGTCTACAAACATATCCATAGTATCATCTAATACTTCAGCGCCCATAGAAGGACAACCTAAAGCTATTACATCAGCACCTGAAATGTTCTCTGCACTAGCAGATTCAACAGGTATAATTTCTGGACTTCCACCAGCTTCTTTAACTCCTTCAGATATAGCATTAGCCATTGCTTCTGTATTACCAGTACCACTAAAATAAATTATAGAAACTTTTTTCATAGTAAATCCCTCCATAAATTGAATTGTTATATGTGAAAATGATTATCAATAATTAAATTTTAGCAGAGATAAAAATATTAAATATAAGAAAAATATTATCTTTTTTAAAATTCTTAATATAAAGCAAAATTTTAATTATTCAAAAGTTCACCTAACGATTAAAAGGTAGATAAGACAAGCAATTTAAAGTATTTAATATAATATAAAATAAAAATATTATCCTAGATTTTATAAATGAAATTAATAACATATATTGTAACTAAAAATAAATAAAAAATTTTAAAAAAGTATTGACAAAACATTTGAAAACGATTATCATTAAGTTAGACATTGAGAACAATTATCAAAAAGAAGGATATAGTCTAAAAGTCTCCACAGGACTGATATACTAACTCAAAATATCCTTCTTTGAAAATTATAATGAATGCTAGAAGCATGTATTATATGTTTAAAATCTCTCATTTTTTTATAAAGTTAAACATTTGTTAATCTCAAACCCGACTTTTCCCCTAAGACATATTTGTCATAGGGGAATTTTTTTATATAAAAAGATTAATAATAATTTTTACGGGTAGAGAGATATATGGAAAGAATTTTAATAAAGGGGGAAATTTAATTATGAAAATAGCAGTTATAGGATGTACACATGCGGGTACATCAGCAATATTAAATTCTAAAAAATTATATCCAGAAGCTGAGATTACAGTTTATGAGAGAAATGATAATATATCTTTTTTATCGTGTGGAATAGCTCTTTATGTTGGGGGAGTAATAGATGACGTTGAAAAACTATTTTATTGTTCACCAGAAGAACTAACAAAGTTAAATGTAAATACAAAAATGAAACATGATGTATTATCTGTAGATATGGAAAATAAAAAGTTAAAAGTGAAAAATCTAATAACAAATGAGGAAATTGAAGATACTTTCGATAAGCTAATAATAACTACAGGATCATGGCCTGTAATTCCAAATATAGAAGGAGCAGACTTAGAAAATGTCCTTTTATGTAAAAACTATAAACACTCAAAAGAAATAACATCTAAAATGGATGAGTCCAAAAATGTAGTTGTAGTAGGAGCAGGATATATAGGTGTAGAGTTGGTAGAAGCTTTTCAACTAAAAGGAAAAAATGTAACACTTATAGATACTAATGATCGTATATTAGGAAGATATCTGGATAGGGAATTTACAGATATTGCTGAAGAGTCTCTTAAAGAAAAAAATATAAAATTAGCTTTGAATCAAACAGTTACTAAAATTGAAGGAAAAGATGGTAAAGTATCAAAGGTAATTACAGACAAGGGAGAATATGAGGCGGACTTAGTTATACTGTCTATAGGATTTAGACCAAATACAGAGTTATTTAAGGGAAAATTAGATATGCTTAATAACGGTGCAATAATCGTAGATGAGTATATGCGTACAAGTAAGGAAGATGTATTTGCTGCCGGAGATAGTGCAACGATTATATTTAATCCTACTGGTAAGTCTGAGTACATACCACTAGCTACTAATGCAGTACGTATGGGGTACTTAGTTGCTAAAAATTTAAAAGAGCCAACTTTGAAGTATATAGGTACTCAAGGAACGTCAGGAATAAAAATATATGATTACAGTATATCTTCTACGGGAATCACGGAAAGTAGTGCTAAAGCACAGGGGATGGATGTTAAGTCTGTAACTATAGAAGACACAAATAGACCAGTGTTTATGCCAGAATATTATGACTTGAAGCTTAAAGTAGTATATGAAAAAGAAACTAGAAAGATAATAGGGGCTCAGATAGTATCAAAGACAGACCTTACACAGTCTATAAACACAATGTCAGTGTGCATTCAGAAAGAGGTAACTATAGACGAATTAGCGACTATAGATTTCTTCTTCCAACCCCACTTTAATAAACCTTGGAACTTTTTAAACGTAGCTGGATTAAGCGCTGAATAATATTTAAATAAGCTGTCTTACAATAAGACAGCTTATTTAAATATATAAAAATATTAAGAATAAGGAGAAATTACATGATTAAATCTATTAAGGTGAAGAATTTCAAATCATTTAAGAAATCAGGACAAATAGATATAAAAAAAATAAATATATTAGTAGGACCAAATAGTTCTGGTAAATCTAGCTTTATACAAGGACTTCTATTATTAAAAAATGCTATACAGTGCAAAATGGAGGATCCAACTCTAGGTATAGATGGAGAAAGCATAACATATAAAGCTTTAGTATATGACAATGATGTAGATAATAAAATACAGTATAAAATAGGCTTTGATGAGAGTGAGCAAAAAACAGAGTCTATAGAAGTAAACATATTGAAAGACTTTTTAGAAAATATAGATGAGAGTGATATAATAAAAATAGCTGAAAAATACAGGGAAATAAAAATCAAGGATATGTCTTTTACATTAAAGATAGTAGATGACATCACTTTAAGTATAGATGCATTTGAAGTTAATACTACGGATGATATTAATGTAAAAGTATCTAAAGATAAAGAAAATTATACTTTAAAACTAAACGATAATATAATAGATAATATAGAAGCGATATATCCTTGTAAATTTTACTTTAAAATAAAAAAAGAGAAATTACACGAACTGTCTAATAGTTCTTTAGAAAATATTATTTTAGTTTATTATATATTAGATAAGTTAGAGCAAAACCTTAATAGGCTTGGGGAAAAGTTTTTATATTTGGAATCACTAAGAAGTGATTTTCATAGAATAGAATACGTATCTAATGAAAGAAAAACAAGAACAGTTGGTTCAAGAGGGCAAGATACACTATTAACTCTACTGGATATAGATAGAAAATGTGACGTAGATATAGAAATTAAAGAAAAGAAGGAAAATATAAATTATTGGCTTGATGAATTTGAATTAGGAGACAACATAGAAGCTAGAGAGGTAGATGAAGATAAGTATTCCATTATGATAAGAAATAAGCACTTAGGTATATATAATAATATATTAGATGTAGGCATAGGTACAGCTCAATTATTGCCTATTATAATAGAGTCTGTTAACTCTCAAAAAGAAAGTATAGTTATAATAGAAGAACCAGAAACACATATTCATCCAAATGCGCAAGCTAAATTAGCAGATCTGTTTGTAGATTGTGCTAAGAAAGATAATAAGAAGTTTTTAATAGAAACACATAGCATATTTTTAGTAACTCAACTACAAATACTTGTTGCCTCTGGAAAGATATCACCAGACGATATTGGAATATATTATTTTACCCAGGATCAAGATGGAACAAAAATAATGAAGATGGAAATAGCAGAAAACGGACAATTCGAAGAAGACTGGCCAAGTGGATTCTTTGATGTACATTATGAATTAGGAAGAAAACTCTTTGAGTTTATGTAGAAATCAATCTAGAAAAATGGGTGAAAATATGAAATTAGAATTAACAGTATCTAAGGAAATCGTCAGAAAAAAATTTGATATAAGCGACAAGTACAATATGTGTAGAGAGAGATTAAACAAGCATAAATTAATAGTAAGTAATGAACTAATCAAAACTTGGGAACAAGACTCTAAAGATAATAATTATAATGCACAATTTCAAAACTGGTATTTTTCAATAATAAATTCTAAAAAGAAATTTAAAAAAGTTATTGTGGAGCATTCTAGTAAAATAAAAAATGCTAAAACATATGAAGAGAAAGTAATGATAGGAACAGCTATGTCATCTGACGATAAAATTCTAGTGGGAAATGTAGAGTTAGATACAAGAAGAAAAAATAAGAAAGTAAAGTTCGTATCTGAAGGAACATTCATGAAAGAAAAATCTCAAACGGTTACTATGAGAGAAGTCAGAAAAGTTATAGTAGGAAGAAAACAACACAGTATTTTTGATATATATGAGACACCAACAAGGTTAGAGGTACCTCTTGACAGCGAATCAGATATTTTAGCAACTTATTTATCAAAATTTTTAATGAATTCCACTAGAGTCATTATAAAGGATAGATATATAAATCAGAAAGAAAATGAGAGAAACTTAAATCAGTATATATTAAGATATATAAATAAAGAGAGTTGCATGATAACTTTTGTAATATCGGGTAATGGAAAAAACGAAGAAATAACAAAAAAGTTTACAAATTATAATGGATATAAGAGTAAGGTTGAGTTTTTAGATAAAAAATATACACATCATTCATATATAGAAACAGATGAATTTATTATAGACTTAGGATATAGGCTAAGAGTGTTTGGTGATGTAGATGATGGAAAAACTGAGCAGGAAGTTATAAATATAACTAGAAAATAATGTATCAATTAATTATCAAAGTTGATAAGGTCTATTGACACAATAATATAAAAAAGGATACAATTAGAATTGTATAATCTAAATATCTGCCTTAAAAATCATCTGAAAAATCAAATCCCATACAAATATTAAAATTAAAATGAGTATTTAAAAAATTAATAGCCAGGAAAGGGGGCAATATATGAAAAATATAGAATGGATAAGTGCCTTGTGGGGAACAGCGAAGACTATATTACCTATAGCCGTGTTTTTAATATTATTTCAGGTTTTATTTTTAAAAAAGCCTATGGAGAATATAAAAAGCTTTGCATTAGGATTTCTATTGACTATACTTGGACTCCACTTTTTCTTAAAAGGTTTATCAATAAGCTTATTACCATTAGGAGAAGATGTAGGTAGAAACCTACTAACACTGAATAATAAATGGATAATAGTGTTATTTGGGTTTGTGCTTGGATACTTCGCAACTTTAGCAGAGCCTGCTTTAAGGATACTAGCTTTAGAAGTAGAAGAAATATCTTCCGGTGTTATAAGAAGTAATATGCTTATTCAATTCGTTGCATTAGGCTTTGGTGGAGGTATGTCTATAGGAATAATAAAAATATTAAATAATATACCTAATAGTAAGATAATGATACCACTACTAGGTATTATAATATTACTAATTTATTTTACACCAAAAGAATTTGTAGCTGTAGCAATGGATTCAGCAGCATCAACAACTGGACCTGTAAACATACCATTAAATATGACATTAGCATTAGGATTAGCTGCTACAATAGCAGGAGCAGATCCACTTTTAAACGGATTTGGAATAGTTGGGCTTACTTCTCTAGGTACAATGATTTCAGTTTTGAGTTTAGGAATACTGACAAGGTTTTAATATAAGGAGGAATTTGAAAATTGGAACAAATAGTATGCGTTGTGGCTGTGGTAGAGAGAGGAAAGGCAGATAAAATAGTAGATAAAGCCAAAGCCGCAGGTGCTAAAGGAGCAACAATTTTCTATGGCAGAGGTACAGGAGAAAGTGAAATAAAGAAATTTCTAAATATACACATAGAATCTTCAAAGGAAATTATACTTGTTCTTTGTGAAAGAGACAACTATAGACCAATATTAAACGCCATAGTAGATGCAGGTAGACTTAAAGAGCCTGGAACAGGAATAGTATTTACACTTCCTATAATAGACTTAATAGGACTTCACCATAGAGAAGAATTTGACCTGCCTCAAGAATAATGAGGCAGGTTTTTTTGAGGACAAAATAAGAGGTGATATACATGACAAGATATCTAAAAGACAAAGAAACAAAAGCTGGACTAATAAGTTCAATACCAATAATACTAGGATATACTCCTGTGGCAATCACATTCGGAATCATGGCAAAAGGAGCAGATATAAGTCTCTTAGAGTCTATACTTATATCAATGGTTGTATATGCAGGTGCAAGTCAGTTTTTAGCTTTAAATTTGATGGCTGCGGGAACTGGAATGATTGAAATAATTTTCGCTACTTTTTTAATAAACTTTAGATTTTTCTTAATGAGTACGGTATTTGTAAATAGATTAAAGGAAGATTTAGGAAAGTGGAACATAATTATTGGACAAACGTTAACAGATGAAACATTTTCAGTGGCTTCCTTTAGAAAAGAAGATGTAACTAAAAACTTTATTATCACATTAAACTTGCTGTCTTATTCATCGTGGGTATTAGGTACAATATTAGGTTATTACTCTGGAAGTATACTTCCAGAAATATTAACAGAAAGTATGGGTATGGCACTATATGCTATGTTTATAGCAATATTGATACCTGAAATAAAAAGAAGTAGAAGAATTGGATTTTTAATATTTTTATCTGCATTTATAAATACATTACTTATGAACGTAAAGTCGTTACCACAAGGTTGGAATATGATATTAGCTATCCTTATATCATCAAGCATAGGTGCTACTATATTTAAGGATGAAGTACAAAAGGAGAATAAAGAATGAGTAAAACACAAATTGTTATTATAGGAATGGCTATAGTTACCTGTATACCTAGACTTATACCTTTCGTATTTAAGACTAACAAAGATTTACCACCATGGATAAGTAGATTTCTATCATTTGTGCCATGTACTGCAATAGCTGCACTTGCTATACCGGGAGTATTTACAGCAACTAATTCGCTCTTGGCATCATCGATTGGACTGTGTTTCGCTGTTATTTACTCTTGGAGAAAGGGAGGTATGATGGGACCGATACTATGCGGAATAGTAGGTACTTTCATGGTTTTACTATTGATATAATTAACTAAAAATAATCCTATTAAAGGTAAACATTTGGGCTACTTTTAATAGGATTATTTTATGAATTGCACTAAATGCTATAAAAGAGATATGATTTTATCTGCTATTTCGGTATTATCTAATATGAAATCAGCAGATCCATCATCAACTACCGCTTTTGGCATACCATAAACTACACAAGTATTTTTTGACTCAGCAATGACTTTACCACCCATATTTTTAATTTTAAGAGCACCCTGAGCTCCATCCTTGCCCATTCCAGTAAGAACGGCACAAACTATATTTCTTCCATATATATCAGCGGCCATTTCAAAAGTGAAGTCAGCAGCAGGTCTAACATTATTTATCTTTTGTGAACTATCAAGAAACAACTTTACTTGAGTTCCAACTTTTTGTAATCCCAAATGATAATCACCCGGTGCTATATAAATCGTATTATTTTTTAAAGGTTCGCCATCCACAGCTTCTTTGACTGTTAGATTTGAGACTTTGTTTAACCTTTCAGCCAATGATTTTGTAAATCCTGCAGGCATGTGTTGAACAACTATACCGGGACAACCTATATCAGCAGGTAGTAGTGGTATAATCTTTTCAAGTGATCTTGGACCTCCAGTGGATGATGCTATAAGTAATATTTTATTAGGAGAACTTATGCTTGGTTTTGGATGAAAACCCTTATTATTTGCGGTATAGGAATCAGATTTGATTTTCTTAGGAATAAGAGAATTAATATCTACATTTACAGAATTTCTTATAGCTTCTAGGAATTCTTTTGTAACTGCTTCAAAAGAAGAATTCAGCTTCCCAGACGGCTTCTCAATAAAATCGAAAGCACCATAGCTAAGACACTTCATAGTTATTTCAGCATTTCTTGAAGTTAAAGAACTAACCATGAGAACTTTAGTTGGAGCTTCCTCCATTATAACTTTTAAGGCTTCACTACCATTCATTCTTGGCATTTCAATATCTAATGTAATGACATCAGGTTTTAAGCTTTTTGCTTTTTCTATTGCATCTATACCATCTCGTGCTATGCCAATTACTTTCATATCAACTTGGCTATTAATAATATTTCTAAGAACTTGTCTCATAAAAGCAGAATCATCTACTACAAGAACGTTTATAATTGACATTATAAAAAACCTCCAACCTTTCTATGAAGAATTTTTATATAAACAATATTAAAATCAATATTTTAAAATAAAGAAAATAAAGTTTATTAAACTATAATTATAACTTATAATTGATATAAAGTGAAACTTAATTTATATACATTTTTTTTATAATATTAAATAATTAATCAATCAATTATAAATTAATTCCATATGTCTAGTTTAATGTAGTTATATATATTATAATGATAGCATAGACAATGATGTTGATATTAGAGAGTTAAGTTTTCCTGTCTAGGAGGTTTTTCTATGAATATAAATAAAAAAGAAGTATTAAGATATCTAGGATATAAAAATCAAGAGATACAAGATGATCTAAATACTCTTATAGATAATTGTATAGGGGAAGCTAAAAAAATATCAAAGCCACTTTATACTTATAGGATATTTGATGTAGAAGTAACAGCTAATGAAAATATTAAAATATTAGGTACTAACCTTGTTCTAAAAGGTAAGGATATATATAATCATCTTAAAGATGCTAAGAAATGCGCTATAATGGCAGCGACACTTGGTGTAAGTATGGATAATACAATTAGGGTATTAGGAAAAACTGATATGACAAAGTCATTAATATTGGATTCATGCTCAACAGAAGCAATCGAAAAAGTATGTGATAAAGCTGAGGAAGAAATAAAAGCTATAGCTAAAGAAGATGGATATATAACTAACTTTAGATATAGCCCAGGGTATGGAGATCTAGCCATAGATATTCAGCCAGATATAATAAACATATTAAATGCTAATAAATCTATAGGACTTACAACTACAGAAAGTTGCATACTGTTACCAAGAAAATCTGTTACTGCTATAATCGGATTTCTAGATAAAGGAACTCAGATAGTAAATAAAAGAGGTTGTGAGAACTGTAGTAGTTATCATAATTGTAATTTTAGAAAGGATGGTGTAAGTTGTGGCAATTAAAGAATTAAGTGAGGGTAAATTTTTATTATTTGATGGAGCTATGGGTACAATGCTTCAAAAAGCAGGACTTAAAACAGGGGAATTACCAGAGACATATAATATAACTAATCCTGAGATTATAAGAGGAATTCATGAAGAATATGTAAAAGCAGGTAGTGATGTAGTTACCACGAATACTTTTCAAGCAAATGAGCTCAAGCTAAAGGAATGTCCTTATAGTGTAGAGGAAATAATAGAAGCAGGTGTGAAGATAGCAAAAGATTCAGGAGCAAAATATGTAGCTTTAGATATTGGACCACTTGGACAACTTATGGAGCCTATGGGAACAGTATCATTTGAAAGAGCTTATGAAATATTTAAGAGACAAATTGTAGTAGGAGCAAAAGCTGGAGCTGATATTATACTTATAGAGACTATATCAGATATATATGAAGCAAAAGCAGCAGTACTTGCAGCTAAAGAAAACTGCGACTTGCCAGTATTTTGTACATTAACCTACCAAGAAGATGGGAGAACATTTGTAGGAACTGATCCAGTTACAGGAACTATAGTTCTTGATGGACTAGGGATAGATGCTATGGGAGTAAACTGTTCGCTAGGACCTAAAGAATTAAAGCCTATAGTAGATAAAGTGTTGGAATATTCTAAAGCCCCTGTTATGATACAGCCAAATGCAGGACTTCCTAAAATAAGAGATGGAGAGACAATATACGATGTAACTCCACAAGAATTCTCAGAGTACTTAATAGAAATAGCGAAGAACGGTGCATTAGTACTTGGAGGATGTTGCGGAACGGATCCAAGCTTTATAAAAGAAGTTAGAAGTCAACTGGATAAATTAACACCAGTTAAAACTAATCCTAAGGTAGTTACAGCTGCTACATCGGGATCTAAAACTGTAATACTAGATGATGTTACTACAGTTATAGGGGAGAAAATAAATCCTACTGGTAAGAAGAAATTAAAAGAAGCATTGAGAACTAACAATCTCGACTACATTATAGGTGAAGCAATAGATCAGACTAATTCAGGGGCTGACATGCTAGATATAAATGTGGGGCTTCCTGAGATAGATGAAGCAGAAATGATAAAAAAAGTAATAAGAGAAGTTCAAGGTGTAGTGAATCTTCCATTACAAGTGGATAGCTCAGATGTAGGCGCCATAGAAGCTGGAGTTAGAATATATAACGGAAAACCGATGATAAACTCAGTAAATGGTAAGAAAGAATCTATGGAAGCTATATTCCCTATAGTAAAAAAATATGGTGCTTTAATATTAGGACTTGCACTAGATGAGAGTGGAATACCAGAGACTGCAGAAGGTAGACTTGAAATAGCTAGAAAGATAGTTAATACAGCTGCTGAGTACGGAATACCTAAAGAAGATGTACTTATAGACTGTCTAGTTTTAACTGCATCTGCTCAACAGTCACAAGTTAAAGAAACCTTAAAAGCAATAAGATTGGTTAAAAGAGAATTAGGTGTGAAAACTGTTTTAGGAGTAAGTAACGTATCGTTTGGACTACCTAATAGAGAACTAATAAACAGTAATTTTCTTGCGGCAGCATTTGGAGCAGGGCTAGATGCGCCTATTATAAATCCAATGTCAAAATCAATTATGGATACCGTAAATGTATTTAGAGTAATAAATAATCAGGATAAAGACTCCGCATATTATATAGAACACTATAGTAATGTAGAACCTAGCCAAGCTAAGGAAATCTCAAATAACGGAGAAAGAGACTTAAGAGCGATCATAATAGAAGGTAGAAAGGAAGAGTCTGCTCCTAAAACAAGAGAGATGTTAGATGGAGGAATGGCTGCTTTAGATGTGGTGAATAATCACTTTATACCGGCTCTAGATATAGTAGGAGACAGGTTTGAAAAAGGTCAGATATTTTTACCACAGCTTATACAGTCAGCAGAAGCAGTTAAAAGTGCTTTTGTAGTTATAAAAGATCAACTAAGTAAAAGTGAGGAAAAGAAAGAGTCTAAAGGTAAAATAGTTGTGGCAACTGTTCTAGGAGATATTCATGATATAGGTAAGAATATAGTTAGTATGTTACTTGAAAACTATGGATTTGATGTATTTGACTTAGGAAAGGATGTTCCTATAGAAGAAGTAGTTAGAGTAGTAAAAGAAGAAGATATAAAGTTAGTTGGATTAAGTGCACTTATGACTACTACTGTTAGTAGTATGGGAGAAACTATTAAGGCGTTAAGACAAGAAGGCTTAGACTGTCAAGTAATGGTAGGAGGAGCAGTTTTAAACGAAGAATATACAGATATGGTAGGTGCAGACTTCTTCGCGAAAGATGCTAGAGAGAGTGTAAAAATAGCTAATAGAGTTTTTGGAGTAGAAGAGTAAAAATAATAGTTATAACTTAGTATATTGGGGTAAACATATATTAACTTACTAGGTATGATGTTATAATGCAGGGGAACAATAACATTAACGGGAAAGTAAAGCTTGGAGGGAGATATATGAAAAAGTTAAAAGATAATGTATATTGGGTTGGTACTAATGATTGGGAAGTAAGAGGATTTCATGGGGATGAATTATCAACTCATAAAGGAACTACTTATAATGCATATTTAATAAAAGATGATAAAAATGTTTTAATAGATACTGTTTCTGAACCTCTTACAGAAATATTTTTAGAAAGAATAAAGAAAGTTATAGATTTAGGCGATATAGATTATGTAGTAATTAATCATGCAGAACCTGATCATTCAGGAGCATTAACAACTATAATGGAATTGTGCCCTAATGCCAAAATTGTTGCTTCCGTTAAGGGGAAAGAAAGTATACAAAGACACTTCCATAAAAATTGGGATGTCCAAACTGTTAAAACTGGTGATAAGATAAATATTGGGAAAAGAGATTTAATGTTTATTGAGGCCACTATGCTACACTGGCCGGACACTATGTTTACTTATTTAACGGAAGCAAACATACTTTTTTCTAATGATGCATTTGGTCAACATTATGCTTCTTCGGAGCTATTTAATGATAAGGTTGATAAAGCGGAAGTTCATCAGGAAGCATTAAAATATTATGCAAATATACTTACACCTTTCAGCAAATTTGTAATTAAAAAAATAGATGAGATAAAATCACTAAACCTACCTTTAGACATAATAGCACCGAGCCATGGGATAATATGGAGAGAAAATCCTATGCAGATAGTTGAAAAATACTATGAATGGGCAAAAGGAGAATCAGAAGATAGTGTAGTGATAATATACAACTCTATGTATGGGGCTACTAAAAAAATGGCGGAATATATAGGACTTGGTTTAGAAGCGGCAGGAGTGGAACATAGAATATATAAAACATCTAATACAGACTTAAATGATTTGCTGACTCAAATATTTAAATCAAAGGGTATAATTTGTGGTTCTTCTACGATAAATAATGGATCTTTAGTTTCTCTATATCCAGTATTGGAAGAGATACGTGGACTTAAATATACAGGGAAAGTAGGAGCTGCTTTTGGTAGCTATGGTTGGAGTGGAGAGTCACCAAAAGAGTTACAAGAAGCCCTTGAGAGAGCTAAAGTAGAAATAATTCAAGATAGTATAAAATTTAAATATATGCCTAATGAAGAAGAACTTGAACAGTGCTTCGAGTTTGGGAAAAGTTTTGGAGAAAAAATGTTAGGGAAATAATCTAATAAATCTCTTCTGTTATTAGTGACAGAGGAGATTTTTGGTTATAAATAAAGTAACTATAATAGCCATTATAAAAGAGGGGGAAAAGTATGTTCTTTAGAAAAAACAAAGTGCAAGAAGAAATTGGAGCTTCAGCTCAAATGACTGAAATAGACAAATCCAATAATGATTTAAAAAGCGAGAATGAGTTTTTAAAGTCATCTATAAAAGAAACTTATGATAAGTTGATAGAAATTTTACATAATCACAGTTTAGTTAATGAACAACACCAGGAGCTGGCTAACCTTGCCGGTGAAATAAAGGATACAATTGAAAAAGTAAAAAGCATATCAAATGAAACAAGCAGTTTATCAGAGTATCTATCTGAACGAAGTGAAAAACTAACTATGATTTCTACTAATTCAGTTAGTAAATCTATAGACGGAGAAGAGGCTGTTAATAATCTAATGGGGGTTATGTCTTCACTACAATCTCAATCTCAGGATTCATCTAACACTATGATCAGTTTAGGAGAAAGATCTAAAGAAATAACAGATATTATAAAAACTATAACAGACATTGCAAGTCAAACTAATCTCTTAGCTTTGAATGCTGCAATTGAAGCGGCTAGAGCAGGAGAACATGGTAGAGGATTTGCGATAGTTGCAGATGAGGTTAGAAAATTGGCAGAGATTACTACTCAAAGTACTACTACAATTCAAGAGCTAGTAGTTAATATTCAAAATGAAATAGATATAGCATCTAGTAATAATGATAAAAGTAATAAAGCAATAGAAGAAGGTATCCTTATGAGTAGAGTAGTTACAGAAAAAATAAAGGATATAGTACAAGATTTTGAATCTGTACAAAAAGAAGTAGAAGAAGTTACAAACGCTATTAATAGACAGAAGAATTATATCAATGATATTTTGGCTCAGGCAGAATTATCTGATGAAATATTAATAAATATGAATGATAATCTAATAAGTCACGTAGAGCGTGCTGCTGTAGTAGATGAAAAATTAGAAGAGAATCTAAGTGATGTAAAAGATTTAATCCATAAAAATAAAGTAATGTAATAATAGCTATTATTATATTTTAAAGTTTTCCATGTTTTAATATGGCATTGAAAATATATAAATTAAAAAGGAAGTCATTTTGACTTCCTTAAATTTGTTTTTAAGAGTATTATATTTAAATTGTAAAAATTAATTCTCTAATATTTTTGCCATTATAACAGTGTTATAATAGTTTCCACCCTTATGAACACGGTCATTTATTAATAATCCTTCTTCTACAAATCCATATTTATTATATAATTGAATAGCTTTCGTATTTGTTTGTACTACAGTTAATGAAATTTTCTTAATTCCCGTAATATCTGCCCACATCAAAATATTTTCTATCATTACTTTACCAATTCCATATCCCCAATATTCTTTCAATATACATAACCCAAATTCCACTTTATGTTTAAATCTGCTTAACTTACTTCCTTGGCAACGAGTAAACCCAACTATTTTGCCTTCTATCTCTGCAACTAAAAATATATTTTGGGGAGATATTGAGTCTTCATAAATAATTTTTTCAAAATCTTCTGCTGTTAATAAGTCCTCACCAGGTTCTCTATCAAGATTTTCTGTTTCCCCATCAATCTTAATTCTTAAATTAGATAATTCAATCGCATCGTCTTTTAATGGACAACGAAGTATCCATGTTAAAATTTTTCCGTCTATTCTTTTATTCTCAATAATCATACAGTACCTCCACTAACACTTAAGATAAATCCTTATTTTATAACAGTCATATATTAAATTATAGTATTAATCTTAATATAATGTATAGGACTATAAAGTTCTTAACTTTAACAACTCCTTTATTCGTTTCAAATAGTTGTAGTCATTTGAGACAATAAAAAATAACACAGATATTTAGGCGTAAAACCATTAAGTTCAACTGTCCACTAAATCTGCCTATATGACTCATATCGTAGTGTGCTTTTGATAGAAAATAAATTTTTAATATTCAATTAAAACATAGTTTTTAAATTAAAAAATTAATGAAACATTGGCTTTCATTGAAATTAAAATAATATGCTTATAATGTTGAGAGTATTAAACTTATAATATATAATGAAAACATGAAGTAAAACGAACAGAAGAAAAAGGGGTGTAATAATGAGTAGAGAAGATAAAATAATAGAAATATTAGAAAAACTTACAAACAAAGTAGAGATTATCGCTGGAAAAATAGACTTGCTTGCTATGAAAATAGAGAATATAGAATTAAGAGAAGAATTGCCATTTATGAGCATGGAAGAAGATAGGATGGGAATGGATGAAGCAATATTCATAAATATAGGAACAACAGATATACTACCAAACTCTACAGATAAAATAGATCGTATAGAAGAAGAAATTAAAGAGCTTAGAAATGACTTAAGTAATATTCAACAAATAACGGCTATGAACTTAGGGGATATAGGAAAATTAAAAGCTACTAAATAATATAATATTAAATAAAAAACTCTTGATTTACAAAATTTCAACGATAGAAGCTTTGTAATGTTAAGAGTTTTTTATTTTTTATAAAATAATTTCAAAAAAGGTGTGGCAATATTTTCAATAGTAGTATATACTGTTTATAGTATTAAAGCACAGTATTCTGATGCGATTTAAAAAGATTGACGAATGAAGGGGCTGATTGTCGTGTTCGTACCACCAGATTATGCGGATGATTATATAGAAAATTTTAGACTAAAGATAAAAGAATATAGTGAAAAAGGTGAAGAGAAGCTTAATTTCAAAAGTTTCGGGGCCACTGTAGGAGTTTATCAGGAGAGAAGTAGTATTACTTATATGGTAAGACCGAGAAGTCCGGGTGGATTAATCACATTAAAGCAACTTAAAGCCATAAGTAAGATAGCTAATAAATATTCAAAAAGACAAATTAGATTTACAACAAGACAAGACATACAATTTCATAAAGTAGAATTAGAAGATACTATAAAAATTATGGAAGAACTTAAAAAAGTAGACGTATACACAGTAGGAACTGGAGGAAATGCAGCTAGAAATGTGGCATGCTCACCTCTTTCAGGAGTAGAATTAGGAGAGAAATTTGACGTTACTCCATATGCTTTAGAAAGCACAAACTATATAGTTAAAGACGAAAATAGTGTAAAGTTTCCTAGAAAACTTAAAATATCATATTCAAATACAGATGAAGATACGGGGAATTCTACTTTTGCAGATCTAGGATTTATAGCAAAGATAGAAGATGGAAAAGAAAAATTTGAAGTATATGTTGGAGGAGGATTTGGTGGAGGTTCAAGACTATCATTAAAGCTAGAAGAATCCATAGAGCCTAAAGACATATTATACTATGTTGAGGCAGTAAAAGAATTTTTCTTCAATGAAGGGAATAGAGAGAATAAGGCTAAAGCAAGATTAAGACATTTAGTTACTAAGCTTGGAGAGGAAGAATTTAAAAATAGATTTAATAAATACGTGCAGGAAGCTAGAGAGAAGGATCTGACGCTAAATATAGATGAGTTAAATAAAAAATATGAGGAATTACAAAATAGTACTGATGGGGTAGAGACTAATATAAGAAGTAAAATATTAATACCGACTAAATATGATGGTATCTACTCAATTTATATACACCCTAGAAGAGGGAAAATAAATACTACAGACTTAAATAAGGTAATTAGATTTATAGATAATTTAGACTATGAAGTTACTTTAAGAATAACACCAACGCAAGGGTTTGTAGTAAGAGGACTAAAAGGAAATGACTCAGAGAAGTTACTAGAAATAATAGCTCCATTTGCATCTGAATATGATATAGACAATTCATTAGTTTGTGTAGGAGCAGATACTTGTAGAACAGGGATAGGATCATCACAAAAATTACTTCAAAGTATTCTAACTAAGTTTAAGAACATAGAACAAGACATAAAAGATCAACTTCCTAAACTATATATATCAGGTTGCCCTAGTTCATGTGGTCAACATCTGAGAGGGGATATAGGATTTTCAGGGAAGCTAAAAAAGATTGATGGTGAGTTAGTTTCTATATATTCAGTTTATTTTGGGGGAAGAGTAGGAACGGATGCCAAATTAGCAACTAGACACTCAGATATACTAAGTAAAAGAATACCACAATTCTTGTATGATCTTGCAGTATTGAAAAAGAAGAGTGGATATAGTGACTTTAATGAGTTTCTTAGTGAAAAAGAAGAGGATATCAAAAACTTAGTTGAAGCATATAAAGTAGATTAAGTAAAAAGGGGGGATAGGGAATATGGCAGTTACTTCAGACAATGTAGTTTGGCATAGTTCAAGTATTAATAGAGAAGATAGAGAAGAGTTACTAGGACAAAGAGGAACTCTTATATGGTTTACAGGTTTATCTGGATCTGGAAAGTCAACTATAGCTAATGCACTTCAAGAAAGATTATATAAAAAAGGTAAACTTACTTATGTATTGGATGGAGACAACATAAGACATGGACTAAATGGGGACTTAGGATTTAGCCTTGAGGATAGAAAGGAAAATATAAGAAGAATAGGTGAAGTAGGAAAACTATTTGTAGACTCGGGAATTATAACTCTTGGAACTTTTGTATCACCTTTAAGAGAAGATAGACTACAAGTAAGAAATCTTTTAAAACAAGACTTCATAGAAGTATATATAAAATGCTCACTAGAAACTTGCGAGCAGAGAGATCCTAAGAACCTTTATAAAAAAGCAAGAAATGGTGAAATAAAAGATTTCACAGGGATAGATTCTCCATACGAAGAGCCAGAAAATCCAGAGATTATCTTAGAGACAGATGTTGAAGATATCGATACTTGTATAGATAAAATCATAGAATATTTAGAGCTTAAGGAGAATACGATATGAGTTTAGATATAAAGGAGTATAAAACAGATATTTTAATAGTAGGTGGAGGGACTGCAGGATGCTTTGCAGCCCTTACAATATCAGAAGAAAGCAATGCAAGTGTAATAATAGCTGAAAAAGCTAATATAAAAAGAAGTGGCTGTCTTGCAGCCGGTGTAAATGCACTAAACGCATATATAACAGAAAATGAAACTGTTGATTCTTATGTAGAATACGTAAAAAAAGAATTTGAAGAAGTCATAAGGGAAGATCTGGTATATACCATAGGAGAAAAGTTAAATAGTGTAACTGAAAAAATTGAGTCACTAGGATTACCAATATTAAAAGATGAAAATGGAAAATATGTGACTAGGGGTAAGAGAAGCATAAAAATTAATGGTGAAAATATAAAGCCAATATTAGTAGATGGAATAAAGAATAAAGAAAATATACTAATTTTAAATAGAGTAAATATCATAGATTATATAGTTAAAGATGGTAGAGTTATAGGAGCTTATGGATTTTCATTAGATGAAAATAAGCTATTAGTTATATATGCTAAAGGAGTAATTTGTGCAACTGGTGGAGCATCAGGAATATATAGACCTAATAATCCAGGATTTTCGAGACATAAAATGTGGTATAGTCCATTTAATACAGGTGCAGGATATGCAATGGGAATCAGAGCTGGAGCAGAAATGACTTCATTTGAAATGAGATTCATAGCTCTAAGATGTAAAGATACTATAGCACCAACAGGTACAGTAGCTCAAGGGGTAAAAGCATCACAAGTGAATGCTAATGGAGAAAAATACGTTTCACGCTATGGAAAACCGACTACTCCGGTAAGACTACATTCAACTATAATGGAAAATAGGATAGGAAATGGGCCATGTTTCATACAAACAGAAGGGATAGCTAAAGATGTAGAGGAACAATTGTTAAAGGCATATCTAAATATGGCACCAGCTCAAACTCTAAAATGGTTAGAAAATGGGATAGGTCCTTCAGAAGAAAATATAGAGATAGAAGGTACAGAACCATATATAGTTGGAGGGCACACTGGGAGTGGATATTGGGTTGATAGAGATAGGAAAACCACTTTGAAAGGATTATACGCAGTGGGTGATGTAGCGGGAGGAAGTCCTAAAAAATATGTGACAGGATGCTTTGCAGAAGGCGAAATAGCCGGATTATCAATAATAGAATATATAAGAGGTAAAGAAGTAGAAGTAGCTGATAGTGAAGAAATAATTAAAGTTAAAAGTAAGCTAGAAGGGTTCCTAGAAAATAAAGAGAGTATTTATTCTATAGAAGAGGTAGAACAATCTATGCAAAAAGTTATGGATGAATATGCTGGTGGGATATCTTCTAATTATGGATATAACGAAAGTAGATTAGATATAGCTTTAGATAAAATTGAGGAGCTTATAAGATTATCAAATAAACTAAAGGCAAATGATTTACATGAACTATTATTTATACAAGAAATACAAGATAGGCTTATAGTAGCAAAAGTATTAATCCATCATTTGAAAGCAAGAAAAGAAACTAGATGGAGAAGTTATCAAGAAAATCTAAATTATCCAAACAAAGATGATAGTAACTTCTTAAAATATATAAATTCAGTATATAGTGATGGTGAAGTGAAAATACAATATAGAGATTTGATTGGAAAAGGTGAAGTCTATGAGTATAGTGATAAGTAAAGAAAAGTGTGTAGGTTGCAATAAATGTATAGGGGTTTGTCCAGGGAATTTAATATATAAGAATAGTGATAATAAAGCATTTATAAAGTATCCTAAAGAATGTTGGGGATGTACAGCTTGTCTTAAAGAATGTAAGTTTGAGGCCATAAAATACTACCTAGGGGCAGACATCGGGGGTAAAGGTGGATACCTATATACTAAGGACGAAAATGACTATTTGCATTGGCATATAGTAGATAAAAATGGAGAAAGACAAGTGATAACTATAGATAAAAATGAGTCTAATAAGTACTAAATAGAGGTTTGGGGGCTAGTAAAATGAGGTTAAGAAAATCTTTAGTTTATACTATCTTAGTTATACTTACTCTAGCTTTGGTAGGCTGCTCAGATGAATCAACTAAGACTTCAAGCGATGGGTCTAAGATAGTAAGGGTAGGATTCTTCCCTAATGTAACTCATACTCAAGCACTAGTTGGTAAAGGAAATGGAACTTTTCAAAAAGAGATTGGGAAAGAATATACTATAGACTGGAAACAATTTAATGCAGGACCATCGGAGCTAGAGGCACTACTTGCAGGAGAGCTAGACATAGGCTATATTGGTCCAGGTCCAGCAGTTAACGGTTATACCGTGTCTAAAGGGGATTTACAAATAATATCTGGGGCTTCTAATGCAGGAGCAGTATTGATAGTAGGTAAAGATACAGATATAAAAGACATAAAAGATTTAGAGCATAAAAAAATTGCCATACCACAGTATGGAAATACTCAAGATATTTGCTTAAGGGGACTATTAAAAGATAATGGATTAAAAGATTCTGCAAGAGGTGGAACAGTAGATGTAGTCCAAGCACCAAATCCAGATATAAAGATGCTTCTAGAGGAAGGAAATATAGATGCAGCTTTTGTACCGGAACCTTGGGGTTCAAGATTAGAAAGTGAAATAGGGGCAAAAATTTTATTAGACTATGATGAGACTTGGAGAGAAGGGGAATATTCATCAGCAGTTATAATAGCTAGGAAAGAGTTTGTAGAAAATCATCCAGACTTGATAGAAAAGTTTTTAAAAGCACATATAGAAACAACTGAGTATATAAACAAAAACAACGATCAAGCAAAGAAGGTTATAAATGAACAACTTCAAGAATTAATACAAAAGCCACTGCCTAAAGATGTATTAGATAGAGCATTTGATAGATTGGTAATAACGTATGATCCACAGCGAGAGTCAGTGAAGGAAATAGTAGATCTTTCTTATGAAGTTGGCTATTTAAGGAGAAAACCCGACTTAACAAATTTATTTAATCTAGATTTATTAAATAAAGTACTAGACTCTAAGGGACTGAAAGAAATAAAGTAAAGTGAGCTAATAAAACTGTAAGTGGATATACAGAAAGGGGGTCTTTATATGGGAATTAAGATAGAAAAGGTTAGCAAAAAATTCTTTAGTAAGACAAAGGAAACTCATACTTTAAGTGAGGTGAACCTTAACTTTGAAAAAGGAGAATTTATTTGCTTACTTGGACCATCAGGATGTGGAAAATCTACACTTTTAAATATAATAGCGGGATTAGAAACACCAACAGAAGGTAAGATTTATTTGAACGGAAAAGAGATAAATGGAGTTGGGGTAGATAGAGCAGTTATGTTTCAAGAATCGGCACTTTTTCCTTGGCTTAAAGTTATAGATAACGTAGAGTTTGGTATGAAAATGGCGGGAGTACCTAAGGAAGAAAGAAGAGAAAAAGCAATACACTACTTGAAAATGGTACATCTAACAAAATTCCAAAACTCATATATACACGAACTATCTGGGGGAATGAGACAGAGAGTTGCACTTGCTAGAGCACTTACTCTAGATTCAGAAGTACTTCTTATGGATGAACCTTTTTCAGCTTTGGATAGTCAAACTAAATCAATCCTCCAAACAGAGCTTCAAAAAATATGGTGGGAGACTAAAAAGACTATAGTGTTTGTAACTCATAATGTAGACGAGGCAGTTTTTCTTGCAGATAGGATAATAGTTATGTCTGCAAATCCAGGAAGAGTTAAGAAGGAATTTAAAATAGAACTTGGAAGACCTAGAAAAGTTGATAGCTTAGATTTAGCATATATATCTTCTCAAGTTATGAAAGAGTTGAAAGAGGAGGTAGAGAAAGTTGCAAAATCAGAGTACGACATCGACTGGGATATTGAAAAAGATAGTGTTCTATATAGCACTGATAATGATATGGGAGTTGGCTTATAGACTTGGAGTAGAAACACTAAAAATATGGAAGCCATATACATTTCCATCACCCTTCAGTGTAATAGAAAGTTTATTCATACTTGGAAAAACCAATACACTAGCGATAGCTATAATAGCTAGTATGAAGAGATTATTTGTAGGATATGGTATATCGCTAGTACTTGGAGCTGCACTAGGGCTTATAATAGCTAAATTTAAATATATAGATGAGAATCTAACTCCACTAATACTAGGACTTCAAACATTACCAAGTGTGTGTTGGATACCTTTTTCAATACTTTGGTTCGGAATAGATGAAAGTTCGATTATATTTGTTATAGCTATAGGATCAACATTTGCAGTAACTATGGCAATAGAGTCATCGATAAAGAATATTCATCCCTTATATGCGAAGGCTGCTAGAACTATGGGGGCTAGTGGAATGAAACTATATTTTAATGTAACACTTCCAGCAGCATTACCGTCTATAGTTACAGGATTAAAACAAGGATGGTCATTTGCTTGGAGAGCACTTATTGCAGGTGAAATGATTAGTGCAACTACGGGACTAGGTCAAGTTCTTATGGTAGGAAGAGACCTTGCTGATATAAGCCAAGTAGTAGCAGTAATGGTAGTAATAATAATATTAGGACTATTTTTAGATAATATAGTATTTGGAAAAATAGAAAAAAGAATAAGACAAAAATGGGGCTTAGAAACTAATTAAAGGGGGCTATAAAAATGGATCATTTAGATCAACTAGAAGCACAAAGTATATATATTTTAAGAGAAGCATATAAAAAGCTAGGAAAATTAGGAATGTTATGGTCTATAGGGAAGGACTCTACAGTAATGTTGTGGTTAGCTCAAAAAGCATTTTATGGACATTGCCCATTTCCGCTAATACACGTAGATACTAAATATAAGATTCCAGAAATGATTGAATATAGAGACAGACTGGCAAAAGAACTAAATCTAAATCTTATAGTAAATACCAATGAAGAAGCAATAAAGGCAGGTATGGGACCACATGAAGGTAGACTTGTTTGCTGTAAAGCTTTAAAAACAGAAGGACTTAATCAAGTAGTTAAGAATCATGAATTTGAAGGTTTAATTTTAGGAATAAGAAGAGATGAAGAGGGTTCTAGATCTAAAGAGAGAGTGTTTAGTGAAAGAACTAGTGACTCAGAGTGGGACTATGCAAATCAACCACCAGAGCTTTGGGATCAATTTAAAACAGACTTTAAAAAAGGAAATCATATAAGGGTACATCCAATACTACATTGGAATGAGTTAGATATATGGGAATATATAAAAAGAGAAAATATACCTATAATAGACCTATATTTCTCTAAAGAAGGTAAGAGATATAGAAGTTTGGGATGTGCACCATGTACAAATCCTATAGATTCAGAAGCGAACACGTTAGATGAAATAATAGAAGAACTTAGAAATACTCAGGAAACAGAGAGATCAGGAAGAGCACAGGATCAAGAAGATGCTCATGCAATGGAAAAACTAAGAAAAGAAGGTTATATGTAGAAAGGGGGCAGTAAAATGAATAGAGAAAGTTTAAATATAGTTGTAGTTGGACACGTAGATCATGGTAAGTCAACACTTATTGGAAGACTCTTATTCGATACGGATTCATTACCAAGCGGAGCTATAGAAAAAGTAAAAAGAATTTCTCAAGAAAAAGGAAAAGGGTTTGAATATTCATATCTATTAGATGCTTTTGAAGAAGAGCAAAAGCAGGGTATAACTATAGATACAACAAGACTTCAATTTAAGACTGAAAAAAGAGACTATATAATAATAGATGCTCCAGGACATAAAGAATTCTTAAAAAATATGATATCGGGAGCAGCAAGTGCAGAGTCAGCAATACTTATGGTAGATGCCAATGAGGGAATACAAGAACAGTCTAAAAGACATGGATATATATTATCACTTTTAGGTATTCAAAAAGTTTATGTAGCAGTAAATAAGATGGACTTAGTAGATTACTCAGAAGAAAAATATGAAGAAATAAAAAGGGATTTTGATAGATTTTTAAATACGCTAGGCGTTTATCCGTTGAAGTATATTCCAGTTTCAGCATTCCACGGAGAAAATATAGCTAGCAAATCAGATAAAATGCCATGGTATGAAGGTGAAAGCATATTAGAAGCTATGGATATAATAGAAAAAGAAGTAGGAATAGAAGATCAACCATTAAGATTCCCTATACAAGATGTATATAAGTTTGATCATAGAAGAATAATTGCAGGGAGAATAGAATCAGGAAGCTTAAAAGTAGGAGACGAGATAGTTATACTACCAAGTAACAAAACTACAAAAGTGAAATCTATAGAGCACTGGGTAGAGAAAGATAAAAAAGAAGAAGTAAGTGCTGGAATGTCAGTGGGTATAATAGTTGAAGATGAGTTTTTCTACAAAAGAGGAGAGATAGTATCTCACAAAGATAATATACCAACAGTGACAGATACATTTGGTGGTAACTTGTTTTGGTTAGGTAAAGACGATTTAGTAAAAAATAAGAAATATAAATTAAAACTTGCTACTTTAGAAATAGAATGTGAAATAGCAAAAATAAATAAGGTTATAGATGCGTCTACTCTTGAAACTATAGAAAATGGAGAAAGAGTAAAAAGAAATGACGTAGCAGAAATAACTATAACAACAAAAGAACCAATAGCATTAGATGAGTTTAAAAATATCCAAAGTACAGGAAGATTTGTAATAGTAGATGATTTAGATGTTAGTGGTGGTGGAATAATAACTAAAGGAAGCAGTTTTGAGGTTGAAAAGAAATTTAAATCAGTAGATGGAGAAGTTCACTCTGTAAGACCTAGACTGGTAACTAGACAAGATAGAGAGAAAAGACTAGGGGCTACAAGTAAAGTAGTATGGTTAACTGGAAAAGCGGGATGCGGAAAAAGAGAAATAGCAGTAAATTTAGAAAAAGAGTTATTCGATAGTGGTAAAAATGTATACTATCTAGATTACTATCAAGTAGCAACAAATCAAAATGATTCAGAAGGAATAAAAGAAGTGACTAAGATAGCAAATATACTTAGTGAAACGGGAAGCATAGTTATAGTTACATCAAACTATCTTTTAAGAGAAGAAAAAGAATATATAAAATCTCAAGTTGGAAAAGAAAACTTTGTAGAAGTATATGTAGAAGCTTCAGATGAAGTATGTGCAGAAAGATTCCCATCGAAAGAAGCTATAGCTGACTTAAATGAAAAATCAAAAGAACCATTTATATCACTATATATAGACGATCCGAATTTTGATGGAAAAGAAAAAGCCAACTCACTTTTAAATATTATATTTTAGCAAAAACCCTTTGAGGATTTACTCAAAGGGTTTTACTATGTTTGTATACATCATGAACTATTTGACAATATAAAGAAGCTAAGATAATATATAGACATACAATACATAGATAACATATGTATCGAGAAAGGAGGTATATAATTGAATGATAATAAAGCACTTCTAAAAGGGAGCACAATTATGCTGGTTCTTAATTTATTAAGCACAAGTGATATGTATGGATATCAAATGATTAAAGAACTAGAAAAGCGATCAGATAGTACATTTACTTTAAAAGAAGGAACACTGTATCCAATACTGCATGAATTAGAAAGTAAAGGGATGATAAAGTCGTACTGGGAAGATACTGAATCTACCCGAAAAAGAAAATACTATAATATTACAACAAACGGAAAAAAGATGTTATCACAAAAACAGAAAGAGTGGAAAGTATATAGTAATGCTATAGATAAAGTTATGGGAGGTGAATATGTTGAATAAACATACTTCTGAGTTTTTAAGAAATGTATGTAACCAAATAAAGTATAAAAAAATTCATAAAGATATCTCTAATGAATTAATAATGCACATAGACGAAATAAAGGATGAGTATATAAAAAAAGGAATGCCAGAAGAAGAAGCTGTTAAAAAGGCAGTTGAGCAAATGGGTAATCCTATTGAAATTGGGAAAAGCCTTAATAAAACTCATAAGCCTAAACTTGAATGGTCTATTATTATATTAGTTGGTATGTTGATTGCTGCAGGTGTAGGAGTCTTATTTTCTCTTGTAAATGATGCTGCTTTCTTGTCTACTCTATCAATTAGAATTAATAATGATCTCTCAGTCTCAATGAAAGGACTTATTAAGCTTTATTTACTATATACATCTTTAGGAATCAGTTTTTTATTAGCATTTTACTTTCTCGATTATACAACACTTGAGAAGTATTCTTTACACATATTTTTAGCAAGTATTGCATTCTTATTTATAACATCATATTTTCTACCAAGCGAATATATATATAAATACATTGGAATTAAAGATGTAAGATTTAGTCCTGTATCTATAGCTATGCCCTTTTTACTTATATCTTTCTCAGGACTTTTAACAAGATGGATGACCGGTAACCGAGGTGATTCTCTAAAGATATTTGGTTTAGGAGCTCTAGCTATATTAATATGCTTAATACATATATCTAGGGTAAATAATGTTATACTGATACATGAATCTATTGTAAATACCTTTATACTTATTTGTGTATTTCTAGTTATGATTACTATAGCCATTATAGATAAAAGATTTAAAGGGAATAAAAAGTTATTTTTATTTTATACTTATGGAAGTGTAGTCAGTTCTGTAGGAGGATTTTTATTTTTCTATGTTAGGCCACGCAAGTATCTGGTAGAAAGATTAATGGATATTTTGAATCCTAGTACAGATCCGACATCATATGGATTTATATATATGTGTATAAAGAAGGTATTGTACGGAAGTAAAATGTTTGGAAAAGGAGATGGAGTATACTTTAATAATGGAGAAAGGTTCTTAGTTCCATCTTCAGAATCTGATTTTATTTTTACTTATATTGTTTCTACTTTTGGTTGGATTGCTGGTATTGCAATAGTTATTATCGCTTTAGTAACTATTATACGTATGCTTTTTACAGTCAAGAAAATTCATTCAACATACGGAAAGTATATCATGAGCTCAATCACTATAGCATTCTCTTTGCAGATAGCTGCTAATATATTGATGAATTTGGGCATGTTTCCTCTGATGGAGGCTGCACTACCCCTTATTTCATATGGAGGTGTGAGTTTCATAATTAATATGGGGCTAATTGGACTACTGCTTGGAATATATCGTAGGAAAGACTTAATACTATCTACTGAATAAAAGCACCCTTTGGGTCATTTAATAAATAATGACCCAGAGGGTTTTTTTGTTATAACGTTGTGTGAATTAACATAAATCTATACTTGTAACAATAAAGATGTATACATATGGGCTTAAGCAATATGAAATATCTGGTCTTAATAACTATAAAATATGCTAACATATAATATAATAACAAAAATGTTCAGAAACTGTTCAGCAATAATTTGTTAATGTTTACTCAGTAGCTTTAAATAAAGGATAATAAATCAATAAAAATAAAATGACATGTTTTATGGTGACAATGATAATTATTGAAATTTATCTTACTACAATAGAAATATTAGGGGTCTAACAAAAAAAGGACATAACTTATTTTGTAAAGAGGTGATAAGATATGAGAAAGATACTTGTTACAGGTGGAGCTGGGTTTATTGGCTCACATATTGTTGATGAATTAATAAATATAGGGGATAAAGTTATTATAGTAGATAACTTATCAACAGGTAATGTTAAAAATATAAATAATAAGGCTAAATTTTATGAGGAAGATATAATAAGCGAGAATATATATAGAATATTTGAAAGAGAAAAGCCTGATTATGTAATTCATAGTGCCGCACAAGTAAGCGTAAATAAATCTTTAATAGACCCCATATATGACTTACAAAATAATGTTTTAGGTACTGTAAATGTTTTAGAATGTTGTAAAAAGTATAAAGTAAAAAAAATTGTTCACTCTTCTACAGCTGCGGTATATGGCGAACCAATATATCTAGGAATAGATGAGAAACATTATATAAATAGTACTTCTTTTTATGGAACATCAAAATATGCTTCAGAAGAATATATAAAGACCTATCAAAGACTATATGGAGTAGACTATACCATACTTAGATATGCAAATGTTTATGGTGATAGACAAAGCTCTGAAGGTGAAGGTGGAGTTATATCTATACTGTTAGATAAACTTCAATCTAAGGATAGAACAACAATTTATGGGGACGGGAATCAAACTAGGGACTTTATATATGTAAAAGACATTGTTAAAGCTAATATGCTTTCAATAAATAAAGGAAGTAGTGCGACACTAAACATAGGGACTGGAGTAGAAACAAGTATCAACGAACTGATTAACATAATAAAAAGTATATCACGTACTAATATTGAAACTATTTATGCAGATAAAAGACAAGGAGATATTTTAAATAGTTATTTTAATAGTGAACTGTCTAAAAAAATTATAGGATGGGAACCTAAATACACTTTAAAAGAAGGATTGAAAGAAATGTTAGAATACTAGGAGGAACTTTATTTGCTCAAAAAAATTATCTTTATACTACTAGTTATATTACTCATATGGCAATCAACACGTATACTAACAGCTGAAAACAAAAGTAGCTTGGAAAAAGTAAAAAAATATAGAATTTACTATAGAGGTATTGATGATGAGATAATAACAGATATGGAAAAGTACGATTTGTTAATTGTGGAGGCTTTAAACTTTGAGAAAGAAGATGTTAGGAATATTAAAAAGAAAAAAAATACTATATTAATAGGATACTTATCTACAATAGAGATTGGACATTGGGATGAAGAGATTTTGGAAAAAATGAATGAAGAAGACTATATGACCTTTGAAGGAAAAACACTATACAATAAAAGTTTTAAAAATCCGTTAGCAGATATCAGTCAAGAACATTACCAAGAAATACTTTTAAATACATTAGAAGAAAGGATTTTATCTAAGGGAATGGATGGAGTTTTTTTAGATACTGTTGACTGGATAGATTACTATAGCACAAATGAAGAAATTTATAAAAAATTAAATAAAGGTTATGAGGAAGTCCTGAAAAAGATAAGAAAAAAGTATCCAGACATATATATTATACAAAATAGAGGGTTTAAAAGTGTAATTGATTTTAGTAGTGATTACATTGACGGATTATTATGGGAAAATTTAAATGTAAATGAATTTGATGAGGATTATCAAGAAACTTTTAAAAAACTACAAGAGATAAATAGTAAAAATAAGTTTGTAATTTTTTCTTTATCTTTTGAAGATGAAAGAGAAAATAGTATTTTTACTAAGAAGTTAAATTGGAAGCATATGTACCTAGAGAAGGATGGAAGATATACAAAATGGTGATAAGTAGATTTGCACAGCTTATAAATTATGAGAGTTTATTGTGAAAGGAAGTCAACAAAATGAAAAAAAATTTAACTATACTATTGATTTTGTGCATATTACTTCTTACTTCATGTAGCTATAAAACAGGAGCTTATAATAAGGACAAAGGGATTATAGATAATGATGACATTTATGAAGATGAAGCTATAAACAGCGTAAAAGAGCTTTATATAACTGTAATGCCTTCAGAAGATCAGTCACATGAATATAAGTATACATTTGAAGAACTAAATGAAAATATAGATGAAAAATTAGAAGTAAGGGTGCTACTTCAAGAAGGAAAAGATGGAGTTATAAGACCTGGTGACTTTGGATATGGACTAACTGATGCAAATGGAAAAATGAGATTAAGAGGACAGTCTGCAAAAACTGCTGAACAAAAGTCTTATAGAGTAAAATTAGATAAAGAAGCAGGATTATGGGATAGTTATAGAGTTGTAAATTTGAATAAACATGCTTTTGACTATACTAGGACTAGAAATAAATTAACATTTGATTACTTGCAAGATATTCCGGCAATAAATAGTTTAAGAAATCAGTTTGTACACGTTTATATTAAAGACTTAAGTAAAGGAAACTTCAACGAAAAGTTTAAAGATTATGGACTTTTCACTAATATAGAGAATGTAGATACTACTTTTTTAAAAAATCATAAACTTGATACAAAAGCTTCTTTATATAAAGTTGAGAACTTTGAATTCTACAGATATAAAGAAAGTATAAAGCTCAAAACTGATCCAGAGTATGATATTGAGGAATTCGAGAAAATATTAGAAATAAAGGGTAACGATGATCATCAGAAATTAATCAACATGCTAGAAGATGTAAATAATGAATCAATTCATATTAATGATGTTATATCTAAGTATTTTGATAGAGAGAACTATATTACATGGATGGCATTAAATATACTAACTGACAATATTGATATAGGGAGTAGAAATTTTTACTTATATAGTCCAAGCAATGAAAATAAATGGTACTTCTTACCCTGGGACTATGATAAGGGATGGGGAGGATACCACTATTCAAGGGGTAAGTGGCAAGAAGGAGCTTCTATTTATTGGGGCGGTGTACTTCACAAAAGATTTTTAAAAAATAAGGAAAATGTAAAAGAATTAAGTGAAAAGATAGAGTATTTATCTAAAAATATAATTACTGAAGAAAGAACAAATGAACTTCTGGCACAATACAGACCAATTTTAAACTATTACTTAAGTAGAGAACCAGATAGCTTAGACAAATCAATAAGTTTAGAAAAGCTGGAAAAAGAACTTCAAGAAATGCCTAAAAGTATTGAAAAGAATAAAGAAACATACTATAAAAGCTTAGAAAAGCCAATGCCTGTGTTTATGGATGAACCATTAAAAATAGGAGGTCAGTATGTTTTTAAATGGACTAAGTCTTACGATTTACAAGGTGATTTAATTGAATACAATATAGATATTAGTGATTCTCCAGAGTTTGAAACTATTATCTATCATAAGGATGGTATCGTAGATACAGAACAAATAGTTAATGGACTAGATTTAGGAAAATACTACTGGAGACTGCAGATAAAAGACTCGAACGGAAATATTCAAGATGCATTTGATATATATAGAAATGAAAAAACTTTAAAATATTACTTTAGTATTCAACCTTTTTATGTGCACTAAACAGTTTATCGGGAGGAAATGGTGTGTTAGGAAAAAGAAATAGTATAAAAGTTCGTCATGAATATAAATATCTAATAACTGAGGGTTCTTACTTACAACTGAAAAATATATTGGATAAAACTATGTATATGGATAAACATTCAAAGGACAGTGAGGGTTATCATATAAGAAGTCTTTATTTTGATGACATATATGATACAGCACTTAATGAGAAATATTTAGGAATTCCAAATCGTAGAAAATTTAGAGTGAGAATTTATAATTTTTCGGATAAAGTTATTAAGTTAGAAGAAAAGATCAAATATGATAACTATATTCAGAAGAAAGTTTGCAGTATTTCAAAAAGTGAATACGAAGATATCTTTGATGGAAATATAGAAAGCTTAATTCATGATAATAATTCTGTTAAAAAAAATTATTACTATCAAATTAGAAATAACATGCTAAGGCCAAAAGTTATAGTAGATTATAAAAGGGAGGCTTATACTTTTCCATTCAATCAAATAAGAATTACTTTTGACAGAGGATTATCAGCACAAAGGCCTTATAGGAATATATTTGACAAAGATTTAATCTCCTATAATGTAGGACAAGGATATGAAAATATATTAGAAGTAAAATATGACAACTATTTACCAAATCATATTAAAAATGCATTAGAAATGTATTGCCATAGCAGATTAGCTATTTCAAAATACGTAATATGTAGGGAGCATTTATCAATATAAATAGGAGGAACAAATATGAATGATGCATTAAGTTTCAAAGATGTAATAAAAAAGAGTTTGTTCAAAGGAGATGTTTTTGGATCTGTTGGCTTTCCAGATATAATATTAGGATTAATAATTAGTTTAGTCTTGTCGTTATATATCTTTCATATATATAAAAAGACTCACAGCGGAGTTATTTATAACCATAGCTATAATGTTTCTCTAGTTATAATGTCAGTGACTACATCTTTAATTATCATGACTATTAGTTCAAACTTAGTTTTGTCTTTGGGAATGGTAGGAGCTTTAAGTATTGTAAGATTTAGAACAGCTGTTAAAGAACCAATAGATACCACATTCATGTTTTGGGCAGTTGCATCAGGACTTACAGCAGGGGCTAGGCTATACACAGTTGCTATAACTGGAACATTGTTTATTGGAATAGTAATTGTAATATTAATGAAGTATAAAAACACTAATAACATATTTATGCTTATTATTCATTATGAGGACGAAGCAAGTGATAATATATTTATGAGCTTAAATGAGCTAGACTATAACATAAAATCGAAGACTATTAACAGAGGGATAACAGAATTAACACTTGAAGTTAAAATAATTGGATCAGATACATCTTTTGTAGAAGAAATATCTCAAATAGAAGGTGTAAAAAATACATCTTTAATAAGTTATAATGGAAATTTTGTTGGACAATAGGATGATAATATGAATACAAAAAAAACGATATACTGTGTGTCAGAAACAATTCTTATAAATGTTATAATTTACTTCATATTTTTTACTAAGCAGTACAATCAAGATGTTTACTTAAGCTTAAATCCACATCCACTGCTACTACTATGTGCTTTAATGGGATTAAGGTATGGAAATCAGTTAGGATTAATCAGTGCTGTTATATCTTCTATATTTTATACTTATGTTTTTATACAGATCCATGGAGATATATTGACACTATTTAGATATATAGATAACTGTAAGTATATTTTATTATTTTTCGGATCATCTATGGTGTTTGGAAGTTTTAAAGATAATTATGATACTAGACTAGAAAAGGCTTTGAATGAGAACAAATTAATAAAAAATAGATATAAAAAGCTAGATGAATCATATAAGTTGACTAAAAAAATTCAAGAAGAACTTAAGAAGCAAATCATAAACTCAGAAGAAAGTATACTTAACTTATACGAGATAGCCTCAAGACTTGAGACTTTTGAATTAGAAGCTATATATACAGAGACTATAGGTATACTATCTAAATATCTAAAGGCTAATACTGTATCAGTATATACGTATAATGAGAAGAGCGGATATTTAAGACTTAAAATTAGAATGGGAGATCATGTAGAAGAGAAGAGTTCAAAACAAGTACAAGAGTCCCCTGGTCTTAGTAAAGTTGTACTAGAAAAGATACCAGTTAGATGGAGTGATGTAAAAGAAGAAGGATTTGCATTAATGGCAGCTCCATTAGTTAAAGATGGAAAAGTAATAGCTATTGTAAATGTAGAAAACATGGACTTTGATAAGTTATCAGAATATGCATATCAGCTATTTAGAGTTATTATAGACTGGGTAAATAAATCTCTGCAAAAAGCAATGTATGTAGGGGAATTAAGAGAATCACCGTATATTGATGGTACAGAGATAATGGAGTATAGATCGTTTGAAGAAAGGCTAGAGGAAGAAAAGAGAAGAAAAAGAGATTTTGGCATGGAATATGGTCTTCTTAAATATAGAGTAGAAGATTTGCAACTAGAAGACGTAAATGAAAAGATGAAGAAAATCTTAAGAGATGTGGATATCATAGGATATGATAAGTTAAAAAAAGTAATATACATTCTTTTACCAGCTACACCAGAAGATAAGCTAAAGATAGTGGAAGAGAGAATTCTAAGTAAAGTAAGTTATGGTTTAGAAAAGATATATGACAAACATTATGAAGAAAGTGAAAGTTCAAAAAAAGCCTTAGGAGCTGAAATTTAAATGGGGAGCTTAGTGATCTTATTTATATTTTTAATAGGAATATTGGACTGTATTATATTCATTTTATTTCTAGAAAATCCTAAACTAATAAAAGAAATAATGCTTGTTCATACACTTCTATACTTACTTCTTTATAATTTAGAAAACAAATATCTGAAGCAAACTAAAGGAGTACCTACTTATATAGCATTTTTTTTACCGGGGTTAGGAGGTATATTAGTCTCTGGTCTATACTTTAGTTTAGACTATTTTATGAGGGATAGTATGGTACTGGAGGAGTATGAGCAGTACATTCACTATGATAGATTATTAGAAGATAAAAAGAAATTAGATTATAGAAAAGAAGTGTCTACTATAAGCTTTTTAGATCAAATGAATTTATTAGATTCTGAAAGTAAGAAAGAATCAATCATAGAATTTGATGTGAACTATTATGATGGAAGAATTAATTTACTACAAAAAGGCTTAGTAGATCAAGATGGAGAAGTAAAACACTATACTGCAGTAACTTTAAACATGATAGAAAACGAATTCTCAATAATTATTAATCAGTTAAAAGAAGAGTTTAATATAAAAAAGGATATCAGAATACTAGTAAAGCTTTCAGAAGTCTATAAAAGTTATATAGAGTCTGGACTATTATCATCAGAAGTTTTGAATGCATTTAATCTCGAATATATAGATATATTAAATAAGCTAATAGAATCTAAAAAAGAAACACTTAAAATAGTGAACGAGTTAGTTAAAGCATATATTCGAGATAAGAATTTTAAACAAGCAGAAAAAGTTAATGATGATTTGTTGAAAAAATATACAGATAAATTTGATGGTATATTCAATAAAATACAAATTGCATATGAGAAAAAAGACTTTGATGAGTTAAATAATTTAATTAAGGATTTAGATAATAGAGAAGATATACCTAAAGAGTACGAAAAGATATTATCATTTTGGAGATGAAAAGAGGGGTGGAATGGTAATTTGTTTGATTGCAGAAGGAGCATATCCGTATGTTACTGGAGGGGTTTCAAGTTGGATTAATCAGCTAATAAATGGACTACCTCATATAAAGTTTAAAGTAATATCTTTGATGCCATCATATAAAGAAGAGCTGGAGTATAAATATAAAATACCAGATAATCTAATAGAAATAAGGACAATCTATTTAGATGATTACTTGAAATTAAAACATAGGTTTATAAAAAGAAAGCTAAGATTTAATAAAGAAGAAAGAGAATGCTTGTACAAGCTATTATCTTTAGAATCAGATGTAGAATGGAACAAACTTATAAACTTAATATCTAATCCTAAAAAGATAGGAAGTTCAGTAGACTTTCTGCAAAGCAAATTTTTCTGGGATAATATTATAGACATATATACAAAACAATATAATGAAGAGAGTTTAAATACATTTTTCTGGACTGTAAGAACTATGTTACTACCATTTCTGAATTTATTTAATCAAGAAATCATGGAAGCTGATATATATCATGCAGTATCAACTGGATATGCAGGCATAATAGGTGTGCACTTTAAACAGATTAATAAAAAGCCTTTTTTACTAACTGAACATGGAATATATGCTCGTGAAAGAGAAGAAGAAATTATAAAGGCTAACTGGGTAACAGGAATTTATAAAAAGCTATGGATTAAGTTTTTTTACTTTATTTCCACTGCAGCATATAAGGAAGCGGATAAAATAGTTACTTTGTTTCAGAGAAATCAGGATATTCAACATAAGCTAGGAGCTTCTAAAGAAAAAACAGAAATTATTCATAATGGAGTAAACTTAGAGAATTATAAAATAGAGTATGAAGAACATGAGGAGTATAATATAGGGGCTATTCTTAGGATAGTGCCTATAAAAGATGTGATGACTCTAATAAGAGCCTTCAAAATTGTAAAAGACACAGTTGATTCAGCCAAGCTTTATTTAATTGGACCAGCAGATGAGGATAAAGAATACTATCAACAGTGTTTAGGTCTAGTTAAGTTACTAAAGTTAGAGAAAGATATAATATTTACAGGTAGAGTAGACGTAAAAGAATATCTTAAAAAAATAGATGTACTAGTTTTGACTTCCATATCTGAGGGTCAACCCTTAGTAATTTTAGAAGGAATGGCATCTGGAATTCCTATAGTGTCTACAGATGTAGGAGGATGTAAAGAACTGCTAGAAGAAGATGATCATGAAGGAAGTTGTGGTATAGTAACTAATCTGGTATCAGCAAGTGAAACAGCAGCTATGATAATTAGACTAATTAAAAATCCAGATTTAAGAAAGCAAATGGGCAAGAACGGAAGAATTAGGGCAGAAAGAATTTATAGTGAAAAAAGCTTTATAGATAATTATAAAAGATTGTATGAGGAGCTAGGATGATAATATTATGGCTGGAATTGGATTTACCTTAAAAAGATTATTTAGAGACGAAACATATACGAATAGAGGCAAAGCATATATATATTCTGCACTAGTATCAGCAGGTCCTTGGATTGCAGCAGTAGTAACTGTTAATATTATGCTAGCTACAATGGAGGTTTTTCTAGATAATCCTTTAGAAAAAGAATTATTTATGGGCACCATTGTTTATAGTTTTGTATTTTCTCAGATTATAACAGCACCATGGCAATTTATAATTACTAGATATATTTCTGATAAACTTTACACTGAAGAATATGACTGTATCAGACCTTCATATATAGGAATAAATAAAATAGTATTTTTTCTATCATTTATAATTGCAGTGTGCTTTTATATTAATAAACCGATATCAATTTACTACAAGGTAATGTCTATATATTTGTTTACGATTCTCACAATGGTTTGGATACTTATGGTTTATTTAAGTGCAGTGAAAAATTATGAATTAATCTCCAAGGCGTATATATATGGAGGTCTGATTTCAATTGGAATGACTATATTCTTTTTATTAAATCCTATAAAATTTCCCTCTAATGTATACTCTACAAACATATTGTTTGCATATTTACTAGGCATAAGCTTAACGTTTGCAATACTTTTATATAGCTTTTTGTCAACGTTTTATTTCGGAAATAATTTAGAATATGATTTTATAAGATATGTAAATAAATTTCCGAGTTTATTTTATATTGGATTATTTTACACAGTAGGTCTTTGGATAGATGATATTATAATGTGGTTTAGTGTAGTAGGTGTTAACGCATACGAAACATATCATTATGCACCTATTTATGATAATGCTGTATTCTTAGCATATTTAACTACTATACCATCAACAGTAATGTTTTTAGTATCTGTAGAAACAGAGTTTTACGATTGTTATAAAAAATATTATGAGTTAGCTAATAAAACAGGAACTTATGAAGAATTATTAATAGCAAAGAATGAAATGAAGAAAACCTTATATGGAAAGTTACGTCATACTTTTTATGTACAGCTTTTAATAACTACAACTATAATATTACTTTCTAGACAGATACTTAGCTTTTTAAATATTAGTATAGTAATAAGGAATATCTTTAGGATAAGTGCTTTAGGTGCGGTATTTAATATATTCGCTTTATTGATAATAATAGTTTTACTTTACTTTGAATCTAGGGTATATGCGGTAATAGTTTCCTTTATATTTCTAGCTTCAAATATTATATTTACGTACCTTTTCAGTAGCAGCGGGTTAGAATACTATGGATATGGGTTTACTATAGGATCATTTATATCATTAATTATTGCTATGATATTTTTATCTAGATTTATAAAAAAACTTAACTTCACAACATTTTCTCTACAGCCACTTTTTGTAGAGGAGGATACAGGAATTTTTATAAAAATCTCAGATACTATGAATAGATACAAGCTGAATGAAGTGAATCAAGGAAATAATTTATTGAAAAATAAACTTAAGATTAATAGTAAATATATAAATATTTTAATTATATTAGCTGCAATATTTATATATTTTATAGCTAAAATTATTAGTATTAAGTTCTAATAAAGTAATGTAAAGTATTTGTTATGTACAGGTTATATTAATGTAAAATACATAGACATGGATATATTAAAGTGCTAGATTTGAATTGTAAGCTATCAGATAAATAATTTTACTGGAGGTAAAAAAATATATGAAGCTAACAATCAGAATGAGAATGTATAGCACATCTGCCATCATAATTATGCTCACTATAATACTTAGCATACTTTCTATTTACTCATTAAGAACAGTAAAAGATAGATCAAATCAAATAACAGATACATGGCTTAATGCAGTAGACTTAGCTCATAAAGCTAATAAAACACTTGTAGATTTTAGGTCTAGAGAGTACGTACATATTATAGCTGATGATCCAGAGCTTGTAGATGATGCAGAAAAGGATTTAAAGAATTTAAGAAGCGAATTTGAAAAGTACATAAACGAATATAGTAAAATTATAAAGTCTAAAAAAGAAAAAAATATGATAGAACAAATAAATAAAGAATGGAAATCATACTTAAACATAAGCAATAAGCTTTTATATCTAGGAAAAGCCGGAGAGGGTAAGGTTGCTATGGAGGCAACTTTAGGATATTCTCAAGATCATTTCACTAAAATTAATAATTTAATAGAAGAACTTGTTAAAAGAAATAGTAAAAGTGCTAATAGTGTTCATACTGAAAATAATAAGCACTATAATGATGCAAGAATGAGATTTATATTAATATCTATAGCTATTGTGTTAGTAAACGGAATTTTTGCTATATATAATGGGAGAGATGTTTCAGGTCGTATAGCAAATTTAAGTTCTATAATTAAAGAAACGGCGAAGTTAAAATTATCAGACGATGACGATAAGATATCAGAAGTTAAAATAAGTAAGAGTAGACTTCAAGATGAAATTAGTATAATGCAAGATCTTATACTATCAATGAGATGTGAACTTAGACAAATAATAAATAATATAAAAGACAACTCTGATAAAGTAGCACTTAGTTCAGAGAATGTTTCAACTACGATGTCAGAAACATCAATCTCTATAGAGGGAGTAGCTAGAGCTACTAGTGAGCTTGCAGAAGGGACAGCGGATCTAGCACAAAATGTTCAAGGTGGGGTAGATAAAATAAATTTATTGGCTGAATGCATAAATCAATGTGTAAATAATTCAGATACTATAAAAAGACATATAGAGAAGACTACTAAAGCAAGTGAAGAAGGAATGCTATACATCGGTAGTCTAGAAGATTCGGTAGGAGCAAATAGCATAATAGCAAATAAAGTATCAGATCAAGTAGATATACTTTACAATGAATCAAAGTCTATTGAAAAAGTTATAGAAGTAATTAATTCAATTACTGGACAAATTAACTTACTATCGCTTAATGCAAGTATAGAAGCAGCTAGGGCAGGAGAACATGGGAGAGGATTTGCTGTAGTAGCTGAAGAAATCAGAAAATTAGCAATTGCTACAGATACATCAACTAAAGAAATAGAAGAAATTATAAGTATTGTAAAAAAGGAAGTAGACAATACAAAGTCTCAAGTTACCGAGTCTATATCTGCTATAAAGCAAACTAGCATAGCTTCAGATAGCACTAAAAAATCTTTTGAGAATATAGAAGATCAGATATCGGGAATTATTTATGAATTAGACATATTAATAAATAACATAAGAGATATAGATAAAAGCAAAGATGAGTTTATAATTACTATGGATGAAATAAGTGCCATTTCAGAAGAAGCAGCTGCATCAACTGAGGAAATATCAGTAGCTATGGAGCAACAGTCAGCTAGTGTTGAACAAGTGTCCAGCTCTTCTAATGAGCTAATTAAAGTTGTTCATGACCTCGAAGAATTAGTTAATAGGTTTAGAACTTAAGGTAAAATTAATAATAAAGATATTGATAACTTGGTATTTTAATATTATGTAATAAATTTTAATGATAATGAAAAAACAGTCCTGAAAAGGACTGTTTTTTTAAATATAGAAAAATCATCTCAAACACATTCCTTTCCAATTCGGGAGGCACATACATTTCTACATGTACCCATTGGTCTTATGCCATAGGAAATCCCTTAGGTATATAAGACTCGGAAGATTTTATTTAATTAATATTTATTATCTCGAAGTCATTATTTAATAGATCTACATATAAAAGCTTATTTCTAAAAACTTCTCCTTTACCTACTAGAACTTTTATTGCTTCACAACACTGTATAGAAGCTACAGTAGGTGGAATAAAAGATGGATTGCCCCATTTACTTTCAATACCTTTATTTTTATTTTTATAAATCTTTTCAAGAGTTTTATCACCTGGATATATGGTTGTAACTTGACCAAAGAATCCAGCAATTGCACCATGTACTAAAGGTATATTTTCTTCAGAACAAGCTTTCTCAAGTAACAATCTTGTTTCTATATTATCCAAACAGTCTATTACAATATCATGGTTTGTTATGATACTGTTTACATTTGACTCCGAAATCATGCAATTAAAAGTTTTTACATTTATATTACTATTTATTTCTGCTAAACCACTTTTACAGACTTCAACCTTATACTTACCAATCGTTTTCTCTGTAGCAAATAGTTGTCTGTTTAAATTACTTTCTACGAAAACGTCACCATCAACTAAAGTGAGATGTCCTATTCCAAAGCGTGCTAAAATTTGAATTGTATATCCTCCAAGACCACCGCAACCAATAATACACACTTTTTTTGTGAACATTGATTCTACTTCTTCTTTAGAAAAAGAGTTTGTATTTTTAACATATCTTTCAAAGTTCATTTTATCAACCCCCACCCACTTGCGGAAAAATTGATAATACATCTCCATCTTTTAAAGAATGTTCTCTGTCAGCATCATGTCCATTTAATAAAATTATATGGGCATCTTCATCTGATATTTTTAGCTCATCCAAAACTTTACGAATTGTATCTGCGTTAGTGTAAAGAACTTTTCCTCTGTTTTCTCTTAAATATGCGAATAGTCTAACTTCAACTTTTATATCACTCATGATAGAACCTTTATGCGAAACAATCTTGTAAGCCAAGACGTTTTTTAGTTTCTTCTGTAACTATACCATCTTTTGACCAACCACGTGATATATAATAGTTATCAAGCATTTTTTCTAAGTTCACTATTTCACCTTTTACTGGGCCACTTGGCATAGCTTCATCAGTTAATCTCTTAGGAAGTGTATCATCAGCACGTGAAAAACCACATCTTTCATTATACATACGCTCTAATGAATAAATTCTTTCACCAACTTCTAATAGAGTATCTCCCGTATAATTTGTACCACATACAGCATTTAAAATATCCGCATAGTCTTGATTATCTTTAAGTCCGAAAGTAGTAAATATGCACATACCCATAGAATCAACGATTGCTGTTAAGTTCTGAACTATAACAGTTAAATCTGATTTTTCCTTATCATCTGAGAGTCTATCCACTTTTACAGGATAACCTAAAATTTCTGGGTTAATCATATAACCTTTAATGTGGCAACCGCCTCTATTATTAGTTGCATAGTTAAGTCCGATTCCTTTTGCCCCACGTGGGTCATAAGCTGCAATTTCTTGTTTTTTAACACTCATACTTTTATCTATCTGACCATAGCTTTCACAAAGTCTATATGAACCATCTGCCATTTTAGCTCCAAAACCTTCTCTAAGTGCTATTTTGTGTAGCCACTTTATCATAGAATCTTTGTCGCCCCACTGAAGACTTAATCCATCACTTTGTAGTTCCTCGTCCTTTATTAATCCATCTTCATATAGTTCCATAGCAGCTGCAAGAGTTGCCCCTGCTGATATTGTATCTAATCCATACTCATTACATAACATATTAAGAACATTGATAGAGTCTAGATCATAGTTATCACAGTCTGGTCCAAATGACCATAGAGTTTCATATTCTGGACCACCTACTATATCACCATTTGAAAGTTTTACTTCACGTCCGCAAGAAATAGGGCAAGAAGCACAACCTACTGCTCTTGTTAGATGATCACTAGCTAAAGTTTCACCACTAACTTTATCTATTTTTTCTAAATCAGTGTATCCTTCCTTAAAATTCTTAACAGGATGCATACCATTTTCATTAATTATATTTACAAGAACTGCTGTACCATAAGCACGTAATCCCGTACCACCAACAGGGTCATTCTTAATCAAACTAATTTTTTCTTTTGCTACTTCTCTAAACTTATCTTTATTAGGAACTTCAACTGTTTTTGTACCTAGAATAGATATGGCTTTTAAATTCTTAAATCCCATTATAGCTCCCATACCACCTCTGCCAGCAGCTCTATCAATATCATTCATAATAGAACTCATCAGCGATAAATTTTCACCAGCTGGTCCTATTGCTAGTATTTTGTGCTTATCACTTGTCTCTGATTTTAGAGTTTTTGTAGTGTCTTCTAATTTTTTTCCCCATAAATGCTTTGCACTACGAAGTTCTGCTTTGTCATTTTCAATTAGTAAATAAACAGGCTCTTTAGATTTTCCCTCGATAATAATCATATCAAGTCCAGATTTTTTCAGATGTGTACCAAAAAATCCTCCAGAATTTGCTGTTCCTATAGTTCCTGTTAGCGGAGCTTTTGAAATTACCATATAGCGTCCACCTGTTGGAGCTATAGTTCCCGTAACCGGACCTGTAGCCAATATGATCTTGTTTTCTTCACTTATAGCTTCAACATTTGGATCAACTTCATCGATATAAGTTTTTACACCAAGACCTCTGGCTCCAATGAAGTTTTTTGCATTTTCCATGTTTAAATCTTCATATAAACATGTACCTTTTGTCAGATCGACACGTAAAACTTTTCCCATGTAACCATACATAAATTAAACCTCCTTTAGAATAAATTCGTTACAATTTAATTATAACAAACCTATCTTTTTATTCAAAAATTCCAGCTAACATGAAGAATCGTTTAAATTTAAACATTGAGACTTAAGCATATGATCGTCAATAAAACGGGTAAAAATTTCCTTCTACAATGATCCATATAACTTAATGTAATAGAAAATTTACCTTACATTATATTTACGTGATATTAACATAAAAATAAAATTGTGATAAAAGTGTAACATTAGTCTTTTATACTACTCTTATGAAATAAGGAGGTGATTACTATGAAAGAACACGCTAAGAAGCTAAAATATCGTCATGAATTAAAGTACTATGTAAATTATCATGACTACTATATTTTAAGTCATAGACTAAAACGGATAATGAAAAGAGATAAACATACCAATGAAAATGGTGAATATCTTATAAGCAGCTTATACTTTGATGATATTGATAATACTGCTTTAAGCGATAAGCTTGCTGGAATTAATGATCGGGTGAAATATAGAATACGAACATATAACAGAAGTGATGAACAAATAATCCTAGAAAAAAAGATAAAGAATGGCAGCCATGTAGCTAAAATTAGAGAGAAAACAAGCATAGAAATTTATAGAGCCATTATAAGTAGCAATTATGAAGTTATTAAAAATATAGATATGCCTCTTCATAAAGAACTTTACATGAAGATGAAGAATAATCTCTTAAGACCAAAAGTAATAGTTGAGTATGTAAGAGAAGCATATGTATCGGATCCAGGAAACATAAGAATAACTTTTGATAAAGAATTAAGTACAGGTTTAAATCAATTAGACTTATTGAAATCAGAGCTAAGCACAATAAGATCATTAGATGAAGAACACACAATTCTTGAGGTAAAATATGATTCATATTTACCAGAGCACATAAAAGATATGATTCAACTAGAGGGACTAGTTAAGCAATCAGCATCAAAGTATGTAATTTGTAGAAAATATATAAAGTCAAATTTATGGGAGGATAATTAAGAATGGATAATACGTTTACTTTTTCAGATATATTTAAGAAAAGTTTTTTAAATAGTGCATCAAATGATTTAACAGCAATGAAAGTTGTTCTAACTTTAGGATTAACTTTTCTTATAGGATTATTTATTTATGTAGTATATAAGAAAACATTCAAAGGAGTTTTATTTTCAAAAAGTTTTAATGTATCTTTAATAGCCATATCAATGGTGACTTCTCTAGTTATTATGGCAGTTACCTCTAATGTAGTTCTTTCACTAGGTATGGTAGGGGCACTAAGTATTGTTAGATTTAGAACTGCTATAAAAGATCCAGTTGATATTGTATTTATGTTCTGGTCAATTTCAGTAGGTATAGTAACTGGAGCTAGTTTGTATGTGTTAGCTATATTTGGTTCATTAGTTATAGGTATAATTTTAGTTGCATTCAACAAGACAGTAATGCCTGAAAATGCATATCTTTTTGTAGTGAACTGTAATGACAGTAGCGCTGAGGATGAAGTTATAAAGAAGATAAGAAATGAAATTAAAAAATTTAATATTAAATCTAAAACAGTAACTAAAGATAGTATTGAGATGACACTAGAGCTTAGAGTAAAGGATAATGAAACGGGTTTTGTAAATATGATTTCTAATATCAGTGGTGTAAGTAACGCAGTTCTTATAAGTTACAATGGCGACTATGTTTCATAGTATAAGCTGGTGGTGATAAAATTGAAAAGAAATACTAAGGTGTATGCAATTGTTGTAATTCTATACTGTCTAATACTTATAATAAGCACAGTAGTTCCATCTTATAAGACTAATATATCAGATACAACACAGAAAGATGCAACATTAGATTTAAGTCAGGAAGATAAAGATGCAAAGGTAGATAAAGAAATATTTCCTAAAGACAAAGTTATAGACGTTAAGATAAATATAAGTGAAAAAGATTTTGAGGACATGCTTAAAAATGGGCAAAAAGAAGAAATTAAGGTTGCTAATGTTAATTATAATGGATATGAATTTAACAATATAGGTGTTAGAACAAAAGGAAACTCAAGCTTAATGCAAGTTGCAGCACAGGATTCTGATAGATATAGTTTTAAGATAAACTTAGATGAATATACAGATGGACAAAATTTTTATGGAATAACAAGTATAAATCTGAATAACAACTTTAGTGATCCGACTTATATGAGAGAGTATTTAACTTATGAGTTGATGGAGCAAATGGGACTACCTACTCCAAGATTTAGCTATGTGAATGTGTATATTAATAATAAGTTACACGGATTATATTTAGCAGTGGAACAAGTTAATGAATCTTTTATAAATAGTAATTTTGAAATCACTAATGGTAATCTATACAAACCTGATGGAGATGGAAGTGATTTAATCTGGAAAGGTGAAAGTATGGATAATTATAGTGGATTAAATTTAAAAACTAATAAAAAAGAAAATGATAACTCGAAAATACTTAATATGATGAAAGAGTTAAGTGAAGGTAGTGATTATGAAAAGTATATAAATGTAGATGAGGTGTTAAGATATCTAGCGGTTAGTACAGTACTGTGCAACTTTGACAGCTACCAAGGTAGCTTTAAGCATAATTATTATCTTTATGAAGAAAATGGAGTGTTTTCAATAATACCTTGGGATTTTAATATGTCTTTTGCAGGGTTTGGCGGAATGGGGCCAGAAAGTGGAGAAATGACAGAGGTTTTAATTGATGAGCCAACTATGGGTTCTCTGGAAGAAAGACCACTAATAGATAAACTTTTAAAAGTTCAAGAATATAAAGAAAAATATCATAGTTATATAGAAGAGATAGTTAATGGATATCTATCAAAGGAGAACTTTAATAAAAGAGTAGAAGAACTTTCGAATCTTATAACTAATCATGTAGAAAAAGATCCTACTAAATTTTATACTTTAGAAGAACATATAAAGTCACTTAGTGAAGATGTAACAACAAGTAATAGCAGTAAAATGCCTGACCAAAAGGGGCAAAATCAAATGGAAGAACCTACTGAACCAGGGCAAAAAAAAGATGAAGAAATAAATAGTAACGAAAGATCTAGAGAAGGAAAAGTAAAAAATAATGATATTAATAAAGATAATAAAATAGGCTTTGGAAATAGCACAATAGTGGGACTAACATCTTTCGTAGAAGCAAGAATAGAAAATGTAAGAAAACAATTAGACGGAACAATTCCTTCCTATAAGGATGGAACAGGAATCGGTGGAGGCAAGATGGGTATGTCTGGTGGGAACAATAAACCAGAAAATATGTCAGGGGAATTTAATCCAAGCAATATGCCAAAGGATTTTGAAAACAAACAAGGCATGAATCCTCCTAAAGAAGGTATGTCACCTCAAGGTAACAATAACAAAATGCCTATGATGGGGCAGCAAAGGGGTATGGTGAATTTAGAAGATATAAAAGTATTAATAGTAGGAGCGGCAATGTTAATATTATCAACTGTATATATACAGAGATTAAATAAAAAAAGAATATAGAGATAAAGCATGCAATAAATTTTTACATATTGCATGCTTTATTTGGCTTATACTATAAATATATAATTAATTGTAGGTGGTGAGAAAGTGAAGAGAATATTATTATGTGATGATGAAGCAAGAATAAGAGATATAGTAAAAGATTTTCTTGTTAACGAAGGATATATAGTAATTGAAGCAAAAGATGGAGAAGAGGCATTAAGTATATTTAATAATAAAGAAATAGACTTAGCTATTTTAGATATTATGATGCCTAAAATTGATGGATGGGATGTATGTAAAGAGATAAGAAGAATATCAAAAAAGACACCTATTATTATGCTAACAGCAAAAGGTGAAGAGGTTGATGAACTTTATGGCTTTGAGATCGGTGCAGATGAATATATAGTAAAGCCTTTTAGACCATCAATACTTGTTGCTAGGGTGAATGCATTATTGAGAAGAATAAGTAGAGGAAGTATTTCTTTAGATAAGGACTTGGTAATAAATGATGACTTTCATGAAGTAAGGTTAAACCGAGAATTAATTGATTTAAGTCCAAAGGAATATGAATTATTGTTATTCTTATATGAAAATAAGGGAAAAGTATTTAATAGACAACAGCTTTTAGACAAGTTATGGGGATTTGATTCCTTTGTTACAGATAGGACAGTAGATACTCATATTAATAGACTTAGAATAAAGCTTGAAGATAAGAGAAACTATATTAAGACTATAAGAGGATTTGGATATAAATTTGAGGTGGATTAATGAAAAACTCTATAAGAACTAAACTGTTTATTCAAGTAAGCGGAATAATTATAATATTTGTTTTATTAACTACTATTATCAACTCTAGCTTATTAGAAAAATACTATATTTATCAGAAGAAGAATGTCCTTATTGAACAAGTTAATCATATAAATGAAATAAATACAGGAAACTATAAAGATATAGCTGTAGAATTAAAAAAAATAGAAAGTAGATATGGGACAAATATATCTATAATGTCCTCACTGGGTGAAATAAAATATAGTTCTTTTTTTTCAGTAATAGATGATGCACCCTATATGGTTCAAAATCCACAAGAGCAACGACCACCATTATTTCCCAAAGGGGCACCACCTGATTCTAAAGGTCGCACTGTAAAAAATAAAGAAATTTTAAATGAAGATTCTTTTATAGAAATACAGAGTGATAACAAGCTAAATATAGACTTCTTAGTTTACTATAGTAAGCTTAACAATGGAGATCTTATAGAAAGTAGGGTATTCTTAAGTTCAATTTCTGAAAGTGCAAATGTTGCTAACACATTTTTGCTGTTTATTTCAATAATATTATTAATAGTTGGAGCTTTTTGGGCATTTATTATGGCAAATAATTTTACAAAGCCAATACTACAGATGAATGATATAACTAGAAAAATGGCAAAATTAGATTTTTCTAAGAAGTGTAATATAAAGACAATGGATGAGATTAATCAATTAGGTGATAGTATAAACTACCTATCAGAGCAGCTTGAAGAATCTCTAACTGAGCTAAAAGATGCTAATGAAGAATTACAGCATGATATTGAGAGAGAGAGAAAAATAGATGAAATGAGAAAGGAATTCATATCTAATATATCTCATGAGCTAAGAACTCCAATATCAATTATAGAGGCATACTCTGAAGGGCTTAAATTAAACATTATAAATAATGAGGAAAAAAAGAACTCCTATTGCGATGTCATTATGGAAGAAACAACTAAGATGGATAGGTTATTAAAAGAACTTTTAGACTTGTCACAAATGGAATCTGATTATTTTAAATTAGATAAAAGAGAATTTAAGATCAAAGAACTTATTCAAAGATGTTACTCTAAATATGAAAGAATACTTAGAGACAATAAAATTAATCTGTATATAGATAGTATAGAAGAAGCGATAGTTTATGCAGACTCATTTAGAATAGAACAAGTTTTAAATAACTTAATAAATAATGCAATTGCTCATATAGATGGAGACAGAGTAATTAGAATATCATGTAGAAATATTAATAGTAGCGTAAGAGTATCAGTTTATAATAGTGGATCGGAGATACCAACAAATGAACTAGAGAAACTTTGGATTAGCTTTTATAAAACTGATAAATCAAGAAACAGGGAGAAAGGTGGATATGGCCTAGGATTAGCAATAGTAAGAGCAATACAGGACTTACATGGGAAAGATTATGGTGCTAAAAACGTAGAGAATGGTGTAGTGTTTTGGTTTGACATAGATAAAAGCAAATTATCTATATAAATATATATACTCATTTTGTTACTTTAAATTTATTTAGAAATAAATAATTATAGTAAATATGTATTTTCCTTAAAGAGGATTTTAAAAGGGAACGTATAATAATATGTATAAACAGGATATAGGAGGGAAAAAAAGTGAGTATATATAAATTAGTACCACAAGACTACTTGAAAGCAAATAAAAAAAGAATAAGTGTAGTTTGTTTTATTATGTCTATAATGTTCGTACTAGTAATGTATGTTATCAATGGTTCATCAAATAATTTATATTATGATAAGTCTACTTTAATAGCAGAATACACAGTGTACGCTATAGCTAGTGCAGTATTTTTTTACAGTATTCTTAAAGACAATAATTAGGTCATTAAAAAGAGGATGGCTATCATATGAACTTCATATAGATAGTGATAAATTGATACAAAAACAAAATCATTTAAAAGATATTACTATTAATAGGGAAGAAATTGCAGATATTATAGAAGAAAAAAATAAAGGAATATATATTAATACTAAAGAGAAAAATAAGAGTATGTTCATACCATTAAGTTTAGATGGTTATAAAGAGGTGAGAAAGACTTTAATAGAATGGAAAGGAATAAGTGAAAAAGTTGATAGAATAAGTTCACATGAACTTAGAAATATATATACTGTACTATCAATGTTAATATTGATTATAGTACTAATTGTAAGAAATAAATATATTGTGATTCCATTAGGAATTATGTTCATTATAATTTTTATTTATGACATCATAAAGTTAAAAAATAATTCAGAGTTTGATGAAAGAATAGTGAGAAGATATTTACCCCAAATGTATCTAACATTATTTATAGTAATCGCTAAGATGATAACTCTCTTGATTTTTTACTAGAGTAATAATTATTTCGTATAAGAAGTTTTAAATTTATAAATGAGGGTGAGAAATGAGAAATAAAAAGTATAATTTTATGGATATAAAAATACTATTATTAGCAATTAGTTTTATTTATGTTCTTTGTTTATATATAGATTTTTCTAATAAACAATTTTTCATATCTATAGATATAGTTAAGTATATATCCATATTATTGTGTTTTATAATATCACTCCTTATAGGTAAACGTGCTATAAGTGTAAAAGATAGATGTTTACTTCAGGTAGGACTTCTCTTCACGGTTCTTGCAGACTTATGCCTTCTCATTTTGGGTTACTTCAAGCTAGGAGTAGCCTTTTTTTGCATAACGCAAATAGTTTATTTTTTTAGATATAAAGTAAAGGTAAACTTCTCAATAATAATGAGCTATATGAAAATACTAAGTATTATACTAATAGTATGTTTATCAGTTAACTATTTTTGGCTAAAAGCTGATATTATAATACCTATATCAATATTCTATTTTATATGTTTGCTAAATAGTATTATAGAGTCCTTAAAACTGCTTAGAAATAAGAGATATCCTTATCCAAATGCATATATGATAGCTATTGGTATGATCTTATTTCTTTTATGTGATATAAATGTAGGACTATATAATATAAGTAGAGCAGGAAATTTTCAACCGTGGCTTATTAAAGTACTAAGAGATGTATCATATCCACTAATATGGCTATTTTATCTTCCATCACAAGTATTACTATCATTAAGTGGGTTTAGAATTTATGATAAAAGATATTAACGATTGCCAACTCTAAAATCTAGAAGAAATAAATGAATACCAGCTAATATCGCACCAAAATAATTGAAAATTAAGTCTAAGTTAGTATCCACAAGTCCTGACTGACTAGCTGGTTTAGGATGAGCTATTACATCTATAAAAAACTCGCAAGTTTCAAACAATGCACCTAGACTCATACCAATACAGACTATAAAAATAAATTCACGAAATCTTGAAACAATTTGCTTCCTGGTAATTAAATTTAAAAATGAATATGCAAAATAGGTAACAGCATATGTTCCAAAAAGATGAAGTCCCTTGTCAAAATATTTAGACTTTTCATAGAATCCTAAATATTGTCCACAAAGAGTATGACCTATCGCTGTAATGATCAAAATAATTCTAGAATACGTACTAATATATAGTTTAAACTTAATTTCTAAAAACGTAAATATAATGAATAGTACAGTGGTGAAAGCTACATTACCTGCATATTTACCACCCTTGTTTTTGAACAATCCAAATATAATTAAAGCTTCTATAACAGTAAAAAGAACTGCAAAAAATATTGATTTGCTTCGTTTACTCAAAGAAAAACACCTCCATATTAAGAAAACTAAAAGATATGTTATATTATTTCCTAATATAAAGAGGTTTATCCTATAATATTTACTTTATCATTGCAATAACTATACATTAATAATATAATGAGAAATGAACTTAATATTGTATGTCGTTTTAGGTGCCTTGTATTTACAAGGATAATAGGGAAAGTGGTTAAAATCCACTACAGCCCCCGCTACTGTATACGGAGACGAATCTTTATAAACCACTGGCTATTATGAAAGCTGGGAAGGAAAGAGGAGGATGAAACGTGAGTCAGGAAACCTGCCTAAAAGGAGAGCTACACTTCGGAGGGAAGTAAATGGCGTGAGATTGATTTTAAAGAGTGTATTTATAATTACTTATGAAGAGTACTCTTATACTAGCGTTTAGATAGAAAACAACTCTTACCATTTATGGTTAGAGTTGTTTTTTTATCTAAGTTTTTATGGACAAACTTATAAATATCGGGAGGTGTTTGTTAAAATGAACAAACTAATTAAATATCTATATTCTTTAGCTATATTGCTATTAGCACCTAACTTTGGATACGCTATGCATATAGCTGAGGGATATTTACCACCAGTTTGGAGTGGTCTATATTTCTTACTTGCATTACCATTTGTTTATTTAGGAATCAGAGATATAAAAAGAAAGGGAAAGTTAAGCAATGATATGAAGCTTTTTATAGCTGTAGCAGGAGCATATTGCTTTATACTTTCAGCTCTAAAGTTACCTTCAGTTACTGGTAGTAGTTCACATCCTACAGGAACAGGATTTGGGGCTATAATATTTGGACCATTTATTATGAGTGTTGTAAGTACTATAGTTCTTTTATTCCAGTCCCTATTTTTAGCTCATGGTGGTCTTACTACACTAGGAGCAAATACTTTTTCAATGGGAGTAGTAGGACCTTTAGTAGCTTTTGGTGTATATAAACTTGCAGGGAAAAATAAAAAATTAGGAATATTTTTAGCTGCAGCTTTAGGTGACCTTGCAACTTATGTAGTAACAGCGATACAGTTAGCTCTAGCTCACCCTTCAGAAGTAGGTGGATTAGTAGCATCACTTGAAAAATTCTTATCTATATTTGCCATAACTCAAATACCATTAGCAATAGCAGAGGGAATACTAACTGTTCTAATATTTAATATAATTGAAAAATATTCTAAAGATGATTTAGAAGCACTAAAGGGGGACTTATCTTATGAAAAATAATGCATTACTTGTGATATTATTAGTAGTAATACTCGTAGTCTCTCTTCAAATAGGAGCTAAAAATGGCCCACTTGAAGGTGCCGATGGGATAGCAATGGATGAAATAGAAAACTATGAGCCATGGTTTGAACCAATATGGGAGCCACCTTCAGGAGAAGTGGAAAGTGGAATATTCGCATTTCAGGCAGCTATAGGAGGGGTACTTTTAGGGTACTTTATAGGTAAAAAGAAAAATGCTAAGAACACTAATGAGCTATGCAAAACTAAATCGACTCTGTAATGTACATCCTATAGAAAAAGCAATACTATTTTTGCTTCCTATCATTGTATGTGGATTTGTAAAAAATTCGATTGTAATTCTTCTAATAAATATACTGACAATGATAGCTATCCATATAATACTAAGAAATCCTAAAACGATAATATTAAAGTTCACTAAAGGGATACTCATTTTTTCCATATTTACATCTATATCATTAATCTTTGATCAAAGTATAAGATATATAGCTATTTTGATATTAAAAAGTATATCTGGAGTTTTATCTATACTATTATTTACTATGACAACACCTATAGAGGATGTATTTTATCTAGGTTCAAAATCCAGTTTATTTAAAGACATATGTGATATAGCTAAAAATATGATAAGATTTTTAATCTTAATAGAAGATGAGTATCTTCTACTAAAAAATGCTATGAAGTCAAGGCAAGGTTTTATTACAACTAAATTTAAAGTCATAAATGGTGCAAAAGTTATGGGATTCTTATTTGTAAATACCATGAGAAGGTGGAAGGAAATAAGCGACTCTATAGAAAGTAGAGGTTATAGGGGTAATACTGTCTATTTAGAAAGAAAATTTGAGTTTTCCAAACTAAGATTTGGACTAGGATGTTTTTATAATATTATATTAGTAGTTTTAATATTAAGTTTTGATAAAATATGATGAGTTTAAATTATTTCATTATTTTGACATAAGTGATATAGTTAATTAATAAGAAAAAGGAGCGATGGAAAGTGAAAGGTATAATAATTATAGGACATGGAAGCAGAGCAAATGATGCTAAAGATATATTTTTAAAAGTAGTAGAAGGATTAAAAGAAAAACTAGACACTCCTAATGTTGAGGGATGTTTTATGGAGTTGTCAGAGCCATATATACCTAGAACTATAGATAAGATGTATAATGAAGGAGTAAGAGATTTTACTGTGCTTCCATATTTTCTTTTTCCTGGAATTCATATAAAAGAGGATATACCTGAAATATTAAACGAATGTAAAGAAAAATATGGAGATATATCTATAAAGCTAGCTGAGCCTATAGGTTATCATGATTCTTTAATAGATATATTAAAGGAAAGAATACAAGGTGAAACTAAATGTATATAAAAAATCCTGAACTTATAGAAACTAAAAGTTTTGAAATAATAGATGAAGGCATGACTCCTCATAGTTTTACTGATGAGGAGTTAAATGTAGTTAAAAGAACTATTCATACTACAGGAGATTTTGATTATCAGAATATAGTTATATTTAAAAATAGTCCAATAGAAGTAGGTATAAACACAATAAAGAATGGATGTAGAATAGTAACGGATACAAAGATGGGCTTTTCAGGAATCAATAAAACAGCTCTAAACAAAGCCAATTGTACGCTAGATAACTATATAAGTCATGAAGATGTATTTAGAATAGCTAAAGAAAAAGAAATAACTCGCTCAATGGCAGCAGTAGACTTTGCTTTAAGTGAAGGTGTAGACATATTTGTAGTAGGAAATGCTCCAACTGCCTTGTTCAGAATAGGAGAACTAATAAAAGAGGGAAAAGCTAGTCCAAAACTTATAATAGGGGTTCCTGTAGGTTTTGTGGGAGCTAAGGAGTCAAAAGAGTATATAAGGGAATTTGATATACCTACTATTACTACAAAGGGAACTAAAGGGGGAAGTAATGTTGCAGCTGCTATAGTAAACGCATTGCTATATATGGCGGTAGGACGATGAGCAAGTTAGACTTATATGTTATAAAAGAAGGAAAGAAACTTAGATGTGGATATACTACAGGGAGTTGTGCTACAGGAGCTGCTAAAGCATGCACAGTTGGACTTTTAACAGGAACAATTCCTGAATATATTGAAATAGATACTCCTGCGGGAATTAGACTAAAGCTAAAAGTAGACAAACCTACAATAACAGAAGATTTTGTATCTTGTTGCATAGTAAAAGATGCTGGAGATGATCCAGATGTTACAGATGGAATAGAAATATTTGCAAAGGTAAGTAAAAGAGATGATGAAGAAATAGTTATAACTGGTGGACAAGGTGTAGGAACTATAACTAGGGGTGGATTCTGGGGTAAAAAAGGTGAAAGTGCTATAAATCCTGTACCTAGAAAAATGATAAAAGAGGAAGTAAGTAAAATTACTAATATAGGAGTTAATATAGAAATATATGTACCTATGGGTGAAACTATAGGGAAAAAGACATTTAATTCTAACATAGGTATAGAGGGTGGAATCTCCATCATAGGTACAAAAGGAATAGTAGAGCCTATGTCAGAAGAAGCATTTAAGAAAAGTATATATATTGAGATCGATAGCATAAGAAATAATGAAGAAGATGAAATTGTGCTCTATCTTGGCAATCATGGTGAAAAGATATATAGTGAAATGAATGAAAAGGTAAGTGGAGTGAAAATAGCTAATTTTATAGGTGAATCTATACTATGTTGCTATAATAAAGGGTTTAAGAAAATAACACTAGTGGGGCATATAGGGAAACTATGTAAACTATCAATAGGTGCATTTAATACTCATAGTAAAATATGTGATATGAGAATTGAGTCATTCATATACTATCTTTCATTACTAAATGCTCCACATGAAATGATAATGAAAATAAATAGCTGCTTAACTTCGGAAGAAGCTTTAAAAATAATAATAGAAAATGATTATATGAAAGTTATAAAAGACATGATTAAGGGCTGTGAATATAGGATAAAAAGATATTTAAAAGATGAGGACTTTGATATAAAAGTAGTAATGTATTCTATGGACTATGGAATACTTTAATTAGTGAATTAGTTTAAACAGCAAATAATTATTGTAGGTGTTGGGGGATGATATTACGATTTACTTAGTTGGAATGGGACCTGGAAATATAAAAAATCTTACAATAGAAGCCATAGAAGTTCTAAAAGATTCATCAAAGATAATTTCATTTGGTAGAATAGGAGACGTAGCACAAGAATTTAATAAAAATATATCTAAAGTCAAGACCTTAAATGAAATAGGTTATTTATTAGAAAATAAAAGTATGATAGAAGAAAATATAGCTATACTTGCCTCAGGTGATCCTTGCTTTTATGGAATACTGGAATATTTAAAAAGAAAAGAAGTAAGAATAGATAAAATAGTACCAGGAGTTTCATCGTTGCAATATATGATGTCAAAGTTAAAAAAGAGTTGGCATAATAGCAACTTGGTTAGTTTTCATGGCAGAGATGAAGAAAAAGAAGAAAAAATTAGAAACATAATGAAAAGTCAAACTTCTATCATTCTTACAGATAGTAATAATACTCCTAATAATATATCGAAGCTGTTATATGAAAAAGGACTAAAAGGAAAAATATATGCAGGATATAACCTGTCTTACGAGGATGAAAAAATAATTATAGGTAATATAGGAGATGAAATTAACTACGAAAGTTCGTTAGCATTAGTTGTTGTTGAGGTAGATTAATATGACAAACTATAAAATAATTTCAGAACAAAATTGTAAGTTTAAAATAGCGTAGAATAGAAAGTGAAAATCTATTTTATGCTATTTTTTTATTAGCGAATAAGATATATGAAAAAAATTTGGATAATCGTGATAGAAAGTCATTACATAGTTCGTATTATTTATTGAGAAGCTTCTTAAATAAAGGAAAGAAAAGGAGGGGTAAAATCTTTGAAAGTAAATGAAGAAAATTTTATAAGTTATATAGAAAAGAAAAGTCCAAAGGGTCTAGACTATGCTGTAGACTCATACTCAAAGCTAGTTTATAAGGTAGTATATAGCATTCTTGGAACAGGATTTCATGTACATTCTATAGATGAATGTGTAAATGATATATTTTTAGCGCTATGGAATAATATAGACTGCTTTGATGAGAAAAAAGGAAGTTTTAAAAATTGGATTATAGCTATATCAAGATATAAAGCTATAGATTATAGAAGGCAACTATTAAAAGACACGAATCTAGAATTTGATGAAAGTTTAGTTGAAAGAGATAAACTTTTAACTAATGAAAGTGATGCGGAAAATATTTTACTAATGAAGGAAAAAAGGGAAAAACTACTTAAAATGATAAACGAACTTAATGATGTTGATAGAGATATATTTATAAAAAGATACTTTCTAGATGAAGAAATACAAAATATAGCTGAAGACTTAGAGGTGAAGAGATCAGTAGTAGATAATAGACTCTCAAGAGGAAGAAAGACTTTAAAAGAAAAGCTTATAGCCTTGAAGGAGGAGATAATATGAATAGGGAGGAATTAAAAAATATTTTAGATGAAAAAGATATATATAAACTTCTTAATGAAGTCAATATTGATGGAGAAGAATTTGAAGATATAGATTTAAATATAGATGAAATAAGAATAAGAAAACTTAAAAAGAATTTGAGAAAAGATTTAGGAGTTAAAAGATTATCTAAAAAAGCTAAGTATGCTTTAAGTATAGCAGGAGGAGTTATAATTTGTATAGCTTGGATAGGAATAATGAGTGTTAAAAATCCTGCCTTTGCCAAAGAAATACCTGTGTTAAACTCTATAGTGCAGAGATTAATAGAGAATTACGGATATAAGGGTGATTATGAGACATACGCTGAAGTTATAGGTCAAACTCAATATGACAAAGGAATAAGTATTACACTAAATGAAGTAGTATATGATGAATCGGAAGTAATAATAACGTACACTATTAAAAGTGATAAAAAAATTGAAGAATTAGGTGAAAATTTTATTTCAAATCTATATGAATCAATTAAGATAAATGGAAGTTTTAGTGGTTTTAGCGGAGCCTCGTCTACAAGCGAGCAGATAGATGAACATACTATGATAGCTTTTGTTGAATATCAGATGGGACTTGAAAAACTACCAGATAAGTTTGATATGGATATAAATATTAAAGAAATATTTGATATAAAAGGAAAGTGGAAATTCTCATTTAAATTATCAAAAGAAGAAATATTAAAAGAACAAAAAACATTTGATGTTGATATAGTTAAAAATTTTGAGGGAACAGATGTTAGAATAAGTAAAGTTTCCTTTAGTCCACTAAGTACTAATATAAAATTAGACGGAAAAAAATATGAAAACATGAATGACTTAAATAGTCATTTCGGATTTTTTGAATATGACTATTGGCTTTTATTCGACGATAACGGAAATGAAATAGGAAGAAGAGAAAATATGAGTGGGGGAGGATCTCACGAAAGCTTTGAATCCACATATAGATATGATGCTGTGGACAAAGTACCAAAATATTTAACTGTTGTACCAGTGCAGTTCAGAATAAGAGAGGAATTTGGTTTACACGAGGATGGGAAAAAGTCTGTTAGAAAAAACAAAAAAGAATATATAACAAAAGATGTGAAAAAGCTTATAAATGGATCATATCCTATAGAATTAAAGCAAGGTAGATTTGGAAAGTTAACAATAATAGGAATGGAAGAAACAGAAGATAAAACTATTATAAGATATAAGGCAGAAGGAAAACTACCTTATTTTCAAGGACATCAACTCTATATAGAAAATGAAGCTGGGGAAAAACTTGAAGTGAAAATAAATCCAATAAATAATGGATATAACAATAAAGAATTTACCATTGAGGTAGAAAAACTTAAATCTAATGAAAAATATTACTTTGTAACTAGTAATTTAAACAATAGAGACTTTAAAGAAGATTATGTGTTTAAAATACCAATTAAATAAGAAATAAATAAACTATTCATTCAATGAAAGAAATCTTGGGTGGATAGTTTTATTTTGATATAATAGCCTAAATTATGTTGAATGATTATAAAAAATATGAGATGATAAATTTATTGAAATAGAAGGAGGAATAATATGATCATTTTTGGATGGGGTAAAAGAACAACTAAGCAATATGGAGAATCAGGACAAGACTATTGTAATCATTGTGCTAATTTAGGAAGTTGGTCATATAATCGCTATAGAACTTGGTTTACACTGTTTTTTATACCTGTAATTCCTTATCAAAATATGTACGTGAAAGAATGTAATATATGTGGAAACTATGTACCACTTAGTAAAGAAGAATTTTTTAGTGAATTAGAAAATTGTAAAGAAGCACCTTGTACAAGCAATGGTAAAGATGTGCATAATGATGGATTAACGGAAGTACAAAGAAATTATAGAAGACAAATGGCTGAGTTAAGAAAAGAAAAATAGTGTTGGTCATAGTAAGAGGGAATGAATATACATATCTGATATAAAATTATTTATAAGTGACACATTGATATATGTATAATATTTAGTTGAATTTTAAATAATTATAGAACATGAGATGATGGATTTACTAGAACACAATTAGGTTTTAGTATAAGTAAGAAATTAAAGATCAATATTAGGATGTATCTATAGTATATATTTCTGATACTAACATCTGGAGTATCAGGAATTTTAGTGGATATGCTGACATGAATGTCCTAAATACATTAGTTATGTGAAATGATGTGGATTGAGGAGGATTAATAATGACAGTAAATATTACGCCATCACTATCAGAAGCTATAGGTTTTTTAATACCTTTGATTTTATATCTAATTTTAATGGGGCTTGGTATATATACAATGATATTAATTATAAAGGCATTAAAGATATATATCAAAAAGAACTCTTGACGGTTATTCAAGATTAAAATTAATACATAGTAGTAGTATAACAAGAACAAAGGAAGTGCGTTTATGAAGAATATTTTTTTAGCGGTTATTTTATTTATAATGATGACCTCAATATCAGCGTGTAATAATATAAAAGAAGAAAATATGGTATATGATGAAATTAACAAAGACAGTCATATAAGCTATCCTTTAGCAAAAACAAAAGTTTCTGATACTAATACCTTTGAGAGAACTGTTTATCCTAATACAAGTCAAAAATATTATAAAATGTGGTATGAAAATAATTCACAATATTCTGTTACTATAGGATTATATATGAACGGCGAACGTGTTAGAAATCTAAATATTGAGCCATATCAATCTGATGGATTAGTAGGAGATTTCACTGTACAACATAAAAAATACTATAATCAAAATTTTGAATATAGAGTACTGTCTCAAAATGGTTATAACTTAAATGGGTATGCTACATTTGGAACAAATGGTTATGGAATGGAAAAATAAAAATATAATCTCCGATTATAAGTTAGATTAGGACTGTGAGTATAGTACAATATTTATATTTTACGTAATACAGAGTTTCCAATTAATACGATATATATAAGGAAAAATTTTAGACGAGTTTCTTCCAAATTAATAGGATTTGATACGGAGTATTAAATCCTATTAATAATCTCTCAGATTGCTGTCAGTTTAATTGTATAGAAAAGTAACTAGAAATTATATAAGCAGAATCATAAGATAAATAGAATAACTCTAAGATATAGGTGTGGGGGGAAATTACAAAGTAATTTCCCCCCACACCTTATTAAATCAATATGAAATATCATATGGTATTAATGAATCTAAAGGTAATACATATGATTCATATCTAAATAAAAGTATAGTATATACTCCTTATGATAAGCCTACTGTTACTATAGGGGGTAAACTAACTATTGAATGTGTAGAAACAAATATTTTAGCTGATGGTTATCTGTAGTAAAGTTATAGATAAATTCCTTCGGTACCTATATGAATCATAGAATAAAGAAAAAACGTTTCAAGCCCCACCCATATATTAAAAGTAAATATGAATAAGAAATTAATGCACTAGCCAATTAAGGTTAGTGTATTTTTTTATGCTTAAAATTAAAAGGAGGATAAATTAAATGAATCATCAAGAAGTATATGTAGAATTAGAAAAAGTATTAAAGCTAAAAGGATATAGTCCAAATACAATAGAATCATATGTAAATCATATTAGGAGATTCATAGAATATTATGAAATGGAATTAAAGCTTGTTACAAGTGAAGAAGTAAATGAATATATAATATATCTCCTAGAAGAAAAGAAACGTTCAGCATCCTATGTTAATACATCCATAAGTGCAATAAAGTTTATGGTGAATAATGTACTAAGTAGAAGTGATATTAGTATTAATATGTTTAGGGTAAAGAAAGAAAAGAAGTTCCCCGATATATTAAGCCAAGAAGAAGTAACAAGAATATTAAATGTAGTAGAGAATCATAAACATAAAGTCTTATTAAGTTTAGTATATTCAGCAGGATTAAGAGTAAGCGAACTAGTTAGATTAAAGATAGAAGATATTGATTCAATTAGAATGCTAATCCATGTTAGAGATGCTAAAGGTAAAAAGGATAGATATACATTACTATCAGAAAAAGCATTGATAGTATTGAGGGACTACTACAGAAGATATACACCAAAAGAATGGTTATTTGAAGGATTAGATAAACATCAACACCTGACAGAAAGGTCAGCTCAAAGAGTATTTGAGAAAGCTTGTGATAAAGTAGGAATTAAAAAGAATGTTAGCATTCATAGTCTAAGACATTCTTTCGCCACTCATTTATTAGAATCAGGAACAGATATCAGATACATTCAAAAGTTATTAGGTCATAGCAGTACAGAAACCACTATGACTTATACTCATGTTAGTAAGAAATATATTAGTAATATTCAAAGTCCTTTAGATAGGTTGTAGAAGGATTTTGGATAGGTATGTCGAATATGGTACCAATGGATAATTAATCATGTCCTTAGCTTAAATGATGATGTTTAAACTAAGGATAATTTATTATCCATGTAAACAACACATAACTGAATATTACCAACATTGACTGTTAGAAATGTACAGTCAACATCGGTAATACGAGTAGTTATGTGAAATTAATAAGGTGAGGTATTAAATGAAAAAGTTACTATATCTTATAAGTCTGTGCTTAATAACTATTATGTTAAGTTCATGTAATCAGAGTAATAAGAAATTAGAAAATATGACAACTCAAGAAAATAATGATTATGTTGCGATTGTTAGTGAAAATAGGACTTATATTCCTTTTTGTGCTGTTGACAATAGTGAAAGAGGAGAACAAATTGGTATAGTTAATGGAGACAAGAATGACCAAGTTTATGAATATAAAGACTATTCTACAGATGATTGGATAATTTCATTTTATAAATCTGGAGAAATGGATAGCTCTATGCTGATGAAAGAGATAAATGTAATGGAAATACCTGGTAATTTAAAATCTGATTATGAGTGGAATAATAAATAGTTTTTTAAATTACAATTTATATAAGTAAAACTTAGAAAATAAGCTTACAACTTAATTGTTTTACGCAACACAGAATTTCCAATTGATAAGCCATAGAGGAAAAATATATTTTAGACGAGTTTCTTCTATTATGTTTTAGAAACAGAAGACCAGCCAGCAATAGCGTTAGATGATAATTGTGTATCAATGGTAATTTTAAGAGCTAATTGAGATTGAGTTTAAAGTAAATTGTTTTATAATTAGTTTCTTAACAGCTAGATACTATGAAACTATTTTAAATAGAAAATTGAATACTAGGAGGTGTTATTATTAAAAGATTTATAGAACTTGTTAGAACTCTTTTAGTTGTTTTATCATGCTTATTATTTAGCTTTAGTATATTTGCTTGGACGCTAGAACTAAGGATAAGTGATTCTGAGCTTTTACCAATAATGGCTTCAAGTAGTTTGAATTTGTTTCTATTATTTATTTACTGGATATTAGGAATAGGATACATTAAACCTTTAGGTGTACAAGAAAATAAAGTGATTAAAATCTTATCTAAAGTAGGATTTGGAGGAAATATGGTTTTATTTATATTTTCTATATTAATTATTAGTGGATTTGGTATTATACCTTAAATAAAATTTATATCATGTTATTAATATCTTACGTCATACATAATTTCCAGTTAACAACCCATAGAAGAAAAAATATCTTAGACGAGTTCTTTCTATTAGTAGGTACGATATGAATGTATTCTATCTTAAACATGCTCTCAGATTGCTGTGAGAACGTCTAGCACATTAAAGTATGTAAATACAACTGGAAATTATACAACTAGAGTCATAAGATGTATAAGTATATTTTAAACTGGTTTCTTTAGGAGGGGAGAATACTTTGTATTCTCCCCTCCTAATATATCTTTATTAAATATCATATAGAATTAAGCTATCTAAAGATAATATATATGATTAATAGTAAATATGAATCACTGTATACACTACTAACAATAAATGATTTACTACTGAAAAGGAGAAATAGGTTATTAAATGTGTAAAAACAGTAGTTTTACTAGATGGTTATCTGTAGGGAAATTATATATAGATTTTTCTTCGGTATCTATATGAACCATATGATTTAGAATAATAGTTTAATGCCCCACCCCTATATAAAAACTAAATATGATAAAGAAATTAAAGCTCTAGCCAATTGTGGTTAGGGTTTATTTTTATGCTTAAAATCAAAGGAGGTTTAATTAAATGAATCATCAATCAGTTTATTTAGAGTTAGAAAAAGTATTAAAACTAAAAAGATATAGTTCTAATACAATTGAATCCTATTATAAGGTTCACAGATTATTATGAAAGTGATTTAAAGTTTGTTTCTAGTGAAGATGTAAATGAATATATATTATATCTCCTAGAAGAATTGATATTAATATGTTTAGAGTAAAGAAAGAAAAGAAGTTACCTGATATATTAAGTCAAGAAGAAGTAACAAGAATATTAAATGTAGTAGAGAATCATAAACATAAAGTCTTATTAAGTTTAGTATATTCAGCAGGATTAAGAGTAAGCGAACTAGTTAGATTAAAGATAGAAGATATTGATTCAATTAGAATGCTAATCCATGTTAGAGATGCTAAAGGTAAAAAGGATAGATATACTTTACTATCAGAAAAAGCATTGATTGTATTAAGAGATTACTACAGAAGATATACACCAAAAGAATGGTTGTTTAAAGGAGGAGATAAGAAACATCATCTAACAGAAAGATCAGCACAAAGAGTGTTTGAGAAGGATTATTATAAAGTAGCAATTAAAAAGAATGTTAGTTATTCATAGTCTAAGGCATTCATTTGCTACGCACTTATTAGAATCAGGAACAGACATTAGATATATATAAGTTATTAGGCCATAGTAGTACAGAAACTACAATGATTTATACTCATGTGAGTAAGAAGTATATAAGTAACATTCAAAGTCCATTAGATAGATTGTAGGAGGCTCTAGGGTTATTATGTCGAATATGGCATATATGGACAATTAATTACATTCTTAAGTCAAAGTAGTATGTTTAAATTAAGAAGATATTGATTATCCATGTAAACAACACATAACTGAATATTCCTAACATTCACTGATAGAAACGTTCAGTAAACATCGGGAATACAATTAGTTATGTGAAACTTAGGGAGAGGTTTAAATGCTTTTTAGGTCAAAAAAATTATATGTAGACTTAGTAGATAATAAAGATTTATACAGGATTACTGAGGTTTATAACTCTAGCAAGAAATTTTTAATAAGTCATACGAATTATGATAGTGTAAGAAATGAGTGGATATATGAAGAAATTGAATCTATGAAAAAAATAGGATTTCACTGTTGTAAAATAGTTGAGATAAGTTCACAAAAATTGATTGGTATTATGGATTTTAAAATTGATAAGGAAACATACTTATCATTATTAATTATACATAATGATTATAAAAATAAAGGTTTTGGAAAGGAGATTTTTCATGCATTAGAAATATACGCTAAATCATTACGAAGTGACTCAATTAGGATAGATGTGGTTACTAACTACGATAACTATGTACTTGATTTCTGGACTAAAATTGGATTTATAAAAATCAAAGATATAGAATTAAAGTGGGCAGGGAAAACTTTATGTGGTGATATGATGAAGAAAATCCTATAATTACTTAGTAAAAAGCATAAAGTTGTCAGTTATCTTAAAGATAGGAAAGATATTAAAACGTCTAGCCTTGTAAATGAACTTAAAACTAAGTGATATGTCCTATAGTAGTTCAATAAGACGAACTATATAAAGTACAGGTTGGAGCATTTAGTGTAAAAACTAATGTAGATAGTTTAGTTAATGAACTAGAAGGAAAAGGATATAATGCTATAGTAATATATTCTTAAGTGTAAATTATATTGAAGGCTAGACTGTATAGTTATAAGACGGTTTACCCTGTTTTCTTATGTCTAAAGGTTAGAAAGTATATTATGTAATGATTTAACTAGATCATGCTAAATACTTAGGTATTTTGAAGTGTATTCTCACGAAGATACTAATTTTGATAGATGTCATGAAATTAAGTTCTTGAATATTTTAGTTATGTAACATTAATGAGCGTGGAGGATTTGGTTTACAGTAGGTTATTTTAGAAGGAGACTTATAATAGTTAACACTATACTTCATAGAAAGAGGGGGAAGTGATATGCCTGATTATCTTTATATAATAGTCTTTATCACTATACTTGTAGGTCTAATTATCAGAGAAATCTACTTATTTAATAAAGACAGATATAATCCATATGTATTTCGGAGAAAAGGTAAATTTCTTAAACAATTCATTGTTAACTTAGGAGTGAATATATTTATAATTGTGTGTATTAAAAATATTAAATCTACATTTATAGTGTTATGTATTTTTTCAGTATATTCTTTTTGTCTAGCTACTTGTATAAGCATATTGAATTATTTATCGTACAATAGGATAAAAGACAAAAAGATAATCTTTCATACTGCCTCATTGATCATAATGATTGTTATTATTTTAATATTTCTATGGCGATTAGTAATAAAATAATCAAGGTATAATGCTTTATAAGTTGATTCATAAACGTAAGAATTTACAAACTTAAGATTAAAGGAGGTTATTGCTATGAAAAAGGGAAGCATGGGTATGGCTTTATTTACAGGCGCATTTGTAGGAATAGTAGTTTTCTTATTTGAATATATACTACCTAACAGTAATCTTATTACATCAGTTAGTATTACTGGGCTATCAGCTTTAATCGGCGGACTGATAGGAAATAAGTTATTTCCAAATAAGTCGTAAATACATGTAAAAGGGAGTTTCACAATGTATAAAAGAACCTAAAGGAAAGAAACAAGAGATTCTATTATTTAGGAAATTGCATATGGTTGTGTTATAGATAAATATTTTAGTATTAAATTGATTGATAACTATACATCAGGATACATTATAGGAGGATGTATAGAGGCACTTATTAGGTACTGTATTATTAAGTTTAAGAGAATAAAGAAAAATAAATAATAAATATAACATACTATGAAGATAAGTTTATGAGTTGATTCGCAATCTTACTATGTTGTGTACTAAATAAGATTGTCACTTTTATAAAAGGAGGAGTTGTCTTGGAAAGAAGATTAAGCCTTTTATTAGGTATACTTGGTAGCCTTTTTCTTGTATTGGTGAGTACCTCAAGTTATATTAGACCTGTTTATAGATTAAGAGGCATTGTAGGTTATTTTAATAGGATTTTATTTAACCTAATATTGATTATAGGAATTATATTTATAATTTACTTTAGTATTATACTAATCATTGATGCTATAAAAGTAATACATAAAAGATCATAATATTATTTACTTTACGCCATATAAATTTCGAATCAATAAACTATAAAAGAAGAGGGTTTGAGCTTGATGTAGATTATTATATAACTGATTCATAAAATTTTAATATTAATAGATTAATAATGGAGGATTGAATGAAAGAAAAAAATATATGGGCATTTCTAAATTTATAATAGCATTTATAATTGTTCGCATTATTCGTAGCTTAACAGGATTTAACTATAACTTTTCTGAAGGAATATTTAATATAAAAATACTAATCGATTTAGGTTTGTGGATTATAGTATATCTAATAATTGATTTTATTTTTAATAAATTATCATTGAGTTATAGAGAATAATTTCAAAATAGTATAAGGCTTAAATTTCTAATTAATAAATCATAGAAGGAAAGATATCTTAGATGAGCTTCTTCTATTTTTTAAAAGAATTTTTTTTTTGCATTTAAATAAATCCAACAGATTTTAAAATAGAAATTAAACCCTATATTTTAGCTAATATAGAAACATTATTGTCTGTTAAAGTTGAGGAAACTATTTACTTTGTTCATGATAGAGATCTTTAAAAGACAGATTTATTTGATAAATATACTCTAGGTAAATATTAGAGTATATACTGATTTTAAGACCTTTAATGAATATAAAAATAGTAATCGAGACTTTATCATTGAAATAATTATGGACTGATAATATAATGAAAGTAAAGTTAAATATATTGTTTTAGGTGCCTTGCAAAAGGATAATAGGGAAAGTGGTTAAAATCCACTACAGCCCCCGCTACTGTATACGAGGACAAGTCTTTATACCACTGGTTATTACAAATATCTGGGAAGGAAAGAGGAGGATGAAACGTAAGTCAGGAAACCTGCCTAAAATGTAAGCTACACTTCGGAGGGAAGTAAATGGCGTAAGATTATATATTAGGGGTAGTTTATGTAAAAATCAATTACCTTTTACTAGTATTGTTAGATAAAAAACTCTTGCCATTTAAGGCAGGAGTTTATTTTTTGTATTGGTGGTGAAAATATTGAGATGGATTAAAGATGAGGAATTTATTAGAGGAAACATTCCTATGACTAAATTTGAAGCAAGAATAATTACTATAGGAATGTTAGAAATAGAAAAAGGAGACGTGTTTTTAGATATAGGTGGTGGAACTGGATCTATATCTATAGAAGCATCACTACAGGGGGCAAAGACCTATGTTATAGAAAAAGAGGATGAAGGTATAGATCTAATTAGAAAGAATTCTGAAAGGTTCAATATAGAAGATATAGAAATAATTAAGAATATAGCTCCTTTAGGAATAGATAATATACATTATTTTAATAAATGTTTTATAGGTGGAAGTAGTAAAAGGTTAGAAGAAATAGTTAGAACAATTACAGATAAAATTGCTCCAGATGGAATATTGGTGGCAAACTTTATAACATTAAATAACTTAACAAAGTTTCAAAGTTTATTAAAACAAAACGGATATCGAAATATAGAAACTAGACTAATTCAGGCATCTATAGTTGATGAAAAAACAGGATTGTTAAAAGCACAAAATCCAATATTTATAGTTAGGGGGATTAAAGGGTGAAAAAATTATATGGAGTAGGAGTTGGACCAGGGGATAGTGAGCTTATAACTATAAAAGGATTAAATGCTATAAAAGAAAGTGACTATATATTTATACCTAAGAGTAAGGGAGAAAGTACAGCAGGAATAATAGCAAAAGAGTATACAGAAGGTAAGAATATAATAGAGCTAGAATTTCCTATGGGAGAAGATAATAGTGATAGATATAAAAATGCTGCGAAGATAATAAATGACACTCTAAAGGAAGGACAAACTTCATCGTTTTTAACATTAGGAGATCCTATGACTTACAGCACATATATATACTTAATGTTAGAGCTGAAAGAATACAATATAAACATAGAAACAATACCTGGGATAACTTCTTTCGGAGCTAGTACAAGTGCTCTTAATTTGCCGTTAACATTAAAAGGAGAAAGCTTCTATCTTTGTGACGGAAAAATAGATTATGAAGTACTAAAAAAGGTAGATAGTATATGTATTCTAAAAGTAAACAGGAATAAAGAAGATATAATATCTAAGTTGGAAAGAGAAAACTTTAAATATGTATATATAAAAAGATGCACTAGAGCGGATGAAACTATACTGTATGATAAAGAAGAAATATTAAAAGACAATGACTATATGTCACTTATATTCGGAAGGAGGAATTAAATGTTTTATTTCGTAGGGGCTGGACCTGGAGATGTAGGTTTAATAACTGTAAAGGGACGAAAATTACTAGAAGAAGCAGACATAGTTATATATGCAGGATCATTAGTGTCAGATAAACATTTACAATTTTGTAAAGATAAATGTGAAAAATACAGTAGTGCATCCATGACTTTAGAAGAAGTTATGGAAGTTAGTATAAAAGGTATAAAAGAAGGTAAAAAGGTAGTAAGACTTCATACTGGAGACCCAACTATATACGGAGCAATAAGAGAGCAAATGGACTACTTAGATAACTATAATATAGAATACGAAGTAATACCTGGAGTTAGCTCATTTACAGCAAGTTGTAGCAGAATAAAAAGAGAATTTACACTACCAGATGTAAGTCAAACAGTTATAATAACTAGAATAGAAGGAAGAACGCCCGTACCAAAAGATGAAGACTTAGAAAGTCTTGCTAGACATAATGCATCTATGGCAATTTTTTTATCAGCTCAAAGCATAGACAAAGTAGTAGAAAAACTTAAAAATGGATATGGCAGTGACAGTGTTCCAGTAGCAGTAGTATATAAAGCTACATGGGAAGATGAAAAGATAGTTTTAGGTACACTGAAAGATATAGCTGAAAAAATTCAAAAAGAAGGAATAAAAAACTTTGCACAAATACTAGTAGGAAGATTTATAGAAGGAGACTATGAGAGATCACTTCTTTACAATCCTGACTTTACACATGGTTTTAGAGAGGGAAATAAATGAGAATAGCATGTATTTCTTTCACATCTAGTGGTAAAGAAATATCGAAAAGAATTAAATATGGATTGACTTGTAGAGTACAGGATAAAGAAGCCATGTTATCAAAAACTGAAAAAAATTTTCATTATAGAAATGAATATGTAGTTACAGAAATAGATAAGAATACTTTCTCAGATAAGCTAAGTAATCATATGGAAGATATTTTTAGGAATCATGATGGATTAATTTTTATATCATCAACAGGTATAGCTTTAAGACTTATAGCACCATATATAGAGAGTAAAGTTAAAGATCCTGCTGTTATAGTAGTAGATGATATGGGGAAATACTCAATTAGCTTACTTTCTGGGCATATTAGAGGAGCTAATGATCTTACTTTACAGATATCAAGCATACTTGAAAATCAACCTATAATAACTACAGCGTCAGATGGAAGAGGTATAGATGCTGTAGATACATTTGCTAAAAGATATAATTTAGAAATAGAAAGTATGGAAGATGCTAAAAAGCTAACCTCACTTATGGTTGAGGGAGAAAATATAAAGTTAATATCAGAACTAGTAGATGTAGAATTGAGATATGATAATGTTATCAAAATAAATAAACATAGCATTAGTTCAACTTTGAGTGATGTTAAAGGAATTATAGTAATTTCTTCACTTGATAATATAAAAGATTATATAAAGTCAGAAGACAAGCATAAACCAATATGCTTACTAAGACCTAAGAATATAAATATAGGCATAGGTTGTAGAAGAGGAAAAAGTAAAAGAGAAATACTTGGTGCAATAATGGAATTATTTAAAGAAAATAATTTATGTTTAAAAAGTATAAATAAAATAGGAACTATAGATGTAAAAAAAGATGAAGAAGGTATAATAGAGACTTCAAAAGAGCTTAATTGCTCTATGGAAGTATTTACTAAAAAAGATATAGAAAAGGTTCAAAATAAATTTAATCGAAGTAAATTTGTAGAATCTAAAGTAGGAGTTACATCAGTTTGTGAACCATGTGCATATTTACTAGGAAGTGAAATGATAATAAGTAAGAAGATATTTAACGGAATAACTATTGCAGTTTCGAGGAGTGATAAAATTGGCTAAACTATATGTTATAGGAATAGGACCTGGTGGTAGGGACGACATGACATTGAGGTCACTAGAGACTATAAAAAAGTGTGATGTAGTAGTAGGTTATACCTTCTACATAGATCTTATAAGTGATTTAGTAATAGGCAAAGAAGTTATTAAGACAGGAATGAAGGGCGAAATAGAAAGATGCAATATGGCAATAGATAAAGTAAAAGAAGGATTTAATACCTGTATAATTAGCACAGGAGATGCAGGACTTTATGGCATGGCAGGCCCAATACTTGAGTTATCAGAAGGTATAGAAGTTGAAGTAGTACCCGGCGTTACGTCAGCATTTAGTGGAGCATCGGTACTAGGAGCACCTATTATGCATGACTTTTGTACTATAAGTCTATCAGATCTTTTAACTCCATGGGAAGTTATTGAGAATAGGATAGATTTAGCTTCAAAAGCTGACTTCGTAATATCTATATATAATCCTAGAAGTAAGGGAAGAAAAGAGCATATAGAAAAAGCCGTAGAAATAATGTTGAAATATAAAAGTAAAGATACACCTGTAGGAATAGTAAAGCATTCTGGAAGGGAAGGAGAAGATAAGATAGTAACTACACTAGGAAATATAAACTATGAATTTATAGATATGATGACCATAGTTATAGTTGGAAATAGAGAAAGCTATATTAAAGATGGAAAAATAGTTACTCCTAGGGGGTATAAAATTTGATTTGGATAATAGGAGGAACTAAAGAAACCTTCTATTTGGTAGAAAAGATATCTAAAAAAGTAGATTATGTAGTCACTGTTGCAACTTATGCGGGAAAAGAGGTTCTAAAGGATAAAAATACAATAGTTTCAAGATTAAACTATGAAAATATGATAGAATTTATATCAAGACATAATATAAAAAAGATAGTAGACATGTCTCATCCGTATGCTGAAGAAGTTACTCTAAACGCAAAAAGAGCTTCTAAAGAGTGTAATATAGAATATATAAGATATGTAAGAGAAAAAGCTCAGAGAGTAAAGGAATCAAAGACTATATATCTGGAGAATATAGAAGCATGTTTAAACTATCTGAAAGAAAGAAAAGGAACAGTTCTATTTACTACAGGTATAAAAAACATAACGGACTTTGAACGTATAAAAGGGAATAATAGATTTATATATAGAGTACTTCCTTCTAAATTTAGTATAGAAGAATGTGTAAATAATAATATAGATATGAAAAATATAATAGCTATTTTAGGTCCTTTTTCGGAAGAATTTAATTTGGCTATGTTTAAACAGTACAATCCAGACTATGTTGTTATGAAAGATAGTGGAAATATAGGTGGAACTTTTGATAAATTATCTGCCTGTGAAAAGCTAGGGATTAAATCTATCATAATAGGTAGGAAAGATGAAGAAGGAATAAAGGATATAGATAAGTTAGTGGAGATGATAATTTGATACAAGCACTAGGAGTTCGTCATAATGTAGAGTTAAGAATTAGAGAAAAACTATCTATAATTACAAAGAGAATAGAGAAGTCTTTGGAGAAACTGAAAAAACATTGTGACGAGGTAGTCATACTAAGTACTTGCAACAGAACGGAAATTTATTTTAAATCTAAAGACTATGATGATAGTATTATAGAAAAGATATTTGATGAATTAAATTGGGATAAGGATCTATTAGAATATACTTTTTACTTAAAAGAAGATAAAGCTATAGAACATTTAATGGATGTAGTATGTGGTTTTGATTCAATAATATTTGGAGAAGAACAAATACTAGGGCAAGTTAAAATGGCTTATGAAGTTGGCTTGGAAAATAAGTCCATAAAAAGTGAATTTATAAGATTATTTGAAACAGCCATAGCTTGTGGAAAAGAATTTAGACTCAAAACAGAGCTTTATAGAATACCAGTATCTTCTTCTTCCATAGTAGTAAATGAGGCTAAAAAAAGAGGAATAAAAAAATTTATGATATTAGGATATGGTGGGGTAGGAAGTCTTGTTGCTAAATATATAACATCTATAGATTTTGAAAAACTTTATATAGTAGTTAGAGATGAGGAAGATTTAAACATAGATGATACAAGGGTGAAAGTAATAAAGTTTAAAGAGCGAGAACTATACTATAATGATGTAGACTGTATAATAAGTTGTACATCAGCGCCACACGTGGTTATAGAAAGTAAGAACCTACCAGATAAAGAGTTATTGATATTTGACCTTGCAGTTCCAAGAGATGTTTCCGAAGATGTATATAGTCTTCCAAATGCAGAAGTTTATAATATAGATAATATAAATATTATAAATGACGAAAACCACGATAGAAGAAAGTCAGTTATGATTAAAAATAGAGATATTATAGATGAATATATTAAAGATTTTAGGGACTGGCAAACTATAAGAGAAATAACACCTTATATAATAAAGCTGAAAGGCAAAGGTGAAGATATATATAAGAAAAGATACGAGGTTTTTAAAAATAAGAAAGAAACGAAAGATGTTGAACAACTAGTAGAAACTATGATTAAAAGCACCTCGAACGCTTATATAAATAAGGCCATAGAAACATTAAAAGAAGAATACTTAGATGGTAGGGGAGAAGAATGTCTAAGAATAATAAAGAAGATATTTTACTAGATTATGCACTTATATCATTGATATCATCAAAAATAAAAGTAATTATAATTGGTGGTGGAAAAGGTGGATATATAAAGGCGAAGTCCTTTTTACAAAGAGGATGTAGTGTATATGTACTATCAAAAGAGTTTGATGAAAAATTTAAAAATCTTCGATATTCTAAAAATATAATATTTATAAATGAAAGTTACAAAAAAGATTATATTAAGGATAAACATATAGTCATAATATCGACTAATAATCCTGAATTAAATAATATTATAAAACAAGATTGTGAAGAAAATTATAAACTATATCTTATGTCTTCAGACTTTAAAGAAGGATTATTTGTAACTCCTACTCAAAGGGATACTAGAAGTATCTCTATAGCAATAAATACAAAAGTAGGGAGTCCAAAAACTTCTGTTTTTTTAGCTGAAAAGATGATTAAAGATTTAAGTGAATATGATGACTTTGTAATGTATGTAGGTGAAGTTAGAAAAATGGTCAAGGAAAAAGCGAATGATAAAAAGTTAACTTTAGAAATAATGGAATTTTTAAATACAGATGATTTTTATTTTTTTATAAATTGAATAAGCATCATATAATATTAAGATTATTTTGGAGGGAAATATTTTGATCTTTAGAATAGCTACGAGAAGAAGTGCATTGGCTCAAGCACAAGCAGATACAGTAATAAGCATGCTTAAAGAAAAACTTAATATAGATTGTGAAAAAGTTCTTATAGAAACGCTGGGAGATAAAAGGCTAGATGTAACTATAGATAAAATAGGTGGAAAGGGAGTATTCGTAAAAGATATTCAGAATGCTATGGTAGAAGGAAATGCTGATGGAGCAGTTCATAGTATGAAAGATGTTCCTTTTGCAATGCCGGATGGATTTAAAATAGTAGCTATACCAGAAAGAGAAGACGTAAGGGATGCATTTGTATCCTTAACAGGAGTAAGCTTTTTTGATTTACCTAAAGGCGCTAAAGTTGGGACAAGCAGTTTAAGAAGAAGGAGTCAAATAAGAATATTGAGGCCAGATATAGAAGTAGTCCCAATTAGAGGAAATATTCAAACTAGGGTAGATAAAATAAATACAGAAAAACTAGATGGAATACTGTTAGCAGCTGCAGGACTTAAAAGATTAAATATGGAGAACTTCATAGTGGACTACTTTAATCCAGAAGAATTTGTTCCAGCAGTAGGGCAAGGAGCTTTAGGTTTTGAAACACTAACAAATAGTAATCATAAAGAACTATTCAAAAAGATAGATTGTGAGAAATCTAGGATATGTATAGAATCTGAACGAAGTTTTATGAAGTCACTTAATGGAGATTGTCATACTCCTATAGGGGCTTATGCAGAGCTAGATGGTGATTTTATAAATATGATAGGAATGTTTGAACTAGATGGAAAGCTTATAAAAAAAGATATAAGAGGGAATGTAGAGGAGCATATAAAATTAGGAGAAGAGCTAGCTAAGAAGATATTAAATACTTAAGAGGTGATGACATGGGCAAAGTATATCTGATAGGAGCAGGTCCTGGAGATGAGGAATTAATAACCTTAAAAGCAATTCGAGTACTGAAAAAGTGTGATGTTGTACTTTATGATAGGTTAACAAATAATAATTTATTAAAATATATTAGAGAAGATTGTGAAGTATACTATTGTGGTAAAAAGCCAGGAAGTCACTATAAAACACAAGAAGAAATAAATGATATGCTAGTTAAATTCTCCAAAGATGGTCATACTGTAGGTAGAATCAAAGGTGGCGATCCATATATATTTGGAAGAGGAGGAGAAGAAGGATTAAGACTTCGTGAAGAAGGGATAGAATTCGAAGTAATCCCTGGGATAACTTCCCCTATATCTGTTTTAAACTATAGTGGAATACCAGTTACACATAGGAAGTTGACTCAAAGTTTTCACGTATATACGGGTAAAAGTGCAGAAAACCTTAATATAGATTGGAGCATAGTATCTAAAACTGAAGGAACACTTATATTTTTAATGGGACTTGAGAGTTTAGAAGACATAACCAGAAATCTAATATCAAATGGAAAAGATAAATATACACCGGTTGCGGTAATAATGGAAGGAACAACAGCAAGACAAAAAAAAGTAATAGGAGATTTAGAAAATATTTCTCAAAAAGTAAGAGATGCTAAGTTAGTATCTCCATGTATGATAGTTATTGGAGATGTAGTTAAGTTTAATGAAAAATTAAACTGGTATGAGAAAAAGCCGTTATTTGGGTTGAATATATGTATTACTAGATCTAAAGAGCAATCTGAAGAAATAAGAGAAAAGATAGTTGACTCAGGAGGAGAAGTTACTGAAATAAATACTATAAAGATAATTAATACATCTAGTAATATAGATAAATATAAAGAGAAATTATCACAATATGACTATATAGTTTTAACGAGTATAAATGCAGTTGAAATATTCTTTGAAAGATTAAAAGAGTTGGAAATAGATATAAGAGAACTTAAAGGAAGATTTATAGTTATAGGACCTAAGACATATGACACTGTAAAGAAAAAGGGAATAATTCCATTTGCCATGTCAGATCATTTCATATCTGAGAATTTACTAGAAAAAATGAAAGAGTTTATTAAAAGAGGAGATAAAATTATATTACCTCAATCGAAGATATCCAGAAACCTACTATATGAAGGATTAATTAAAGAAGGCTGTCTAGTAGATAAGGTAGACTTATATGATACAGTAGAGGGAGATATAAAAATCCATGGATCTATTAGTGAAAGATTAGAAAAAATAGATGTTATCTTATTTACTAGTCCATCAACTGTAAGAAACCTCATAAATATGGTTGGAATAGATAATATAAAACATAAAAAAATAATAGCCATAGGAAGCATAACTAAAAGTGAAGTTGATAAATGGGGACTAGAATCAATTAAAAGTGATGAATGTACCACAGATAGTTTAATTAAAAAGATTATAGAAGTAAAAAAGGATATTTAAAACATTAATTAGACAAGGAATGATTAGAATGTTTAAAAGACATAGACGATTAAGAAATAATGAAGCTATAAGAAGTTTAGTAAGAGAAACATATTTAACACCTAATGACTTCATATACCCTATATTTGTAGTAGAAGGGGAAAATATAAAAAGTGAAATATCGGGACTGCCTGGCAATTATCACTATTCATTAGACAAATTGGATGATATTATCAGTGAGATATCAGCATCTGGAATAAAAGGTATACTTTTATTTGGAATACCAGATGAGAAAGATGATATAGGATCATCAGCATTTGATAAAAATGGGATAGTGCAAAAAGCAATTAGAAAGATAAAAGAGTTAAATAATGATATATATATAATAACGGATATTTGTATGTGCCAATACACTGATCACGGACATTGTGGAATAATAGAAGACGGAATAATTAAAAATGATAAAACATTAGAATATTTACAAAGTATAGCTCTTTCTCATGTAAAAGCTGGAGCTGACATGGTAGCTCCTTCTGATATGATGGACGGAAGAATACAGTCGATAAGAGAAATACTAGATGAAAACGGATATGAAGATACTCCTATAATGGCATATAGTGCAAAGTACGCTTCTTCATTTTATGGTCCATTTAGAGATGCAGCAGGATCTTGTCCACAATTTGGCGATAGAAAGACTTACCAGATGGATATAGGAAATGGAAGAGAAGCACTTAGAGAAATAGAAGAAGATATATTAGAAGGAGCAGACATAGTTATGGTAAAACCAGCTCTTTCATATCTTGATGTTATAAGAAGTGCAAAAGATAGGTTTGATTATCCATTAGCTGCTTATAATGTAAGTGGTGAATATGCAATGGTTAAAGCTGCTGGACAACTAGGTTATATAGATGAAAAAAAGATAGCGTTAGAAATACTTACATCTATAAAAAGAGCAGGTGCAGATATTATTATAACTTATTTTGCACTAGATGCATGTAAGTGGATAAAGGATTTAAAGTAAAAGTTGAAGAAAAAATTAAAAATAATCTTAGATAAATTAAAGTTACAAGCTAAAACACTGAAAAAAGAAATAAGTGCACTATACTTAGCATATAAAAGACCTGATGTGCCATGGTACGCTAAAGTATTGTCCATAATTGTAGTAGGATATGCTATAAGTCCTATTGATTTGATACCTGATTTTATACCAATAATAGGGTATTTGGATGACTTACTTCTTTTACCTATAGGAATAATGATAGTAATAAAGTTAATACCAGCTAATATCATGGATGAATGTAGAAAAGAAGCAGAGAATATTTTTAAAGAAAATAAGCTTAAAAGTTGGATTCCAGCTTTTATAATTGTGTTTATTTGGGTTTCAATATTAATCATTATATTAAAAAATAAATTTTTATAGATAAAACTATTTTGTTTATAAGACGAAATAAGAAAAGATAAAAAGGGTGATATAAATGAAGAACGCAGATATATTCAATGAATCAAAAAAATATATGCCAGGTGGAGTTAATAGTCCTGTTAGAGCATATAAAGACGTGGACGTTACTCCTCCTATCATAAAAAAGGGAAAAGGTGCTTATCTTTATGATGAAGAAGATAAAGAGTATATAGACTATGTAGGGGCATGGGGACCAGCTGTATTAGGTCATTGTGATGAAGATGTAGTAAACTCTATAAAAAATACAGCAGAGGATGCTATATCATTTGGAGGAACAACTAATCTTGAGCTTCAACTTGCGAAACATATATGTACTACTGTAGACAATATAGATATGGTTAGAATGGTAAACTCAGGTACAGAAGCCACTATGAGTGCAGCAAGACTAGCAAGGGGATTTACAAAAAGAGATAAGATAGTTAAGTTTGCAGGATGCTATCATGGCCATTTTGATGCATTTTTAGTTAGCGCAGGATCGGGTGTACTTACAGAAGGAATCCCAGGGAGCGAAGGAGTACCACAAGAGATTATAAAAAATACTATAGTAGCCAACTATAATGATATAGAAAACATAAAATATATATTTGACAAATTTGGTGAAGAAATAGCAGGAGTTATCATAGAACCAGTAGCTGGTAATATGGGTGTAGTACCAGGAGATAAAGCATTTTTAAAAGAGCTAGATAGTCTTTGTAAAAAACATGGATCACTTTTAATCTTTGATGAAGTTATGTCTGGATTTAGAGTAGCTTACAAAGGAGCGCAAAGCTTATATGGAATAAAACCAGATATAACGACTATGGCAAAGATAATGGGTGGCGGACTTCCGAGTGGTGCATATGGTGGTAGGAGAGACATAATGGAACAACTATCACCTATGGGGCCAGTTTATCAAGCTGGAACTATGTCAGGAAATCCTATAGTTATGGCAGCAGGGTTAGCAACACTGAAAAAACTTCATAGTAATCTATCATATTATAACCACCTAGAAAGTCTTGCTATTAGACTACAACAAGGTGTAGAAGAAGTAGCTAAAGAAAAAGGGCTACCTATAGTAGTAAACAGATTCAAGTCTATGATGACTATATTCTTTAACAAAGAAGGAATAGTAAATAATTATGAAGATGCTAAGAAATGTGATACTAGCCTTTATGCGAAATTCTTTAAGCATATGATAACTAATGGAATATTTATGTCACCATCTCAATTTGAAGCTATGTTTTTATCAGTTAGACATACTGAAAGTGATATAGATAAATTTATAGATATAATGAGAAATATGTAATAAAAAAAGCTACTAGATTATAATCTAGTAGCTTTTTTTATTTTTTCATATAAGGTATTATATGAGGTTTACCAGTAAGTGGGTTTTTCATTGTGAGAGCTCTGATATTATATACTTTATTAATATTTTCTTCTGAAATGATTTCTTCTGGAGTTCCGCTTTTAAAAATCTTACCCTTATCCATTAGTATCAAATGTTCACAGTATTCAGAGGAAATATTAAGATCATGCAAGCTTAATATAACAGTTAGCTTTTTATTTTCTGCTAATCCTTTTAGTATATCAAGTATTTCAATTTGATGTTGAATATCTAGTTGTGACACAGGTTCATCTAATATCATAATGTCAGTTTGTTGAGCAAGAGCACGAGCAATAATAGCCCTTTGTCTTTCTCCACCACTTACTTGACCTATATTTTTATCTCTTAAATGCCAGGTATTGGTGATCTTCATTGCATTTACTGCTATATCAATATCACTTTCACTCTCAGACTGGAATCTTTTTAAATAAGGGCTTCTACCCATTAATACAATATCCATAACAGAAAATTCAAACTCTAAATTTGTATTTTGAGGCACATATGATACTATTTTAGAAAGTTCTTTGTTGGAAAAACTGGTCAGATCCTTATCTTGAAGAAAAATAGTTTCTTCTTTTGGCAATAGAGCTCTTGAAATATTTTTAAGAAGAGTAGTTTTACCTGAACCATTTGGTCCAATAATTCCATAGATTCTATTACTATAAAAATCAATATTAATATCCTTTAAAATAGCTTCTTCACTATAACTCCAGTTAAGATTAGTTATTGTAATCAGAGGATGTTTATTTAAACTCATCCGAACACCTTCTTTTTATTTTTATATAAGAAATAAATAAAATATGGTGCACCTAATACTGAAGTTATAGCACCAACAGGTATCTCCATTGGAGGAATAACACTTCTTGCAATAGTATCACAAATCACCATAAATATTGCTCCGCCAACTACCGAAAATGGAAGTAAAGTTCTATGGTCAGAGCCTATAATTAAGCGAACTGTATGTGGAATTATAAGTCCTACAAACCCAATAATACCACTAAAGGACACGCAAGTAGCAACTAGGAGTGAACATACAAGGATTAAGATTTTTTTTGTTTTCTCAACTTCAACTCCAAGGCTAATGGCTGTTTCTTCACCAGTAGACATTAAATTTAAATCTCTTGAAAAGGACATCAATGTAAAAATACCTAAACACACTATTGGAAAAATTATAAGAATTTGATTCCAACCTGCTGAGGAAACACTACCCATAGTCCAAAATATAATTTTTTCTACTTGATCTCTATTAAATACCATAATAATAGAAACTATAGAAGATAACATAAAGTTTATAGCAACTCCTGAGAGTAAAATTGTAGTTACTGGTACTTTACTTCCTACTTTAGATATACTATAAACAAAGAGCATAGTAAGTATAGAGCCTAAAAATGCACATAAAGTTACTATACCCACTCCAAAAAATGTATATCCAGCACCAAGAATTATTGCAATAGTAGCACCTAAAGAAGCTCCTGAAGATATTCCAAGAACATAAGGATCTGCCATAGGATTCTTGAACATGCCTTGGAGAGTTGCACCTACTATAGATAGACCAGCGCCAATTAAAGACGCTAGAATGATACGAGGTAATCTTAAATTTAAGATTATTAAAGAATGTGAACTATCTATATCATTATTAAACAAAAATTTATTTAAAATAGGAACTTTACTAATCATTATTTTAATAGCGTCTAAAAAAGATACATTTGCAACTCCAATAGTAGCTGAGAGAGCTATTAATAATAACAAAATAACGAATGAAATAACTAAAGCTAGATTCAATATTTTTTTCTTTTTAATAAATATCATTTAAATTACCCCTAAACTATTTAAAAACCTCAGGATGTATTATCTTAGCGATTTCTACAAGTCCATCTGCAACTCTAGGACCTTGTCTATCAAGTAGATTATTATCTATCTCATAAAGCTTACCATTCTTGATAGCATCTAAATCTTTATACCCATTAGAATTTTCTATACCTTGTTTTGAATCACTATATTTTGAACAAATAATTATATCAGGATTTTTTTCTACTAACTTTTCTAAACTATATGCCCAACCAGATATATCATCAGCTATGTTATTACCACCAGCTAATTCTATCATCTCACCTATGAAGGTATCACTTCCAGCAGTGTAATCTCCAGACTTTCCAAAAGATAAGGCATAATAAGTACTTACTTTAGGTTCATCTTTCACCTTATCTACAACACTTTGAACTTTAGCTTTCATTTCTGAGATAAGTTTTTCTGCGCTTTCATTATCATTTAAAACCCTAGCTACATTTTCTATAATCTCGTATGTTCCATCAAAGTTTTCCTTACCATGAAAAGATACCACCTTTAATCCAAGCTCATCTAGCTTAGCAATAATTTCTTCAGGAACAATAGGTGAAACTATAACAAGATCTGGTTTTAATTCAACAATTTTTTCTAAATTAGGATCTGTTAAAGAACCTACTGAAGGAATATTTTTAACATCTTCAGGATAATCACAATATTCAGAGCGTCCAATTAATTTATCTGATTCACCTAGTGAAAATATAATTTCAGTAATATTAGGAGCAATAGATATAATCTTTTGAGGCTCACTACCTAGTGTTACGGTTCTATTATAAGAATCTGTTATAGTTATTGGAAAGCTAGTATTGTTTTTGACATTATCTTCGCTACTGTCAGATAAGTCAGTAGTACCTGAACAACCTAGAAATGAAAATACCAAAGCAAAAGTTAAAATTAATAAAAATATTGCTTTATTTTTTTTAATCAAAATTAGAACCTCCCATCAAATAAATTTAAATAATTTTAAAGTAATAGCCAAGAAGATGGAAAAAGTTACAAGATGTACTCGTTCATTTATAGCATATGTGTGCAAAATAAGAGGCAAATATTTAAATTGTACTTTATCAGATTTATGCTTCATAAATTTTACACACTGAAATGATATGAAACATAATTTTTACATCATCTCAGCATATATAAACCCACCAAGATTCTTATTAATCTTGAGAACTATTTTAAGAATCTCTATGGTGATATATTTAACTGATAACACAATATCACACCTATTTATTATTGTCAAAATGTAGCGATTATAGTTGGAATTTGATAAAAAATCTGACAAACTGCTACTTAATAATGATATAATTTACATATGAGGAAGAATATTTTTGAAATCATTAGAGAACTTTAAAAATATTTGAAAACTCTACAACTAAAAAATTAAAAAATATCTATGAAGAAACTAATTGTAGTAAGACGGGAAGTTATTTAAAAACTAATCTGATAATAAGGAGTGAAGAAAGTGAAATATCAAAATATTAATATTAAAGGCACAGGTATATATCATCCAACTAACAGACTAAGTAATGAGTACTTTATAAAGCACTTTAATCAATTAGAGGTAGAAGTAGAAGGTCTCTTAACTCACTTAGAAAGAAATTATCGTTATCACTCAGATGACCCTAAAGAAACAGTTATCACTATGGCATATAATGCAAGTATTAATGCTCTGAAAAATTCTAATATTAATGTAGATGAAATTGATATAGTTGTTTTTGCGACAGACACTCCAGAGTATACCTCACCTTCAAATGCTATAAAATTGGTACATATGATAGAAGCAACAAATGCGAAGATGGTATATGACACAAATAGCAACTGCATAGGGATGTTATCAGCAATGGATCAAGTTTCAAGAATTCTTAAAACACATAAAAAATTTAAAAAAGCTTTAGTTGTAGGTTCTCTTCTCATAAGTTCAGTAGTAAGTAAAAATGACTCAGTAACGTATCCAAACTTTGGTGACTTATCAGCCGCTATGATATTGGAAAAAGAAGAAGAAGATATAGAAAGAGGATTTATTGATTCAGTTTACTACACAAAAACTACTGAGCATGATAATATTTTAATGCCCAAGATAGGGTATTCAAGAACTATAAGAGACTGTATATTGGATGAAGAAGATAAAAAATGGTTTTGGGATCCTTTTGATAGTGATTTTTTATCGGATTATTGGATGAGAATTATAGAAGAAGTAACATATGATAATAATATATCACCTAGAGAAATTGATCACTATGTTTTTTCTCAGTTTTCTAATCCGTCTTCAAAAGAAACTCTCTCGAAATTAAATGTAGACAATAGTAGAATGGTATACGTAGGAGATGAGTATGGATATACAGGAGTAACTAGTCCAATATTAGCATTACATAAGAAGTTAGAGTCTGGAATAATTAAAGACGGAGATAGTTGTGTATTTTGCTCTGTAGGTTCTGGATCAACAACAGTATCAATACTATATAAATTTTAAAATAAAAAAACCACATAAGATTTTATGTGGTTTTTTACGTTTACTATATAACTTGACTTAAACTTTCTATGTACTCAACATCCCAGCCAGGAACTTGTTCACCTAAACGTCTAAATTGGCTTTTAGTTACAGGGTTATCAGCTACTAAATATCTTTTGTTGAAAGGAACTTCTATGTATCTATGTAGTAATTTACCTAACAGTTCAGCAGAACCTGCACCAGATGCCTTTAAGTCAGAAGCGTCAATTATTAGATTATATGAGCTTGTGTTGAAAGTTTTAACGACTTTATTATAGTCATTTAAGAAAGATTGTCCATCTTCTACACTAAAGAAACCACAAGCTTTAAGATGTAAATATTTTTTTGATTATTTAAGTCCATAGTATAACTAACTTTTCCATTATCAAAGCTTATCAATTAAATCTCCTCCCTAAATATAAATAGTATGTACTAATATTATACAAGGAATATATATAAACTACAACGTATTCCTGTCTAAAAACCCACTTTATTGTAATAAGAAGTTGTAAATTGTAATTAAAGTTATAATAAAACTACATTAATTAGTAAAAGCGTGATAAATTTTATACAAATCAAAGCTAATTATATTGACAAAGTTAAATTAATAAGGTACAATTACGTTAATGAGAATCGTTATCGACTTCGTCAACTTAATGATAAATAAAAAATGCCTAGGAGGTGCATCATGGATAAGTTACTAGGATATGTTATGGGTGGAATAGTGATAGCAGTCGTAGGATGGTTTAGTATAAAAGAGGTTGTAAAATCAATAAAAGCGGGAGGATGTAATTGTAGTAATTGTCCTAGCGCAAAAAATAAAAGATAAATATAAGGAGGAATTTAAATGACTTTAGATTGTGCTACTAAAGGACAAAAAATTGAGATAATAAGAATTCCAGATGAAAATATAAGAATCCAAGCAATTAGGTTAGGAATATGTGAAGGTGCAAAGCTTATATGTTCTGAAAAGATACCAGCAGGACCTATTATTTTACAAAATAGAATGCAAGAAATAGCCATAGGGAGAAATCTCTCAAGACAAATAGAAATAAAAATAGCTTAATTTAAAACGAACAGAATTGAGAATTACTTAAGCTTTGGAGAGGAGACGGAATATGAGCAGTTGTCATAATCCAGCAATGGAGATAGAAATACCTAAAGATGCAAAGAAAATAGTATTAGCTGGTAATCCTAATGTAGGTAAATCAGTATTTTTTAACTATTTAACAGGAATATACGTAGATGTATCTAACTTTCCTGGAACAACAATAGACATAAGCATGGGTAAGTTAGATAAAGATGTAGTTATGGATACACCAGGAGTATATGGGGTATCGTCATTTAATGATGAGGAAAGTGTTGCGCGTGATATAATACTTTATTCAGATGTTATAGTGAACGTAGTTGATGCAGTCCACATGGAGAGAGACTTATTTTTAACTCAACAAATCATAGATATGGGAAAACCTATGGTAATAGCTTTAAACATGATGGATGATGTTAAGAGAAATGGAATAAATATAGATATTAAGACCTTATCAAAAGAATTAGGAGTAGAAGTAATACCTACGACTGCTACTAAAAAAGAGGGTCTAGAAAATATTAAAAATGCTATACCTAGAGCTAAAAAGGGTAATCCAATCAAAGAAGTAAAAGAATTAATGAATAAGGTAATGGACAAGGTTGATACAGAATCAGAAGCACTTCTTGTAATAGAGGAAGACAAAAATATAATTGAAAGACATAATATAAAAGGAATTGAAGGCAAAAGAGAAGAGGTCTACAAATTAAGAAGAAGTAGAGTAGATGAGATTATGGATAAAGCTGTTTCGCAAGTAAAAGATAGCTCTTCATTTGGAAACAAACTAGGAAAATGGATGCTTCAGCCATTAACAGGAATACCGATATTATTAATAACTTTATACGTAATGTATCAAGCAATAGGAGTCTTTGTAGCTCAAACAGTAGTAGGAATAACTGAAGAAGTAATAATGGGTGGATATTATTATGACCTTATAATGAATACTGTTGGAAAAGTAATAGATGAGGCATCAGTAATAGGACAAATGTTAATAGGTGAGTTTGGTATATTAACAATGGTTCCTATATATATACTAGGGCTATTATTACCGCTAGTTGTTGGTTTTTATTTCTTCTTATCGATCATGGAAGATTCAGGATACTTACCAAGAATAGCTGCACTAGTAGACAGAGTTCTTACGTTTTTAGGATTGAATGGTAGAGCAGTAATACCTATGATTTTAGGTTTTGGTTGTGTTACTATGGCAACTATAACTACTAGATTATTAGGATCAAAAAGAGAGAAGTTTATAGCCACAATGCTTTTATGTATAGCGATACCTTGTTCAGCACAATTAGGTGTTATTATGGGACTTATATCTCCATTAGGTTTTAAAGCACTACTTATATATGTTTTAACTATATTTATAGTTTTCGTATTGACAGGAACTTTATTAAACAAGATAATGCCGGGTAAATCTACAGATTTATTAATAGACTTACCACCACTTAGATTACCAGTATTCTCTAATGTATTAAGAAAAACTTATAACAAATCAAAAATGTTCATAAAAGAAGCAACACCATTATTCGCAATAGGTGCTATTATAATATCAGTTATGCAAATTACCGGATCACTGGATGCAATATCAACTGCCTTAGCACCATTTACAGAAGGATTCTTAAAGCTACCTGCTGAAACATCAAGAGCATTCATAATGGGTATAGTTAGAAGAGACTTTGGTGCTGCAGGATTAAATGACTTAGTAGCTAAAGGAATACTAACAGGTAGCCAAGTTATAGTATCATTAGTAGCAATAACATTATTTGTACCTTGTATAGCTGCTATAATGGTTATATTCAAAGAAAGAAGCTGGAAAGAATCAGCGTTAATATGGGTAAGTAGTTTTGTACTTGCATTCTTAACAGCTGGAATATTAGCACAAATTATCATATAGAAAATTATAAAAGTTAATATAAAAGTAAAAAACCTTCTATCATACAATGGAAATTGTAGTAGGAGGTTTTTTATTTTGAGTCATTCTATCTATATAAATAATCTCTAGTCATTGATAAATCATTATTAACACCTTTTGAAAATATAATTTGATGTAAATCAACCACACCATTGTTAAATCCAGCCGCACAAGAAGCTAAGTATAGTTTCCACATTCTTATAAATCGTTCATCAAACATTTTACTTATAGTATCAACTTCCTTATTAAAGTTCTCATACCAGCAAAGTAATGTTTTTACATAGTGACGTCTTAAACTTTCAATATCAACTGTATAGAAGTTCTTTTCTGAACCCTTACTGATTACTTCTCTAAGACTAGGTATTACGCCTCCAGGGAAAATATATTTTCTGATCCATGGGTCTCCCAAAGATTCTTTACGTCCGCTAATGAAGTGTAGTAAGAGTATTCCTTTTTTCTTTAAAACATGATCAATATTTTCTAAAAATAAATCATAGTTCTCTCTTCCTACATGTTCGATCATACCAACACTTACAACACGATCAAATGAAAGATTAGATTTTTTAAATTCACGATAGTCCATTAACTTAACGTCAAGATAATCTTCAAGTCCTTCTTTTTTTATTCTTTCCTTAAACTCATCGTATTGTTCCTGACTTAATGTAATTCCTAAACCATGAATTTTATATTTTTTAGCTGCAGCTATTAAAAGACCGCCCCATCCGCAACCTACATCTAATAAGGACATGCCTTCTTCTAAATGCAACTTATCTATAATATAATCAACTTTGTCACATTGAGCTTCATAAAGGCTTTTATCTTCTGATTTAAAATAGGCACAAGAATAGTTCATCGTATCATCTAGCCATAGCTTATAAAAGTCGTTTCCAATATCATAATGAGAAGATACTTCTTCTTTTTGATTTTTGGCTGAATTAGAAGTAAACAGTATACTCTTAAGTGAATTTTGATCTACTGTGAACTCATCCATTTTACTTAGGACTATGTCAAGGGCTTTAAATAGGTCACCTTCAACGTCTAATACTTTGTCCATATAAGATTCACCTAAAGCTAAAGATGTACTCCTCATAAGAGCCCTCTTATCTAATGGTTCATTTACGAATACAGTAAATTCAGGTTCTTTTTGTCCAAAATCCATCTCTTTGTTATCTTTGAACTTCACTTTAAAAGATATATTATCTACATCTCTAAAAAGTTTTTTTATAAAAGTTTTTTCTAGTATCATATTAATCATTCCTTTCCCTAATACCATTTAATGAAACTTATTAAGTGATTTTATCCATATATTTATGGTCTTATACTTTAAGGTTTGATTAAATAATCTACTTCTTCGTTCTAATTTCTGTAATTAGATTAGGTATAAGCTTATATATTAAGTTTGAGTAACACTTTTAGTGTTTTTGTTGAATAAAAGATGCAAATTCTATATAATGAACACAATACTATATAAATCTACAAGAGAAGAGTCGAAATATAGACTGCATATAAGTTAAATAAGTATATTAGTAAACTAGGAGAATAAAAATGAATCCTATAATTAAATATTCAAGAAAGATAATTTTTACTATATTTATGATGTTCTTAATCTCATTTGTTCTAATAGAAGGAATGATTCTATATGGTAGAAGTAATTATGAAGAAAAGAAAGTCGAATATGTTATAACCCTAGGAGCAAGACTTTATGGTAGATCTCCTTCACAGGCTTTATCAGAAAGGTTACATACCACACTAGAATATGCAGAAAAATATAAAGGCTCTAAAATAATTGTATGTGGTGGACAAGGTGTGGATGAAGACATTCCTGAGGCAGAGGCAATGGAATCGTTTTTATTAGATAAAGGAATAAGTCAAGATAGGATTATAAAAGAGCAAACATCTACGAGTACTTTTGAAAATTTGAAAAATGCTAAAGATATTATAAATGAAATAGACAATGGAGAAAATTTGGATATAGTTATAGTTACATCTGATTTTCATGTATTTAGATCCAAGTTTATTGCAAAGAGATTAGGGTTTAATCCTATAGGACTTCCGGCAAAAACACCTACGGTGTCAATTCCTAAAAGTTACATAAGAGAATATTTTGCCGTTTTAAAGTCAATAATCTTGGATAAAGTATAAAAACATATTAATAACCGATATAAATGTTATCATTTTTATACCTTGGGTATATACTATCAATATCGTAAACAATATAGGCGGGAGGTTTTAAAGTGATAGGTAAATTTTTGCTAATCATGTTTGTAATACTTTCATTTGCACTATTTAATAATATATTTTTCCCAAGAGGTATTGGAAGGGGATTATTTGATAATTCATCATCAGTCTTACTTTTAACAGCAATAAGTGTAGTTCTATTTGTTCTAGTAATGTTTGTTTTAGAAGCTGCTTTTGGAACAGCAAGCAATATTAATAGAGTAATAGAAGGGACTATGATAGGTTGGATAGTGGCTCTATTTTTACAAATTAAAAAATCAAGATATTAAAAACTAACATAATGAAATTATTTATAATAAAAGGAGTAATTTACTACTATCTTGTAGTAAATTACTCCTTTTATTATATTTTTGGTTATTATATTTTTGGTTATTATAGTTTAGGTTTTGAATACTTAGCAATAATCTTTTCAGCTACCTTTATTCCATCTACAGCCGCTGAAATAATACCACCTGCATATCCACCGCCTTCACCACAAGGGTAAATGCCAGCAGTATTAAGGCTCTCCAGACTATATTCATCTCTTTCTATTCTTATAGGTGCGGAACTTCTGGTTTCGACCCCTACTAGTAAAGCATCATCCATAGCAAATCCATTTAACTTTTTATCCATCTCAATTATAGCTTCTTTCATGGTATCTACTACAAAGCTTGGAAGACACTCTCTTAAACTAGCAAGCTTTATATCAGGAAGATATGATGGTTTAACACTTCCTACACTCGTAGAAGGTCTATCTAATAAAAAATCTCCGACAAGTTGAACTGGTGCATTATAGTTTGAACCACCTAGTTCAAAAGCTTTTCTTTCCCATTTTCTTTGGAACTCAATACCTGCCAAAGGATGATCACTTTCGAAATCTTCGGTATTTACTTGAATTAACAGAGCACTGTTAGCATTACTCTTGTCTCTTGCGTGTTCACTCATACCATTAGTGACTACCATGTTTTCTTCTGAGGAAGCAGCAACTACACTTCCACCAGGACACATACAAAATGTATAAGCCGCTCTATCATTAGATGCTTGATAAGTTAATCTATAATCAGCAGCACCTAGTTTAGGGTGAGTTGCGAACTGTCCATATTGAGTAGAATTAATTAAACTTTGTGGGTGCTCAATTCTTACACCTATTGAGAAAGGTTTTTGTCTTATTTTTACACCGTTGTTATAAAGAACTTCATACGTATCTCTTGCACTATGCCCTATAGCTAGTATAACTTGATCAGACTCTAAAACTTCACCATTATTAATTTCTATTCCTCTTACTTTATTATCTTTAATTAAAAAATTAGTTACTTTGCTATCAAATCTTATTTCACCGCCAAGGTCTTCGATAGTTTTACGAATATTTTTTACTACTTTTTTTAATATATCGGTACCAATATGAGGTTTATATGAGTACAAGATTTCTTTTGGAGCATCGGCATTTACAAACTCTTCTAAAACTTTTCTGCATCTTAGATCTTTAATACGAGTAGTAAGTTTACCGTCTGAAAACGTACCTGCTCCTCCTTCTCCGAACTGTACATTTGAATTAGGATTAAGCTTTCTTGTACTCCAGAAGTTATTAACATCTTCAGTTCTCTTATCTACATCCTTTCCCCTTTCCAATAATATAGGGAGATATCCTTTTTGAGCTAATAATAGGCCTGCAAATAGACCTGCTGGGCCTGTACCAATAATTATTGGTCTATGTTTAAGAAGTTCATTTCCTTCACTCACTTCTTTATAAGACATATCAGGAGTTTTGGAAACATCTTTATTTTTTTTAAGAATTTTTTCTTCATTAATAACATCAACATCAACAGTATATACGAAGTTAATAGTACCTTTTCTAGCGTCTATAGACTCTTTAAAAATTGTATAAGATATTATCTCTTCTGATTTAACTCTAAGTTTCTTTTCAATTTTAGATTTTAGTTTTGAGATATTTTCATCTATTGATAGTTTAATTTGACTTATTCTAATCATCAGTAAGATCCCTCTCTTCTTAATTCTAAGATATTATACCACAACTAAATTTTTAAATACTAAATTACTTTTGTATAAATCACATAAAAAAAGACCACCCATATAGTGTGATCTTTTTTATGTGATTTATATTTATGCTAAAGTTTTTAAAACGTCGGCTCTACTCACGATACCTACTAGCTTTCCATCTCTTACAACAGGAACACGGTTAATATTTTTATTAATCATGATAGAAGCTATTTCTTTTATTTCCGTATCTTCAGTTACTAGTTCTAATTTTGTTGTCATAATTTCAGATGCTTTATGAGCAGAAAGTTTTTGAAGCTCAAGCTTATACTTTTCGAACTCTTTTAAGTAAGCAAATCCACCCATAACAGAATATACTCCTGGAGTTTTAGGATTTACCTCTTTGTGTAAAAGATCTCCTTCAGTTACTATTCCTATTATTTTTTCATTTTCAACTACAGGTACTCCAGAAATGTTATTTTCAGTTAGAACTTTTGCTAACTCTTCGATTGTAGTATCTGGATCTACAGTTATAACCGACGTTTCCATAATATCTTTCGCTTTCATAAAAGATTCACTCTCCCAACTAAGTTATTTATAATATATAGCAATAATACCCTCATCATAATAGTTAAAACATTATTTAGAATAAAATAGTAAGATAGACTAATGCCATAAGAAATTAAGATATATAATTATTTATATTATTTTTATTAAAATTAATGAATGGAATGGAAATATTATGATCTTTAAGTATAGCTTTTATTTCATCAATAAATACTCCACTTTCTCGTGAAGAGGATATAGTATTTAGTGTATCTTTGAGATTAGGATTTTGACCAAGTTCTCCTCCCCAACTTCCCGTACAGGTTCTGTTGACACCACAAGTAGGACTGCCATTAACTCCAACTAAACATACTACTTCATAATTATTGGATAAATACTGCTTGATTTGATCAAGATAAGGTTGAAAGAGTTCATTACAGAGTTTTCTATAATGAGGAGTATCAAGTTGATTTTTTACATGTCCCCATCTTTTTAAACCATAGCATATCATTTCAGGACATGGTAGCTGTATGATACCTATTTCATTTTCTATAAGTAAGCTTATGAATTCTTTTTTATATTTAGAAGAAGTTATATTAACTTTTTTTACTTTTGACTTTTCATTCATTAAACAGTGACATAGAATAATGACTTTCTTAACTCTATCCAAGCCTGTCCCTCCTACTTAAAGCATTTAAATAAGATATATCTACAAATTGTATTGTTAGAAATGAAATAAGTCAAATTGATTTTTTCTATTGTTATAGTTAATTTAATGGATTTTCTTAATAGACATATAAGTAAAAAATTTACTATAGAAAAAAATAATAGTTGAACTCATTTCTATTTTAAAATAAAATAGTTGAGTGGAAATATATATGTTAGTTAATATAACATATGAAAATCTAATTGTTTTAGAAGGTGAAAGTTTTGGCTAAATATATAGAAGTTGAGTATCAAGAATTGGATGGAGATTATTTATTAATAGATCTAAGAAGTGAAAGTGAGCATGAAGATTATACTATACCAGGATCAATAAATATCCCCATTTTAAATGATGAAGAAAGAAAAGCAATAGGAACAGCCTATGTTAGAGAAAGTACAGACAAAGCAAAATCTATGGCGGTTAAAGCAGCAGCTCCAAAACTTCCGTATATATATGAAACAATAAAAGAACTAGAACATAAGCACGATAAAGTAGTGCTTTTTTGTGCTAGAGGCGGAATGAGAAGTACAGTTTTATATACTTGGTTAACTAGCTTAGGATCTAAACTCTACAAGCTAAAAGGTGGATATAAAGGGTATAGGGCTTATATAAATAATGAGTTGCCAATAATTAATGAAGAGTTGGAATATATAATTCTTCAAGGAAATACAGGGACAGGCAAGACTAAGATTCTAAAAGAACTTAAAATGAGAGGATACAATATATTAGACTTAGAAGAATGTGCTAATCACAGAGGATCTCTTTTAGGAAGTGTAGGAATGGGAAAAAGTAATAGTCAAAAAACTTTTGAATCCCTAGTATATGATCAGTTAAAAGAAAGAAATAGTAATCTAATCTTTTTAGAAGGTGAAAGTAAAAGAATAGGTCATACTCTAATTCCAGATTATATATATAATAAAATGAGAGACAGCAAGAGGATTTTAATAAATACAGATTTAGAATATAGAGTTAAAAATATAATTGAAGAATATACCGTAAGTGAAAACTGGAAGGAAGAAGTATCTGAAAGTTTAAATAATTTAAAAAAATATATAAGTGAATCAAATATAGAGAGATACTTAAATATGCTAGAAAATAATGAAATAGAAGTTTTAATAGAAGAACTTATGAAGAATTACTATGACGTTATGTATAAAAAAGGAGAAAACAAGTATCAATATGAGTTAACTATTAAAGGAAATAATATAGAGACTACATGTGATACTATAGAAAAATGGGTAAAGGGATTAAAATAGATATAATTATCCCTACCCTAGAACCCTACCTGGAAACTCAAGATTATTTTTTATTAACAAATATATTAATCTAAGTCAATGTCTAATACTTGCCCAGTAGTTGCATCAATTTCAACTTCATAAACACCATAAGGAGTTCTAATATGAATTTCATATACTAAAATACCATTTTCTCTATCTAACTCTGCTTTGATTACCTCACCTTGAACTTGCTCTAATGCAATTGCAATAGCCATTTCTATAGGAATAACATTATTAATCCATACATCACTCCATGAATTGTACCAATAATAACTTTGATTCATAAGCGCACCCCCCTTGTAATAATAAGCTATTCCATAAGTATATAGATAGTTCTAAATTATCATAAAAATAAATATATGCATACAATTATCGAGTGAATATTAAATGTGTTGTAATAATCCTCTAAAAAGTATTGAAAAGTAATGAAAATTAGTATAATATGTATTTACAAACAACACAAAGGGGGATGTAAATGAACATTAAAAGAATTGTACTGGTAATATTGACAATTGTAATGATGAGTACCTTATTTGGATGCGGAAAAGAAAAAGAAGAAGTTATAAAAATGGGGTTTGTACCTTTAAGAGATGGCGATAAACTAATCGAGTCTGTAGAACCATTAGCTAATATGTTAACGGAAGAACTTGGTATAAAGGTGGAAGCTTTCACTGCTGATAATTATGTTGGAGTTGTAGAAGGACTGGGATCAGGTCAAGTAGATTTTGGAATTATACCACCTCTTGCATATGTCCTAGCTAACAAGACAAGTGATGCTAAAGTTATATTAACAGCTTTAAATGATAAAGGAGAAGCAAGTTATCGTTCACAGTTTTTAGTAAGAAAAGATTCTAATATTGAAGATTTTAAAGATGTAAAAGGTAAAAAGGTAGCATTTGTAGATCCTTCGTCAACATCAGGATACTTATTTCCGGGGGCTTATCTTATAGGGAATGAAATAGATATAGAAAAAGATATAACATATTCTTATAGTGGTGGACACGATAAATCTATACAACTCCTTGTAAATGGAGATGTAGATGTGGTACCTACATTTGTAGATGCAAGACAGAATTTTGTAAGTGAGTTTCCAGATGCGATAGATAAAACTAAGATACTCGGATATACAAAAGATATTCCAAATATAAGCGTGACTTTAAGAGGAGATATGGACTCTGATATCGGAGAAAAGATAAAGAAAGCGCTAATAAAAGTAGGGAATTCAGAAGAAGGAAAAAAACTTTTAGGAGAACTATTTAATATATATGGGTTCGAGGAAGCTACAGATAAAGACTATGAGGTTATTAAAGATACTGCAAGATCAATGAACGTAGACCTAGAAGCAATTAAGTAGGTGAAAAGAGGTGATTAGACTAGAAAACATCTCAGTGCTATATAATAAAAAAAACCTAGCAGTTGATAATATTAGTTTAAAAATTGGAAAAGGACAATTTATAGGTATAATAGGTCCTAGTGGTAGCGGCAAGTCAAGTTTAATAAAAACTATAAACTTACTGGTTAGTCCATATAGGGGAAAAGTATACATAGAAAACACAAATATAGGTTCATTAAATGAAAAAGAACTTAGGAGCATGAGAAGAGAGATAGGATTTATATTTCAAGACTACAATCTTGTAGAAAAATCATCTGTATTGGAAAACGTACTAGTAGGAAGACTTGGATTTAAGTCTTCCCTAAAATCATTATTTGGAGTATTTAATGATGAAGACTATCAAGTAGCAGTAGAAGCTTTAGAACAGGTAGGATTAAAAGATAAGATATTTAATCGAGCAGATCAGTTAAGTGGAGGACAAAAGCAAAGAGTTGCGATTGCTAAGACATTGTGTCAAAATCCTAAAATAATTTTAGCTGATGAGCCTGTATCTAGTCTTGACCTTTCAACAGCTCAGATTGTGATGGACTATTTCAAGATGATAAATGAAAAAAAAGACATAACTATAGTAATCAACCTGCACGATGTAAATATAGCAAGAAAGTACTGTTCTAGGATAATAGGTTTAAAAGATGGAAAAATATTTTTTGATGAAAAAGCAGGTGATATAGATGATCAACGACTACAAAGTCTATATCAGTAAGAAAAAGAAAAAAACAATACTACTTATAATGTCTATAATTATAATTACTTTTGCATTAGGACTAGTTATAGATTTTAGTATAGTTAAAATATTTAAGGGTATCCCAAGCATGTATAGTCTATTTGAAAGAATCTTAAGACCAAACCTATCTTATATAGAAGAAGTATTTTCAAAGTTATTGGAGACGATAGAAATTGCAATAATATCATCTATAATAGGAGTGGCTCTATCTATTCCATTCTCACTGTTGATATCTAGAAATATAGCTCCCAGTAAACACATATCGATGATATTAAATGCTTTATTTTCAATACTAAGAACCATACCTAGTCTTATTTGGACAGCTCTTTTGGTAAGTGTCTTTAGTATAGGTAAGTTTTCAGGTGTATTAGCTCTTACTATAATAGCTTTTTTAATGTCTTTAAAACTTTTTAAAGAACATATAGAAACTATAAATGAAAATATTATAAATTCAACAAGATCTGTGGGAGCGAATCAAATTCAGATTTTAAGATATTGTATATTACCCACAATATTAGATATATTGATTTCTGTTCTATTTATAGTTCTTGAAACAAATATAAGGAGTGCAACCGTCCTTGGACTTGTAGGAGCGGGTGGTATAGGGCAAATAATGTGGAGAGATCTAAATCATTTAAGATATGATAATTTATCAACTTTAATTTTGATTTTATTTTTAACTATAGTTTCAATTGATACTTTAAGTTTACTTATAAGAAATTTGATAAAAAAATCTTCTATAACTTATACCTCATTAGAATCCTATAGAAAATTTCATAACAGAAGAAGGCTTTTTTATATAAGTATATTTATTATATTAATAGCACTTATACTTATATCCATAGACGTGGATTACGAAAGATTAAAGATTGGATTTAAACAAGGTTTGGAAATCATTACTAGAATTATAGATATAGATATATCTTATTTTCCAAAACTATTTGAGGGTATTAAGGAAAGCTTAGCTATTGCTATTTTTGCTACTGTATTAGGAGCTGCAGGAGCCTTAGTCTTATCCTTTTTTTCTTCATATAACACTTCTCCATCTAAATACATAGCTATACTTTTTAAAGGTTTAATAAATATCTTAAGAACATTTCCTCCAATAATAACTGCAATAATATTTTTTCGAGGAGTTGGACCAGGTCCTTTAGCAGGAAGTTTGGCACTTAGCATTTATACAGCAGGTGTTCTTACTAAACTATATAGTGATATTATTGAAAGTTCTAGTGAAAATATTAAAAATAGCATATTGGTGACAGGATCTACTAATCTAACTAGCTTTAGATATGGAATATTGCTACAAACACTACCTAACTTCATAAGTTTATCTTTATATAGACTAGAATCAAATATAAGAAATTCAACTATATTAGGAATTATAGGTGCAGGTGGAATTGGTACTATCTTGAATCGAAATATTACATGGAGAAATTGGGAAAGAGTAGGAACACTTATATTAGGAATCTCCATTATGATTATATTGATAGATATTTTAAGTTACTCTCTAAGAAAAAAACTTTTATAGAGTATATAGTAAATCAAACATATTAAAAATAAGTCTTAATTTAAATTGAGACTTATTTTTTTGTTGACAAATATAGATATAATTCATATAATGACTTTAAAACAGACTAAACATATAAATATAATAGGATAAGTAATTTAAATCAAAGCAATTGAAAGGTGGAAAATATATGAGTATTAATTGGGAATTCGTGATTAATAGCATACCACTATATCAAAAAGCCTTAATATTAACTTTAAAATTAGCTTTTTGGGGCATATTAGCATCATTGCTAATTGGCTTTATTTGTAGTGTAGTAATGTATTATAGAATAAAAATACTAAAAAATATTGTTGGAATTTATATTGAAGTTTCAAGAAACACTCCGTTACTAATACAACTGTATTTCCTATACTTTGGACTTACTAAACTAGGTATATCTTTAAGTGAGAATGCTTGTGCGATTATTGGATTATCATTTTTAGGTGGAAGCTATATGGCTGAAGCTTTTAGAGGAGGTATAGAGGCTGTAAGTAAATCTCAAATAGAAACAGGTTTAAGCTTAGGGCTCTCTAAAGTTCAACTTATTAGATATGTTATTTTACCTCAAGCTTTTTCATTTAGCATAACATCTATAGGAGCAAACTGTATATTCTTGCTAAAGGAAACATCTATAGTTGGTGCAATAGCAGTATTAGATCTTATGAATATTACGAAGGATTTAATAGGAATATACTATAACACTTTTGAATCATTACTAATGTTGGTAATTGCATACTTAATTATACTATTACCTATGTCGTTTTTCTTAACGTGGTTAGAAAGGAAGGTTAGACATGCAGAGTTCGGCAATTGATGTAGTTTTTACGTCACAGAATTTAACGAGACTACTTGGAGGATTACTAGTAACAGCTAGAATTGCCTTTATATCAGTTACTATAAGTATTATTTTAGGAATAATATTTGGGCTTCTAATGACTATAAAATCAAAGGGTGTTAAGGCTCTTTGTAGACTATATCTTGAATCTTTCAGAATAATACCTATTCTTGTTTGGTTATATGTTATATACTTTGGTGTTACAAGTGCACTCGGAATTCATCTGGAAGGTGAACTAGTTTCGATTATAGTATTTAGTCTTTGGGGTGCAGCAGAGATGGGGGATATTGTTAGAGGTTCTTTAGAGTCGCTACCAAAACATCAAATAGAGTCGGGTAAGGCACTAGGACTTAATTTTGGTCAACTTTACGGATACATTCTTATTCCTCAAGCTATAAGACGAATGCTTCCAGGAGCAATAAACTTAGCAACGAGAATGATTAAAACAACTTCTCTAGTAGTGTTAATAGGAGTTGTTGAAGTTTTAAAAGTAGGTCAACAGATTATTGAAGTGGCTCGATTTAAGACAGATATGGCATCATTCTGGATTTACGGTCTAATATTTGTTTTATATTTTATAATTTGTTATCCATTATCGGCATTATCTAAAAGGTTAGAATTAAAATGGAGTAATTAAGGGTGGTTATTATAAATGAATAAAAATGAACGATCATTATTAGAAATTGAAAGCTTAGATAAGGAGTATGATGGAAGAAAAGTATTGAATAATATAAGCCTTAAGGTAGATAAGGGTGAAGTAATTGTAATCTTAGGCTCATCAGGATGTGGGAAAAGTACACTTCTTAGATGTATTAATGGTCTTGAGACCATTAACAATGGTGATATAAGATTATCTGGCAAGAGTCTTGTAGATAAAAATGTTAATTGGCAAGAGATACGTCAGAAGATAGGCATGGTATTTCAAAACTATGAGCTTTTTCCTCATATGAATGTTATAGATAATATACTTTTAGGGCCTACTAAAGTACAAGGAAGAGATAAAGATGAAGTGTTAGATCAAGCAAAAAAGCTACTATCTAGAGTTGGATTATTAGATAGAATGAACTCTTATCCGAGACAATTATCGGGAGGACAGAAACAGAGAATAGCTATAGTTAGGTCACTATGTATGAATCCAGAGATCATTTTATTTGATGAAGTTACAGCTTCTCTTGATCCAGAAATGGTTAGGGAGGTTCTAGATGTAATTTTAGAACTTGCAAATGATGGCATGACAATGTTAATAGTAACTCATGAAATGGCATTTGCTCAGTCAGTTGCTGATAAGATAGTATTTTTAGACTCAGGAAGTATATGTGAGATATCAGAACCTGATGAATTTTTTACAAATCCTAAAACGGATCGTGCTAAGCAATTTTTAAATATATTTCAATATTAAATATATAATAAAAGAAAGGAATGATAATTATGAGAAGTATTAAAAAGTTTTTAGCATTATTAATTATTGGAATTTTAGCAATAGGAAGCTTCACAGGATGCAGCAAATCGGCACCAGAATCTTCAGATACTAGTGGATCTTCTAAGTCAGCAAGTTCTATAGAGGAAATTAAAAATCGTGGAATTATAAGAATAGGAGTATTCAGTGATAAGCCACCTTTTGGATATATAGATGCTCAAGGTGAGAACCAAGGGTTTGATATCTATATAGCTAAAAGATTTGCAAAGGATCTTTTAGGAGATGAATCAAAAGCAGAGTTTGTATTAGTTGAGGCAGCAAACAGAGTTGCATATTTGGAGTCAAATAAAGTAGATATAATAATGGCTAACTTTACTGTTACTGATGAAAGAAAGCAAAAAGTTGATTTCGCAAATCCATACATGAAAGTTTCACTTGGATTAGTATCACCAGATAATGCTCAAATTACTTCTGTTGATCAACTAAAGGGTAAAAAACTTATAGTTAACAAAGGTACAACTGCTGAGACTTACTTTACAAAAAATCATCCAGAAATAGAGTTATTAAAATTTGACCAAAATACAGAAGCATTTGAAGCATTAAAAGACAATCGTGGAGCTGCACTAGCACATGATAATACTGAAGTACTTGCATGGGCTAAGTCAAATACAGGATTTACAGTTGGATTACCGACATTAGGAAGTCAAGATACAATAGCACCAGCAGTTAAAAAAGGAGATAAGGAACTTTTAGATTGGATAAACAAGGAGCTCGAAACTATAGGAAAAGAAAATTTTGTGCATAAGGCATATGAAGATACTCTTAAACCAGTATACGGTGACTCAGTTAGTCCTGATGATCTTGTAATTGAAGGTGGAAAGATTAACTAAATATAAATATAAAATACCTACTATTCTTCTTAGTAGGTATTTTTATGTTTGCATAAAAATCAATTAGCCATAAGTATAGACAATCAAATCTAAAAGACTTAAATATATAGTAAAAATTATCCGCGTAAATATTAGAGTTATCTATAATAAGGTACAAGAAGATAGAAATATTCTATTTGAAAACCAATATTATTGGTGATAATCTGAACTTTGGTAATATTTTAATAAAATTAGGAATGACTTCATAAAAGGCTCTTATATGAAAAGTAGATAAGATAGTATAGAGAGGTGCATTTAGTGAAGCAAATAACAACTATAAGAAAGTTATTGAAAAGTAAAGAGCTTAAAGCATTAATATATCTATTGCCATCATTACTTATAATAACAGTATTTCAGATATATCCTATAATAAAGTCTCTTGTTATGAGTTTTTATACGGACTTTGACTATCTTACTGATACTGTTTATAAAAGAGGATTGGACAACTTTCAATATGTACTAACAGATCATGATTTCTATCTATCTCTTAAAAACACATTTATATTCGTTTTAGGGGTAGTTCCATTATCTATAGTAGTATCCTTAGGATTTGCAATACTATTGAACTCAAATATAAAACTTAAAAATTTCTTTAGAAGTATTTATTTTATTACGTTTATAACCTCTATAGTTGCTGTTTCAACAGTATGGAGATGGATGTTTAATCAAGAGTTTGGGCTAGTAAACTCTATACTAATAATGTTTGGAATAGACAAAATAAACTGGTTGACTAATCCTAAGCTAACTATACCAATATTAATTCTATTAAACGTATGGAAGGGTATGGGATACAAGATAGTTATTTTTCTAGCTGGATTACAAAATATAGATGAAAAGTACTATTTAGCAGCTAAGATTGATGGAGCGTCTGTTTGGAAAAGATTTAGATCCATTACTCTTCCACTACTTTCTCCTACATTGTTTTTCGTATCAATTACTTCAGTTATAGGTTCTTTTAAGATATTTGATGAGGTATTTATTCTCTATGACAAGCAGACAGGCCCTCTTAAAAGTGGACTTACTATAGTGTATTACATATTTAATAAATTTTATAGGCATTGGCAATTTTCAATAGCAGCGGCGGCAGCCTTTGTTTTATTTATAATTATTCTTATATTTACCTTAATCCAACTTAAAATAGGAAAAAAGAACATTAATTATTGAAATATATTAAGGGAGAAAACATATGAGAAGACAAAATTCAGTTAAGATAACAGTTACTTATATGTTATTAATAATAGGTGCAATATTTATATTATTACCGTTTATATGGATGATAACTACATCTCTTAAGCCTTCAAACGAAGTGCTAATAATGCCTCCTAAGTGGATACCGTCAAAATTGATGTGGGAAAACTATAAAATTGCTTTTCAATCTGCACCATTTAAAAGATATTTTATAAATAGCATTTTTGTTACTACAGTAGTTACTCTTTGTGAACTGTTTACAACAATACTTGCGGCATTTGCTTTTTCGAGGATTAGATTTAAAGGTAGGGATATATTGTTTTCTATACTAATAGCTACTATGATGGTTCCTGGAGAAGTACTTATAATTCCAAACTTTGTGACACTTAGCAATCTTGGATGGATAGATACTTATAAAGCGTTAATAATTCCATGGTGTGCAAGTATATTTGCAATATTCTTATTGAGACAATATTTTCTTGGGATACCTGAGCAACTTTATTATGCAGCTAAAATTGATGGATGCTCTGATAGTAGATACTTATGGTCAATAATGGTACCAATAGCTAAACCGGCACTTATGACTCTTGCGATACTTAAAATTGTTGGAAGCTGGAACTCATTTATGTGGCCTCTTATAGTAACTAATTCAGATAATATGAGAACCCTACCTGTGGCTTTGTCAGCTTTTTCATCTGAAGCAGGAACACAACATAATGTGTTGATGGCTGCATCGACAATGATCATATTTCCTGTGTTTATAATCTATTTAATTCTTCAGAAACATATAGTTGCTGGAGTATCACGTACAGGTATGAAGGGGTAGCAAGTCCTGTAATATAAAGGATTTATATATAAATATAAAAAACAAGGAGGATATTCAATGAAAAGAATTTTATCACTTGCACTATCTCTAATATTGGTTTTTAGCCTTGTAGCTTGTAATAACAAAAATTCTAATGAAGAGACTAGTAATAGTCAAAAAGAAAGTGAAGTAAATATTGTAACAGAAATTACTAAGCCAGTAGAAATAGAGTTTTGGAATTCAATGAGTGGTACAAATGGAGAAGCTCTTAAAAAATTAACAGATGACTTTAACTCAAAACATGAAAACATAACTGTTAAGCTAGTAAATCAAGGAGGATATAGAGATTTATTTGAAAAGCTAATGGGAGCAGCAAAAGCTAAGCAACTTCCAGCAATAACTCAGATATATTCAAATAGATTATCTTGGTATGTATCTAAAGGACTAGTTGAAGACTTAAAACCATATATGGAAAATGAAAAAGTTGGACTAAAAAAAGGTGAAATTGAAGATATTCCATCATTATTTTTAGAGGATGGTATATGGGATGGGAAACAATATGCTATGCCTTTTAATAAAAGTCAAATGGTCTTATATTATAATGTAGATATGTTTGAAAAGGCAGGGATAGAAATTCCAACTACATGGGACGAATGGAAGGAAGCAGCTAAAAAATTAACGATAGATGAAAATGGAGATGGAGAACCAGAAGTTTATGGGTTAGTTTTAGCTAATAATATTTCAACGGATATTGCACCTTGGGTAAAACAAGCAGGTGGAGAAATAATTAGTGAAGAGAAAGACCAAATTAACTTCGATACTCCAGAGACTAAAGAAGCAGTAGAATTTTTAAATAGTATGATACAAGAAAAAACAGCAAGATTAGCAGGAGAAGATAAAAATCCAAATGTTCCATTACAACAAGGAAGAGCAGCTATGTGTGTAGCTTCAACATCTGCAATACCTTATATAGATTCAGAATCAGTAGAGGGATTAAAATGGTTTGCAGCACCCCTTCCAGGATATAAGACAAATGATCAATTATTTTATGGTACAAACGTAGCTGTATTTAATACATTATCACCAGAAGAAAAGCTGGCAGCTTGGGAGTATATAAAGTTCATTACAAGTGTAGAAAATACAGCATATTTCTCAGAGCAGACAGGATATCTACCTGTAAGAAAATCGGTTCAAGAGTTGGATAGTTATAAGAAGTTTTTAGAAGAAAAGCCGGTTAAGGCTATTCCATTCAAAAGCATGGATATTGGGTTCCAAGGAGCAAGAAATATTGGGGAAATAAATGCATTAGATGTCTTGGGAGAAGAACTAGACCAAGTATTTAATAAAAAGAAAACAATAGATGAAGCATTGAAGACTGCTCAGCAAAGAGGAGAAAAAGGCAATGAAAGAAGCTAGAAATAACTAGCTTTAAAAAATAAAAGAATAGCCATATTACACATGTGTAATATGGCTATTCTTTTATTTTTTAAATGAAGAACTCCCCTTAAGTTCTAAAAGTTTAAATACAAAATGTCGTAAAATGTTGAATTATGTCTTGAGCTCATATATAATGTCCATATGTTATAAATACATGTAATAAATGAGAGAGGAGGATAAGATTACATACATATGAATAATTATAAAAATATATTATGGAGGCATTGAAATGAAAAGTATTAAATTAAAACTTATTATTTATTTTTCTGCTTTAATTTTATTATCGTCTACTAGTATTGGATTTATTTCTATACAAAAGGCTAGTGAAGGTTTTAATAAAGAAGCAAAAGAAACGATAAGTTCGTTAGCTACTGACGGAGCAAAATTAGCAGAGAGTAGAGTTGAAATTCAAAAGAGAACTTTAGAAATGATAGCAAATAGAAGAGATATAGAAAGCATGGACTGGCAAGTTCAGCAGCCTATACTTCAAAGGCAGTTAGAGAATACATCATTTACTGATATGGCAATTGTTCAACTTGATGGAACTGGATATTTCTCAAAAGGATCAGTATCTAGGATAAAAGATAATGACTATATGAAAAAAGCCTTAAATGGTGAGTCAAGTGTATCAGATTTGTTTATTATTGAGACGACTAACAATCTTGGAATAGTATACGCTTCACCTATCAAAAACGATGATAAAGTAGTAGGGGTTTTAATCGGAATTAGAAATGGTGATGAACTAAGTAACATCCTAAAAGATATTGGATTTGGAAGTAAAGGATATTCTTTTATGATTAATAGTGAGGGAAATATAGTTGGTCATCCAGATAAGGAAAAAGTATTAAAACAATCTAATCCAATAAAAGAAGTAAAAAATGACAAGAGTCAAAAGTCGTTAGCAGAATTCTTTGAAAAAATGCTAAAAGAGAAAACTGGAATAGGTATATATTCTTATGAAGGTAAGGACATATATGCAGGATATGAACCTGTGAAAGATACAAATTGGACAATAGTTGTTACAGCTGATAAAGATGAAATACTATCTGCAATACCAGACATACAAAAAAACATAATCATACTAATGATTGTAGTTTTATTACTAAGTATTACTATTACATATTTAATCGGAAATTCGATTAGCGTTCCTATTATTAATGGAGTAAATCATTTACAAGAAATTGCAGATCTTAATATTACAAGAGATGTACCTGAAAAGTATTTAATAAAGAAAGATGAAACAGGAGCATTTGCAAAGGCGATACAAGATGTAACTAATAACCTCAATGAAGTTGTTAAATCAATAAACAGTTCTTCAACACAAGTTGCTGCCACCTCAGAAGAACTAACTGCGATTACACAACAGTCTTCAGCTGCTATAGAAGAAGTCTCGAAGTCTGTAGAAGCAATATCAAGTAGAGCTTTAAATCAGGCGAAAAATACAGATGAAGGTGTCATGAAAGCGGATTTATTAGGTTCAGCTATAGAACAAAATCAGCAATATATGAAAAAATTAAATATCAATTCAAACGAGGTAATTGGGGTAGTTAATGAGGGATTAAGCGATATTGATAACCTATCTGAAATAACAAAAGAAAATAGTCATGCTATAGATGAAATCTATAAAGTTATATTAAAAACGAACGAAAGCTCTAATCAAATTGGACAAGCAAGTAATGTGATAACATCTATAGCAGATCAAACCAACTTATTAGCATTAAATGCTGCTATCGAGGCTGCTAGAGCAGGGGAAGCAGGAAAAGGGTTTGCAGTAGTGGCAGAAGAGATCAGAAAACTAGCGGAACAATCTTCAGAGTTTACAAAAATTATTGATGATATAGTAAATGAACTACAAATGAATTCTGAAGATGCAGTGAAAACTATGAAAAAAGTATCTAATATATCTAAGAATCAAACAGAAAGTATAATTAATAATAAGAAAAAGTATACATTGATAGCTGAGGAAATGAAATATGTAGAAGAGGCTATAGAACAATTAAATACTTCGGAAGAAGAAATGGAGAGAACTAAGAATAATATACTTGATACTCTAGGAGGTCTTTCTACTATGGCAGCGGAAAACTCAGCAGGAACTCAGGAGGCATCAGCTTCTATGGAAGAGCAAACGGCTTCTATAGAAGAAATAGCAAGCTCAAGCGAAAGTTTATCAAGTTTAGCACAAGAGCTACAGTCTATTGTTATGAAGTTTAAAATTCAATAATTTAAAATTCAAAACTCTAAAGATACCCACTAAGAAAAATAGTGGGTATTTTTAGTTATTTATGACAAAAGTAGAATTAAAAATAAAAATATCATAGTTTGTTGAAAAATGTTGTTTTTTAATATATAATTATGCGGACAGATAGAGATAGAGAAATTAAAAGGATTTAAAAAGTCTATCTATGGGTATAAAGTATTTGAAAATCGCAATATTTATATTTTAAGAATCCCAAAGATTACTTTTATCTTGGTTATATCTTTATTAAATCTTAACATTATTTTGTTAGTTATCAGTATAGTTAATACGATTAAAGAATCATTATTTATAATTGGACTTATAAGATATTTACTAGATGCAGATAAAAAATAGAAAGAATAAAGCTATAAATTATATTAATAATTGACGTACTCTGCTGTTGGATATATAATTCAAAGATTATTTGAACAGTGCATAATTATTTAGTTAAAAATTAATATACTAATAAATTATGATTATCATAATTAGGAAGGTGCGTTTTTTTGATAAAGAAGGTAAGAGTGAATCAAATAAAAATTGGCGATATAGTTGGAGAGGATATACTATGGGAGAGTAGGGAATATCCATTAGTAACTAGAAATACGATTGTAAATGAATATATTAAAAGTAGACTAAGAGACTTAAACATATCGCATATAGATATATTTGACCCTGACTATAAAGAAATTGACACAAATGATGATAGTTATAATAGAAAGTTAGAAGAGAAAAAGACTTTATTTAAGAGAAACTATAGAAAAAGTATCTTGAACGTAAGAGATATATTTAGGGATATTGCTAAAGGTGAAAGCATTAATTTTAGCAAAATTACAAATGTATCAACAGATCTATTTAAAAATGCAAAGGATGTACTTGCTACAATAGAATCTATAAATGAAATTAAGGAAATAGATGATTACACTTATAATCATTCAATAAATGTAGCCTTATATTCTATGTATTTAGCAGACTGGCTAAGGCTAGAAAAAAGGGAAATTAAATCGATTATTAAAGCCGGAATTTTACATGACATAGGAAAAGGTAAAATTGATCAAGAGATATTGAACAAGCCAGGTAAACTTACAGAAGAAGAGTTTAATGAGATGCAAAAACATACAATATACGGATATGATATATGCAAGCCGATAATATGGCTTAGTGATGAAATCAAACATGGAGCATTGATGCATCATGAGAAAATAGATGGAAGTGGATATCCATTTGGGTTGAAAGGGGATCAAATACCTATATATGCGAAGATAATAGCAATATGTGATATATATGATGCTCTTAATTCTAAAAGGGTGTATAAAGAAAAGCAAACACCATTTGATACTTTTAGTCAGATGATTAAGATAGGAAAGGGAAAACTTGATTCTAAAATATTATATATTTTTTTAACTAATATAGTGCACATTTACATAGGTTCTAAGGTGAAAATGAATACAGGAGATATAGGCGAAGTTGCATTTATACCGCCTACAAATATAACAAACCCAATTGTAAAAATAAATAATAAATATTATGATCTTTCAAAGAGTAGGAAGTACAAAATAAAAGAAATGATCTAAGAAAGTTATAAAAAAGACATGATAATCTTTAGGAATATCATGTCTTAAGCTTGTTATTTAAATGAAAATACAAATAGTAAAGGAGATAGAATATGAAAATAAAAATGAAAACTAATGGACTATTATTACTAATAATTTTAACATCTATATTCTCGATGTTTTTTTCTTTTGTTCACATTTCAAGTCTAGAGAAAAATACTGAATTGCATAAAAGCATCAATACGCCTTTGATGATTAAGTCGTTGACACTTCAAAAAGACATTATTCAGATTCAACAATGGCTTACTGATATATCAGCCACAAAAGCTAAACCGGGATTTGACGATGGATTTGATGAAGCCGAGACTTTCTATAAAGATGCAAAAAATATAATTAATGAACTAAAAGATTATGGAATAGAAGACAAATTTATAAATGAATTAAGAACTAGCTTAGATGATTACTATAAAGTTGGGATAGATATGGCTAATGCATATATAGAGAAAGGTACAGACGAAGGGAACACGTATATGGAAAGATTCGATCCTTTTTCTGAAAATATACAACAGGAAGTAGATATATTATTGGACAAAGCAAACAAAGACTTTGAAGCTGGAAATCAAGTAATTGACAAAAAGCTTTTGCAACTAAAAGTTATTAGCAATGTTTTATTTACTATACTTATAGTAATTACAATAATATCTATGATAATTATTAGATTATATGTGGTAAATAAGCTATCTAACTTAGTAAAAGTATTTAAAAATATTTCTGAAGGAGAAAGTGATCTTACATCTAGAATAAATGATAATTCTAGAGATGAAGTAGGGGATATAAGTAAGTACTTTAATATATTCACCGAACGAATACAAAATATCATACTTTTAGTAAAAAATATGACCTACGAATCAAACAATATGTCAGAAGAAGTATATGAAATTACTCAGAAGCTAAATAAATCAGTAGAACAGGTGTCAATTGCCACAAATGATGTCGCGCATGAAACTACTATGCAAAGTGAGACAGCCAGAACAATAATGAGTAGTATTAAAGAAAATAATGATCAAATAAGCATAGGAATTGAAAGCATTAAGGAGTCTGAAAAATCAGCTATGGCTTCTAATGAATTAACACAAAAAATGATTGTTACTATTAATGATGCAGTTTCTCAGCTTAAATTAATTACAGATGATATAAATATAGCAAAGGAATCTATAACAAGGCTTGATAGTACTGCTACCAATATTGGCAATATCGTAGATATAATATCAAATATATCGTCTCAAACTAACTTATTAGCTCTTAATGCGTCAATAGAATCAGCAAGGGCAGGAGAACATGGAAGAGGATTCTCAGTAGTTGCTGAAGAGATTAGAAAACTGGCAGAGGAATCTGAAAATGCTACTAATAAGATTTCAGTTCTTATAGAGCAAATGCAAAAAGAGACATCAGAAAGCGTAAATTCAATGGGTCTAAATATCGACAATATGGTGTCACAGTCAAAGACTATAGTGAGAATAAGTGAGGAAATAGAAGAAACTAGAAAGGCAAATTTATTAAGTTCACAAAAAGTAGAAGAAGTTTCTATAGTTTTTAGTGAGGTCACCAAGGGGATGAATAAATTATCTGAATTATTTGAAATGATGCTTGAATCGGTAGAAAGTACATCGGCATCATCAGAAGAGGTGGCAGCTTCGATAGAAGAACAATTATATTCGATAGAAAAAGTAACATCAAAGATAGAGGAAATGAAAAATAATGCTAACGATTTGAAGAGTAAAGTAGATGAATTTATAATAGAATAATATAAAACAATTAAAATTTAAAAAAAGATGTTGACAAATTTAAAAAATCATATATAATTAAATTATAATCATTACAAAGTGAAAATGATTACAGAAAACGGAGGGGTCATAAATGGATTATAGTTTAGAAAATATAAAAAATCATTTAGTTGAAAATAATATAAAACCCTCTTACCCAAGAATAAAGATACTTGAATATTTAGTAAAAAATAAAAATCATCCTACAGTTGATAAGATTTACACTGAACTTGTAAAAGAGATTCCGACCTTATCAAAAACTACAGTTTATAATACTTTAAATTCACTTATTGAAAAAGATGTCGCAAGAGTAATTACTATAGAAGAAGGAGAAACAAGATACGATGCAGATGTAACAACTCATGGACATTTTAAATGTACAAATTGTGGAGAAATATATGACTTTAAATTAGATGAGGATAGTGTAAACATCAAGGGTCTTGAGGATTTCAAAGTGAATGAAAAGAACTTTTATTACTTTGGATGTTGTGAAAAATGCTTAAAATATAATTAATAATTATAATAAATAATAAAAAATACACATATAAAAAGGAGAATGAGAGATTATGTCAAAATTTGTATGTAAGGTTTGTGGATATGTTCATGAAGGAAGCGAAGCACCAGTAGAATGCCCAGTATGTAAAGCAGGAAGCAATCAATTTACAGCATATGATGGAGATCAAGATTTTGCTGATGAGCACAGAATAGGTATTGCAAAAGGTGTAGATGAGGAAATATTAGAAGGATTAAGACAAAACTTTGTAGGAGAATGTACAGAAGTAGGAATGTATCTTGCAATGGCAAGACAAGCTCATAGAGAAGGTTATCCAGAAATAGGAGAAGCTTTTACAAGATATGCATTTGAAGAAGCTGAGCATGCTGCTAAATTTGCAGAATTACTAGGAGAAGTTGTTACTGAGTCAACAAAACGTAACTTAGAATTAAGAGCAGACGCTGAGCACGGAGCTTGTGCAGGTAAAAAAGAATTAGCAACACTTGCTAAAAAAGCTAATTTAGATGCTATCCACGATACAGTTCATGAAATGGCAAAAGATGAAGCTAGACATGGAGCTGGATTTAGAGGACTATTAAAAAGATATTTTAATGCTTAATATATAAATATAAAAAGGCTCTTGATGCTAGAAAATTACTAGCATCAAGAGTTTTTATATTTTAAGGTATTATAAAAACTTAAGGTAAGATTGTAGAGCAATAATTTGATTATTGAGTTAAGAATATAAGTACAAAAAACCTGGAAAATAGTTGACAAATAAATAATAAATAGTATAATGATAGTAGATAAAGTAATACTAACAAAGGAAACAATGTTTCACAAAATAAATTAAAAGCGTGTTAATTTATTTAAACGAGGCGAAAAAGACAGAGCGGCAACTCTGTCTTTTTTCTTTTTTTGTGTTAAAAAAGAGAGTCGGCAAACTCTCTTAATTGGTTCTATATGAACCACTTTACTATATTAATTATTGCGTTGATTAATTTGACTAAGCTGGAAACATATCTTATAGTTCTTCTTACTTTTAACTTGTGTACTATGCGTGTTAATCTCTTCAAACTCGGCACCCCCCTTCAAGTACAATAAAAGAGGCACCATAATTATATAATTTTATGTAACATTTGGCAATGAATAAAGGACAATGATAAAGCATAAATGTATTATATTTATAAAGTAAAGCGTATGATTTAGACAAAGTAATAAACAAGATTAATTTAATTTAACTTTATAATAACTTAAATTAAATTAAAGTGGCATAAAATATACCCTAGAGATAGATAATTTTGACTATCTCTAGGGTATATTTATTATTAATAACTAGTTAATTTTTATTCCCATCTACTACTAGATCTAACTCACCAGTTTTGGGATCCATGATAAGACCATGAACAGATACTTTAGGAGACATTAAAGGATGATTTTTTATTATTTCAACTGTATTTTTTACAGAATCATATACACATCCAAAGCCATGTAACCACTCGTTAAGATTTATCCCAGAGTATTCTAGAGTATTTATAGTGTCTTTAGATATACCTGAAGCTATCATACTATCTATCATAGCTTTAGGATCAACATTGCTCATCCCACATCCAGAATGGCCTATTACAAAGACTTCTTCTGCTTTAAGTTCATATAAAGCTATTAATATACTTCTCATAATACTGCCAAAAGGATGTGCAATAACAGCACCGGCATTTTTTATAAACTTAGCATCTCCATTTTTGATGTTTAAAGCTTTTGGCAAAAGTTCAGTTAATCTAGTATCCATACACGATAATATTACTATTTTTTTATCAGGATACTTGGTAGTTTCAAAAGCTTCATATTCTTTGTTGTCAACAAAATCCTTATTGAATTTTAATATTTCATAAAGAGCACTCATGGTTCTTACCTCCTCTATTAAAAGCATACAATAATTATAACATATTTTGAGATATACTATTGACATTTATAATAGATGATATATAATAAAGATGTAATCATTACAAACATGTAATCGAAGTTGAAAAGTAATAATTACATATTAATATAATTTACAAAAAATTATATTATTTAGGTTTATATTAGATATATGTGGTAAATAATAAATATAATAAAATAAAAAATACAGGGGAGGAATTTAATTATGTCAAGATTAGTTGGAAAACCAGCACCAGATTTTACAATGAAAACTGCATTAGGAAACGGAGAAGGATTTGGAGAAGCTAAATTATCAGACTATAAAGGAAAATGGTTAGTGTTATTTTTCTATCCACTAGATTTTACTTTTGTGTGTCCAACAGAAATCACAGCATATAGTGAAAGAAAAAAAGATTTTGAAGCTGATAATGCAGAAATATTAGGAGTAAGTATAGATAGTGAACATTCACACAAAGCTTGGATAAGTGGAGATCTAGGAAAATTAAACTTCCCACTAGCTTCAGACTTAACTAAAAAGGTAGCAACAGACTATGGAGTTCTTATAGAAGATGAAGGAATAGCATTAAGAGGACTATTTATTATAGACCCGGAAGGACAAGTGAAATACTCAGTAGTACATGACCTAAACGTAGGTAGAAATGTAGACGAAACGCTACGTGTTCTAAAAGCACTTAAAACAGGCGGCCTTTGCCCAATAAACTGGAATGAAGGAGACAAACTACTATAGAATTACAAAAAAGACACCTAGAAATTAAATTCTAGGTGTCTTTTGTAGTTTAAAATAAAATTATATTGAAAATCATAAAATTCTGATTTATTATATAGATAAAAGGAAGACGAAAGTATTGATAAATAAGAGGAAATAGGTATGAAGATATAGAAGAGGATATAGTAGAATAGAGAGTTTATAGATAGAGGAAATAGTCTATGCTGAAAAATTAGGAGGAGATATACGTGATAAGAAGCTCAAAAAGGAGACAAGCTAGTGAATTAAAGAAAATGTTAGATAAAATGAGTTTATCGGAAGTACAGGAATTTATAACTCAAATATATGTGGATGGGGTTAATAATACAATAGCACTACATAAAGAAGCACTGAATGAAATATACGGGTTTGGTGAAGGTAGATATAATAGAATATATGAATATATTAGTTTAAAACTAGTTAAAAATAAGGAAAAAGAAAAGACAAACTGTGTACCAGTGCATGAAGATGAGAACAATGCCATATAAATATATTTTAGAAGAAACGCCTAAGTGATTTTACTTAGGTATTTTTTTGCTTATATATATGTTAAAATAGGTAGTAAGTATTAATAATTACAGATCATAGTAGGGGAAATTTATTAAAACTTACTTAATATTGAATAAGACTAAATGTTGAAAGGGGATAATCATAATGGATGTAAAACTTATAAATCCTTTCTTAGAATCTTTTAATACTATAATGCCTCAATTGGGTTTTCAAACTGAAAAAGGAGAAATTTTACTAAAAGATAAAATAAATGGGGCAGGAATAGCAATAACAGTTGGGATTACTGGAGATATAAAAGGAAACGTTATATACATAATGGAAGAGGAAGGAGCTAAAAAAGTAGCTTCTCAGATGATGATGGGAATGCCTGTAGATGAACTAAATGATATGGCTCAAAGTGCTATTTCTGAGCTATCAAATATGTTAACTGCAAATGCAAGTATGAACTACTCAAATCAAGGACTTACAACAGATATATCAACACCTGTATTAGTTATGGGAAAAGATATAAATATTAAGGTAAATACTAAAGAGATTATATGTATTAACATGATAGCTAATGATATAACAATTGCAATTAACATATCAATAGAATAATAATATAAAAATACTAAGGTAAGAAATTACCTTAGTATTTTTATATTATTGCATACCTAACTATTAAACCATCCAGCTTCTTCTATACATTTTGAAACTATTTTATTTCCAGGCCCGTCACCTCTAACTACACTAACAGCAACAGAATCCCCGACAGCTTTTGAAATGTCTCCTACATTTTCATTTGAAAAGCCAGCACAAAGAATTATACAGTTAACATTCTCTTCTTCAACTAGTTTCAGACATTCATTTAAAGCTTGATCGTAGTCTTTGACTAAAACTCCAATAAATTTATAAGTATCAGTAGAAAGTAAAGTTTTATGAGTACTAGCATCTGCATCGGGTACATGTATAACATAAGCTTCTGTAAACATAGTATATCACCTCATAACAACTATATCATAACTTAAATAACACATCTAGCATAATTCAATTAATCAACTTAAGTTCATTAGAACATAACGTATTTCACATTTTAGAAAAATAAAAAATAGGGTATAATAGACTAGGGTCTAACTATGAGTATATTATTAAGTTAGGAAGGAGTTAAAATATATGCTTAAAGAGTTCAAGGAATTTGCTTTGAGAGGAAGTATAGTAGACTTAGCTATAGGGGTAATAATAGGAGGAGCTTTTGGTAAAATAGTTACTTCTCTAGTTAACGATGTAATAATGCCTATAATAGGACTATTACTTGGAAAGGTAGACTTTTCAAATTTATTTATTGCCTTTGGTGATAAAAGTTATAGTACCTTAGAAGAAGCAAAAAAAGCTGGAGCTGCTACATTAAATTATGGTACTTTTATAAATAATGTAGTTGATTTTATAATTATATCTTTTTGTATATTTATAATGGTTAAACAACTAAGTCGTTTTTCTAAGAAAAAAGATGAGGTAGAGGATGCTACTACAAAGAAGTGCCCTTATTGTATTACGGATATAGCTAAAGAGGCCACTAAGTGTCCAAACTGTACATCTAACTTAGAACAAACATCGAATATGGAGGTATAAATTAAAGAAATGATAGAGATTGGACAAAAACAAAAATTAAGTGTTATAAAAAAGACTGATATAGGAGTATATTTAAATTCAAGAAATAATAGAGATGAGAAAGGAGTCTTATTACCAAGGAAGCAGGTGCCACAAGGAACTGAGTTAGGTGACACTATAGAAGTTTTCGTGTATAAAGATTCAGAAGATAGACTTATAGCTACAACTGATAATCCAATGATTACAATTGACGAAACAGCATATTTAGAAGTAGTACAAGAAACTAAAATAGGTGCCTTTTTAGATTGGGGATTACCAAAGGATTTATTTTTACCATTTAAAGAGCAAAATACTAAAATAAAAAAAGGTAAAAAATACTTAGTAGGATTATACTTAGATAAAAGTGAAAGACTTTGTGCGACAATGAAAGTAAATAGTTTTCTTGAAGAAACTTCACCATATAAAGAAAATGATAGAGTGAAGGGAACAATATATAGTATAAACGAAGATATAGGTGCATTTGTAGCAGTTGATAATAAATATGATGCATTAATACCTATGAAAGAGCTGAGTAAAAGTTTAAATATAGGAGATCAAGTAGAAGCTAGAGTAACTAAGGTGAAGGAAGACGGTAAGTTAGACTTAAGCATAAGAGAAAAGGCTTATAAGCAAATGGACTCTGATGCAAAAATTATTTTAGATAAGCTAGATGAAGAAGATGGAATACTGTTTTTAAACGATAGTAGTTCACCAGAAGAAATAAAAGATCAATTAAATATTAGTAAAAATGCTTTTAAAAGAGCCGTAGGCAGACTATTAAAAGAGAAAAAGATTGAATTTGTTGATAATGGTATAAGAAAAATTTAAACTATAATTTTAACTTATGAAGGTATATGGGGAGAAATATTGTAATGAGAAATAAAAAAATAAAGGGCATAATAACAGCTACTTTAATAACATTATTATTAGGTATATACATTATAGATACGTATAAAAAGCAGAAAGAAGAAAAAGAATATTTGGAATATAAGAAACAAATAGAAAGTTTAAAAATTGAAAATGTAGATATAGATAATGTTAAAGATGGGGAATATATAGGTGAAAGTAAGGTAGTATGGCTGTCAGCAAAAGTAAAAATTATAGTTAAGGATCATCAAATCCAGGATATAGAGATACTAGAACATATAGAACAGAAAGGTAAAGATGCGGAAAAAGTAGTAGCAAGAATTCTAGAAAAACAATCTCTAGACGTCGACACAGTTACAGGAGCTACTTATAGCAGTAAAATTATATTAAAAGCTACTGAAGATGCTCTAAAAAAAGGGCTGTAAATTTTTATGAATTACGTATATATAGTAGAGTGTAAAGATGGAACTCTTTATACAGGGTGGACGACGGATTTAAAAAGAAGAATAAGTGAACACAATAGTGGAAAAGGAGCAAAATACACTAGAGCTAGAGGTCCTGTTAAATTAAAATATTTTGAAAAATTTGATACAAAACAAGAAGCTATGAAAAGGGAATATCAAATAAAAAACTAACAAGAAAAAGCAAAATAAAACTTGTAGAAGAAGGTAGTGGAGATTTTATGACAGTAATAGATAAGCAAAATATAGAAGGTATGAATTTTGAAAACTCTAGAAAGTTATTAGACGGAATACTCACAGAAACAAGATTAATAAAAAGTCTAGTATTCAGCAAAGAGTTTGAAAATGATGTATATATTAAGCCTGAAAATTTACAAACAACAGGGTCATTTAAGATTCGCGGAGCATTTAATAAAATATCCAAGTTGACTGAGGAAGATAAAAGTAAAGGGCTTATAGCTTCTTCGGCTGGAAATCATGCTCAAGGAGTTGCATATGCAGCACAAAAATTAGGGGTTGAAGCAACTATAGTTATGCCTACAACTACACCCCTGATTAAAGTTGAAGCAACTAAAAGCTATGGTGCTAAAGTGATTTTACATGGTGATTGCTATGATGAAGCATATAAGGAAGCACTTAGACTCAAGAAAGAGAATGGATATATATTTATACATCCATTTAATGATTTAGACGTTATAGAAGGACAAGGAACAATAGCAACAGAGATACTAGAGGAATTAAAGGATGTGGACTGTATATTAGTTCCGATAGGAGGAGGAGGACTTGCTGCCGGTATAGCTATATCTGCAAAGAAAATTAATCCAAACATAAAGGTTATAGGAGTAGAGCCAGAAGGCGCAAAGTCTATGAAGGCTTCTATAGAAAAGGGAGAATTAATTTGTCTTGATAAAGTATGCACTATAGCAGATGGAGTAGCAGTAAAAGAGCCTGGGGACATCACCTTTTCTATAATAAAAGAATATATAGATGAAATAGTTGAGGTCTCTGACTTTGATATAATGGAAGCATTTCTTATTCTTCTAGATAAACATAAATTAATAGGTGAGAATGCAGGAGTATCATCTCTTGCTGGACTTAAGAAAATAAAAGAGAAAAATAAAAAAATAGTATGCATAGTTAGTGGTGGCAATATAGATGTGTTAACTATGGCAAGTATGATAGATAGAGGGTTAGTTTCTCGTGGACGCATTTTTTCATTCACAGTAGATCTACCGGATAAGCCAGGTGAACTTTTAAAAGTCGCAGAGGTATTAGCGAGAACAGGTGCAAATGTAATAAAGTTAGATCATAACCAACTTAAAAGTATGGACAGATTTATGGAAGTACAACTTGAGGTAACAGTTGAAACTAATGGACATAAACATATAGAACAAATAATTTCAGAATTAAAAAGTTCAGGATATGATGTAATAGTTTTATAAGAGCTTAAAAATTAAGATAGAATTATATATCAAAATCTTATTTTTTAAAGGGTAAACCTAAAAAATAGGATTTTGATAATATTAAGATCAATATTTAAGTGGATACATGAAATATGTATGCATAGATATAAAGTACATAAGAAAGATACGGAAATAAATAAATCATGTAATAAATTACCAAATATACAAATATAATTATAATAACAATCCTTTAGTCAATAAAAAGTCTAAGGTGGTGATTTTATGGAAAAAATAAATGTTTAAAAGTGCTATCATTATTTATAATTATAATAATTATGATGACTAGTCTTAGTGTGGATAGCAAAAGTGAACAAAAGTCAGTATTAATAATAAATTCACACAATGAGAACTATTCTTGGACAGAAAGAGTACTAAATGGGATTCTAGAAAAATTAAATTCATCTAAGTTGGATGTAGACATATCCGTAGAAAGTTTAGAACAACATGGATTAAGTGATAAAGATGATATTGATAATATGTATAAACTTATTATGAACAGATACTCTGACAAAAAAACAGATTTAGTTATAACAACTGATCTTATGGCAACTGAATTTGCTATAAAATATCGAGAAAACCTTTTCAGGGATACTCCTATAGTTTTCTCCGGCATATCTAAAGAAAAAGCTAGAGAAATTACAAAAGGAGTACAAAATATTGCTGGTTGTATAGAGAAATTAAATATAGAAGAGACACTAACAACTGCATTTAAGGCAACTCCAAATGCAAAAGAATTATATGTTATACACGATAAAACAAATAGGGGAATAAGCATATTTAAGTATATTAAAAGTACATCATTAAGAATTAACAAAGATATAGATGTAAAATCATTTAGTGAAATGGGAGAAATTAAACTTAATACAAGCTTACCAAAGATACCTAAAGATAGCTTACTTATAGGGACAGTATATTTAAAAGATGATGATGGAAGAGAAACATCTATACCAGAGATATCAAGTAGAATAAGTAACGAAATAAAGTTACCAATGTATCATTTACACGAAATGGCAATAGGACATGGAATAGTAGGTGGGAGTTTATCAAGTGGTAATTTACATGGTAAAAATACAGGTGAACTAGCATTAAGAATTCTTAATGGTGAAAAGATATCAGATGTAGGTATCGTAGAAAAAGATAATTCTATAAACATGTATGATTATAATATTTTAAAGAAGTATAATATTGATAAGAGGTTTTTACCTAAAAATAGCCTTATAATAAATAAACCTTCTTCATTTTATGAAGATCATAAAAATATAGTTTTAGGATTCATTACTGCCATTATTATATTATCATGTACTATAATTTTTTTAGGTCTTAATATAAAGAAGAGAAAAAAGGTAGAAGTCGATTTGAAGTTAGCTAATGATGAATTATTTGCAGTCTATGAGGAACTTGCATCATCAGATGAAGAGCTTAAATTACAGTATCATGAGTTAAAGAAAAGTCGTGAAACAATAGAGAAAAATGAAGAAAGATATAGACTAGTTTCTGAAGCTAGTAATGATGGATTTTGGGATATGGATACAGTTACAAAAAATATATTTACGAATGTAAGACTTAAAGAAGTACTAGGACTAGATGAATCAGAAGTAAGAAACTATATAGATAGGCTAGACAAATATGTACATCCAGATGATTTTAACATAATAGAAAATATATTTAAAGAAATAAAACAAGGAGTTAGAGATAGCTATCACGTTGAATACAGGACATTAGATAAATATGGTACATATAGATGGATACTTGCAAAAGGCAAGTCACTAAGGGATAAAGATGGAAATATGTGTAGGATTTCTGGATTTCATATAGATATTGAAGATAGAAAACTACAAGAAGAGCAGATAAAAGTTTTAGCATATTATGATAGTATAACGGGTTTACCTAATAGAGCAATGTTCTATAAAAAAATGGATAACATATTAAAACAAGAAGATAGTTGCGGGTCTGTTATATATATGGATATAGATAATTTTAAAATTATAAATGATACATTTGGACACGAATTTGGAGATTTGCTTTTAAAAAAATTAGCCGATAGACTTAAGCCTATTGAAAGTAAAGAGAGTCATGTTTTTAGACTAAGTGGAGACGAGTATATAATAGTTTTTGAAAAATATAATGAAGACAATATTGAACAAAAAATAATTCAAACTCAGGAATATATCTCAGAACCATTTTCGATAGATGATAATGAGATACAGATTTCAGTGAGTATGGGTGTTGTGTTCTATCCCAAGGATGGTAGAAGCGTAGAGGAAGTATTAAAAAAAGCTGACTTAGCTATGTATAAAGCTAAGGAATTCGGAAAAAACTGCTATAAAACTTATGAAAAAAATATGGAAGAAGAAATAGAGAATAGATTATTATTAGAGAACCATCTTAGAAATGCTTTAGATAGAGATGAGTTTGTGCTTAACTATCAGCCCCAGATAGATACAGTAAGTAAGAAAGTGGTTGGATTTGAAGCTCTTATAAGGTGGGTTAGTCCAGAGTATGGAACTATATCACCTATCAAGTTTATTTCAATAGCTGAAGAAACTGGTTTAATAAATCAAATGGGAGAATGGATACTAAGAGAAGCATGTAAGTTTGCAATGAATATAGAAAGTATATATGATGAACAGATAGTTGTATCAGTTAACATTTCGTCTATACAACTTAGCCAAGATAACTTTATCGAAATTATAAAAAGAGTAATTGATGATACAGGAATGAATCCTAAATTTTTAGGTATTGAAATTACTGAAACTTCTTTAATGGAATTATTCGAAGAGAATTCTGAAAAATTAGAAATATTAAGAAATATGGGGATTACAGTATATTTAGATGACTTTGGGACTGGATATTCATCGCTAAATTATTTATTAAGACTTCCTATAAGTACTATAAAAATAGATAGAACATTTGTTATGGATATGATGAATGCTAAAAAAGGTGTAAAAATCACTGAATCTATAATTAATTTAGCACATAACATGGGACTAAATGTGACTGCTGAAGGAGTAGAAAATGAAGAACAATTATCTATATTAAGAGATCTTAGTTGTGACGTTATACAAGGATATATATTTGGAAAGCCGCTATCTGAATCAGATGCGATTCAATATTTGGAAGATAGAATTAAAGATTAATAAATAAAAGGATTGTTCAAATTATGAACAATCCTTTTATTTAGATAAGCTTTGTAGTCCAAGTTTCACAATTCCAAACGTCCGTTACGACATCTCTATAAAACTCAGGTTCATGGCATATAAGTAATATACTACCCTTATATTCTTTTAATGCACGTTTAAGTTCTTCTTTTGCATCTACATCTAAGTGGTTAGTAGGCTCGTCTAAAACTAAAATATTAGTATCTCTATTAATAAGCTTACAAAGTCTTACTTTAGCTTGTTCTCCACCGCTTAGAACATAAACCTTACTTTCAATATGCTCTGTAGTAAGACCACATTTCGCTAATGCAGCTCTGACTTCATATTGACTTAATGAAGGAAAAACATTCCATATTTCTTCGATACAAGTATTATAGTTAGAGTCTTTTATTTCTTGTTCAAAATAGCCTAATTCTTGATAATCTCCAAGAGTTATAGAACCAGATAGAGGTTTTATATCTCCTATAATGCTTTTTAAAAGAGTAGTTTTACCAATACCATTAGCACCTACAAGAGCCAATTTTTGTCCACGTTCCATACGTAAATTCAAAGGCTTAGAAAGTGGAGTATCATACCCTATAACTAAATCTTTTGTTTCAAAGATAAGCTTTCCAGACGCCTTTCCTTCTCTAAAATTAAAAGTTGGTTTTGGTTTTTCTCTAGCAAGCTCTATTACATCCATCTTATCGAGTTTTTTCTGCCTTGACATAGCCATATTTCTTGTAGAAACACGTGCCTTATTTCTAGCAACAAAGTCTTTAAGTTCAGATATTTCTTGCTGTTGTTTTTTATATGCAGCTTCTTGTTGCTGCTTTTTCACCTCATATATTTTTAGGAAGTCATCATAGTTTCCTACATATCGACTAAGCTCTTGATTCTCTACATGATAAACTAGATTTATAACACTATTTAAAAATGAAATGTCATGTGAAATAAGAATAAAAGCATTTTCATAATTTAAAAGATAGTGCTTAAGCCATTCTATATGTTTTTCATCTAAATAGTTAGTTGGCTCGTCTAAAAGAAGTATATCTGGCTTTTCAAGTAATAGCTTAGCTAATAAAACTTTAGTTCTTTGACCTCCACTTAAGTCTTGTACATCTTTATCTAAACCTATATCATCTAATCCTAAGCCACGAGCTATCTCTTCAACTTTAGAATCGATTATATAGAAATCGTTATTAGATAAAATATCTTGTATTGTTCCTAAATCTTCAAGCATTTTCTCTAATTCTTCAGGAGAAGCATCAGCCATATTATCACATATTTGATTCATTTCAGTTTCAAGGTCAAAAAGATATTTAAAGGCATCTCTAAGAATATCTCTAATATTTAGACCTTGGTGAAGTACGGTGTGTTGATCTAGATATCCAACCCTAACACGCTTTGACCACTCTATTTCGCCTTCATCGGGTTCTAACTTTCTAGTTATTATATTCATAAAAGTTGACTTTCCTTCTCCATTAGCTCCAATAAGTCCAACATGTTCGCCTTTTAGAAGTCTAAAAGAGACATTATTAAAAATTGCACGACTTCCAAAACCATGGTTTAGGTTTTTAACAGTTAAAATACTCATTTTATCGTCCTCATTTCTACATATATTACATGAAAATTATATATGAGATAAGAGAAGTTTCAAAGTAAAAGTTAAAAAATAAAGAATATTTTTTTACTTGTATTTTATTAAATAACAATTTAATAAAATACAAGTAAAAGTATTTGGATGACCTTCGGTCTCTAGTATAGGATTTTTCATTTCATATGAAGGAACAAGCAGAGTAAATGTATTTCCTTAACTTTTACTAAGATGGTAATTAATTATAAAATATACTTACGAGAAATATATAAGTAATTTTTCAAGTCTGACTTTTCATATGAGTAGTATATTATATTATTCTCTTTTACTTTTCTCTACTAGTATGTTGGGAATGTTAAATGTTAAAAAATGCACATGAACAATGTATGGCATAGCCGAAAGAAGTAAGAACTGGAAATATACCGGTGAAAGCAAAGTAAACACCCAGTATACCTAAGTAGAGAATAATAATAATAGAGTAATAAATTTTTGAGTCTAATCTAGATAAAAAATATTTTCTGTAATTATATTTTTTATCTAGATACATCAATAAAAATAGAGTAATAACAGTTGGAATTAATCCCAATAGTATCATCCTCCTTTAAAAACTACTAACAATATATGTTATAACTCTATAATGAAAACAGTAGCCTAAACTATAAAAGGAAATCGTATACTTGTTTACAAACTAGTATATTGTTTAATATAATTCTATATTAAATTTGTAGTAATAACTGAGTCCTTTTAATCAATCCATTTCTTGTATATGTATCCTAAGTCCTACTATATTATGGTATAATTAAATTGTAAATGTAACTATCGTGTACTAGTTTATATGCTTTATTTGTTAGGATTCATATATGTATAATAGAATTATTATTTAATGTATCTATTGACTTGGTAAAATTGTATTGATAAAATCAACTTATAAAGAATAAGTTTGGATATATGAATCGATACAATATAATTAAGGAGATGGAAATATGAGAACACCATTTATAATGACACCGGGACCAACACAGGTTCATGAAGAAGTTAGAAAAGCTATGTCAAGAGAAGCTACCAATCCTGACTTAGACGAAAATTTTTATGAGTTTTATAAAAATACTTGTAATAAAATAAAAAGACTTTTAAATACGGAAAATCAAGTTCTAATACTAGATGGAGAAGGGATTTTAGGACTAGAAGCAGCATGTGCTTCACTAACAGAGCAAGGTGATAGAGTACTTTGTATTGATAATGGAATATTTGGTAAAGGCTTTGGAGACTTCTCAAAAATGTATGGTGGAGAAGTAGTTTATTTTGAGTCAGACTATAGAAAAGGAATTGATGTAGAAAAGTTAGAGGAGTTTTTAAAAAGGGATAGTAACTTTAAATATGCTACACTAGTACATTGTGAAACCCCAGCGGGGATAACAAATCCAATAGATAAAATTTGTACACTTCTTAATAAGTATGGAGTATTATCTGTAGTAGATTCAGTATCTTCAGTAGGTGGAGATGAGATAAACGTAGATGAATGGAAAATAGACATAGCATTAGGAGGATCACAAAAATGTATATCAGCACCTTCTGGACTTACATTTTTAAGCATAAGTGAAAAAGCTATGGATACCATGATAAATAGAAAGACTCCAATAGCAGCTTTTTATTGTAACCTAACTATATGGAAAGGCTGGTATGAAGAGAAATGGTTCCCATATACTCAGCCAATAAATGCTATATATGCACTGGACTGTGCACTAGACAGATTATTAGAAACTGACTATATAAATAGACATAAAACTATAGCTAACGCTACTAGAGAAGCACTTGTTAAATCAGGATTAGAGCTATATCCGTTAGACAGTTACTCAAATACAGTTACTACTTTCCTAGTTCCGGAAGGAATAAATTTTGAAGACGTATTTGAGGACATGATGAAGGATCATAATATAATGATTGGAGGAGCCTTTGATTATTTAAAGGGAAAAGTTATTAGAATAGGACATATGGGTGAAAATTGTTATGAAGAAAAAATATATATAACTTTAAAAGCATTAGACACAGTACTAAAAAAATATGGGGCAAAACTTAATGGAGAAATATATAAGCATTTTGTAGATTAAGAAAAGTAAGCACTACTAGAAGTTTTAATTGATAAGTTTTAGTAGTGCTTATTTTTATGTACATAATTTCAATAGTAGCCTGAGGTCTAATAATGTCATATAAAATAGATAAATCAATAAAGATAAAGAATTATGATTATAATATAAAAATAATGGTATATATATAAATATCCTATACTGATAATAAAATATAAAAATGGAAGCTAGAAGGGATCGTATATTGTTTGTGGAATTTAATGAAAAAAATCGACAGAATAAGGGGCACAAAGTAGAGTGATAGATGTAGAAATTATTAAAAAAGTACGAGCCTTATTTAATACTCGAGAAAATGGATAGAAAAACATAATACAAGGTATACAATATACAAAAGATGGTATACAAAATACATATTTACTTAATACTTACAATTTCTACATAAATATCATTGAAAAAAATTAAGCATGGAGGTGTCAATAGAAAAAGAGTATAGGGGAAATACATATAAATTAATTTTGAAACTCACAAAAAAAGGAGGAATAAAGTATGGAAACTATTAATTTAAGTGAAAGAAAAGATATTAATCTCCAAGATTTAGACTTAAGTGATCCAAAGATTCTAGATTCTATTGAGCTTAATAAATCTGATTACAGAAAAGGACTAATAACATCTATAATTTTTACGGCAATAGCTATTTTTGTTTTCTTTGTTCCAGTTTCCTTTAATGGAAAACAAGGACAAATACCATTTGGAATCATATACACTGGAGTTCAAAATATCTTAGGTAATTTTGGATTAGCTATAGTAGCAATAGTAATTGCAGGTAATGCTATACTAAGTATTTATGGAAAATATATAGCTAAAGAAGGAACTTTATACGAATATTATAAAAATGATTCTATAATACACCCTATATTATATTCAATAGGTGGAGTATATATAGTCATGTTTGTACTAAATGCTTTATTAGGTGTTCCTGCACCTGAAATAATAATAGGTGCAAAGACAGGTCAAATGGTTATACCACCAATAGTATATGGAGTAGCATGTATCATACCAGTAGGAGCATTCTTTGTTCCATTCTTAATCGAATATGGTTGTATAGACTTCTTAGGAATTATACTAGAGCCTCTTATGAGACCTTTATTTAGAACACCAGGAAAAAGTGCAGTTGATGCGGTTGCATCATTCGTTGGTTCAGCATCTATGGCGGTTATTATAACTAGTAGAATGTATAAGTCTAATAATTATACTGAGAAAGAATCAAGTATAGTATCTACCTGTTTTAGTGCTGTAAGTGTAGGTTATGCATCTCTTATGATAGGAACAGCAGGATTAGGAGAACAATTTTCAAAAGTATACTTCTCATCATTCTTTTTAGCATTTATAATAGCTGCAATAATGTGTAGAATACCACCACTATCGAGAAAAAAAGAAGTGTTCTATAATGGTAGACCTCAAACAGATGAGGATAGAGAAGCAGAAGCTAAACTTGAAATTAGTCCGCGTATGTTGAAGGTAGGGATAGATAGAGCAGCTAAAAAAGCTTGGATATCAGGAAATATTTTTTATAGAATAAAAGATAGTCTTATCGGTGGACTTGCAATTGTACCTAAAGTTATAACTCTTTTATGTGCCATAGGTACAACAAGTATGATACTTGTTGAATATACTGAATTATTTACTTGGTTAGGGTACATATTTTATCCACTAGTTAAGTTAGTTGGAGTATCAAATGCGCTAGAAGTAGCACCATCAATAGTAGCAGGTATAACAGATCCATTTATACCTATATTAATCATATCGGATAAAGTAGATATAATAGCAGAAGCAGCAAGATATTTCCTTTGTTTAGTAGCAATGGTACAAATAATATACGTATCTGAAACTGCAGTAGTTATTATGACAACAGGTATAAAGTTAAGCTTTAAAGAAATAATGATTATATTCATTGAAAGAACACTTATAGCAATTCCTTTTGCAGCACTCTTTATGCATATACTATACTAATAGTAAAGAAAATAAAATAAAATAATACCTATGAACACTTATCAAAAACTATTGATAAGTGTTTTTTATATATAAAAACCTATTAAGTGAATAACTAAATATAAGTTTAGAGTAAAAAATTAGGGGTAATTTATATAAAAGAACATAGGTCTACTTTATTTGACAAATAGTAAATAAAATGTAAAATAAATAGAGAGCCATTTGTTTAAAAACTAGCAATATATAACTAATTATGCCACACTCATACATAAAAGTAAAAAACAAGTACTTAGAAGACTAATATAAGCGAAAACAAAGACATCAATATAAATAAGCTAAATTTTAAGTGATTCTAAAGTTTTAAAATCTATTGAATAGGACAAGCCATACTATAATAGAGAGTTAGCCCAATCTATAACTTTCAAATAGATTGTCATATTCATACTTTTCGTACATATAAATATTAGCATATCTTTTTGAGTCATATATTATAAGTTAAATTCAAAGGTGCACTTTAATATATGATAGAAATTTTTTTTATGTTTAATAGGTAATTTAAGTAATAATATCTATAGAATATTTATAACGTATAAAAAATGTATTTTAAAGCTAAGGAGAAATCGTTAACATTACTTATTTATAAAGCTCAATATAAGCTGGAAAGGAGGTGTTAAAAATAAGAACTTAGATACTATTTAAAAAGTAGATATAAAAAGGAGGATAAAAAGTGAAAATAAAAAATATTGCTATAGGGTTACTAACTTTAATCCTAGGAACTTCACTAGTAGGCTGTAGTACTAAAGAATCAACAGAAATAATAATAGGTAGTGCAAATCCAATGACAGGGGATTCAGCTCAATTTGGTGCCAATAAAGTTAATGCTATAGAGCTAGCCTTAGATGAAGTTAATCAAAAAGGCGGAATAAATGGCAAAAAAGTAAAACTAATTGTTGGAGACGACACAGGTAATCCAAAAGAAGCTCCAAACGTTGCTCAAAAGTTTGTATCCAACAATAATATGCTAGCAGTTATAGGCCACTGGAATAGTTCAGCTACTCTAGCAGCTAGAGGAATATATGAATCTGTGGGAATGCCTGTTATAACAGACTCAGTAAATGAAGCTATTACTGATGGAACAAGTCCACATCTTTTCCGTATTTCCTTAACTGATACAGCTCAAGCAAAACACTTGGCAAGTTATGCTTACAATGAACTAGGAAAAAGAAAAGTAGCTATAATATATACAGCAAATGACTTTGGAACAGGATTAAAGAATTCATTTACTAAAGAGTTCACTAAATTAGGTGGAAAAGTCGTAGTTGCAGAAACATATTTTGAAGGTCAATCTAAAGACTTTAGTCCTCAGCTAACAAAAATCAAAAATAAAAAACCAGACTTATTGTTTGCTCCAGGATATTATGTAGAAGTAGCACTGATAGCACAACAAGCTAAGTCAGTAGGGCTAGATGTTGAGATACTTGGAACAGAAGGAATAAGTTCTGATGAACTAGTAAAATTAGGCGGAAAAGCAGTTGAAGGAATTAAATTCACTGGATTCTTCCATCCAGATGTAGAGTTTTCAGGAACAAAAGAATTTGTTGAAGCATTTAAAGCTAAGTATGGAAAAGAACCAGATACTTATTCAGCACTAGCTTATGATTCGGCTAAAATTTTACTGAAAGCTATAGAAGAAAATGGTGAAAATAGACAAGGTATTAAAAAATACCTAGAAGAAGTTAAAGATTTTCCAGGAGTTGCAGGTCCTATAACATTTAAGGACAACGATGTAACTAGAGGAATTATTATTTTAACAGTTAAAGATGGAAAAATAGTTCCAGCAGAAGTTCAGCCTAAGTAAACAAAAATCTTACAATAATGAGAGAAGGTGACGTAATGTTTCTAGAGTTTATGGAACATCTAAGTAATGGGATAGCCTTAGGAAGTATATATGCATTAACGGCAATAGGATTTACAATGGTCTATGGTATTATAAGACTTATAAACTTCGCACATGGAGATATATACATGGTAGGTGCATTCTTAACTCTAACAGGAGTGACACTTTTAAACTTACCTATTATAGCAGCATTTTTATTCGGTATGGTAGGAGCTGCAATATTTGGAATTCTTATAGCTAAATTTGCATATAGTCCAGTTTTTAAAGCACCGAGAATAAATCTATTCTTATCAGCAATTGGGATGGCAATATTTTTAGAAAACTTTGCAATGTTAATTTGGGGACCTGAAACCCAATCGTTTCCAGATGTTATTAACAACACAGTATATAATATCTTAGGAATGAGAGTTTCAAAGCTTCAAATTATAATATTATTAACTACAATAGTGTTAGTAGTTATACTGAACTACATTATAAAATATACGAGAATGGGTAGAGCAATGAGATGTACTTCACAAGACATGGATGCATCTAGACTAATGGGAATAAATACAAATAGAATTGTTTACTTTACGTTTGCATTAGGTTCAACATTAGGAGCAGCAGCAGGAGCATTAGTAGGAATGTACTATAAAGCAGTTTTCCCTATGATGGGATTTGTACCTGGACTTAAGGCATTTATAGCAGCCGTAATTGGAGGAATAGGAAGTATACCAGGAGCCATGATAGGTGGACTTATAATGGGTGTATCTGAAAGTTTAGGAGCAGCATATATATCTTCAGGATATCGTGATGCAATAGCTTTCATAATATTAATTATAATTTTACTAGTAAAACCATCTGGAATACTAGGTAAATCAGATAGAGAAAAGGTATAGAAGGGGTGGCTGATATGGAGAATTTAGTAGGTGTATTAATTAGAATAACAATTTATGCAGTCATACTCTTTATTGGAATTAAGATAATGTCTAAATTCTTTGACTGGGGTACTGCTAAATATACAGGATTGAATAAAAAATCAAGAAAAACTTTGGGAATTATATTTGGAGTAGCATTATTATTATGGCCAATAATTACTTCGGGCAATCCTTATTTCTTAAGAACGAGTATAATAGTTTTACTATATGTAGTATTAGCTTTAAGTTTAAACTTAATACTAGGATTTGCAGGACAGCTTTCAATGGGACACGTTGCATTCTATGCAATAGGAGCATACACAACTGCACTACTTACAGTTAGCTTCAATGTACCGATCTCAATAGCATTTATAGCAAGTGCTATTATGGCGGGAATATTTGGTCTACTGATAGGAATACCTATTCTGAGACTTAAAGGAGACTACTTAGCAATCGCTACAATAGGATTTGCAGAGATACTAAGACTAGTATTGATTAACTGGACTTCATTCACAAAAGGACCAGCAGGAATACCATCAGTGCCTTATCCATCGATATTTGGAATTGTTATAAAACATAATATCGGATACTTTTATATAATTTTAATTATGGCTGCAATTACAGTATTTATATCAAGTCGTTTATTAAATTCAAGACTTGGAAGAGGACTTGTAGCTATTAAGGATGATGAAATAGCAGCTGAAGCTATGGGTATAGATCCTAGTCATTTAAAAATACTAGTATTTGTACTAGGAGCAGCTATAGCTGGAACTGCCGGAAGTTTCTTTGCTTCATTTATACACTATGTAAATCCAGATAACTTTGTTTATATGGAATCAGTAACTATTCTTACTATGGTTGTACTAGGTGGAGTGGGAAGTATACCTGGAGTTATAGTAGGTGCAGCTATATTAGCGATACTACCAGAAGCATTAAGAGATATATCATCATATAGATATGCTATATATGGATTACTTCTAGTAATGATGATGATAACAAGACCACAGGGTATGATTAGTAGTGACAGCTTAAAGAAAGGGGGCAAAAAATAATGAATATACTTGAAACAAAAGGAATGACAAAATCATTTGGTGGACTAACAGCTGTAAATGATGTAGATTTTCACATTAAAGAAGGCGAAATAGTTAGTCTAATAGGGCCTAATGGAGCAGGTAAGACCACTTTCTTTAACTTGATAACTGGTATATATGAACCTACAAAAGGAGAAGTAACTTTTCTAGGTAAAAAATTAGAAAAATCAAAGCCCCATGAGATAACTAAACTGGGAATAGGAAGAACTTTTCAAAATATAAGATTATTTAGTACTATGAGTGTTTTAGAAAATGTAATGGTAGGACAGTACTGTAGAACTAAATCAAATTTAGTAGATGCTATATTTAAAACAAAGAATTTTAAAGAAGAGGAAGCTAAAGTAAAAGAAAAAGCGTTAGAAATTTTAGACTTTTTAGATTTAACAAAGTTTAAAGATGAAATTGCTACTAGCTTACCTTATGGACATCAAAGAAGAGTAGAGGTAGCAAGAGCAATTTCTACAGGTCCAAAGCTTATACTATTAGATGAACCTGCTGCTGGTATGAATAGCGGGGAAAAAGTAGAGATGACTAATCTTATTAAAAAAATACGTGATAAAGGCTATACAATACTGGTCATAGAACATGATATAAAATTAGTAATGAATATCTCGGACAGAATATATGTTCTTGATTATGGTAATAAGATAGCAGAAGGTCTTCCACAAGAGATACAACGTAATGAAAAAGTTATCTCAGCCTACTTAGGACAAGGAGGAGATGAATAATGCTAAAGATAGATGATCTACACGTATATTATGGAGGTATTCATGCTTTAAAAGGAATATCATTTGAAGTAAAAGAAGGGCAAATCGTTACCTTAATAGGAAGTAATGGTGCAGGTAAAACTACTACATTAAGATCAATATCTAACTTAGTTAAAGGAAAAGGAAGCATTAAGTATAATGGAGAAGAAATAATAGGTAAGGCTTCTGAGAAGATAGTTAAAGATGCACTTATACATGTACCAGAAGGAAGACGTGTATTTACAGCACTTAATGTAGAGGAAAATTTATTTATGGGTGCATATTTAAGAAATGATACAGACGGTATTCAAAAAGACTTAACGTATGTATATAAACTATTTCCAAGACTTAAAGAAAGAGCGAAACAGATGGCTGGAACACTAAGTGGAGGAGAACAGCAAATGTTAGCTATAGGAAGAGCTATAATGTCAAAACCAAAATTACTTATGCTAGATGAACCATCAATGGGATTAGCACCTATAGTAGTATCAGAAATATTTGAAGCAGTAAAGGAATTAAACAAAGAAGGATTAACAGTGTTATTAGTTGAACAAAATGCTAATATAGCTCTTAAAGTTGCAGATAAGGCATATGTTATTGAAACTGGTGAAATTGTATTAGAGGGAAATGCCAAGGATCTTTTATCTGATGATAGAGTTAGAAAGGCATACTTAGGCGAAGATTAGATAGATAAAGTGAAAGTTTTTCGTATGAAAATATAATATTTATAAAAAACATCTATTAAAGTAATTACTTTAATAGATGTTTTTTTATGTAGAAAAACCTTAAACGTTGTAAAAGCTAATGTTTAATCATATAATAAAGATAAGAACATAAGTTTTAGTTAAAGAAAGTAAGGTGATAAGATTGCAAGATATGTTGTCTATATACAGAGATAGACTTATAAATATAAGCACCAGAAATAGAACACTATTATTAAAAAAACTTTATAAAAAAGTAGCTTTTGATTTAAAGTCATTAGAAAAGGCAAATGGGCAAAATTTTTGTGAAAGACTACTAAAGCTACTTACAGAAAGATATGATGGAAAGATAAAGATACTATCACCACCTTATGACGAAAATATATCTGCACTCTATGAAGACTTAAAGAAACTTTATAAGGAAAACAACTCTATTCAAAGAGAAAAAGGGAGCCATGATCTGTGTATAGGGTATCCATTTGTGGAAGGAAAATTTAAGGATGGTACGCTTGTAAAAGCACCTCTTCTACTTTTTCCAGTAAGTTTAAAGATAGAAAATGATGAAGTATTTTTACAAAGTATAAATGATGAATATATAAATATAAATAAAACATTTATAATGGGCTTTAAAAAATATAATGAAATAAAACTTAGAGATTTTGAACTAGAGTTTGAAGAGTTAACAGATGTGGATATACTGAACTGGATAGCAGAGTATTTATCTGAAAATGGAATATTTATAGATAAAGAAAATGATATATCGTGCATAGAAGAATTTAAGGAGATAAATAACTCAAACACTTCAACATACGAACTAGGAGAACTTATTTTAAAAAACAATATAGTAATAGGTCAATTTCCTAATTCAACAAGCTCTATATATGATGATTATATAGAACTTATAAACAGAAATAGCAGTAATAGATTGATAAACAACTTAATTCATAATGATGCTAAAGGAACTGGAGAAAAAAGCTTTAGTAGAGAAAATAAAGAATCAAAAAGAATTAGAGTGAATCAAGAAAATAACTACTTTGTAACTGAACTAGATTATAGTCAGGAGAAAGCAATAATAGTTAGTGAAAAAAGTGAGGAACTAGTAATATATGGTCCACCTGGAACTGGAAAGTCACAAGTAATAGTAAATCTAATAGTAGACAATTTAGCTAAAGGTAAGAAGATACTAATGGTGTCTCAAAAAAAAGCTGCACTAGATGTTGTATATAATAGACTACTAAAACTAGAATTAGACAATAGAGTTGCAAATATAGAGTCTCCTAATACAGATAGACAAAAACTATTTAATAAGATTAATAGTATATTAGAGAATCAAGAAAGATATTTTAGAGATAAGTATAATATTCAGTTTAATAAAGTATCTCAAGACATAGAAAGTGAGTTAGAAAAACTAGAGAAACTATCAGATGTTTTAAACAAAAGTACTAGCTTTGGTTTAACTTTAAATCAGTTATATACTAAAAGTACAAATAAATATAAATATTATATAGAGATATTAGGTGACAATTTTAATGAATTTAAAGACATAAATAGTACAGAACTTGAAGAAATACTTAATAATATAGATCGAATATCAAGATATTTAAAGTACGACTCTAATAATTTAGTATTAAAGAATAGAAAAAAATTTGGAGATCTTCAGGAAATAGAAAAAGATAGAATTATAAGTCTTGTGGAAAGAATAAAAAGATATGCAGAAGAATATAATGGTGAGAAATTGAAGGATAGTAGTATAGTTTATATTGAAAATTTAATAGAAGATAAACAAATAGATACCTCTTACCTCTCTAAAAAGCTAAGTGAGGACTTAGAGTTAATTAGTAATACTAGTAATCTTTTAGATGACAAGCATACTAAAAACTTGAATAAACTACTACAGCTTAGTAAGGTAGTTAAGAAAAAAAGAATATGGACACTTAGATACTGGAAAAGTAGAAGAGAACTAAAGCAGAGAGTAAAAGGATATAGTATAAAAAATATAATAGAGTGTATAGATGAGACTGCTAAAATTAATAGTGAGATATTAAAAATAAAAAGCGAATTTGGTATTAATGATATAAGCTATACTAGCAATAAAAAAGAAATAATATCAAAAATAGAAAGTTATATAAAAAGCATAGAGACTGTAGAACTACTTACTAAAGAAGTATATATATTAGAAAAGTATTTTAATGAAGACCTATTAGAACTTTTAACTAGTAATATATTAAAAAATAATAAGTGGAAAGAGTTGCTTGAGGATATACAAAGTATAATATCTACAGACTTTGAGCAAATAAAAATTTTAGATTATTTAAAAGATAAACTTTCTGATAAAGAAAAGCTTTTAATGAAATTTTGTATGGAAGAATATGAATGGAATGATAAAGAAGATATCGACCTTTCCAAAGCTATAAGAAATACTATATATTTGAAGCATATAGAATATATAGAGTTAGAAAATAAGGAAATTTTAAATTCAATAGATAATCCGGATGAAATCAAAGTAAAAATAGAAAATTTATTAGAAAGTAAAAGAAAGTTAGTTCCCGAGGTCATCATAGATAAACTAAATAATGACATAGAAGATGGAACTAACTATAGTGATATGAAATACGAAGTAGATAAAAAAAGAAACAAAATGAGTTTAAGAAAGTTTATTCATACATTTCAGAGCAGTGGACTTCTAAATCTGCTACCATGCTGGTTGGTAACTCCAGAAGCAGTATCAAGTGTATTACCTTTAAAAGAAGGAATATTTGATGTAGTAATATTTGATGAAGCATCACAAATGTTTATTGAGAATAGTATACCTTCTGTATACAGAGCTAAAAGTGTAGTAATAGCAGGAGACGATAAACAGTTACAACCGAATGACTTATATCAAGTAAAGATGGACAATGAAGAATATATCGAAGATGATGAAAAGTATATTTCTAAAATAAGTACAGAAGTTAAAAGTTTATTAGAACTAGCAAAGTATAAGTATGAGAGTGTTACTTTGAACTATCACTATAGATCTATGTATGAGGAACTTATAAATTTTTCAAACTATGCTTTTTATAATGGAAAGATAGAAGTAGTTCCTAATATAAATAAGAGTCAGTATTCCTCGCCTATAGAAAGAATAAAAATAGATGGAAAGTGGATAGATAGGAAAAATATAAAAGAAGCTGAGGAAGTAGTACAGTTGATTAAAAAGATACTGTTAGACAGGGAAAATAACGAAACTGTAGGTATTATTACTTTTAACTCTAGCCAACAAGAGTGTATAGAAGAGATGCTAGATAGAGAAATTTTAAGAGATATAGAATTTGGAGCTGTGTATAGAAAAGAATTAGAAAGAAAAGAAGGAAATGAATATAAAGGTATTTTTATAAAAAATATAGAAAATGTCCAAGGTGATGAAAGAGATATAATTATATTTTCTATAGGATATGCACCAAATGAAGAAGGACGAGTAGTGAGAAACTTTGGAAGTCTCACTATGAAATCAGGAGAAAACAGACTAAATGTTGCCATAAGTAGAGCTAGGAAAAAAATATATGTAATAACTTCTATAGAACCAGAAGAGCTGGGCTATGTAGATAACTTAAGTAAAGGTGCTATACTACTAAAAAAATATCTACAGTATGTAAGAGCAGTATCAAATGATAATAAAGAAGAAGCTAGAGATATATTATACTCACTAGATACTATAGAAAGAACACAAAAAGATATAATTCACTTTGATAGTCCTTTTGAAGAAGAAGTATATGAGGCGTTAGTTAATATTGGACTAAAAGTTCAGACTCAAGTGGGAGCATCTAGCTATAGAATTGACATGGCAATATATGATGAGGATAGATCTGAATATATACTTGGAATAGAATGTGATGGTGCAACGTATCATAGCTCTAAATCTGCTAGGGAAAGGGACATATATAGACAAAGATTTTTAGAAAGCAGAGGTTGGACAATCCATAGAATATGGAGCAGAGATTGGTGGAAGAATAAGCAGGTAGAAGTAGAAAAAATAAAAATGAAACTAGAGTCTTTAAAAAATTAAAAATATATTTTACAGGGGGAGAATAAATTGAAAATATTATTTTTATCAGATATACATGGTTCGATACACTATTTAGAAAAAGGCATAGATATATATGAGAAAGAAAATGCACAATATATAGTAATATTAGGAGATGCGTTATATCATGGACCAAGAAATCCACTTCCAAAAGACTATAACCCAAAGGAAGTAGCATCACTACTAAATAAATATAAAGATAAAATAGTTGCAGTAAGAGGAAATTGTGATAGTGAAGTAGACCAAATGATGCTAGAATATCCTATTATGGCTGACTATGGAGTTCTATTTTATAATGGAAAAAGAATATATATAACTCATGGACACATATACAATAAAGATAATCTACCTAATATATGTGAAGGAGACATATTAGCTTATGGACACACTCATGTACCTTTAGCAGAAAAATATAATGGTATATATGTACTTAATCCGGGATCGATAACACTACCAAAAGAAAATAACCCTAACTCTTACGGGATATTAGAAAACAATTTATTTGAAGTTAAGGATCTAGAAGGGAATATACTAAAGTCCATTAAAATAAGCTAAGGGAAAACCCTTAGCTTATTTTAATTTTTTTGTCTTGTCGTAAGCAGAAATCATGGCTTCAATTATAGAACTTCTAAATCCTTTTTCTTCAAGCTTTGCAACTGCTTCTATTGTAGTTCCACCAGGAGAACAAACAGCATCTTTAAGCTCACCAGGATGAGTCTCAGTTTCTAAAACCATTTTGGCAGAACCTAAGACTGACTGAGCAGCTAATTTATATGATAGTTTTCTAGGTAATCCAAGAAGTACTCCACCATCTGCTAAAGCTTCTATCATCATATATATATAAGCAGGTGAACTGCCAGAGATAGGAACTATGGCATCCATGAATTTTTCTTCTATAATCTCTATCTCACCACAAGATTTAAAAATATTTTTTATATCTTCAGTTTCTTCTTCACTAAAATTATCTTTTGAAAATGATAGTACGCTCATACCTTCAGAAACTAGAGATGGGGTATTAGGCATAACTCTTACTATTTTAGCACTTTTACCAAATACATCTTTTAAGCTGTCTATTGTAATTCCAGGTGCTATGCTTATTATTACAGAATTAGCATCTAAAGAATCTTTTATTTCAGACAAACATTCACTATAAAATTGTGGTTTTATAGCTAATATAATATACTTAGAGTTTTTAGCAACATCAACATTACTTTGACGTAAGGCGATACCTAGTTCTTTAACTATACTATCTTGTTTTGATTTGTCTATATCATAAAAAGCTATATTTTCGCCTTTTTCAGATGAGAGAAGACCTTTAACAATTGCATATCCCATATTACCTAAACCAATAAAACCTATTTTATACATAAAAATCCTCCTTTATATTAAACAATAAATAATCCTAATAGTAGAAACAAACCTAAACTTAAAAAATTAACTATATGAAAAGTTAAAAGATAATTAGAATCTTTATATTCTTTTATATATATCTTATAGGATATCAAGTTAGCTAAAGAAGCTATTAGTGTTCCCATGCCACCAATACTCACACCAAGTAACAGAGATCTAAAATCGGAAGTAAATGATGAAATAAGTATAGCAGCAGGAACATTACTTATAAATTGTGATATCAATGAAGAATATACTAAAACACTTTTATCATCGACTAAAACATTAGAAAAAAACAATCTTATATTATCTATATTAGAGATATTATCTATAAACACAAAGAAACATACGAAAGTAAGTAAAAGTAAATAATCGACTTTAAGAAACAACTTCTTATCTAAAATTATAAAGGAAATTAAAGTTATAATAAAGGCTAATCTGTAGTCTACTATTCTAAATATAGACAAAATTATTATTAAGAATAGAAATAAATAATAGATTATAACCTTAGTATTACTTAAATTAACTGACTTCAAATCTAAATCTAATTTAATGTTTTTATTCTTTAGATTTAAAATAAATAGCCAAATAAATCCTAATGCAACAAAGACACCAGTTATTACAAAGAAATCTTTTAAACTTATGTCAAAGAATTCATATAGAAAAAGATTCTGAGGATTACCCATTGGAGTAAGGCTACTACCTATATTAGCTGCGAGTGTTTGAAGGATTATAATCCATCCAGGATCAAAATTAGATTTTTTAGCTATGAGTATAGTTATAGGGACTAGAGTAATAAGCCCTACGTCATTAGTTATAACGCTAGAAAGTAGACCGGTAGTTAATACAATCATCATACCTATGCTTCTTTCAGTCTTGAATCTAGATAAAATTTTAATAGCAATATAATCTAATAAACTATATTTCTCAAAAGCTTTTACTACTATCATCAGATTAAATAAAAGTATAATTACTTTAAAATCTATACTATCTATTCTAGGTGTATTAAAGAAACAAGATAATATAGCTAAAACCAAGGATATGATAAATACCAAATCTAGATACCTCCTAAAAATAAAGTTGATAATAATAATTATATATTATCTTAATGTTTAATAGTAAGGTATAATTTAAAGTACTTGAATATAATATAAGGAATCAAATATATAAGGTTATATTTAGTTAAAAAGGGAGAGTTATTTAGGATATGAGTAGTATAGACAATTTATATAAGTTAAAGAATAGAGAGGCTAAAATAATAGGTAATAAAAGAGACTGTTCTGTTTTACTGCCATTAATAAGAGTGGATAATGAATGGAATATACTATTTCAAGTTAGATCAAAGAGATTAAATTTCCAACCAGGAGATATTAGTTTGCCTGGAGGAAAGAGAGATGGTAACGAGACAAATTTAGAAACAGCAATTCGAGAGACTGAAGAGGAATTAAATATTAGTAGAGATAATATAGAGATATTAGGTGGAATAGACTATATGGTAATGCCATATAATATAACTATATACGGATATGTCGGAATAATAAGAGATATAAGAGTAGAAGATATAAACTACAGTAAAGATGAAGTAGATCATATATTTACAGTTCCATTGGAATTTTTCTTAAAAAACGCACCTAGAAAGTATAGTCTGAAGCTAGATATGATATTTGATGTAAATTTTCCACATGATGAAATTGAAAATGGTGAAAAATATAAATGGAAAAAAAGAGAAGAAGTAGTTCCTTTTTATAAATATAAGAACTATACTATTTGGGGAATTACAGCTACATTTGTTGACAATTTTATAAGTATACTAAATAATTAATTAGATATTAATTAAAGAGAAATGGACTATTGTATATGTAGAATAACAATAATCCATACTTTTTTAAGATATTTTAGTTTGTCTATTTAAAAGTCTCATATCTATAGCTAAAAATATCATAGTCAATAAAGATGATATAAAGTCTGATACTGGACCTGCTGCCCATACACCTGCTAGTCCAAAGAATCTAGGAAGTATAAGTACCGCAGGGATAAGAACTATAACTTGTCTTGAAAGACTTAGAAATAGAGCATGTTTAGGTTTACCAGTCGCTTGGAAGTAGTTTGAACTTATTATTTGGAAACCTATAACTGGAAGTGCAGCTAAGAAAACTCTAAGTCCTGTTATAGTAACTTTAGTTAGCTCACTATCTCCTTTACTGAACATAGATACTAATAGTTGTGGAAACGCCATTATAACTATAAACCCAAGAACCACAATAATTGTAGCAGCTATAATTGCTAAGCTTAATGTTTTCTTGACTCTATCATAATTTTTAGCTCCAAAGTTGTAACCTATAATAGGCTGAGCACCTTGATTTATACCAAATAGTGGCATAACAAGGAATATGGCTATACTATTTATTATTGCATAAGCTGATATAGCTATATCTCCACCATATGATGCTAAAGATCTATTAATTATAAGAATAATAGCACTATTAGCTATTTGAGAAAAAAATTGAGCAGAACCTAATGAAAGTATATGAGTAACTATTTCTGACTTTAATTTTAAGTTCTCTTTTCTTAATTTCAATAAGCTTTGACCAAATAAAAAGTATTTAAGTACCCAGATGGCAGAAGCAGCTTGACCTATTATAGTAGCTAATGCAGCACCTTTCATACCCATATTAAAAATAACTATGAACACATAATCTAAAACTATATTGATGATGGCTCCTATTAACATAGTCATCATTGCTATTCTAGGACTTCCTTCTGAACGAATAAAGTTATTCATACCAAAGCCTATAACTTGAAATATTGATCCATAAAGTATTATGCTGAGATATTCTTTAGCTAAAGGCAAGATGTTTTCACTAGCACCAAATAGACCTAAAATTTGGTCAAGGAACAGTAAACAAAAAGCAGAAAGTAATACAGGAATAATGATTAAAAGGAAGAAAGCATTACCAAATACTTTTTCAGCATCTTCATTTCTACCTTCACCAAGTCTAATTGAAATAATCGATGTTGCACCAACACCTATAAGCATACCAAATGCCATTACAATTATCATTATTGGATATGAAACTGCAACACCTGCTAATCCTAAACCACCGACATAATGGCCTATAAATATTCTATCTACAATATTGTAAAAAGCATTTACTACCATACCTATAATTGCAGGTACAGAGAAACTTAATAAAAGCTTACCTACAGGAGATTCTCCTAGTTGTTTTGAACGATCCATATAATTCCTCCTTCTATAATTCTTTTACAGTATCTAATACATTTTTAAAGCTAGGTAAAAATTCATCTAACTTTTCTTCAGGAAATTTACTAAATAACTTAGATATATTATTTTGGAATTCTTCTAATTTCAAGTTTCTAAGATTATTCCCTTCTTCAGTTAAAGATATTAATGTTTTTCTTCTATCTTCAGGATGTGAGCTTCTTTTTATTAAATTCATATTTTCTAGGGAATCAAGAAGAGTGGTTAGGCTTCCTTTTTGCAAACCTAAGCATTGACCTAATTTAGTTGGTATAATGCTTTCTTTACCTCCTATAATCATAATAGCTTTCACTTGACTAGAGTTACATTTGTAAGTTTTATCACCACATTTAGAAAAAAAGGATATTATCTTTTTTTGGTATAAGGGACTGAACTCAAAAAATAATTTAGCAATTTCTCTTACTTTTTCTTCACTCACTGAACATCACCTTTCAAACAGATAGTTAGATTTCTTACTATAAGAATTCTAACTAATTGATAGAAAGATGTCAAGAGATATATTTAGATAATTAAAAAAATCCTTAGAAAGTAGTATACATACTACTTTCTAAGGATAATAACTTTCATAAAATTATATTAACTTAACTAGATGATAAATCTTTTTACCTTTTCTTATCATTAGAGAATCATCTGTAAAGTCAGATAGTGATATTGACTTAGTAGGATCAGAAACAATCTCATCATTTATAGATATTCCATTTTGTTGAACTAATCTTCTAGCTTCCCCATTAGATTTAGTAAGACCAAGTTCTGTTAGAAGAGATAGAATACCAATTCCATCTTCGAATTTAGATCTACTAAGTTCAGTCATAGGCATAGACTCTAGACTACCACCACCACTAAAAAGTGCTCTAGCAGCTTCTTGAGCCTTAGTAGCTTCTTCTTCACCATGGATAAGTTTAGTTACTTCAAAAGCTAATACTTCTTTAGCTTGATTTATTTCAGCATCTTTTAAATCAGATAATCTTTTTACCTCATCCATAGGAACGAAAGTTAATAATCTTAAGCATTGTTCAACATCTGCATCGTCAACATTTCTCCAGTATTGATAGAATTCATAAGGAGATGTTTTTTCTGGATCTAACCATAGTGCACCTTTTGCAGTTTTACCCATCTTAGTACCCTCACTATTTGTAAGCAGTGTACAAGTCATAGCATATGCGCTTTTTCCTTCTTTACGTCTTATAAGTTCCATACCAGCAATCATATTAGACCACTGATCATCTCCACCAAGTTGCATTTTACAGTTGTATTTTTTATTAAGAACATAAAAGTCATATCCTTGCATTAACATATAGTTAAATTCAAAGAAAGATAGCCCTCTTTCATATCTTTGTTTAAAACATTCGGCTGAAAGCATTCTATTAACAGAGAAATGTACACCAATTTCTCTTAAAAAGTCTACATAGTTAAGGTCAAGTAACCAATCAGCGTTATTAACTAATATTGCTTTATCGTCTGTAAAGTCGATAAATTTTTCCATTTGTTTTTTTATACAATTTACATTATGATCTATATCTTCATGAGTAAGCATGTTTCTCATATCTGTTCTACCACTAGGATCACCAATCATACCAGTTCCGCCACCAACAAGAGCGATAGGTCTATGACCAGCTTTTTGCATATGAGACATAAACATCATAGCAATAAAGTGTCCTACATGTAAGCTATCAGCAGTAGGGTCAAAACCTATATAAAAAGTTACACTTTCTTTTCCTAACAATTCTCTTATCTCATTTTCATGAGTAGTTTGCTTTATATATCCTCTTTCATTTAAAATATCAAATACATTTGTACTCACAGTAATTACTCCTTTCAATTTCATTAAATAAAAAAAGGCTTTTCAAGTCCATAAAAGGACGAGAAAAACCCGTGGTACCACCTTAATTCGCATAAAAAATGCCTTTAACAGTCCTATAACGTGGATCAGACGCAATATTTTCATATTGAAACTCAAGAGTCATAATTCATAGATTTATGTGCTATAGACTTTTCACCAGCCAGTCTACTCTCTAAGTTGTAACCATAAAACTACTACTAAATCTTTCATAGTAAAGATATTTACTTGTTTAATATTTAAGAACTATCATAGTATATTAAAAATAATTTGTCAATATAGTATAAAAATTATACATAAAATTTGATTTAAGAATAAATTTTATTATTAATTAAAAAAGAGACAGCTATAAAGCCATCCCTTTAACTAAACTAATAAGTAACTATAAATTATGCTTCTACAACTAGGTCTTTACTATCTTCCCATAGACCGTGAATATTGCAGTAACTTAAAGCATATATTTTTCCACACTTGCTTGGTTTAAAAGATGTAACAACTAATGGTTCTGTGAATATATCACTTTCTCCATGAGCTGAGAAGTTGTAGCTTCCTATTTCAATAGGAAATTTATGATCTTTTGGTTGATAAAAAACTTTAATCCATGATATATAATGTTCAAATGTATTAGGATGAGGAATCTCTTCACCGATATGAACTTTTACTTCAACACTTTCACCTAGTTTAACACTATCTACTGATAATATAGCTGGAACGTGCTTTTCACCTTTCCAGTCTCCACTTTGTAATAAATTGCCTAAACTCATAAAAATACCTCCTTATAGTTTAAATAAATATTTTATTAACACTGCATTTATTATGATATTTTATCCATAAATATAAGTATGATTCACTTATAGAACATAATAAATATTTATTATGATATAGTGGATAAATTCAACTCTTGTAATATATATACTCATATTTTTAAAATTAAAACATTAATTTTAAAAATATTAATATAATTCAGATAGAATTACTATAAATTAAAAAAGGAGCTGTCTTTAAGAGACAACTCCTTTAGAATAAGGGGGGTGATCAAAGGAAAAAGTTTGGAGATTTCATTTTCTTTGATCATTGGTTAAACAATTAATACAAAGTCAAATATTCTACTTATGTGCTTAAGCTAAGAACATTTTTAAATCATCTTCAACATTAGTTATTCCACCAATACCAAATGTATTTACAAGTACATTAGCAACATTTGGTGAAAGGAATGCTGGTAGAGTAGGCCCTAAGTGAATATTTTTAACTCCTAAGTGTAATAATGCAAGTAAAACTATTACAGCTTTTTGCTCATACCATGCAATATTATATGAAATAGGAAGTTCATTTATATCATTTAATTCAAATACTTCTTTTAATTTAAGAGCAATAACTGCTAATGAGTATGAGTCATTACATTGACCAGCGTCTAATACTCTAGGAATACCACCTATGTCTCCTAAATCAAGTTTATTGTATTTATATTTAGCACATCCTGCAGTTAATATAACAGTGTCTTTTGGAAGTTGTTGTGCAAATTCAGTATAATAGTCTCTAGATTTCATTCTTCCATCACAACCAGCCATTACAAAGAATCTTTTAATAGCTCCAGACTTAACAGCTTCTACTACTGTATCAGCTAAACTTAGAACAGTATTGTGAGCAAAACCTCCTACAATTTCACCTTTTTCAATTTCAGTTGGTGCTGGACATTTTTTAGCCATTTCGATAACAGGTGAGAAATCCTTATTTCCATTTTCATCTGCTGAAATATGAGTACATCCTGGATAGCCTGATGCTCCAGTAGTAAATATTCTATTTCTTAAAGCCTCATTTCTTGGCGGAACGATACAGTTTGTTGTAAATAGTATTGGTCCATTAAAAGTTTCAAATTCTTTATCTTGTTTCCACCATGCATTACCGTAGTTACCAACAAAGTGACTATATTTTTTGAAAGCTGGATAATAGTTAGCTGGTAGCATTTCACTGTGAGTATATACATCTACTCCAGTTCCTTCTGTTTGTTCTAATAATCTTTCCATATCTCTTAAATCATGACCAGATATTAGTATAGCTGGATTATTTCTAACTCCAATGTTTACTTTAGTTATCTCAGGGTTTCCATAAGTTTCAGTATTAGCTTTATCAAGTAGAGCCATAACATCTACACCATATTTACCAGTTTCTAAAGTAAGAGCAACTAGTTCATCAGCTGATAGCGAATCATCTAGAGTAGATACTAGTGCTTTATCTATAAATGCAAATATATCTTTACTCTCATACTTAAGGTTACTAGCATGTTCTGCGTAGGCTGCCATACCTTTAATACCATATATAATTAACTCTCTTAAAGATCTTACGTCTTCATTTTCTGTAGATAGAACACCTACAACTTTAGCTTTTTCATCAAAAGCTTCTTCAGAGTCTGCAAACCAGTTAGCAGCATCATGATCAAAGTTGACATTTCCACCAGATTTTTTTACACTTTCTTTTACTTCATTACGTAATTCTAATGCATTTTTTACTCTTGCTATAAAAGCAGATCTATCAAAGTTTGCATTAGTTATAGTAGTAAATAGACTTTCCATTATAAATCTATCAGTATCTGTAGTATCTAAACCTAATTTTCTAGCTTCTAAATTATATAAAGATATACCTTTTAGTGTGTATACTAATAAGTCTTGTAAGTTGGCTACGTCAGATGTTTTACCACAAACACCTTTTACAGTACAACCAGTTCCTTTAGCAGCTTCTTGACATTGAAAACAAAACATACCCATATCTAAATTCCTCCCTTTATTAATATCTTTAGAATTATTAAAAAGTTTATTTTTAATATCAGAAATAATACCCATTACACTTACCTCCATATTTAAGTTAATGTTTTTAAACTTTGCTGATACAGTAGTTTGACTCATTTACTTAACTTTTGATTATATATACATGATATAGATAATAAAGATAAATTACTGTGACCAGTATCAAACGTATATGTGATTTATATCACATAGAATAAGTCACCTGAAATATAAAAAGGGAGGAAAAATATTGGGTGATATGTTATAATTACAATATAGTAAATTGGGGATATAAGTCACATAAATAGTAGGATTGCATAACAATTAAATACAATAATGATGATATGATTGAATTAAATTTGATAAAGGAGTAGAACTATTTAGAAAAGTATTTAAGAGGGGGAAATTATGTTATCTCAAAGTGGAGCATTAACTTTAGAAGAAAAAATAAAGCAGCATAAGAGGCTGACTTATGACATATTAGATGGAATGGTAGACTGGGTTAGAGTAATAGATCAAGATGGAATAATAATTTTTACTAATAAGTCTATGCAAAATGCTACAGAAGTTAGTCTCGTCGGGAATAAATGCCATTTGATATTCGGTAAGTCTTGCCCTTGCATAAGATGCATAGCAGATGCCACTAGAATTACTGGAGAAGCAGTAGAAAAAGAAGAGCGAATAGGGGATAGCATTTTTTCTGTTAAAAGTTCTCCTGTAAGAGATTTAAATGGTGATATCTACGCAGTTGTTGAAGTTTTTAGAGATGTAACTAGAGAAAGAACATTAGAGAGAGAACTAATAAGCAAGAATGAAAAAATGAGTAGAGATATTGATTTCGCAAAAAAAATACAAGAAAAGATACTACCTGAAAAAGGGAAAATGCGATCTTTAGGAATAGACTATATGTATAAACCATCAGAAATGCTAAGTGGAGATATATTTGATATTCAGATTATAGATGAAGATCATGTAGGAGTATATATAAGTGATGTTGTTGGTCATGGGGTTACAGCATCTATAATGACTATGTTTATAAGACAAACTATGGAAAATATAATGAGTGAAACACTTTCGCCTTCAGAAACTATTAGCAGACTTCATAAAAGCTTTTTTGATTTAAACTTAGATGATGAAAATTACTTTACTATATTCTATGGTGTTATAAACACAAAAAAGAATACTATAAAATATTCTAACGGTGGACATAATGGTATACCTATAATAATTAGAAAAAATGAAGATGAAGAAAAGGATATAATATTTTTAGAAGCAACAGGATATCCTATAACTTATCTTTTTGAAGAAGTTAGTTATGAGGAATATGATGTTAAACTAAATAAAGACGATAATATATTGTTCTTTACAGATGGAATACTAGAATGCAAAAATGAAATTGGAGAATTGTTTGGAATAGATAGGCTTACAGAAATAGCAAAAAAACATACTAAAGGGCTACTGAAGGCTATAGAAGATGAAATAACTAAGTATTCATATAAAGAGCTGGAAGATGACCTCGCAATATTAAAAATAGAGATATTAGAATAAGACTAAATTTTCGAAGAGGTGCGAGTTGGTAAGAAAAGGTTTAAAACTAATAATAATATCATTGATACTTGTATTTATATATATTTATTATCAAATCAGTATGTTTAAAATAAACCATGTAAGAATAGAAGAAGCAAAGCTACCAAAGGAAAAGAAAATAAAAATAGTTCAAATATCAGATTATCATGATAATGATTTAATAAATAAAAAGAAACTTTTAAAAGATATAGAAAAACTAAATCCAGATATAATAGTATTAACTGGAGATATAATAGACCATAAAACTAAAAATTTTGATAATACTATATTTCTTCTGAAAAATATGAAAAAAATAAATCCTAAAATATACTTTGTAAGTGGAAACCATGAAAAAAGAAATGAAAATGGAGAAGAGTTCATAGAAGAAATCAGTAGGCTGGGAATTATTAATTTTGATTATAAATACGAACTTTTAAATATAAATGGTGTTAACATAAATTTATGTGGTATACCTTACTACAAAGGTAACAATCAGAACACAGAAGTTTTTAATGATATAGATAAAAGTTTATTTACTATACTATTATCACATTCTCCACAAAAAGCACTACAGTATAGTGGTTTAAATAGCGATTTGACTTTAGCAGGTCATATTCATGGGGGTCAAGTTAGATTTCCTATAATAGGAGCTATAATTTCTCCAGAGGGAGGATTTTTTCCAAAGTATAGTAAGGGCTTATATGAACTAGAAGATGGAAAACTATATTTAGATAGTGGCCTTGGAAATAGTTTTAAGCCTATAAGACTTTTCAACAGAATCCAAATAAGTTATATAGAGATTGAAGGAAAATAATATTTAATATAGTAACAATACTTAAATCTAGTTTTAAAATAGATTAATCTTTAAAGAATAGCCTTACATTTATTAAAATAAAAAGCTAGGATAAAATCCTAGCTTTTTATTTTAAGCTAGAGTTGGAAGTTTAACTCCTAGCACTTCAAATTCTTTTTCAGGTAAGTCAGATGCGTATTTAGGAAACTTTATCCTAACTTCATCTTCCATATCAAGTTCTTTATTTATATATATAGTTAAATCATCTTTTGCATATTTTTCAAACCTGCTAGAATCCACCGGATTCTTAAGCCTTGTAAATATTTCTGGCATGATGCTTCAACAGCTACTTAAAATTCCGTAATCTATTGTGATTATATTCTTTCTTCTGAATTTTAAGTTTAATTTAACATCATCATCTATAACTATACTCACAAAAATCACCTCACTATATTAAGAATATATATATATTATACCCAATGTGATGATTTTTTCACTGAGAATTTACTTTTTATTTTCCTCATCTATTATAGATTTAATAATTTCACTTCCACCAGCAACAAATTTTTCACAATATGATTTACGTTCTGATGAAGCCCAATCATAGTTTTTAATTAAAATTCTACAACATATATGTCCAAAAGATTTTTTAAATTTATCATGTAATTTTTTTGACGTTTCAAAAGCTTTTTTTGCGCTTTGATCAGAAGAAGTTCTTCCAAATAAAGTCCCAAGGACTATTTCTCCACCAGTAACAGTACCACAACTACATTTTGAACCACCAAATCCAGCGCCAAAGGTTGTAGCAATTTTTAAAGTTTCACTACTAAGTCCCATATCATAGTAGTCATTAGCAGCTCTTAATGTAGCCTCGCTGCAAGAAAAACCCTCCCTAAAATAATTTAGAGCAATTTCAGAAATATCTACTTTTTCTTCCATATTAAAAAGCCCCTTTCTTTTTCATCATATATTTAATTTTAATTATTTTATAAACATATTGCAAATTAATATATTTATAAAAGGATTATAACGAAGAAAATATTACCTTAAGAAGATATATGATTTACTACAGGTATATAAAATATGAAAAACTTTAACTGTATAGATTGAGTAGTCAAAAATTATAAAATAGAATAAATTATTTTCTTTTATTTTAGATATTATATTATAATTTTCTACAATAAATAATTTTGTGACTAATGTCACACTTATTTTTGCTTTAATTCACATAAATATCTGTATGAAACTGCTATAATGAGGTTACAGCAAGTTGAAAGAAAATATAAGGAGTGATCTTATGGCAATAAGACAAATAATTGAGATAGATGAAGAAAAATGTGACGGATGCGGATTATGTATTCTTAATTGTGCAGAAGGAGCAATGAAAATAATAGATGGAAAAGCTAAATTAATATCTGATAATCTTTGTGATGGTATAGGGGCCTGCTTAGGTCACTGTCCACAAGATGCACTAAAAATAATAGAAAGAGAAGCTGATGAGTTTGACGAGGAAGCAGTGGAAGATCATTTAGCGAACTTAAAGAAAGAAGCTAACTCTACAACGCCTTGCCAGGGAAGTCATAATGGTAAGCTAGGACATGGAGGCAGATGTCCAGGTAGCAAGTCCATGATTATAAATAGAGATGATAACGATGATGAAGGTACACTTATATCCTCGGGAGACATAGAAATCAAAATAAAATCACAGCTTACTCAATGGCCGGTTCAGTTAAAAATAGTTGCAGAGGACGCACCTTATTTAAGTGGAAGAGGTCTCTTAATAGCTGCTGACTGTGTTCCAGTTGCATACCCTAACTTTCATTTAGACTTACTAAAAGGAAATTCAGTAGTAATTGGATGTCCTAAATTTGATGATATAGCTTTCTATACTGAAAAGCTTACAAATATGATAAAAAATAATGATATAAAGGAAGTTACAGTAGCGCATATGGAGGTACCATGTTGTACTGGAATAGTAATAGCAGCAGAAACAGCAATAAAAAACTCTGGGAAAGATATAAGATTAAATAAAGTTAGAATAGCTAGAAGTGGTCAGAGAGAGGATCATTAATAGAGATAAAAGAATATATCGAAATACATTTTAGCAAGGCTTAAAATCACAAAAAAGGGTCATAGAGATAAATACTATGACCCTTTTTTGATTTTAAATTTAGCTATATAGTGAAAAATTTGTAGCACATAAGTCTCTAATCGACATCAATCTACGTTATTTCTAATTGCAAATATGCAATATGATATGTTACAATGGTAACAACTATTAGTAGTAGGTACTAAATGATTAATATGAAAATTAGGTTTCTTTAGGAGGAATTAAATTGGAGATTAAAGATATAAAAGATTTAATATTGACTATGGATAAAACGAGTATAGAAAAAGTCGATATAGAAAATAATGGTTTTAAAATAAGCATATCTAAAAATATTAAAGTAGAAAAGTCTAATAGTGAAGTAGTTTATGCTCAACCTAATGCAATAGAAGAAACAGTTAAAATACAGGGGACAGTTCCAGTACAAAAAGAAACTATAGAATTAAATGAGGTACCACAAGAAAATACGGAAGACTATAAAGACATGTTTGTAGTAAAATCACCTATAGTAGGAACATTCTATTCATCACCAAGTCCAGATGCAGATAACTTTGTTAAGATAGGAGATCGAGTAAAAGAAGGTCAAACTCTTTGTATAATAGAAGCTATGAAAATAATGAATCAAATAGAAAGTGAAATATCGGGAGAGATATTTGAAATATTAGTTGAAAACGAAGATATAGTAGAATACAATCAGCCACTTATGATAATTAGGAGGTAATTGTATGTTTAAAAAGATACTTATTGCAAATAGGGGAGAAATAGCGTTAAGAATAATAAGAGCTTGTAAAGAGTTAGGGATAAAGACAGTTTCAGTGTATTCTGAAATAGATAAAGATTCATTACATGTACATATGGCTGATGAATCTATATGCATAGGTCCAGCGAATTCTTCAAAAAGTTATTTAGATATAAAAAACATTATAAGTGCTGCACTTGTAACAGGAGCAGAAGCAATACATCCAGGGTATGGTTTTTTATCCGAGAATACAAAATTAGTAGAAGTGTGTGAAATGCACGGTATTAAATTTATAGGTCCAAATGCGGATCATATAAATAAGATGGGAAACAAATCACAAGCAAGAAAAACAATGATTGATGCAGGGGTACCAGTAGTTCCTGGATCTGAAGAATCTACCACAGACTCTAAAGAAGCATTAAAGATAGCCAAAGAAATAGGATTTCCGGTAATGGTTAAGGCTTCAAGCGGTGGTGGCGGAAGAGGAATGAGAATAGTCTATGATGAAGATAAGTTTGAAGAATACTTCAATATGGCTAAATCAGAATCTTCTGTAGCGTTTAATGATGACTCTATGTATATAGAAAAATTTATAGAAGAGCCTAGACATATAGAATTTCAAATACTTGCAGATGAACATGGAAATGTAATTCATTTAGGGGAAAGAGACTGTTCACTACAAAGGAGAAACCAAAAAGTACTAGAGGAAGCACCTTGTGATATTATAAGTGATAAATTGAGAAAAGAAATGGGTGAGGCTGCTCTTAAAGCAGCGAGAGCTGTATCATATATAAATGCAGGAACCATAGAGTTCTTGTTAGATAAATATAATAACTTTTACTTCATAGAAATGAACACAAGAATACAAGTTGAACATCCTATTACAGAAGCTATAACAGGAGTAGATCTTATAAAAGAACAGATAAGAGTAGCATGTGGAAAAAAACTTAAGTTAAAGCAAGATGATATAAAGATAAATGGTCATGCTATAGAATGCAGAATTAATGCAGAAGATCCTTCTAAGAACTTTATGCCATCACCAGGAGAAATAGAGGATATATTTATACCAGGTGGTTATGGTGTTAGAATGGATAGTCATATATATAGTGGATATGTTATTCCACCAACTTATGACTCTATGATAGGGAAACTTATAGTATGGGGAAATGACAGAGAAGAAGCTATAGGTAGAATGAAAAGAGCATTAGATGAACTTATAATAACAGGTATTAATACCAATATAGATTTTCAAAGAGAGATACTTAGTAACAAGGGATTCATAAAGAATAAAGTAGATACTTCTTTTATTGAAAAAGAAGTACTAAAAAAGTAAATGAATTGAAAGGGTGAAGCAGTAGTGTTCAAAGACTGGTTCCAGAAAAAGAAATATGCAACTATACCGATTTACGATAATGGAAAAGTTTCAAACAGTGTTGTAAATAAGGATATGATTGAAAATAAAGATGAAAAAATAGAACTTAATAATACTATAAAAAAAGAAAAAACAGAGATAGAAGTAGATGACAATATATGGATAAAGTGCAAAAAGTGTGGAGAAGTTCTTTTAAGAAAAGATGTAGAAGAAAACAAAAACACTTGTACTAAATGTGACTTACATTTAAGAATAAATAGTAGAGAAAGAATAGCTATAACTATAGATGAAGGAACATTTATTGAGTATGATGAAAATTTAAGATCTAAGAATCCTTTAGGCTTTCCAGAATATGAAGAGAAAATAAAAAAAGCTGAAGAACAATCAGGTTTAAAGGAAGCAGTAGTTACTGGTGAAGGAAAAATTAATGGCAATCCATGTGTTATATGCGTAATGGATTCTAATTTTATGATGGCAAGTATGGGATCTGCCGTTGGTGAAAAAATTACTAGGGCTGTTGAGAGAGCTTTAGAGAAGAAGTTACCAGTTATTATATTCTGTGCGTCAGGTGGAGCAAGAATGCAGGAAGCAATAATATCGCTTATGCAAATGGCAAAAACTTCTGCTGCACTTGGAAAACTTTCAGATGAAGGGCTGTTATATATATCAGTACTTACTGATCCTACAACAGGAGGAGTAACTGCTAGCTTTGCTATGCTAGGGGATATTATACTAGCAGAGCCAGGTGCACAAATAGGATTTGCAGGTCGTAGAGTTATTGAACAAACTATAAAGCAAACACTTCCAGAAGAGTTCCAGAAAGCAGAATTTGTTCAGGAAAAAGGATTTATAGATAAAATAGTTCATAGAAAAGATTTAAAAGATACTTTAGGTAAAATATTATATATCCACAATGGGGGTGAAAAGCATGAGTAATTCCCTTGATTTTGAAAAACCTATAGTTGAACTTGAAGATAAGATAAGAGAGATAGAGACTTTTGCAAAAGAAAGTGATGTTGATTTATCTGGAGAGATAGAAATACTAAGAAATAAAGTTAAAGATATGAAAAAGAATGTATATGAGAACTTATCTCCATGGCAAAAAGTTAAAATTGCAAGATATCAAGATAGACCTACTACTTTACAGTATATTGAATATATACTAGATGACTTCATAGAATTTCATGGAGATAGACTTTTTGCTGACGATCTTTCTATAGTTGGAGGAGTAGGACTACTAGAAGGTATGCCTGTAACTGTTATAGGTCATCAAAAAGGAAATGACACTAAAGAAAATATAAAGAGAAACTTTGGAATGCCACATCCAGAAGGGTATAGAAAAGCATTAAGACTTATGAAGCAAGCGGAGAAGTTTAAAAGACCTATAATTACACTAATAAACACATCTGGTGCTTATTGTGGAATAGGAGCAGAAGAAAGAGGTCAAGGAGAAGCAATAGCTACTAATCTTTTAGAAATGAGTAAGCTTAAGGTTCCAGTTATAGCTATAATTATAGGTGAAGGTGGTAGTGGTGGAGCACTAGCATTAGGAGTAGGAGATAAAGTTGCTATGCTAGAGCATTCTATATACTCAGTTATATCACCAGAGGGACTTGCAAGCATTCTTTGGAAAGACTCAAATCTTGCTAAAGACGCATCGGAAGTTATGAAACTCACATCGGAAGATTTATTAAGACTGAAGATAATAGATGATATTATAAAAGAACCATCAGGTGGAGCACATAGAGATGTTGAGCTTATGTCAAAAAATATTAAAGATTATATTCTAGAATCTATATCTGAGTTAACAAACCAAGATATAGAGCAACTTTTAACGAAAAGATATGAGAAGATAAGAAGCATAGGAGAGTTTGAAGAAAGATGATTTCTGAATTACCAGAAATCATCTTTCTTTTTTTAATGACGAATTGAAAAGAAATGTGTATAATGGTATAATCATAATAAAAAATAAAATAAAATAAAGACTACAGAAGAGGAAGGTAAAAGTACATGAGTAGGTTTTTAAGAACTTTTTTATTTTCTTTAGTATGTTTCTCTCTATTTGCTATAGGTGGAATAACTGCATACTTTAAGATATTTGATTCAGAAGTAACCATACCACAAGATCAAGTGGACAAGCTAGATTTAAGCGATAAAGATCCTTTTGAAAGAGCCATATTAGAAAGCAAAAGAGTAAATGGAATACTACTAGGAGTAAATGAAGGTATGACAGATACAATAATGTTTTGTAGTCTTGATACTGAAAATAAAAAGATGGACATAATATCTATTCCTAGAGATACTTTTTATCATAGAAAAGGATATAACGGGGCAGCCGACAAGAAGATAAATGCAGCTTATAGTAGTCAAGGGATAGATGCAGTTTTAGGTGGAGTACAAAATTTACTAGGCGATAAAGTGCCTATACATCATTATGGAATAATAGACTATAAAGGAGTAGAAAAGATAGTTGACTTGGTAGGTGGTGTAGAAGTAGACGTACCTATAAATATGAGATATGATGATCCTTATGATAAACCACCACTAAGAATACGTATATCTAAAGGTAGACAAGTACTAGATGGTAAAAAAGCTATGGAATTTTTGAGGTTTAGACAGAATAATGATAAGACAGGATATCCAGACATGGATTTAGGTAGAGTGAAGGCTCAACAACAATTTATGACGGCATTTTTAAAAAAGGCAATAGGATTAAAATTACCTAATATTATAAAGACAGGATTTAAATATATAGAAACTGATGTAAATATATCTGATGGACTATCTTATGGAAGTAAAGTAATAGGAATAGGTAGTGAGGATATGAATGCTACGACTTTACCAGGAGAACCAAGATATATAGGATCAACATCATACTTTATTCATGATCCAGATGAAACTGAAAAACTTATCAAGCAACTTTATGGTGTAAGTGAAGTAGATGAAACACAGACTGAAGATGATGATATATAAAAAACAAAAAACGCCTCTTATTATAGAATAAAAACTATAATAAGAGGTTTTTTATGGCTGAAAAAAGATTTTCTTCTTACTTACCATGCTAATTCATACTAAATACAAATGTTAACTTTGGGATAAATACTCCAGCAATACATAAACTGTTTGTTATTTATAGTCCAGTGCTGATCAGTAGGATATTCTATCCAATCTCTATAGTCTAATTGTTCTTTATACACTATTCTTTATAACATGATATTTTTCATTTTAAAGTTTTAAAAGTTTATTTTACATCGGTTTTAACTATTCTATGTGGAACTTTGTATGATTAGCACTAAAAATGTATCTTTTAATTTACACTATTTTCTTGAAAAGTAATTGAAAAGACATATTTAGAGTGATATAATTACATAAATCAACAGGGTTTTCATAAAATGTGGAAAAGGAAGGTAAAGGTACATGAATAGGTTTTTAAGAACTTTTTTATTTTCTTTAGTATGTTTATCTCTATTTGCTATAGGCGGAATAACTGCATACTTTAAGATCTTTGATGCAGAACCAAGCATAACACAAGATCCAGATTTAAGCGATAAAGATCCTTTTGAAAGAGCCATATTAGAAAGCAAAAGAGTAAATGGAATACTACTAGGAGTAAATCAAGGTATGACAGATACAATAATGTTTTGTAGCCTTGATACAGAAAATAAAAAGATAGATGTAATATCTATTCCTAGGGATACTTACTATCATAGAGAAGGATATAATGGAGCAGCTGACAGAAAGATAAATGCTATATATAGCAGTCAAGGTGTAGAAGAACTTATAGATGGAGTACAAGATATAATAGGAGAAAAAGTTCCCATACATCATTATGGAATAATAGATTATAAAGGAGTAGAAAGGATAGTTGACTTAGTGGGTGGTGTAGAAGTAGATGTACCTATCAATATGGAATATGATGATCCTCGTGATAAACCACCGTTAAAGATTCGTATATCTAAAGGCAGACAAAAACTAAATGGAAAAAAAGCTATGGAATTTTTGAGGTTTAGGGAGAATAATGATGGTACGGGATATCTAGATGGTGACTTAGGAAGAGTAAAGGCTCAACAACAATTTATGACGGCATTTTTTAAAAAAGCAATAGGTTTAAAACTACCTAGCATTATAAAGACAGGATTTAAGTATATAGAAACAGATGTAAGTTTATCTGATGGACTATCTTATGGAAGTAAAGTAATAGGAATAGATAGTGAAGACATAAATGCTACAACTTTACCAGGTCTAGCTGAATACAGAACCTACGGTAGGACTGAACTATCATATGTTATTCATGACCCAGAGGAAACTGAAAAACTTATTAAGCAACTTTATGGTGTAGGTGAAGTAGACGAAACAAATGATATAAATAAAGAATAAAAAATAAATAGCCAAAGCTTGTAGATTTATCTATAAGTTTTGGCTATTTTTAAATTGAAAATATATTTAAACTTTATATATGAATTTAGTTGTTTAAGATTGAAAAGTTATCTATTTTTAAGAGCCATAAGTACTTTCTCAGGTGTCATAGGTAAGGTGTTTAGTCTAATACCTATAGCGTTATATATAGCTTCTCGTATTGCAGGTGCTGAGGTATTTATTCCAATTTCTCCAACTGATTTTGCTCCATATGGTCCTGAAGGTTCATAACTATTATCAAACTCAACAATTATATTACCAACATCCTCTCTTGTAGGAATTTTATATGTCATGAATGTATTGGTTTGCATTTTACCTTGCTTGCTCATTCTAACTTCCTCATGTAAAGCCATACCTATTCCGTGCATAATACCACTTTCAACTTGTACTTTAGCAAGAGCAGGATTTATAGGAGTTCCAATATCAATAACAGTTATAAAGTTGTTAACAAAGACCTTTCCTGTATCAGTGTTAACTTCTACTTCTGCAAATGCAGCTAAATATGGTGCTGGAGAAGTACGGCATAAATACGAATCACTTGCAATTAGTTCTTTTTGAGCATATGTAAGCGATTTTCCGAGTTCTTCCAGAGTCATACTGGCAGTGCTAGCACAAACAGTTATATTTTTGCCATCAAATCTAATAGAAGATTTTGAGACATTAAGAATTCTCGCAGCTTCTTCAAATATCATATCTTTCATTTTTTCCGCTGTTTGCTTTACTGCATTACCTGTTACATAAGTCGTACTTGATGCATAGGCTCCACTGTCAAATGGTGTAGTATCTGTATCTGAAGACACTATAGATATACTATCTACTTTAACCCCTAATGTTTCAGCACATATTTGAGATAACACAGTATCACTACCTTGACCTATATCGGCAGCTCCAACTAGTAATATGAAAGAACCATCTTCAACAAATTTTATAGAAGCTGATGCCATATCTTGAAAAGGTACTCCAGATCCCTGCTTAGATATAGCCATTCCAAATCCACGGAATTTGTTAGGTGCAATCTGTTCTCCTGGGAAGTTTTCGTCCCAACCTATTAATTCCTTACCTCTTTGAATACAATATTTAAGGCCACAACTTTCTCTAACTTCAATTGGACCTGTATTTTTAATGCCTTTACAATCAAACCTAATTACAGTCTCACCTTGATTAACCATATTCTTTTTACGAATTTCAGTAGGATCAATATCTAACATATCGGCAATCTCGTTTATTGTACTCTCAAGTGCAAAAGTTCCTTGAGTAGCCCCAAATCCTCTAAAAGCCCCTGTTGGAACCGTATTTGTATAAACTCCAGTACATCTACATTTTGCTGCATCTACTTTGTTGTAGAGATTAACTACTTTAATTGCTGTTGCAAACAATATAGAGTTAGAGTGTTGACCATATCCACCAGAGCCACCGATTGCATTGAGATCAATAGCAGTTATTCTACCATCATTATTAGCTCCTACTGTAACATCGATTCTCATAGGAACTCTTGGAAGTCCAGCTTCAAATGTTTCTTGTCTTGTTAAAACAAGCTTTGCAGGTTTTCCTGTTTTAAGAGTAACTAACGCTGGATAATACTCTGTAACTACAGATTGTTTTCCACCGTATCCTCCACCAACTCTTGGCTTTATTACTCTTATTTTACCTAAAGGAATGCCTAATGCCTTAGAAAGAGAGCGTCTAGCATGGAAAGGTACTTGAGTTGAACTTATTACAACAAGTCTGCCATAATGGTCTAAATAAGATGCACTTCTGTACGTTTCCATGAATCCTTGATGAGCTGCCTGAGTGTAGTATGTTCTTTCAACAACAAGATCACTTTCGCTTAGAGCCTTATCAAGATTACCATAATCAAAGGCATGTCTACAAACAATGTTATTTTCACGGTCATACTCAACAGAATCTACAAGACATATAGTATCATCCTCAGGGTGTACCATTATATGACTTCCTTCAGATTCTTCAATGTCAAGTAGAGGTTCAAGAATTTCATAATCAACTTTAATAAGTTTCATTGCTTTTTTTGCTGATTCTTCACTTGTTGCAGCTATTATGGCAACATCATCTCCAACATATCTAACATACTGATCTAAAATAAGAGTATCTTGTGGTGATGTTTCAGGATAGGCTTGTGCTGCTCTTGTAAATCTAGTCTTTGGCATATCCTCATAAGTTAATATACATTCTATACCAGGTACTTTCAGTGCTGTTTCTTTATTAACAGACTTTATTTTTGCAAATGCGTGAGGACTTCTTAGTATTTTTACAATAAGAGAATCTCTAGGAGCTAAGTCATCTGTATATACAGGTTTTCCAAGAATAAGTCCCATACCATCAACTTTTGGAATACTTCTAGTTACTTCTTTCATTATTGCGCCTCCTTTAGAAACTTTCTAATTGCTCTTAGTTGTCCTTCATATCCTGTGCATCTACAAAGATTATTATTTAAATAATGCTTTATTTCATCATCTGTTGGATTTGTAAGTTCATCCTTCATTGATAGAACAGTAAGAATAAATCCTGGACTACAGTATCCACACTGATCTACACCTTCTTCAACTATATACTTAGCTAATCTTTTTCCCTCATCACCAGTACCTTCTACGGTTGTTATACTATGACCATCACACTTAGCCGCAAAAGTTGAGCATGAAAGTATAGGTTTTTTGTCTACTAAAATAGTACATAAACCACATGAAGTAGTATCACAGCCACGTCTTACACTATAGTACCCTAAACCCCTTAATGTGTCTAAAATATATTCATGAGGCTTGATTTCGACAGTTTTATTTTCTCCGTTTACATTAATTTTTATTTGCATCATATTACCTCCAGTAGTGCAGATTTTACAAGTGCAGAAGCAAGATGAGTTCTGTATTCTTTTGAACCTAGGCCATTAGTTCCAAATGCAAGTTCCTCAGAAGCAATTTGGGATGCCTTAGATACTGTTTCTTCACTAATCTCATTAGAATTTATATATTCCATTGCTTTGTTAGCAAATACTGCAATCCCAGGTCTAGCGCCTACGACTATTTTAAAGCCAGTGTCTCCTTTAGAAACTGCAGCATTAAGAATTGCATAGTCTGCCATAGAGTTTCTCATCATTTGAAAAGAAGCTCTTAGATTTTCCTTTTTTATTATAATTTTTTCAAGAAGATCTTTTTTTCTACCAGAATCAATAAACTCATCAATAGTCATTTCACCAGCATTATAGAGCACAACCTTAGTATCTAAAACTCTAAGAGCCGTAATGAAATCTGAAAATCCATATTTAGAAAAAACAGTAGCTCCTACAGTTACCATATTTCTAAACTGAACACCTATAATGTTCTTAACTGAATGAGATAATAGATTATCAAAGTATTTACTTAAGATTTGATTTGTTTCAATTTCCCTAAAAGTGGTCATAGCACCAATCTCGATTGTAGTATCTGTTTCCCTTATGTATTCCATATCTGCATCGGATAAATCAATAGCTAAACTTACATGTCTTGAACCAAGATGGATATATGTTCCACCACCTATTAATAATGAATTTTTTTTAGATGTTAAAAGATCGTACGCCTCTTTAGCATTTTTAGGCTTTTTATATTCCCCAATAGTAATAAACGACACTAAGCATCACTCCCCTTTTTGAATTTGCTATTGTCTAGTTTCAAACAAACTATTCCCGAAGGAACGATAAAACATTAAATATTATATAAGTTACTTTAGTGTAGGAGAAAAATGGTTCAATGTATTAGCACTGATAAAATAAAAAACACTCACACAAAGCCCTTTTATACGTAAGTTTTACAAAAAACTACAAGGAAATGTGTAGAAATGTTTTGAAACTCAATTATACCAAATTAACTATCAATATACAATTTTTTTAAAGAATTAAACTTTACCCCGTATATAGATTTTATACCACTATATTCTTTAAAAAGTTATTATTTCTAAAGAATATAGTGGTAAAATGTATTTTTATAAATAAAAAACACCCTTTTTTAAAAGAATTGATTAACAATTCAAATTAGAAAAGAGTGTTCTTAAAATTATATCGTTATGAAGTTAATTTCTATCTAGTAGAATTTCTCCAATTTTATATACATCTCCGGCACCCATAGTAAGTACCAGATCACCTTCAGACACATTTTTACTAATAAACTCAACAATTTCATCAAATGTATCAAAATGATATGCATCTACATTTTTTTCTTTTAACATTTTAACTAAATCTTTAGAGTGTATTTCACCATTATCTTTTTCGCGAGCTGCATATATATTAGCTATAATAACCTTATCGGCATCGAAGAAAGCATCGCTAAATTCATTCAAAAGTGACTTAGTTCGAGTATATGTGTGTGGTTGGAAAATACACCAAGTTTTCTTAAATTCAAGATTACGAACAGCTTTTAGTGTAGCCATAATTTCAGTTGGATGATGTGCATAGTCGTCTATTACTCTTACGCCATCAAAGTATCCCTTGTATTCAAGTCTTCTATGAGTGCCTTTATAATCTTTTATTTTTTCAATAACTTCCTTAATATCTAGACCAGAAATATGAGCAGCTGCTATAGCACCTAGAGAATTATAAACATTATGAATACCTGTTACACTTAAAACAACATCATATGACTCATTGTTGTCTATAGTTAGTGAAAAATAAGAATGACCACTTTGATCAAAAGATACATTATTAGCTTTGTAAGTACTATCTTTGTCTATACCGAAAGTTACTACGTTACATACAGCATCACTTACAGACTTTATTGCATTTTCATCATCATTATTGATAATTACATGACCATCTCTAGGAATTAATTTAACAAATCCACTAAAAGTGTCTATTATTTCATCAATACTGTTATAATAATCTAAATGATCAGCCTCAACGTTTAGAATAACTCCAATAGTAGAGTGGAACTTTAATATATTTCCTTTATATTCACAGGCTTCAGTTAAGATTAAATTATCCTTACCTATTCTAACGTTTCCATTTATACAGTCAAGTTCTCCACCTAATAATATAGTAGGATCAAGGTGAGAAGAATGTAATATAGTAGATAACATGCCAGTTGTGGTAGTTTTACCATGAGTACCAGATACAGCTATAGAATCTTTATATTTTTTCATAAGCTGTCCTAAGAAGTTACCTCTATCTACAGTAAGAATTTTTTTATTTAAGGCTTCTAAATATTCTGGGTTATCTTTACTTATAGCATCAGTAAATACAACCAAGTCTAAGCCGTCTTTTATATTATTAGATTCATGACCTATGTATATAGTAGCACCTTTGTCTCTTAGTTTGTTAATGATAGGGGAGTCTTTTGAGTCAGAACCAGAAACTTCAAATCCTTCTTTAATCAGAATTTCAGCTAAGGCACTCATGCTTATTCCACCTATACCTATGAAGTGAACACGAGAAAAGCTGTCTTTATTTATATCAAACGAAATCATATTTAATTACCTCCAAGAAATTAGCAAAGTTTTTTATCTATATCAATAATGTATTATAAAGTTCTAATCAATACAGTGAAGATTATATCATAACCATGGTAATAAAATAAACAAAATATATATAGTGCTATTGAATATTTTATAAATAGTGAATAAAATTATAATATAATTAACTAAAAAGCACATTAAGGAGGAACTTAATGGATAAATTCAAGAAAAACGAGAGGATAGGTGCAATACTATATATACTTACTAATAATCCTAATAGTATATTCACATATAATTATTTTGTAGAAAAATTCAATTCATCTAAGACTACTATAAGTGGTGACATTGTTACGGTAAAGGAATTAGTAGATAAACTTAGTATAGGGTATGTGGAAACTATTGCTGGCGCTGGTGGAGGAGTAAGATTTGTATATAACGTACCAAGTGAATCTTCTGAAGAGTTTTTAAAAAAACTATGCCATAGAATATCAGACGAAAGTAGAGTTATACCTGGTGGATTCATATTCGTTATGGATATATTATATTCACCAGACATATCTAGTAAAATCGGGACAATATTTGCATCAAAATTTGCAGATAAAAATATAGAATATGTAGTTACTATTGAAACCAAAGGTATTCCAATAGCACTAATGACTGCTAAGACTTTAAACGTACCACTAGTTATAATAAGAAAAGATGCGAGAATTACAGAAGGACCTACTGTAAGTATAAACTATATATCTGGGTCTACAGGGAAGATACAAACAATGTCCCTTTCAAGAAAATCTATGAAAGAAGGGGCTAGAGTATTAATAATAGATGACTTTATGAAAGCCGGTGGAACTGCCAAAGGTATTATAGATATGATGAAGGAGTTTAAAGCTGAAGTAGAGGGCATAGGTGTCTTTATGTCTACAGAGGAACCTAAAAAGAAACTTGTAGATGAATTTGAGTCGCTTTTGATCTTAAAAGAAATTAATGAGCAAAAAGGTGAAATAGTTTTAAAAACAAAGAAGGAATTAACAGAAGAATAGAGAATTATAGTATTAAGTTTCATATAAAGGAAAAGAGACCTCTGGGGGAAAGGGTGGTTAAGTTCATGAAAATAACAGATGTTAGAGTTAGAAAGATAACTGAAGATGGAAAGATGAAGGCAATAATTTCAATTACATTTGACGATGCATTTGTAGTCCATGACATAAAGGTTATAGAGGGACAAGAGGGACTATTTGTAGCTATGCCAAGTAGAAAAATGACAGATGGAGAGTTTAGAGATATAGCTCATCCAATAAAGCAAGAAATGAGAAGTATTATAGAAGAAGCTGTACTTAAAGAATATGAAAAAGTTTTAAGTGAGCAAAATTAAGGGTCGAATAGACCCTTTTTTACTTGGATTTTTTAGATGGTATTATCTAACTGTAGAAAATAGCATATAATATAAAGTATAAACTTGTTTTTTTACTGTATTAGATTAATATTTATATTGATGATTTATATTTTAGAGATTTTTTTGATTTAAAGAGGGAGTGAACGATAAATGATTCTTTCCATAATATTGGCGGCCGGAGAAGGTACTAGGATGAAGTCAAAACTTCCTAAAGTTGCCCATAAAGTTTGTGGTAAGCCATTATTAAGTCATGTTATAGACTGCGCTAAAGATGCAAATATAGATAAAAACGTAGTAGTCATAGGATATAAAGGAGACATAGTTAAAGAGAGTATAGACAATGAAGATGTTTTATTTGTAGAACAACAAGTAGGAGAGGGACTACCGTACGGAACAGGATATGCTGTTATGCAAGCAAAAGAACATATAGAAGATGATAGCTTTGTTGTAGTGCTATGCGGAGATACACCACTTATAACTAGTGAAACTATAAAAGCATTTACTAAATTTCATATAGATGGAGGATTTGGAGCTACTGTCTTAACATCAGAAATTAGTAATCCAACAGGATACGGAAGAATAATAAGAGATAATAACGGAAATGTAAGCGGAATAGTTGAAGAAAAAGATGCTACGGAAGAACAAAGAAAAATAACTGAAGTAAACTCAGGAATATACTGCTTTAAAGGTAAAGAATTAAAAACGGCATTAGAAAAAATAGATAATAATAATGCACAAAAAGAGTACTATCTTACAGATGCAATACACATACTAGGAAATGAAGATTTCAAAATAGGTGGATATAAAATAGAAGATAGTGGTGAAATACAAGGGATTAATTCAAAAGTTCAGCTAGCAGAAGCTGAAAAAATAATGAGAAAGAGAACAAATGAAAGATTAATGCTTGAAGGGGCTATAATTATAGATCCAGAGAGTACTTATATAGATAAAAATGTTAAAATAGGAATAGACACTGTAATACATCCAGGAGTAGTTATAGAGGGAAATACTGAAATAGGTGAGGATTGCATAATAGGGCAAAATACTAGAATAAAAAATAGCAAAATAGGAAATAAAGTAGAGATACAGATATCAAATATAGTAGATAGTAAAGTAGAAGATGATTGTCATATTGGACCTTTTGCGAATCTAAGACCTAATAGTAACTTAGGTAGAAATGTAAAAATAGGTGACTTCGTAGAAGTGAAGAATTCAACAATAAGTGATAACTCTAAGGCCTCACATTTATCTTATATAGGAGATTCAGAAGTTGGTAAAAATGTAAACATAGGATGTGGAGTAGTATTTGTAAACTATAATGGAAAAGATAAAAATAAAACTATAGTTAAGGATAATACTTTTATAGGATGTAATTCAAACTTAATATCACCAGTAATTATAAATGAGAATTCGTATGTTGCAGCAGGCTCGACTATAACTAATAATGTAGAAGAATACAGTCTAGCAATAGCAAGATCTAGACAGGAAAATAAAGAAAATTGGGTAACTAAAAAAGGTTTAATAAAAAAATAAATAATAAGCAGCAGGAGGAAAATATAATGAACATTAGTGGAAACAACATAAAGATATTTGCGGGGAACTCTAATAAGGATTTAGCAGAAAATATATGTACTGAGCTAGGTATAGAAATGGGAAGTAGTGAAGTAGGAAAGTTTAGTGATGGAGAAATATCAGTAAATATCGGAGAAACAGTTAGAGGAGTAGATGTTTTTATAATTCAACCAACTTGTCCACCATCAAATGATAACTTAATGGAATTACTTATAATGATAGATGCACTTAAAAGAGCATCAGCTGGCAGAATAAATGCAGTTGTTCCTTATTATGGATATGCAAGACAAGATAGAAAAGCCAAAGCCAGAGATCCTATCACTTCTAAACTAGTAGCAGATATAATAACTGCAGCAGGAGCGGATAGAGTTGTAAGTATGGATCTACATGCTGCACAGCTTCAAGGATATTTTGATATTCCAGTAGATCATTTATTAGGAGGACCAATTTTAGCTGAATACTTTAAAAAGATGGTAGATAAAGATACAGTAATAGTTTCACCAGACGTAGGGGGAGTACAAAGAGCTAGAAACTTTGCTAGTATATTAGACTTACCTATTGCAATAATAGAAAAAAGAAGACCAAAAGCTAATGTTTCAGAAGTAATGAATGTTATTGGTGATATAGAAGGGAAAAATGCAATAATAGTTGATGATATAATAGATACAGCAGGATCAATGACTAAAGCAGCACAAGTATTACAAGATTTTGGAGCTAAGAAAGTTTATGCTTGTTGTACGCATGCAGTATTATCTGGGCCAGCTATAGAAAGAATTAAAGATTCAGTTATAGAAAAGTTAGTAGTAACAGACACTATTCCACTATCAGAAGAAAAGCAAATAGACCAAATTGATGTTGTTTCTGTTGCACCAATGTTTGCAAAAGCTATAAAAAGAATTTATCAGAACGAATCCGTAAGTACACTATTTAACTAGTCTTACTATTGAGGAGTTGATTTTTTGTATGTAGTTGTAGGTCTAGGTAACCCTGGAAGTAAATATGATGGAACTAGACATAACGTAGGATTTGATGTTATAGATATTTTAGCAAATAGACACAATGTTAAGATAAATAAAATAAAGTTTAAATCAGTATATGGAGAAGTTAATCTAGGCAATGAAAAAGTGATGTTTGTAAAGCCACAAACATTTATGAATAGAAGTGGGGAATCTGTTTTAGAAATATCTAACTTTTTCAAAGTTCCAGTAGAAAATATAATAGTGATTGTAGATGATATAGATATAGGCCTTGGAGCTTTAAGAATAAGATCAAAAGGTAGTGCTGGAAGTCATAATGGAATGAAGTCGATAATATACTTACTTCAAAAAGATAACTTCCCAAGGGTTAAAATTGGAGTAGGAAAACCGGAAGTGGGTAGAGATTTAGCAGACTTTGTACTAGGGAGATTTAATAAAGAAGAACAAATTATAATGGATGAGGCCTTAAATAAAGCGGCTGATTCTATAGAGTGTCTTATAAAAGAAGGAATAGATAGTTCAATGAATAAATATAATGGCTAATAAAGGAGAACCTTAGGCTCAGGAGATAGACCCTGAGCTTATGGTTGTTCTTTTATTTAAGGAGCTGATTTTTTTGACTCAAAATATGTTTATAGATAGTTTAAAAAACTTAAACTCATATAGTCAAATAATAGATGGAATAGAAAAGAATAACTCACCAATAGCTTTACATGGTTTATCTGGAGAAAATATATCTCATATATCTCATGGTATAAATCAGCATTTAGATAGACAAGTACTTATAATTACTTATGATGAATTGAAGGCAAAAACCATATCAGAGGATTTAAATTTCTTTGATAAAGAGAATAGTGAGATATTTCCTTCAAGAGATATAGTTTTTTATGATGTGGATGCTTTTAGTCATGATATATCTAATCAAAGATTAAAGGTTTTAGATAGATTATGTAAGGGTGAAAATATAATAGTAGTATCTTCTATAAATGCTATTATAAATAAAATAATGAGCCCAGATGGATTAAGAAAATACATTGGCAAATTAAAGTTTGGACAAATTGTAGAACTAGAGACATTGGGTAGCCAATTTATAGCACAGGGATATGAAAGAGTAGATATGATAGAGGGGAAAGGACAATTTGCTATAAGAGGTGGAATAATAGATTTCTTTCCTATAAACTCGGAAATACCATTTAGAGTAGAATTATTTGACGAAGAAGTAGACTCTATAAGAACTTTTGATATAAAGACTCAAAGATCTATAGATAATATAAAAGAAGTAGATATTCCACCAGTTAAAGAGGTTTTAATAGAAGATGATCAGATAGAACAAATAATAGAAAATATAAAAGAAGACTTAAATATATCTTTAAAGAAACTAGAAAAAAACAAATCATTAAAAGAAATTAAGGAAAAATTAAGTGAAAAATTCAACAACTATATAGATAGAATAGACAATAAACTAAATATCAGTAACTTAGATATAGTTCTACCATACATATCTGAAAATATTTCTAACCTAATAAATTATTTTAAAGATGATGCAATTATAATAGTAGATGAACCTCAAAGAATCGAAGAAAGTATGAAAGACTTTAAAAGTGAGTTTATGGTTAAATATACGGACTTATTTGAAAGAGGAGAAGTTCTTAGTAAACAGCAAAATATTTACTACTCGCTAGAGGAAATAGTAGAAGATATAAATAAAAAGAATTGCATAACTTCAACCAATCTATTGAAAAATACTTCTTTATTTAAACCTAAAGCAATAATAAACTTTGGGGTAAAGGGTATGCAGTCATTTCACAATAAGTTAGATATTCTAGTAGAAGACTTAAACCACTATAAATATAGAGGATATAAAGTAATAATATTGTGTGGAGTAGAAGAAAGAGGAAAACGACTACTACATGATTTGAAAGATAGTGGAATAGAATGTTCATTTGTGGAAGATGGAGATAGAGAAATAAAATCAGGTCAAGTATTTATTACTCCTGGTAGCGTAAGTAGAGGATTTGAATATTCAGCGTTAAAGCTTGCTATCATAAGTGATAAAGAAATCTTTGGAACTAACAAAAAGAAAAAAACATTTAAATCAAGAAAAGATGCAGCACCAATATCATCGTTTACAGATCTAAAAATAGGTGATCATGTAGTTCATGAGTCACATGGAATTGGGAAGTATTTAGGGATTGAACAGTTAAAAGTCCAAGGTGTAAAAAAGGACTATATGACAGTAAAATATTCTGGTGAAGATAGACTATATGTTCCTATAGATCAAATGAACTTAATTCAGAAGTATATAGGATCAGATTCAGGCGATCCTAAAGTGAACAAACTTGGAAGTGGAGACTGGGTTAAGACTAAAACTAAAGTTAAAAAACAAATAGAAGATATGGCGAAAGATTTAATAAAGCTATATGCTACTAGACATACAATCAAGGGCTATAAGTTTAGTGAAGATACCCCATGGCAAAAGCAGTTTGAAGATGCGTTTCCTTATCAGGAGACAGATGATCAATTGAGAAGTATATCAGAAATAAAAACTGATATGGAAACAGAAAAACCTATGGATAGACTTCTTTGTGGAGATGTGGGTTATGGAAAAACAGAAGTTGCACTCAGAGCAGCATTTAAAGCAGTTATGGATGGAAAACAAGTAGCTATACTAGTTCCTACGACAATACTAGCCCAGCAACACTATAATACACTAGTAGAAAGATTTGCAGACTTTCCTGTTAAAGTAGAAATGTTAAGTAGGTTTAGAACTGCTGGACAACAAAAAAAGATTATAAATGATTTAAAGAGTGGAAATTTAGATATCTTAGTGGGGACTCATAGGATACTATCAAAAGATGTTAAACTAAACAACTTAGGGCTATTAATAATAGACGAAGAGCAAAGATTTGGTGTAAAGCATAAAGAAGCTATAAAAATACTTAAAGAATCAGTAGATGTGTTAACGTTAACAGCAACACCTATACCTAGAACTCTTCATATGTCACTTATAGGGATTAGAGACATGAGTGTACTAGAGGAGCCTCCAGAAGAAAGATACCCTATACAAACGTATGTGGTTGAATATAATGAGCAGATGCTTAGAGATGCTATAGTAAAAGAATTAAGTAGGAATGGTCAGATATATATACTTTACAATAGGGTACAGACTATAAGTGAATTTAGTGCTAAGATACAACGCTTAGTACCTGAGGCTAGAATTACAGTAGCCCATGGTCAGATGAGTGAAAGAGAACTTGAGAAAGTTATGTTAGAGTTCTTAAAAGGAGAGTATGATGTATTAGTATGTACTACAATTATAGAGACAGGTTTAGATATACCTAATGTAAATACTATAATAATACATGATGCTGATAAAATGGGACTATCCCAATTATATCAGCTAAGAGGAAGAGTTGGACGATCTAATAGAATTGCTTTTTCTTACTTTACGTATGAAAAAGACAAGGTTCTAACGGAAGTTGCAGAAAAAAGATTAAGAGCTATAAAAGAGTTTACTGAATTTGGTTCAGGATTTAAAATAGCTATGAGAGACTTAGAGATTAGGGGAGCTGGAAACTTATTAGGTGGAGAGCAACATGGTCAGATGGCTGCTATAGGATATGATTTATACGTTAAGTATTTAGATGAGGCTATAAAGAGGTTAAGAGGAGAACAACGAGAAGAAAAAGTAGAAACAAGTATAGAGCTAAATGTTGATGGATATATTCCGGATAGATATATTAGAAATGAAGATCAAAAAATTGAAGTATATAAGAGAATTTCAGCAATCGAAAATAAAAGTGATTATTCTGATATACTAGAAGAAATAATAGATAGATTTGGAGATGTTCCAAAACAAGTTGTAAATCTAATAAATATATCCTATATAAAATCGTTATGCTCAAGAGCTAAGATATCTTCAATAAAACAAATAGATAAATTAGTTAAAATAGAGTTTATAGAAGATAAATATATTACACTAGATCTTATGAATGAACTTTTAAGTAGATTTGGTTCAAATATTCAATTTGATATATCTAGGAATCCTAGTATAAAATATAAGCTTAAGGGTAACAGTCAAGAGGATATATTGAGTGAACTAGAGGATGTAGCAGGAAAAATTAGTAGTTTTATAAATGCAAGTAAATAAAAACAGATTATACTGAATAAGCAACTAACTAACATAAAGGGAGAGGATATACTTGTTAAAAAGGATAAACAAAAAACTTATAGTAGCAACTTCAACGGTACTTCTTAGTACAATGATTCTAACTGGATGTGGGGCAAGTGCAGACACAGTAGCTAAAGTAAATGGAAAAACAATTTCTTTGGTAGAGTTCGACAAAACATATAAGGCTGAGAAGAAAAGATATGAAGCTCAATATGGTTCTGATGTATTATCTCAAAGTTCTTCAGATGGAAAGACTATGGGAGAGGCTTTTAAAGAATATATAATGGATGCTCTTGTAACAGAAGAAGTAATAATGCAAGAAGCTGAAAAAGAAAAGATAAATATAACAGAAGATGAAGTTAATAAACAGGTAGATAGCTTTAAACAACTAACTGGTGGAGAAGAAGGTTTTAAAAAGTTTTTAGAAGCTAATGGTATGACAGAAGATTATTTTAAAGATAGAACAAAGAAGCAACTGACTTTCGAAAAATATAGAGAGAAATATTTAAAGGATTTAAAAATATCAGACAAAGATGTAAAAGATTACTTTGATAAAAATAAAGACAAATATACAACTATTGAAGCAAGTCACATATTGGTAGAGAAAGAAGAAGAGGCTAAAGAAATAATAAAGCAACTTAAAGAGGGAGCTGACTTTGGGGAGTTGGCTAAAAAATCAATAGAGCCAGGAGCAGCTGAAAGAAAGGGATCTCTAGGATACTTTGGAAAAGGACAAATGATTCCAGAATTTGAAAAAGCAGCATTTGCTTTAAAAGTGGGCGAAATAAGTGAGCCAGTAAAAACTGAACATGGCTACCATGTAATTAAAGTTACAGATAAAAAAGATAAGTTAGATCAAGTAAAAGATCAAGTAAAAGCAGACTTAGAAAATAACAAATTTGATGAGAAAATAAAATCTCTTAAAGAAGAGTCTAAAATAAAATTATATATGGAAAATACAAAAAATGTAGAGAAAGATAGTAAAGACGAAAAAGATAAAGCAAAAGAAACAAAAGATACAGAAAAATCTAAAGAATCTAAGGATACAGAAAAATCTAAAGAAACAAAAGATAACACTACAGATAATACAAAAGACACTAAAGAAAAAACTAAGGAAGAAAATAAATAATAGTAAGTTCAAGGTAATCTCCTTAATAGAGAGCAAAAAGATTGGAAAAGAATTAATTAAAAAATTAATACTTTCCAATCTTTTTATTTTTTTGAATTAATAAAGAAAAAGATGTTAAAACTAAGATTAGATAAATTCAAAGTAATTTATAAAATTCCATTTGTGAATAAAATAATCAAAAAAGTAAGATAATAAAGTAATGACATTAAGGAGGGTACAAAATTGAAAGCAACAGGAATAGTAAGAAGAATAGATGATTTAGGTAGAGTTGTTATTCCAAAAGAAATTAGACGTACATTAAGAATTAGAGAAGGAGATCCTTTGGAGATATTTACAGATAGAGAAGGTGAAATAATATTAAAAAAATATTCTCCAATAAATGAGTTAAATGAATTTGCAGCAGAGTATGCAGAAGCATTATATGAGAATATTGGGTTTATATGTATAATATCTGATAGAGATAGTATAGTAGCTATTTCCGGAGGATCTAGAAAGGAATACTTAGATAAGAGAATTAGTCCAGAACTAGAAAAAATAATAGAAGATAGAGAAATCTACTCTACAAGTGAAGGTAAGTCGTTAATAAGAATATCGATTGATGAAATGGATCCAGAAATATATACAACACAGTTAATAGTGCCAATAGTAGCTCAAGGAGATCCTATAGGATCAGTGACTTTACTTTCTAAAGAACCAGAAGATAAAGTAGGAGAAATAGAAATAAAAGTTGCACAAACAGCAGCAGGATTCTTATCTAAACAAATGGAAGATTAACATAATACCTATAAAAATAAGTCTACTTTAATAAATAGTAGACTTATTTTTTTTTTATGTAGTATAATATAATACTAGTGAAATAAATCAAATATCCTTTTGGGGGGGAAAAAGTTGAGTAAAAATAATTTTTTAAAGGGTGCTGCTGTTCTTGCTATTGCAGGAATACTAATTAAGATTATAGGAGCATTCTATAGAATTCCATTAACGAACATAATGCCAGATGAGGGTATGGGATATTATCAAGTAGGATACCAATTATATATACTGCTAGTAGCTGTATCTACTTCAGGATTTCCTACAGCTACTTCTAAATTGATAGCAGAGAAAAGAGCTCATGGTAACTACAAAGGAGCACATAAGATATTTAAAGTATCATTTATAGGATTTTTAATAGCTGGTATACTTTCAGCATTAGTAGTACTATTTGGAGCAAGAACTATACTAGATTTTATGGATATCTCAAATTCATATTATTCACTTATAGCGCTAGTACCTGCACTCTTATTTGTACCTATAATGTCAGCTTTTAGAGGATATTTTCAAGGTATGCAAGATATGGTGCCAACAGCAATATCACAATTAATAGAACAACTATTTAGGGCTGGAATTTCACTGTCACTAGCATATGTTTTACTTGGGAAAGGACTGCCTATTGCCGCAGGAGGTGCATCATTTGGATCTTCAGCAGGAGCAATAGCAGGAACATTAGTGATTATACTTATATATTTTAGAAATAGAAAAGCAATTACAACAGAAATAAATAGTACACAGGGATTTGAGGAAGAAGATGTATCTAAAATAATTAAAGATATTCTATATATAGCTATACCTATAACGATAGGTGCATCTATAGTACCAATTATAAATCAAGTAGATACTGTTTTAATAAGTAAAATATTACAACAAATAGGATATACAGAAGCACAGGCATCTGCAAGACTTGGTCAGCTTTCTGGTAATGCTCAGACTCTAATAAATCTTCCACAGGTATTATCAGTAGCGATGGCAATGAGTTTGGTTCCATCTATATCTGATGCATTTACAAGAAAAGATTATAGAAGTATAAAGAATACTACTAACTCAGGTATAAGAATGACCTTACTTATAGGTTTACCATGTGCAATAGGATTACTTGTACTAGCACATCCTATAATAGACCTACTATACTTTAGTAAAACAGCTGCAGAGAAAGCAGGAACAAGTGAACTTTTAGCCATATTATCTATAAGTATAATATTTTTAACGTTAGTTCAATCGCTTACAGCTATACTACAAGGTATAGGAAAGCCAATGAAGCCAGTTAAGAATCTTGCAATAGGTGCAGTAATAAAAGTTGTACTGACATATACACTAGTAAGGATACCATCTATAGAAGCTAAAGGAGCGGCTATAAGCACAGTAGTTACATATTTTGTAGCTTCAGCATTAAATTATTACGATGTTAAAAAATATACTGGTGTAGGTATTAGTCTTACAAATACAATTTTAAGACCAGTTATATCAGGTGTTATTATGGGAGTTGTAGTTAAGATAGCTTACGTTTATGGAGCTATGATTATGGGAAGCAAATTAGCTACACTAGTTTCGATTGGTATAGGAGCAGTAGTTTATGGAATATCGTTACTACTTATGGGTGCTATTACATCAGAAGACTTTGAGATGCTTCCAAAAGGAAAAATAATAGCTAAAAAATTAAAAAGCATAGGATTATTAAGAAATTAATAAGCTAGGATTATTCCTAGCTTATTTTAAAAAACATATGGAGGAATAAACTATGAGAAAAATAGTAATAATAGGATTAGGACCTGGAGACATAGGATCCCTTACTATAGAAGCCGTAGAAAAGATATGTGATGGAAATAAAGTTTTTCTAAGAACTGAAAAACATCCTACGATAGAATATTTGAAGAAAAAGCAGATAGAATATACATCATACGACCATGTATATGATGAAGAAGAAGATTTTGATAAAGTTTATGAATTAATTTCAAAAAATTTAATACAAATGTCAGAAAAGTATGGTATTATTAATTACTGTGTACCTGGTCATCCATTAGTTGCTGAGAAAACAGTTAGTTTACTTATAGAGAAACAAGAGCAAGGTGAAATAGAATTAGAAATAATAGCTGGACTAAGTTTCATAGAACCTGTTATACTATCAGTGGGCTCAGATCCTGTCGATGGACTTAAAATTATAGATGGACTTGATATTCTTCATCAAAGTGTAGATATAAATACTGACAACCTAATAACTCAAGTGTATAATAGAGTGAGGGCATCTGAGCTGAAGCTTGAACTCATAGACATATATGGAGATGAATACGAGGTATATGTCATAAAGTCAGCGGGAATAAAAGGACAAGAAATAAAAGTAAAAGTACCACTATATGAAATAGACAGGATAGAATGGATAGATTATTTAACTAGCATCTACATACCTAAAATGGATAAAGATAAAAGAGTTAAATATGATATGTATAATTTGATGGCTATAATGGAAATATTAAGAAGTAAGGATGGATGTTCTTGGGATGCTGAACAAACACATACTTCTTTAAGACCTTATGTAATAGAAGAAGCCTATGAAGTAGTAGATGCAATAGACAATGATGATATAGATGGAATTACTGAAGAATTAGGGGATTTACTTCTTCAAATTATATTTCATAGTCAGATAGGAAAAGAAGAAGGGTATTTTACAATTATGGACGTCACAACTAGTATATGTGAAAAACTTATAAGAAGACATCCACATGTATTTACAGATTTTAGAGCAAAAAGCTCACAAGAAGTTGTATATGATTGGAATGACATCAAAGCTAAAGAAAAAAATATGACAACATATACTGAGAGAATTAAAAGTATTCCTAAAGGGTTACCAGCATTAATGAAAAGCTATAAAGTACAAAAAAGAGCAGCTGATGTTGGATTTGACTGGGAAGATGTTTCAGGTGCACTAGAAAAACTTGAAGAAGAGCTTAATGAAGTTAAAGAAGAGCTCAACACAAGTAACAAAGAAAGGCTTGAAAATGAAATAGGAGATCTTATCTTTTCTATAGTTAATGTATGTAGGTTTGTTAACGTTAACCCTGAAAATGCAGTTAATAAAACTATAAATAAATTTATAAAAAGATTTGAGTTTATAGAAACTGAAAGTATAAATCAAGGAAAAGATATAAAAAACATGACTTTAGAAGAAATGGATAAACTATGGAAGCAAGCAAAAGAAAATGAAAATTAAAAAAACATAAAAAAAGATTATTCAAAGAAGGGTTTTATTTAGAAAGATAGAATTATTCTAAATACGTACTTTTTTTATTGAAAATCAAGGAGGTTATATTGTGAATAAAGCTGAATTAGTAGCTAGTATAGCAGAAAAAAGTGACTTAACTAAAAAGGATGCAGAAAGTGCATTAAATGCTTTCATGAAAACTATAGAGGAAGCATTATCATCTGGTGATAAAGTTCAATTAGTCGGATTTGGAACTTTTGAAGTTAGAGAAAGAAAAGCTAGAGAAGGAAGAAATCCAAGAAACCCAGAAGAAATAATAAAAATACCTGCATCACTAGCACCAGTATTTAAAGCTGGAAAAACATTAAAAGAAGCAGTTAATAAGTAATAAAAAATCAGGTCATAGACCTGATTTTTTTATAGAATCAAAAGTGTATAAGTTAGAGGTGATTTTATGAGAATAGATAAGTTTCTTAAAAATGCAAGAATCATAAAAAGAAGAACAGTAGCAAAAGAAGCTTGTGAACAGGGAAGAGTTTTAGTTAATGGAAAAGAAGCAAAGCCAGGAACTGAACTAAAGATAGGAGATACTATCGAGCTTAATTTTGGAAATAATACAGTGAAAGTGGAAGTACTTGAACTTCTAGAACATGTTCCAAAAGATAAAGCAACGGACTTATATAAAACACTATAATATAAAAAGTAAAATGGTCTACCATTAAGTAAATAAGGTAGGCCATTTTTACTTTTTACTATCATAAAAGCATATGTAGACTCATATATTAAACTAAACGTATAGAGTAAAAAGAGATCATGCTAGGGGGTTATACATAATGAATGATGATTTAGCAAATTTAGGTCAAAATATAATATTAGAAGACAGATCTAAGCTAAGTATATCTGGAGTAGAGCAAGTCGATAATTTCAACGAAAATACTATATCTTTAGGAACTGTAAGAGGTGGGATTACGATTAAAGGTGAAGACTTAAATATTAGTAAGTTAAACTTGGAGGATGGCAACGTAATTATAGATGGAACTATTAACAGTATAACCTATATTAACAAAGAAGCCACAGGGGGAAAAGGTGGAGGTTTTTTAGGAAAGATGTTTAAGTAAGACAGAGGTGAACTATATGGATACATCGATCCAGAGTCAAAGTTATATGTTTCTTGCTACACTTTATGGTGGGATAGTAATGGGTTTTATATACGATTTGTACAGAATATTTAGATATTACTCTAGACCTAAGAAAGTAAAGACTTTTATAGAGGACTTAATATTTTGGATAATACTTTCCGCTATTGTAATTTCAATTTTAACACATATAAACTGGGGTGAGTTAAGGGGATTTATTTTTCTTGGATTCATACTAGGAGCTGTACTATATAATAGATTGTTAAGTAAAGTAGTAATAAAATTTATATCAAGAATATTAAGCTTCTTCATAACAAAAATAAGTAGTATATTTAAACTTATAATCACACCGCTAAAAGGAGCCATAAGCAAATTGCAAATATACTATGCAAAGATAAAAAAATATTTTAAACTTCCTTCTATATTTTATGATAATATAAAAAAGAGCGTAAGAACAATATTGAAGAAAAAGTAAAGGAAATAATTGTTGGAAGGAATTTAAATTCTACTGTAGAAAGTATAAAAATAAGGCTAAAGTAGTAAAAGGGAGATATATATGTTGAATAAAACAAAAGATAAAAAAAGAAAAGTAACATTATTTCATATAGTACTCATAGTAATATCTTTATACGTAATTTTTACTTTTATAAAACAAGAAATGAGCATAAAAAAATTGAACTTAGAGAAAGCACAATCAGAAGAAAAATTGAAGCAATTAAGTAGTCAGAAAAAAGAATTAGAAGACAAAGTTAAAAAGACAGATTCAGTAGAATACATAGAAAAAATTGCAAGAGAAGAGTTAAAAATGGTAAAACCTAATGAAATGATATATATAGATAGAAATAAACATAAAGAAGAGTCTTTTACAGATTGACATATTCATAGTTATAATATATACTTAAGTAAGTTTGAAAGCGATATATCTTTAAAGGAGGAGTATTTAATTTATGCCCGTTCTAGTAGGAAATGTAGTTGAAGGTACTATATCAGGAATAACTAACTTTGGAGCATTCGTTCAACTACCAGAAGGAAAAACAGGATTAGTTCATATTTCAGAGATATCACACGATTATGTTAATAACGTAAGTGACTACTTAAAGAGAGACCAAAAAGTAAAAGTTAAAGTACTGTCTATAACTAATGAGGGTAAAATAAGCTTATCTATAAGACAAGTACAACCAAAAAAGACATCATCAAATCCAGCACAGGTTGATTTCAATAAACCTGATGACAAGGTAAAGTCAATGTCTTTTGAAGATAAAGTTGCTAAGTTTTTAAAAGATAGTAGTGAAAAGCAAGAACAGCTTAAAAAGAAAGATACAAGAAGAGGTGGCGGAGGCTACTCACAAAGAAACTATAGAGCATAAAATTTATAACTGGGTTAATCCCAGTTTTTTTATGTACTTTTTTACCGACAAAAATATACTTAAATGTAAGGTCATTTAAAGATTATACTTATATTATACTAAAGTAAAGATATAGAGGCTTCTTTTAGAACTTTTCTATGATAATTTTTAAAAATAAATGTAAAAAGATTTTATTAAAAGAAAAAGATAAAAGAGATTAAACATTAACATTAATGATGGCAAACATCGGCCTTACAATAGCTATTACAAAGATATACATAAAGATACTTATAACTAAACTTTAGGATTCAATAATTAGAATATGTCGAAGATGTCTAAATACACAAATAGCGAACTTTAAATTAAGATATTGGAGTAAAAGTAAAACTTAACTTCAAATAAAAAATATCATAAAAAACAAAGTACAATATAGTTTTATGTCAAAAATGCTAAAAATCTTATCAACTAAGATTGACAAACATTTTAGACCTCCTTTGCTAAGATTACATCAACAGATAAATACGAGGAGGTCTTATATATGTTTAGTAAAATTGGAACAATAGAGTCAAAGCATCAGGAGTCTGCAATTTTTAAATTTATTACTAATATAAAAGCAGCGGACATATTTACTACAATACTATCGCTACTGATATCGAGAGCTACAATAATGGATGAGTTAACTCCATTTGGAATATCATTCATAGTAGCCTACACAGTTAAATGTAATAGAAACATACTAATACCACTTGCATCATCAATAGGTATAATAAGTGTACATGGTAAACATTCCATACCGTATATAGCAACTATATGGGTAACATACTTAATAAGTGGACTATTTAAAAAAGAAAAGCAGAAGGATATAGTAAATGTAGCAATAACTACAGTTGCATTTTTCATAATTATTAAAGGATCATACATTATTATAAGTGACTATTACTTGTACGATATAATAATGACTTTATTTGAAGGTATTATAATTTTCACACTTATATATATCTTCACATATGGAATAAAAACCATGCAAAAAGATTACAGTCGAGTTTTTACTAATGAAGAAATAATATGTGGAGCAATAATGTTAGCTCTAAGCATATCTGGTCTACAAGAAATATCTATATATGGACTAGCTATTAAAAACATAGTAGGAATAACATTGGTATCTATGTTTGCTTATAATAAAGGGGCGTCAGTGGGAGCTACTGTAGGTATAACTATAGGAATAGTAACATCTATGTCACAGAGCAACCTACCACTAGTTATATCGGTATATGGAGTTGCTGGATTACTTTCGGGATTATTTAGGGATTTAGGTAAGATAGGAAGTAGTGTAGGATTTTTAGTCGGATCTGTAATAATATCTTTTTACATAGACGGAAGTTTAGAAAGTATATTAAAGATAAAAGAAATATTAGCTGGAATAATATTATTTCTCACTATTTCTAAAGTAATAAAAAGATTTGATAGTAATATAGTAATAGGTGTGTCAAAATCTACACAAATAGAAGAAGCATATAGTAGTAGATTAAGAGATATGACACATAAAAGGTTAACAGAGATATCAAAAGTATTTCAGGAGCTAGCTACTACATTTGAAAAAGTATCAGATAAGAAAAAATTAGTTCAACAAAAAGATATATCAAAATTAATAGATAAGTTAGCAGAAGACGTATGTAGTAATTGTGCTATATGTAAGTTTTGCTGGGAAGAGGATTTTTATATTACTTATCAGTTGATGTTTGAAATGACTAATACAGTGGAGCTAAATGGAAATATAAGTACAAGCATGCTGTCAGACGAATTTACTAAAAGATGCAATAAAACAGATGTTATAGTAAATAAGATAAACTATCTATTTGAAGCTTATAAGTTAGATTACAAGTGGGAAAATAAGATCTTAGAAAGTAGACAGTTAGTTTCTCAACAACTAGAAGGAATATCAAATATTATTGATGATTTAGCCAGTCAGATATATGAAAATGTAAGATTTAAGCAAGATGTAGAGAAAAGTGTATATACATCTTTAAGAAACATGGGTATAGATATACTAGAAGTCATAGTAACAGAAACTGAAAAAAATGATTTTGAAATTTTCTTAGAGATTTCGGGAAATTGTGAGATGCACAAAGTAAAGAGTATACCAAAACTAGTATCTGACATAGTAGGTCTAGAATTAACTACAGATAAGTTTTACTCTAACACAAGATATGGGGGGGATAACATAAAACTAAAACTTTTAAAAGGGAATAGATTTGGAGCTATTACGAAAGTTTGTAGGCTAGACGAAGGATTTAACTATATATCTGGTGATAGTTATACTTTTGGAGAAAGAAAGAACAACTATTATGTGGCACTAAGTGATGGAATGGGTACAGGACATAGGGCAAATCAGGAAAGTAATATTACAATATCTCTTTTAGAAAAGTTTTTAGAGGCTGGATTTGATAAAGAACTCGCTTTAAAAACTATAAATTCTATATTAGTTTTAAAGTCTACTGATGAAATGTCAACTACTATAGATATGTCAGTAATAGATTTATATAGAGGAAAAACTAAATTTATAAAGGTTGGATCTGCACCTACGTTTATAAAGAGAAAGAATAGTGTAGAAGTTATAAATTCACATACACTTCCAGTAGGAATATTAAAAGATGTTGATTTTCAAGTATATGAGAAAGATCTAGAGGATGGTGATTTTGTAATAACTGTGTCGGATGGAGTTCTAGATGCTAATGAACATACTGATGATAAAGAAAAATGGATGTCAGATATAATACAGAAAATAGATACTTTGAACCCACAGATTTTAGCAGATAAAATAATTGATGAGGCTTTAGAAATAAGTAAAGATGCAAAAAGAGATGATATGACTGTTTTAGTTACGAAAGTATGGAAAAGGGTTTAATAAACATTTCTTCTGTCAATAATGATAATAGTAAACTATAAAGACAGGAGATGATTTAAATTGACTAAAGAAATTCAATTTAAGCAAATTGTATTAGTTACAGATGGAGAATCTAACTTAGGATTAAATCCTATAAAGGTTTCTGAAGACGGTAATAAGAGAGGTATTACTATAAGTACGATAGGAATAACTAGTGACTTAGAAAGAGAGGAATCTATTACAGAGATAAAAAGCATAGCAGAAGCGGGAGGGGGAATATGGGAGCATACAAATATAAAAGATCTAGACACAACTATGAGTATGGTCACCATGAAATCGGTTTACAAAACTATAGAAGAAGCAGTTAATAAAGAATTAAAAAATATAGTAGGAACTGAATTGGAAGAAATGCATCCAAGCTCAAGAAAAAAAATAACTGATCTTATAGATAAATTGGGTGATGAAGTAAATATAGAATGCTGTGTAGTTATAGATTGCAGCGGAAGTATGAAAGATAAAATAGATATAGCTAAAAGTAGTGTACTAAACTTACTTAGAATCCTAAATAGTAGAAAAGGAAAAACGGAGATTTCGGTAATAGGGTATCCTTACAGTAAAGCAGAAGCATACAAAGTTCTATGTGGGTTTACTGAAAACATAATAGACTTAGAGAAAGGATTACAAAAGATACAAATAGGAGGACAAACACCTACTGGAACTGCTCTAAAAGGTGCTATAGAGCTTCTTACAGAAGATATAGAATATAATATAGATGAATTTGAAGAAGGAATATTGCAAAGTAGTATTGTTTAAGGCTGTAAATTAACAGCCTTTTTCAAATTTTTTTATAATATACAAAAGGAGCTCAATCTATGTTTTATGTAGGAGAAACTATAAAAGGCAAGTGGAATAATAATGAATATTTAATACTAGAAAAGCTAGGTCAGGGTGGTATTGGCTACGTATATAAAGTTAGAGATAAGTTAGGAAATGTAAAAGGTTTAAAAATAAGTGACGATATAAACTCTATAACTAGAGAATTTGAAAACATGAAAAAATGTAAGACTATAGGTATAGTACCTAGTGTATATGAAATAGATGATTATAAAAGATATAGGAAGACATTTCATTTTTTTATTATGGATTATATTTATGGATATAATTTAAAGCAAATTATGACTAAAACAAATATAAATTTGAAAGATATTTTAGGAATATGTATTATAATTCTAAAAAACTTGAAAAAGATTTATGAACTAGGGTATATTTATAGTGATATAAAGTTAGAAAATATTATGATAGATAAAAATAATAGGAAAATATACTTAGTAGACTTTGGAGGTTTAATAGATAAAGAGTTTGGAATAAAAGAATATACTCCAACATATAGCATTGCATCTTGGGGGATAAAATTAAAACACGATTATAGTACAAGCATGATTTTTAGTGTTAATATGCTAATGACTTCTATGATCTTGAGAAAAGAGTTTTCTCCTATGATCGAGAGTATAAAAGACATTGTAGAAAATTTAAATAAACTCTCTTTGGATAGTAAATTTAAAAGAATAATAATAAATGGACTTTATGGTAGACTTAATGACACAGATGAATATATACTGAAATTAAAACAACTAGTTTACAATAAAGATAAACTAAATGCTAAAACGAGTATAGACTTTATAGATATATTTTTTAAAGGAAGTATTTTTCTATTTGGGATTGTCTTAATAATATGCGCGAAAAATTTATAAACTTTAAATAAAGGAAATTAAGCACTATATATAGAATAAAACTAGAAAGCAAGAGAGTAAAAATGGATGTGAACAATAATGAGGGAAATAGTAAAGAATACAATAATTAATCATAGACTATTAGATAAAGATGATAATATTGTCATAGGAGTGTCTGGAGGACACGACTCTATGACACTTTTATATGTGCTAGAAAGCTTAAAGGCTGAATTAAATTTTAGTATACATGTAGCTCATATAAATCATGGTGTAAGAGGATCAGAATCAGACGGCGACGAGGACTATGTAAAGAATATCTGTAAAAATCTAAATGTTCCATTTTATTCTCACAAAACTAATATGGATGAATATGCTAAGAAGCATAAACTTACTAGTGAAGAAGCAGGTAGAGAAATAAGATACTCTTTTTTTAGAAAAAGTATTAAAAAATTGGGTGGAGGAAAAATAGCAGTTGCTCATAATAAAAATGATCAAGCAGAAACTCTTATTATGAGATTCATAAGAGGTACAGGTATAGATGGGTTAAGAGGTATGGAGTATAAAAATGGAGATATAATAAGACCACTACTCGACATAGATAGAATTTATATAGAAAAATATTGTGATGATAACGGAATTATCCCTAGAATAGATAAAACTAACTTTCAACCGATATATGGAAGAAATAAAGTGAGATTAGAGCTAATCCCCTATATACAAAAGACATTTAACAAAGGTATTATAGATACACTTTCTAGAACTTCTACGATAATGAAAAATGATAGTGATTTCTTGCAAGAGTATACTGAAGATAGATATAGGGAAATATTAGAAAAAGAAGATAAGTCTAAGATACACTTAAATATAGAAAAACTTCACTCATTACATCAATCTATAAAAACTAGAGTTATAAGATATGCAATCGAAAGGATTCATGGCAGTATAAAAGGTTTAGAAGAAAAACATATTAAAGATATACTAAATTTAGTTAGTTCTAAAATTACAGGAAAGAAAATAAACATTATTAACAATATAGTAGTTAAAATAAGTTATAATAATTTAATTATAGAAAAAAGTGAAAAAGTTGAGGATATAAGATATAATTATAAATTAGATGTGAATAGTACTATAAATATATTAGAATTGGGTAGTAGTATAAAATCTAAAGTGACTTCTGTCTCTAGCATAAAAATAGATGAAAATAATGACTTCATAAAGTACTTTGACTATGATAAAGTTAAGGATAATCTTTATATAAGAAATAGGATAGATGGAGATAAGTTTAGACCTATAGGAATGAAAGGAAACAAGAAACTGAAGGATTTTTTTATAGATGAAAAAGTACCAAGAGACTATAGAAATACGATACCTTTGGTAGTTGATGAAGAAGATATACTATGGATAGTAGGATTAAGAATTAGTGAAAACTATAAAATTACCTCTAACACTAAAAATATATTAGTTTTAGAATACATCCAGTAAAAACATAAGAAGAAATAAGACATAAGGAGGAAAATATGAAAGAAGACATTAAACAAGTACTTATAACAAAAGAAGAAATACAAGACAAAGTAAAAGAATTAGGAAGACAAATATCACAAGATTATAAAGGAAAGAACTTAGTTTTAATAGGAGTTCTAAAAGGTGCATTTGTATTTTTAGCAGATTTAATTAGAAATATAGATATACCAGTAAAAGTGGACTTCATGGCAGTATCTAGTTATGGTACTTCTACAACATCTTCTGGAGTAGTAAGGATATTAAAGGATTTAGACTCTACGATAGAGGGAAAAGATATTTTAGTAGTAGAAGATATTATAGATACGGGACTTACTCTTAGTTATCTAATAGGAAACTTAAAGTCTAGAGGAGCTAATAGTGTAGGAGTATGTGCACTTTTAGATAAGCCTGAGAGAAGAAAAGTTGATGTTAAAATGAATTATAAAGGATTTGATATTCCGGATGAATTTATAGTAGGATATGGATTAGATTATAGTGAAAGTTATAGAAATTTAGATGAGATATATATATTGAAAGAAGAAGCATATAAATAATAAATATGCTATAATAAATATCAATATATATGAAAGGAGGACTATAGTTGAGGAAATTCTTTAGAGGTATAAGCTTTTATTTGCTTATATTTATACTTTTAATATTTTTAGTAACTACATTTTCTAAAGATATGAATCAGCCTAAAGCTATAGGTTATACACAATTAATAAAAGAAATAAAGGCAAATAATGTAGAGAGCATTACCATTGTAGAAGATCGTACTGTAAAAGGTAAATTAAAAGACGATACACAATTCAGTCTAATATTACCTACAAGTTCAGATAAATTCTATGAAGACTATTTAAAGGGACCTATAGATCAAAATAAGATAAAAGAAGTAGCAGGAGATAAAGAACAAGAAACTTCATGGTTTCTTCAATTCTTACCTAATATATTTTTAATATTAGTATTTGCAGTTATATGGTTTGTGTTTATGCAGCAGTCTCAAGGCGGTGGAAATCGTGTAATGTCATTTGGAAAGAGTAAAGCCAAAATGATTAACGATCAAAGCAAAAAGATTACATTTGAGGATGTTGCAGGACTAGAAGAAGAGAAAGAAGAGTTAAGAGAAATAGTGGACTTCCTTAAAGAACCAAGGAAATATATAGATTTAGGTGCTAGGATACCAAAAGGAATATTAATGGTTGGACCTCCGGGAACTGGTAAGACTTATCTAACTAGAGCAGTTGCAGGAGAGGCAGGAGTACCGTTCTTCAGTATAAGTGGTTCTGACTTTGTTGAGATGTTTGTTGGTGTTGGGGCTTCTCGTGTAAGAGACTTATTTGAGCAAGCTAAGAAAAATGCACCATGTATAATATTTATAGATGAGATAGATGCCGTAGGTAGAAAAAGAGGAGCAGGTGTTGGTGGAGGTCATGATGAGAGAGAACAGACTCTAAATCAACTTTTAGTTGAGATGGATGGGTTTGGTGAGAATGAAGGTATTATCATGATTGCAGCAACAAATAGGCCAGATATACTTGACCCTGCATTATTAAGACCTGGTAGATTTGATAGACAGGTCTATGTTGGAGTACCAGATATAAAAGGTAGAGAAGCTATATTAAGAGTTCATACAAAAACTAAACCACTAGAGGAAGATGTAGACTTAAAAATAGTGGCGAAAAGAACACCAGGATTTACTCCAGCAGATTTAGAGAACTTAGTAAATGAAGCAGCTTTACTAGCTGCTAGAGAAAACTTAAAAGAAATACCAATGAGATTGGTTGAAGAGGCTTCTACTAAAGTAGTAGCTGGACCTGAGAAGAAAAGTAAGGTAGTAAGTGAAAAGGAAAGAAAGCTTACAGCTTATCATGAGGCAGGGCATGCAGTAGCCTCAAGATTAACTCAAGGATCAGATCCAGTTCATATGGTAACTATAATACCAAGAGGTAGAGCTGGTGGGTTTACTATGAATCTACCTGAAGAAGATAGAAGCTATATGACTAAAACAGATATGGAAATTAAGTTAGTAGAACTATTAGGTGGAAGAGTAGCAGAGAAATTAGTTCTAGGAGATATAAGTACAGGAGCACAAAATGATCTAGAAAGAGCTACAAATATAGCTAGAAGTATGGTAACACACTATGGAATGAGTGATGCATTAGGATCTATGACTTATGGTGCAGATGATGATGAGGTATTCATAGGAAGAGATCTAGCTAGAAGTAGAAACTATAGTGAAGAAGTTGCAGCGGCTATAGATAAAGAAATGAGATCAATAATAGATAAAGCATATGAAGCTGTAGAGAATTTACTAAGCGAAAACTTAGATAAACTTCATAAAGTAGCAGAAGCATTATTAGAAAAAGAGACATTAGATGCTAAAGAATTTGAAGAAATATTCACAATAGCATAACTAAAAAAAGGCTGACTAGTTCAGCCTTTTTTTAATTAGATAGATAAAAATTGAGGTATACTTATAATATCAAAAGCAGAAAGGGGATAAAAATGAGAGAAAAGATACTAAAAGTCTTAAAAGAAAAGAGAGGAGAATTTGTATCTGGACAAGATCTAAGTAATAAATTAAATGTAAGTCGAACGGCTATATGGAAGTATATAAATATATTAAAAGAAGAAGGATATAGTATAGAGTCAATAACTAGAAAAGGACATAGACTATTATCTAGCCCAGATGTATTAAGTGAAGAAGAGGTAAAAGAATATTTAAAAACTAAATATATAGGTAGAAATATTTTATATTATGACAGTATAGATTCTACTAACAATGAAGCCAAAAATATAGCTTCTAAAGGAAATGAAGAAGGAACAGTAGTAATAGCAGAAGAGCAGATACAGGGAAGAGGTAGACTAGGTAAAAATTGGACATCCCCAAAAGGAAAGGGCATATGGATGAGTATCGTAGTAAGACCGGATATAGAACCTATGGATGCATCTAAAATTACTCAGATAACAGCTGCATCAGTTTATAGAGCAATGAAAGAGATGGAAATAGAAGTAAGTATAAAATGGCCTAATGATATCATACTTAATGGCAAAAAAGTATGCGGAATACTTACTGAAATGAGCGGAGAAATGATGAAAATAAATTATCTAGTTATCGGAATAGGAGTAAATGTAAACATAGAAGATGATGAGTTTCCAGATGAAGTTAAGGAAAAAGCAACATCACTAAAAAGAGAATTAGGAAAAACGATTAATAGAAAAGCATTAGTTGGAAAGATTTTAAATAACTTTGAATATTTCTATGAAGAAATGACTATAAAAAATAATATTGAAGAAGCTATAAACATATGTAGAGAGAAATCTATCCTTATAGGAAAAAAAGTTCGCGTAATACAAAAAAATCAAGAATTAGAAAGGGTAGCAGTGGGACTAACAGATGACGGAGAACTTTTAGTAAAGGATGAAGATGGAAACATAACTAAGTTAATATCAGGTGAAGTGTCAGTAAGAGGTGAAAAAGGATATGTATAGTTAAAAAAATAAAGCTCTTGCACACATAATACTAAATTGTTAAAATGTAAGTTGGTTATACAGAGAGGTAGCTAGTAGCTATATAGACCTAGACCACTTCGAAAAAACTATATGACTAATCTAATAAAATAAATGACTAGTATCCTGAAAATAGGAACTAGAGCAGGAGGAGAATTATGAGTAAAAAGAGTTTAATTTCGGTAAGAAAGTTAACGATTATAGGTATTTTAGGAGGAATATCAGCCATTCTAGGGATGACACCCATAGGACTTATTCCAGTAGGACCAACGAATGCTACAATAATGCATATACCAGTAATAATAGGAGCTATAATAGAAGGACCATTTGTAGGAGCCATGGTTGGACTTATATTTGGGATATTTAGTATTATAAGGGCTATCACAGCACCAACAGTTATTTCACCAGTGCTATATAATCCAATAGTATCAGTATTACCAAGAGTTCTTATAGGTATTACTTCTTACTACACATATATACTTATAAAGAAAGTAGGAAAGAAACCATCTATTATTTTACTATCAATAGTATGGATTTCTTCTATAATATACTTAATAAATAGTTTAGTCACTCAAATAGGCCAATATAGTTTAGGAAATACAAGTATTTGGAGTATAATTTTAAGTGCAATTTTAGTTATATGTACTGTTATAATTGGAGCTTATTCATTTAAGAAAGCTAAAGAGCAGTCGTTAGAAATAATCATATCTGCTATGGTAGGAACTCTAACTAATACTATAGGAGTATTAGGATCTATATATCTTCTTTATGGAAAATGGTATGTAGAAAAGCTGGGTAAAGACACAGAAGCTGTAGGAAAAGTAATACTAGGAATAGGACTTGCAAATGGAATTCCAGAAATGATAATAGCTATACTTATAGTTACAAGTGTAGTAGTAGGGATTAGAAAGCGATTTTAAGTAATGATATATAATACAAACAATAGAATAATTTTGATGAAAAATTACTAAGTTAGATAAATTTTTTATTTATCATAACAAGTTTAAAGAGGTGTAAGAACATGATACTAGTATGTGATGTAGGAAATACTAATATAGTCTTAGGAGTATATAAAGGAAAAAAAATATTAAAAGCATGGAGAATATCTACTGATAGAAACAAAACCTCAGATGAGTACGGAGTGTTAATAAAACAGTTATTCGAATATGAAAACTTAAATATGAGTGAAATAGAAAGTATAGTAATATCTTCAGTAGTTCCTACCATAATGTATGCACTAGAAACTATGAGCTCAAGATATTTCAAAAAAGATCCAATAATAATAGGGCCAGGTGTAAAGACTGGTATAAATATAAAATATGATAATCCTAAAGAAGTTGGGGCAGATAGAATAGTAAATGCAGTTGCAGCATATGAAAAGTTTGGAGGACCTATTATTATAGTAGACTTTGGAACTGCTACTACATTTTGCAGTATATCTGAAAAGGGAGATTATATAGGTGGAGTTATATCTCCAGGAATAGTAATATCTAGTGAGGCATTGTTTCAAAAAGCTTCTAAGCTTCCAAGGGTGGAACTAGCTAAACCAAAAAAAGTATTAAATAAAAATACGATAAATAGTATGCAATCAGGCATAATATATGGTTATGTTGGACTAGTAGACTATATAGTAGATAAAATGGAAGAAGAACTTGGAGTGAAATCTAAGGAAGTCATAGCTACTGGTGGATTAGCATCTATAATAGCAAGTGAATCGAAAAAAATAACTAAAATAGAAAAAATGTTGACTCTTGACGGACTTAGAATAATATATGAGAAAAATAAGTAAATAAGGAGATCTTACTCAGATCTTTTAACTAAAATTTTAATCCTGAATATAACTAAGAAACTTTTGTGGAGATATAATTAAGGACTCTTCATATAAAGATTAGTAATGATAATATATTTCAGGATTTTCTATATTTTTTAACTTGAAATGCGATAATAACAGAAAGAGGTAATATATGAAAATTGCTAATATAGAAGTTGATAATAATGTATTTTTAGCTCCTATGGCTGGAGTTACTGACCTTGCATTTAGACTTATGTGCAAGGAAATGAACGTAGGACTTTTATATACAGAAATGGTAAGTAGTAAGGCGCTTTTTTTTGAAGATCAAAAAACACATGAGATAATGAAGATAGATCAGAGAGAAAAACCTGTGGCTCTACAAATATTTGGGTCGGATCCTAAAGTCATGGCAAGAATTACAGAGGAAAAATTAAATAAAATAGATGATTTTATAATAGTAGATATAAATATGGGTTGTCCAGCACCTAAGATAGTAAAAAACGGTGATGGAAGTGCATTAATGAATAATCCAGACTTAGTAAAAGAAATAGTAAGAGAAGTAGTGAAAGTGTCAAATAAGCCAGTGACAGTAAAGATAAGAAAAGGATGGGATGAAAATCATCAAAATGCTGTAGAAATAGCTAGAATAATAGAAGATGCAGGAGCATCAGGAATAACTGTACATGGAAGAACTAGAGAACAGTACTACTCTGGGTTAGCAGATTGGAAAATGATAAGAAGAGTAAAAGAAAGTGTATCTATACCAGTGACAGGAAATGGGGATATATTTGAGCCTGAGGATGCGCTAAGAATGATGAAAGAAACAAATTGTGATGCCGTAATGATTGGAAGAGGCGCAAGAGGGAATCCATGGATATTTAAAAGAACAGTGCATTTGTTAAAAACAGGAGAGCTATTACCACCACCTACAGATAGAGAAAAGATAGAGTCTAGTTTAAAACATTTAAATCTACTCTTTGAGTTAAAACCAGAGAGAGTGGCTATAAGGGAAATGAGAAAACACATAGCTTGGTATATAAAAGGAATAAGGGGTTCAGCTGAGATGAGAAATAGAATAAATAGTATAGAAGATAGAACTGAGCTCGAAGATATCCTTTATAGATATATGGAAAGCTTATAGAAATACTGAAATCTATTCATGAATATTTTAAATTGAATTATGTGATAAAAAGTAATAACTAACTCCATTCTATACATATAATTAAGGTACAATTTATTATATATAGAAGGAGTTTTTTTATGGACAAATTCTTAAGAATAATAGGACCCAATGAATATGAAAACTACCTTAGAGAAAGTATATATAAATACATACCAAGAAACATATTGCATACTTTTCAAGAAAAGATAAAACCAAGAGCAGTATGTAATTATATTGATGAGGACACAAAAGAAACGGTTGGTTATGGTATAGGGATTTTTTTAGATGAGAATAAGTTAACTAGAGAAGAGTATGTAGATAGAATAATAAACTCAATAAAGATACTTAAAGAACAAGATCTGTATAAAAATGTAGAATATTTGGTTATGGACAATATTAAATTAGGCTATGATGATATAAAGAGAATACAAGAAAAGAGTAACATAAAAATACCAGACGCAAAGAGTTACTTTATAGAGAATATAATACAGTTACTAAGTAAAATATGTAATGCTAAGAATAAAGATCTACAGGAACAAGAAATATTAATAATAAGTGATGATACTAATGATACAGAAGATATTGTTGTTGATATATCTTCAAATATTAAATATTTAACTATATATAGTCATAATGAAGAATTCGGAAAAAATTTAGAAAGGATTGTACTAGAAGATACTGGATTGTCATTGCATATAACTAAAAATATAGATAAATTAATGGGAAATGTAGACTTTATAATAAATTTGTGTGAAGATGTTAGAATTGACATAAAAAAAATAAAAAAATATACTGTGTTAATAGACATAAGTAAAAATAAAGTACTATCTAGAGATACAGAACACGATAGAAAAAAAATAATGCTAATAGATGACTTATTCTTTAGAAATGATAGAAAAATTTATAGTGAAGTAAAAGATTATGATTTAAATAAAGAATTAAACACATCTTTAAGCAAATTCTTTAAAAATAGCAATAAAGATATAGTAAAGCTAAAAATTTATGATAAAATATACAGTGTACAACAAGGTGTTAGTGACTATAGCTTTCAAAAACGTAACATTTCTCCTTTTGATGGGAAGTGATATAATCTGTATATTCTATACTCTTGACAATATACTTTTACTAAACTATAATGTCAAATAAATAATGGTAAGCATTGTAAGTATTTTAGAGTAATCTTATATTTAAGGAAGTGAACTTTACGTCTAGTTAAATAAAGAACTAGATAAGAAAAAAGGAGAGAATAGGAATGATCGAAAGAGAGATTTTTTTAACTGCTGAAGGATTAGAAAAGATAGAAAATGAACTTGACGAACTCAAGACCGTAAGAAGAAGAGAAGTTGCGGAGCGAATAAAGCAAGCATTAGCTTTTGGAGATATAAGTGAAAACTCAGAATATGATGAGGCTAAAAACGAACAAGCTCAGATGGAAGAAAGAATTGCAAAATTAGAATCTATGCTTAGAAACGCTATAGTTATTGAAGATGATGATATATCTGTAGAATCTGTAAGTGTAGGATCTAAAGTAACTTTAAAAGATATTGAATTTGATGAAGAAGTAGAATATACAATAGTAGGATCAGCAGAAGCAGATCCATATGAGGGAAAAATATCTAATGAATCTCCTGTTGGAAGTGCTCTAATAGGTGGAGAAGTTGGAGACATTGTAGACGTGCAAGTTCCTGATGGAATTGTTAAATTTGAGATCATTTCCATAGGGAGATAATAGTAGGAGGAAAACTGATGATAAACGAAGAAAATAATCTTAATGAAATGCTCATTTTAAGAAGACAAAAACTAAAAGAGTTAAGAGAGCAAGGCAAAGATCCTTTTGTAAATGAAAAATATAATGTAACACATAAAAGTCAGGATATAAAAGACAACTATGATGAACTAGAAGAAAAAGAAGTGTCAATAGCTGGTAGAATAATGTCTAAAAGAGGTCAGGGGAAAGTTAGCTTTTCAGACATGCAAGATTCTCAAGGTAGAATACAATTATTTGTGAAAATGGACAATATAGGAACTGAGAGCTATGATCTATTCAAAACTTATGATATAGGAGATATAGTTGGAGTTGTAGGTACTGTATTTAAAACGAAAACAGGAGAAGTTTCAGTAAGGGTAAAAGAGATAACACTACTGACTAAATCTCTTCAAATATTACCTGAAAAATTTCATGGACTAAAAGATCCAGACTTAAGATATAGACAAAGATATGTGGATCTTATAGTAAATCCAGAAGTAAAAGAGACATTTATAAAAAGAAATAAGATAATTAAATCAATAAGAAGTTTCTTAGATGATAGAGGATACTTAGAAGTAGAAACACCTATACTTACTACAATTGCAGGTGGTGCAGCTGCAAAACCTTTCCTTACTCACCACAATACTTTAGATATAGATATGCAGCTAAGGATAGCAAATGAACTTTATCTAAAAAGACTTATAGTTGGAGGCTTTGATAAAGTTTATGAAATGGGTAAAATGTTTAGAAATGAAGGAATATCTATTAAACATAATCCTGAGTTTACGAATATTGAACTTTATTCAGCATATGAAGATTATGAAGATATGATGGATATAACTGAAAATATAATAGCTTATTGTGCAGAAGAACTATATGGTACTACTTTAATAAACTATCAAGGAAAAGAAATAGACTTTAAAGTACCTTGGAAAAGAGTATCTATGCATGACTTAGTTAAGGAAAAAACTAATGTAGACTTCTATTCAATTGAAAGCGATGAAGAAGCTAGAAAAATCGCAAAAGAACAATTAAAACTAGAAGTTACAAATAATATGACAAGAGGACATCTTGTAAACTTAGCATTTGAAGAGTTTTGTGAGAGCGATCTAGTACAGCCAACATTTGTACTTCATCATCCTGTAGAAGTTTCACCTCTTGCTAAGAGAAATCCAGATAATCCAATGATAACGAATAGATTTGAAGCATTTGCAAATGGATGGGAGCTTGCTAATGCATTCTCAGAGCTTAATGATCCTATAGATCAAAAAGGAAGATTTGAAGAACAACTTAAGCAAAGAGAAGCAGGAGACGAAGAGGCACATCCTATGGATGAAGACTTCATAAATGCCCTAGAAGTAGGATTACCTCCAACAGGTGGATTAGGTATAGGGGTTGATAGAATGATTATGATTCTTACTAATTCAGCTTCTATTAGAGATATAATACTGTTCCCAACAATGAAGCCAATAAATAAATAAAAATGATAAAAAGTTGTACTAAAGTCTAGATTTTTATATCTAGATTTAAGTGCAACTTTTTTTATCAGAAATATTAAAATGTTAAGAAGAATAAAAAAATTTATAACAAATTGTAAAAAGATTGTTAAAAGGAAAAGTATTGGGTATGTATTAGAATCATAAGGTATTATGAAAATGGGAAAACAGATTGGGAGGAGAGCATAATGAACTCACTAAAGAAAATGATAGAAAAAAACAAAAGGCAAAAGCTATGAAAGCTAAAAAAGAAACTGCAAAAAAAATAGCAGCAGGAGCTGCAGCTGGAACTGCCATAGGGGCTATAGCTGGAGTCTTGTTTGCACCTAAGAAAGGAAAAGAGACTAGAGAAGATATAGCAAATAAGGCTAAAGAGACTAGTGAAAATGTTAAAAAGACTGTGAAAGATTCTGTGGAAAGTGTAAAAGAAAAGAAAGATCAAATAGAGAATAAAGTTAAAGATGTTATAGAAGATGTTAAATATAGAAGAAAAGAAAAGAATGATGAAGTGGCTATAACTATAGATATTGATAAGAAAGATATTAAAGAAGATACAAAAGAAGAAGTATAATAGTGGAGGTAATTATTAATGTCGTCTGCGACTATTACAGTGGAAGAACTTATGAAACTGATTCTATTCTTAGTAGCTGTAGGAATAGGATGTTATCTGATAATAGCTATAAGAAACATTGTTGGTATTTTAAAAAGGGTTAGGGTATTAGTAGATGAAAATGCGAACTATATAGATAGTGTACTTAAAGATACACCTGAAATTATAGAAAATATAAGCAAAATAACTTTAGACTTAAAGGACAATGTAGAAATAATATCTCCAACTATACCTAAAATAGTGGAAAATATAAGCTCTATATCGGAAGATGTGAGTGAAAGTGTAGAAAAAGTTAACTATACTGTAGAGGTTGTAGGAGATAGTATAGAAGAAACAGCATCTAGTCTAAGAGAAAGTAGAAGCAATATAACAACATATTTAAATATAATATTAGAGATAACAGATATATTAAGAGGAGTTTTTAATAAAAAATAATTATAAAATAAGTTGAGAAGGGTCTATCATAGTGTGTAAATAAGCCAATTCGTTAGGTCTTTCTCAAATATATAAAAAAGTATTGACATATGATATTTATTTATGCTACTATATAAAAGTTGCTTCTGACGGAAGACAACAAAACTTCAACACTTAACACTTTAGAAATAAAAAAGTTTTAAAAAAGTGTTGACAAAGAAAAAGAAACCTGGTAAAGTAATAAGAGTCGCCACAAGAAAGCGACAAATAAAAACAAGAAGTGATAAGAAACGACAAAAGAGTTTAAAAAATTTCTTGACAAGAACTTAAAAGAATGTTAGAATAATAAAGCAGACTTTGGTCTTTGAAAATTAAACAGTAAAAAGCAAGTTAATTCCTAGAATTAATAACAAATGAAGCTCAACATTAAATAGAGCAGTCAGCAGAAGCTGAGACAGAAAACTTTTATTTTGAGAGTTTGATCCTGGCTCAGGATGAACGCTGGCGGCGTGCCTAACACATGCAAGTCGAGCGGGAAAGTCGTTACGGATCCTTCGGGTGAAAGAATGACTGGAGAGCGGCGGACGGGTGAGTAACGCGTGGGAAACCTTCCTTATACAAAGGGATAGCCTCGGGAAACCGGGATTAATACCTTATAAAACTCTAGCACCACATGGTGCATGAGTCAAAACTCCGGTGGTATAAGATGGTCCCGCGTCCCATTAGCTAGTTGGTGAGATAAAAGCTCACCAAGGCGACGATGGGTAGCCGGCCTGAGAGGGTGAACGGCCACACTGGAACTGAGACACGGTCCAGACTCCTACGGGAGGCAGCAGTGGGGAATATTGCACAATGGGGGAAACCCTGATGCAGCGACGCCGCGTGAGTGATGAAGGCCTTTGGGTCGTAAAACTCTGTCCTAAGGGAAGATAATGACGGTACCTTAGGAGGAAGCCCCGGCTAACTACGTGCCAGCAGCCGCGGTAATACGTAGGGGGCGAGCGTTATCCGGAATTATTGGGCGTAAAGGGTACGTAGGCGGCCAGATAAGTCAGGTGTGAAAGGCGTCGGCTCAACCGGCGTAAGCACTTGAAACTATTTGGCTTGAGTACAGGAGAGGAAAGTGGAATTCCTAGTGTAGCGGTGAAATGCGTAGATATTAGGAGGAACACCAGTGGCGAAGGCGACTTTCTGGACTGATACTGACGCTGAGGTACGAAAGCGTGGGGAGCGAACAGGATTAGATACCCTGGTAGTCCACGCCGTAAACGATGAGTGCTAGGTGTTGGGGGTCGAACCTCAGTGCCGCAGCTAACGCATTAAGCACTCCGCCTGGGGAGTACGGTCGCAAGACTGAAACTCAAAGGAATTGACGGGGACCCGCACAAGCAGCGGAGCATGTGGTTTAATTCGAAGCAACGCGAAGAACCTTACCAACATTTGACATCCCTCTGACAACTCTAGAGATAGAGTCTCCCTTCGGGGCAGAGGTGACAGGTGGTGCATGGTTGTCGTCAGCTCGTGTCGTGAGATGTTGGGTTAAGTCCCGCAACGAGCGCAACCCTTACCTTTAGTTGCCATCATTAAGTTGGGCACTCTAGAGGGACTGCCGATGATAAATCGGAGGAAGGTGGGGATGACGTCAAATCATCATGCCCCTTATATGTTGGGCTACACACGTGCTACAATGGTCGGTACAACGGGCAGCGAAACCGCGAGGTGGAGCGAATCTCAATAAGCCGATCACAGTTCGGATTGTAGGCTGCAACTCGCCTACATGAAGCCGGAGTTGCTAGTAATCGCGGATCAGAATGTCGCGGTGAATACGTTCCCGGGTCTTGTACACACCGCCCGTCACACCACGAGAGTTGGTAACACCCGAAGCCAGTGAGCTAACCGCAAGGAGGCAGCTGTCGAAGGTGGGATCGATGATTGGGGTGAAGTCGTAACAAGGTAGCCGTATCGGAAGGTGCGGCTGGATCACCTCCTTTCTAAGGAGAAACGCTTTTTACTGTTTAATTTTGAGAGACCAAAACTCTCAGAAATAGAAGTTACGAAGAAATCTTAGATTTCAGAGACGACTTTAGGTATGCGGGGGTGTAGCTCAGTTGGGAGAGCACCTGCCTTGCAAGCAGGGGGTCAGGAGTTCGAATCTCCTCATCTCCACCATAAAAACCTATAAGATGTTGTCGTAATTTCATTTGTACCTTGAAAACTACACAGCGAAATAGATTAAAATACAATTAACCGAGATATATTAATATATTAAGGAAAATTAAATCTCAATAATAAATTGAGTAGTGAATGTCAAACTTATTTGATATTTGCTTACTAACTGGTCAAGTTAGTAAGGGCATAGGGTGAATGCCTTGGCACTAGGAGCTGAAGAAGGACGCGATAAGCTGCGAAAAGCTACGGGGAGTCGCAAGTAGACACTGATCCGTAGATATCCGAATGGGGAAACCCACTTGAGGCAAACCTCAAGTACCATATACTGAATACATAGGTATATGGGAGCAGACCAGGGGAACTGAAACATCTAAGTACCCTGAGGAAGAGAAAGAAAAATCGATTCCCTAAGTAGCGGCGAGCGAACGGGGAAGAGCCCAAACCATGAGAGTTTACTCTTATGGGGTTGCGGACATAACACAAACGGAGAGGTATTGTAACCGAAGAGAGCTGGAAAGCTCCACCACAGAGGGTGATAGTCCTTTAGGTGAAACGAGAAAACTCCAAGTTATGATCCAGAGTACCACGAGACACGTGAAACCTTGTGGGAAGCAGGGGGGACCACCCCCCAAGGCTAAATACTACCTAGTGACCGATAGTGAAGCAGTACCGTGAGGGAAAGGTGAAAAGAACCCCGGGAGGGGAGTGAAATAGAACCTGAAACCCTATGTCTACAAGCAGTGGAAGTTCTTTATATGAACGACCGCGTACTTTTTGTAGAACGGGCCAACGAGTTACGTTATGCAGCAAGGTTAAGTTGTTAAGCAACGAAGCCGAAGGGAAACCGAGTCTTAATAGGGCGATTAAGTTGTATGGCGTAGACCCGAAACCGGACGATCTATCCATGGGCAGGATGAAACGAGAGTAAAATCTCGCGGAGGTCCGAACCGATTAGCGTTTAAAAGCTACCGGATGACCTGTGGATAGGGGTGAAATTCCAATCGAGTCCGGATATAGCTGGTTCTCCTCGAAATAGCTTTAGGGCTAGCCTCGAGAAAGTGAAGTGGGGGTAGAGCACTGAATGACTGCGGGGCGCTATGCGTTACCAAAGTCTATCAAACTCCGAATACCACATTCATGATTCTCGGGAGTCAGACTATGTGTGATAAGATTCATAGTCAAAAGGGAAACAGCCCAGATCATCAGCTAAGGTCCCAAAGTACAGATTAAGTGGTAAAGGATGTAAGACTACACAGACAACCAGGATGTTGGCTTAGAAGCAGCCATTCATTCAAAGAGTGCGTAATAGCTCACTGGTCGAGTGGTCTTGCGCCGAAGATAACCGGGGCTAAAATCTGTCACCGAAGCTATGGGATGTGTATAACATCGGTAGAGGAGCATTGTATGTGGGCAGAAGTCATACCGTAAGGAGTGGTGGACTGCATACAAGAGAGAATGTTGGCATGAGTAGCGAAAGGTGGGTGAGAATCCCACCCGTCGAAAGCCTAAGGTTTCCTGAGGAAGGCTCGTCCACTCAGGGTAAGTCGGGGCCTAAGCCGAGGACAAAAGTCGTAGGCGATGGACAACAGGTTGAGATTCCTGTACTACCTAAATGCGTTTGAGAAATGGAGTGACACAGGAGGATAGGTGAAGCGTACTGTTGGTTATGTACGTCTAAGCAAGTAGGGAGTTCTGGTAGGCAAATCCGCTAGAACAATCCTGAGATGTGATGGGGAGCGAAAATAAGTAGCGAAGTCACTGAATCCACACTGTCGAGAAAAGCTTCTATCGAGCAAATAGGTACCCGTACCGCAAACCGACACAGGTAGGCGAGGAGAGAATCCTAAGACGAGCGGAAGAACTCTTGTTAAGGAACTCGGCAAAATAACCCCGTAACTTCGGGAGAAGGGGTGCTGGAGGCTGTGAAAGGTGCACACCTGGAGCAGCAACCAGCCGCAGTGAATAGGCCCAAGCGACTGTTTACCAAAAACATAGGTCTCTGCTAAATCGAAAGATGAAGTATAGGGGCTGACGCCTGCCCGGTGCTGGAAGGTTAAGGGGAAGAGTTAGCGCAAGCGAAGCTCAGAACTTAAGCCCCAGTAAACGGCGGCCGTAACTATAACGGTCCTAAGGTAGCGAAATTCCTTGTCGGGTAAGTTCCGACCCGCACGAAAGGCGTAACGATTTGGGCACTGTCTCAACAAGAGATCCGGTGAAATTGTAGTACCAGTGAAGATGCTGGTTACCCGCGACAGGACGGAAAGACCCCGTGGAGCTTTACTGCAGGCTGATATTGAATTTTGGTATCATATGTACAGGATAGGTGGGAGACTTAGAAACCAGGGCGCCAGCTTTGGTGGAGTCACCGTTGGGATACCACCCTTATGATGCTGAAGTTCTAACTAGAAACTGTGAAACCAGTTTTAGGACACTGTCAGTTGGGCAGTTTGACTGGGGCGGTCGCCTCCTAAAGAGTAACGGAGGCGCTCAAAGGTTCCCTCAGTACGGTCGGAAATCGTACGAAGAGTGTAAAGGCAGAAGGGAGCTTGACTGCGAGACCTACAAGTCGAGCAGGAACGAAAGTTGGACTTAGTGATCCGGTGGCACCGAGTGGAAGGGCCATCGCTCAACGGATAAAAGCTACCCCGGGGATAACAGGCTTATCTCCCCCAAGAGTCCACATCGACGGGGAGGTTTGGCACCTCGATGTCGGCTCGTCTCATCCTGGAGCTGAAGTAGGTTCCAAGGGTTGGGCTGTTCGCCCATTAAAGAGGCACGCGAGCTGGGTTCAGAACGTCGTGAGACAGTTCGGTCCCTATCCGTCGTGGGCGTAGGAAATTTGAGAGGAGTTGTCCCTAGTACGAGAGGACCGGGATGAACAGACCTCTGGTGTATCAGTTGTCGCGCCAGCGGCATGGCTGAGTAGCTAAGTCTGGAAAGAATAAGTGCTGAAGGCATCTAAGTACGAAGTCTCCCTCAAGATAAGATTTCCCATAGGGTTAACCTAGTAAGATCCCAGGAAGACTACCTGGTAGATAGGTCACAGGTGTAAGGGCAGCAATGTCTTCAGCTTAGTGATACTAATAGATCGAGGGCTTGACCAATATATTAAAGATAATCTAATCGCTGTGTAGTTTTGAAGGTACGAAATATCTTCAAAAAGCAAAGAAATCCAGTGACGATAGCGAAGGGGTCACACCTGTTCCCATACCGAACACAGAAGTTAAGCCCTTCAGCGCTGATGGTACTTGGTGGGAGACCGCCTGGGAGAGTAAGACGTTGCTGGTTTTTTTATTTTTTGATAAATTAAGCTATTGTATTATTTACTTTCTATTTAAAGAGTGCTCTTAATATGATACCAATTTTAATACAACCCTTTTCTATATATTGCAGTATATCATATATAGAAAAGGGTTTTTTATTTGAATATAATGTTAGAAGTTAAAATAGATTTTAATATAGAAGATTAAAGTTTAAAGTATAGAGGAATAAAACTAGATTAAGGAATTATAATTAAGAAATCTTGTCGAGTTTTGACATCTATATTAAACTCTTATATAATTTTAAAGGATATGATTTTTGACATTGTAAAGGAGGAAGGTAGCTTTAATGAAACTAGTAGAGGTAATTGTAAATTATGTAAATGATGTGTTCTGGGGCAAAAATATATTAGCAGTACTATTGTTACTCGCAGGAATATATTTTACGATTAGGACAAGATTCTTGCCATTTAGAAAATTTAAAGAAATGATAAGAGTAATAACTGAAAAGAATACTATAACTGATGATGGAGAAAGTATATCATCATTTCAAGCATTTTGTGTTTCAACAGCATCAAGAGTAGGAGCAGGAAATCTAGCAGGGGTAGTAGCAGCAATATCGATAGGAGGATCAGGATCAATATTCTGGATGTGGATAGTAGCATTGGTAGGATCATCATCAGCGTTTATAGAATCAACACTAGCACAAATATATAAGGAGAAGGATCCAGAAACAGGGGAATATAGGGGAGGCCCAGCCTACTATATGGAAAAAGCTCTTAATAAAAGATGGATGGGAGTATTATTCGCTATATCAGGACTTATATGCTGGGCAGGAGTAAGTCAAGTAATGTCAAACACAATGACAGAGTCACTATATAATATATTTAAAATTGACAAGCTATTAATCATTTCAGTATTAACTGTATTAGGAGCCATAATTATATTTGGTAAAAAAGATAAGATAGCCAAAGTCTTAGAAAAACTAGTACCAATAATGGCTACATTGTACTTAGTAGTAGTTATATTTATAATATTAAAGAATATAACCTTGATACCTAGTGTGATTTTAGAAATAGTTGAAAATGCTTTTGGAATAAAACAAGCAGTAGCTGGGGGTATAGGTGTAGTAATAAGAGAGGGAGTAAAGAGAGGACTATTTTCAAATGAAGCAGGAAGTGGAAATGCACCATGTGCAGCGGCAGCAGCAGATGTATCTCACCCAGTAAAACAAGGACTTATACAATCTCTTGGGGTATTTGTAGATACACTTTTAATATGTAGTGCTACAGCATTTATAATATTATTAGCAGATAAAAGCGTAACAAAAGGTTTAGTAGGTATGGAAATGTTGCAAAAAGCTACAGAGTATCACATAGGAGGTATCGGACAATACTTTATAGCACTTATATTATTGCTATTTTGTTTTAGCACTTTTTTAGGAATATTATATTATGCGAAACCAAACATTGCATTTTTATATGATAAGAAGATAGGTCAGGAGATATATAAGGTGTTTGCATTAATAATGTTTTTCTTAGGCGGATTAAGTAAATATAATTTTGTATGGGCTTTGGCTGACTTTGGTTTGGGACTAATGACAGTTATTAATCTATGTGCGATAATACCTCTTTCCAAGATTGCTATAGAATCTTTAAAAGACTATGAAATGAATTATGAAAAAAAGAAGAAATCTAAAATTATTTAAAGTTGTTTTTATATAGGATACTTGATATTTTTCGATTAATAAAAGAGTTTAAGGCTCTATGGACTTAGAGCTCTTTTATTAGATATATAACTAATTAATTTTTCATAAGAACTATGAACTTTTGACATTGATAAGTAATTTTCATATAATCTTATGGTGGACAATGCTTATATTATAGTAGGAAATTTGTAGGAAGGTAGGGTTTGTTTTGTTAGGATTTTTAGAAAAAGTTATAATTAGTATTAATGATTTACTCTGGAATAAGCATATTTTAGTGGTAATGCTTTTATTTACTGGAGTGTATTTCACGATTAAAACAAGATTTTTGCCATTTAGAAAATTTAAAGAAATGATAAGAGTAATAACTGAAAAGAATACTATAACTGATGATGGAGAAAGTATATCGTCATTTCAGGCATTTTGTGTTTCAACAGCATCAAGAGTAGGAGCAGGAAATCTAGCAGGGGTAGTAGCAGCAATATCGATAGGAGGACCAGGATCAATATTCTGGATGTGGATAGTAGCATTGGTAGGAGCATCATCAGCGTTTATAGAATCAACATTAGCTCAAATATATAAGGAAAGAGATCCAGTAACAGGAGGTTATAGAGGAGGCCCAGCCTATTTTATGAAAAAGGCTCTTAATAAAAGGTGGATGGGAGTATTATTCGCTATATCAGGACTTATATGCTGGGCAGGAGTAAGTCAAGTAATGTCAAACACAATGACAGAGTCACTATATAATATATTTAAAATTGACAAGCTATTAATCATTTCAGTATTAACTGTATTAGGAGCCATAATTATATTTGGTAAAAAAGATAAGATAGCCAAAGTCTTAGAAAAACTAGTACCAATAATGGCTACATTGTACTTAGTAGTAGTTATATTTATAATATTAAAGAATATAACCTTGATACCTAGTGTGATTTTAGAAATAGTTGAAAATGCTTTTGGAATAAAACAGGCAGTATCCGGAGGTATAGGTGCAGTAGTTATGCAGGGAGTAAAGAGAGGACTATTTTCGAATGAAGCAGGAAGTGGAAGTGCACCATGTGCAGCAGCAGCAGCAAATGTATCTCATCCAGTAAAACAAGGACTTATACAATCTCTTGGGGTATTTGTAGATACACTTTTAATATGTAGTGCTACAGCATTTGTAATGTTGCTAGCTGATAAGAGTGTAACAAAAGGCTTAGTAGGAATAGAATTATTACAAAAAGCTACAGAGTATCACATAGGAAGTATAGGACAATACTTTATAGCACTTATATTATTGCTATTTTGTTTTAGCACTTTTTTAGGGATATTGTATTATGCGAAACCAAACATTGCATTTTTATATGATAAGAAGATAGGTCTGGAGATATATAAAGTGTTTGCGTTAGTAATGTTTTTCTTAGGTGGATTAAGTAAATATAATTTTGTATGGGCTTTAGCAGACTTTGGATTAGGACTAATGACCATCATTAATCTATGTGCAATAATACCTCTTTCCAAGATTGCTATAGAATCCTTAAAAGATTATGAGATGAATTATGAAGATAAGAAAAAAATCTAATAATTAGATATAGATCCGGTGGCACCGAATGGAAGAGCAATCGCTCAACGGATAAAAGCTACCCTGAGGATAACAGGCTTATCTCCCCCAAGAGTCCACATCGACGGGGAGGTTTGCACCTCGATGTCGGCTCGTCTCATCCTGGAACTGAAGTAGGTTCCAATGGTTGGGTTGTTCGCCGACTAAAGAGGCACGCGAGTTGGTTCAGAACGTCGTGAGACGGTTCGATCCCTATCCGTCGTGGGTGTAGGAAATTTGAGAGGAGTTGTCACGCCAGTGGCATGTCTGAGTACCTAAGTCTGGAAAGAATAAGTGCTGAAGGCATGAAGTCTCCCTCAAGATAAGATTTCCCATAGGGTTAACCTAGTAAGATCCCAGGAAGACTACCTGATAGATAGGTCACAGGTGTAAGGGCAGCAATGTCTTCAGCTTAGTGATACTAATAGAGGAGGGCTTGACCAATATATTAAAGAATAATCTAATCGCTGTGTAGTTTTAAAGGTGCAAGACATCTTTAGAAAAGCAAAGAAATCCAGTGACGATAGCGAAGGGGTCACACCTGTTCCCATACCGAACACAGAAGTTAAGCCCTTCAGCGCTGATGGTACTTGGTGGGAGACTGCCTGGGAGAGTAAGACGTTGCTGGCTTTTTTATTTTTGTAAAAAAATTAATAAGTAAATTGTATCTATGTAGCATATTATAGAAGTGTGTTGCGTAAAAAACATATATGCATTATAATCTAATAAATGATATCAGAATCTAATGGCTTTCATTTAACATTTAATATGCTTTTAAAACTAGGGGGTATATTTGTGAAAACAAATGATCTATTTAACAGTGGGCTTTCTTTTACGGAGTTTGTTAATACTGATACTGGTTCATATAGAGAGAAAACTCTAGAGATATTGGATACAATTGAATTTGATGAAGAGTACATAAAAGATATAGAAAATATAAATACGAATATAAATATACTTGTATTTGGAGAAATATGGTGTTCAGACTGTATGATAAATATTCCAGTTATAGAGAAGATGAAACAATATAATGGTAATATAAACGTTTCCATAGTTAGCAAAGAAGGTAATGAAGATTTCTTAAAAAAATATTTCGTAAAAGATCATATAAAAACACCTACACTTATTGTTTGTGATGAAAATTTTAAAGAATTAGGAATTTTCACAGAACATCCTAAGAAAATAAAAGATATAATAGATCAAGGTAATGAATCCAACATAATAGTTGCTATGAGAAAATATAGAAAAGGTGAATATGCACAAGAGACATTAAAAGATATATTAGATATAATAGGTAAAATGCACTCTGTAAGTGCAACTTGATAGAAGCTGAGAGGCTTCTATTTTTTATAGAAATATAATTAAGAAGTTTAAGAAACAATAGAGAATATAAAATATATCTAAATAGATGCTAATAATGATATAAAACGCAAGAAATTTAATGTCAATAAACTTTGACACTATATAACCAAATTGATACTATATATAGTGTTCTAAAGGAATGATAACACTGAATATAGTGTGTTGATAAAGGAGGTACATATATGAAATTAAGAGAAAATTCAATTACTGTTTTAGAAAATAGATATCTTACTAGAGATGAGAAAGGAAATTTGATAGAAACACCTGAGCAGTTATTTAGAAGAGTTGCTAAGTATATAGCTAGTGGAGATAAGATATATAATAAAGAGCCTAATATAGAAAAGACGGAAGAAGAATTCTATAATATGATGGCAAACTTAGAGTTCATGCCTAATTCACCTACACTTATGAATGCAGGAAAAGAATTAGGACAATTATCAGCTTGTTTTGTACTTCCTATAGGAGATTCCATGGAGGAAATATTTGATGCTATAAAAAATGCGGCACTAATTCATAAAAGTGGTGGAGGAACTGGATTTAGTTTTTCGAGACTTAGACCTAGCGGTTCCACAGTAAAGTCTACAGGTGGTGTAGCATCAGGACCTATAAGTTTTATGAAAGTATTTAACTCTGCAACAGAGGCGGTAAAACAAGGAGGTACTCGTAGAGGAGCTAATATGGGAATACTTAGAGTAGACCATCCTGATATCATGGACTTTATATCGTGTAAAAAAGATACTAGTGAAATTACTAATTTTAATATAAGTGTTGGTCTTACAGAAGAATTTATGAATGCAGTAGAAAAAGATGAAGAATACTCATTAATAGATCCCCATACTAAAAAGATAACTTCTAAACTTAAAGCTAAAGAAGTATTTGATCATATAATAGAAATGGCATGGACAAATGGTGAACCTGGAATTATATTTTTAGATAGAATTAATAAAACAAATCCAACACCACAATTAGGCGAGGTAGAGAGTACAAATCCATGTGGAGAACAACCATTATTACCATATGAATCATGTAACCTAGGATCAATAAACTTAGATAGTATGTTAATTAAAAAAGATAATGGTTATGAAATAGACTATGAAAAATTAGGTAAGACAGTAGAAAAATCAGTACATTTTTTGGATAATGTTATAGATGTAAATAAGTATCCACTTAATGAAATTGATGATATGACTAAAAAAACTAGAAAAATAGGATTAGGCATAATGGGATTTGCAGATGTACTATTTAAGTTAAAAGTTCCTTACAACTCTCAGCCTGGAGTAGATTTAGCAAGAAAAATAATGAAATATATAGACGATAAAAGTAAAGAGGCTTCTATAAAGCTAGCAAAAGAAAGAGGAACATTTTCAGCATATGAAGAGAGTATATACAAAGATAAAGATCTTGAGTTTAGAAATGCTACAACAACTACTATAGCACCAACAGGAACTATAAGTATAATATCTGGAGTGAGTAGTGGAATAGAGCCACTTTTCGCTATATCATTTGTTAGAAATGTAATGGATAATGATAAGTTAATAGAGGTACATCCATACTTTGAGGAGATAGCAAAAGAAAGAGGATTTTACTCTGAAGATTTAATGGAAAAGATAGCTGAGGCAGGAACATTAGCTCATATAAAGGAAGTACCGGAAGATATAAAAAGAATTTTTGTAACTGCGCATGACATATCACCAGAATGGCATATAAAAATGCAGGCAGCTTTTCAAGAATACGTAGACAATGCAGTATCCAAAACAGTTAATTTTACAAGCGATGCTACAAGAGAAGATGTAAGAGAGGTATACACATTAGCATACAAGCTTGGATGTAAAGGAGTAACTATATATAGGGACGGAAGTAGACAAAGTCAAGTTTTAAGTGTTGGAAAGAAAGACGAAACTAAAAATGAAAATGAAGAGAAAAAGTCTAAGTCAATACAACCTAGACAAAGACCAGATATCACTCAGGGCATTACTGAAAAGGCAAGTATAGGTTGTGGAAGTTTATATGTTTCAGTAAACTATGATGAAGAGGGGATTTGTGAGGTATTCACTAATGTAGGCAAGGCGGGAGGATGTCCAAGTCAAAGTGAAGCCACAAGCCGAATAATATCTATAGCTTTAAGAGCAGGAATGGATCCCAAATCAATAATAGAGCAACTTAAGGGAATTAGATGTCACTCTACACTTAGACAAAGAGCTAATAATAAAGACATAAAAGTATTATCTTGTCCAGATGCTATCGGAAAAGCATTAGAAAAAGTTCTAAATACGTATGTAGATATAAAAGACTCAAGTGTAAACGATATAGTAAGAGAATTAGAAGAAGAAATAAATGAAATACCAAAACCTACTGGAAACTTAATAGAGGAAGAACTACAGAAATCAAGAGGATCATCTAGATGTCCAGAATGTAATAGCAAAATAACACATGAAAGTGGTTGTGTTATATGTCCTAATTGTGGGTTCTCCAGATGTGGCTAATATAAAAAACACATGTTATATCTATAGATATAACATGTGTTTTTTAGTAAAATGACTATTAGTACTCAAATTTTTTTAACAATATACTAATGGGGAAATTGAGGAGGGATGACTTGGATAGTAAAGAAAGATTATTAGAAGATTTAAAAACTAAATATAAAAAAACATGGATAGAAACCAAAGATGATTTTCCTGACTTTTTAGAAAAGATAAGTTTTTTAAAAAAAATAACTAATGAGATAAATTTAGAAAAATTCAGAAAAAAGCTTTCAAAATTCATAGTTAAGATTCGGGAAAAAGAAAAATTAGATAATAAGTCGAGGGATAAGATATTATTAATAATAAAAGAACTAGAAAATAGTATTATTGGATATGGAGAAGATTATATAGATTTTTTTATTAAACAGGGATACATAGAAGTTACAGAAGAATTTATAGATAAAGTCAAAATATTTGATAGTAACATGGATATTCATGATACTTTTCAAGCGATTAGAAATGTATGGATTATGAATAGTATACAGATACTTTATGATATGAAAGTAGAACTAACACAGTCTGTATTTGCATATAGCATGCTGTATCCTTATAGTGATAATTACTTAGATGACAAAAATATATCCCTTGATGACAAAATTAAATTTAACACAAAGTTTAGAAAATGGTTACTAGGAGACAATGAAATCACTTCTAATTTACATGAAAAACATATATATGATCTTGTTAAAAAAATAGAAAGTGAATTTTCAAGAGAAGAGTACAAACAAGTCTTTAGAAGTCTGTTAGATATACATAAATCTCAAGAAAAAAGCTTAATACAACATGGGCAGTATTATTTAAGTATTGAAGACATAATAGATATAACTTTTGAAAAAGGAGGTACATCCGTAATAGCAGATGGATATCTTGTAAGAGGAAAACTTACTTATGAAGAAGAGGAATTTATGTTTATATATGGCATTGTACTTCAGCTAATAGATGATTTACAAGATGTAAAGGAAGATTTAAGTAACGAAAATGTGACTATCTTTACTAATGAATATAGAAGCTGTTATTTAGATAAATTAACCAATAAGTTATTTAGATTTATTAAACAATTTTTATGTGAGACAAATATGTTTTCATCTAATAACTCTGAAAAATTAAAAAAAGTTATATATGAAAGTTGTATAATTATGATGTTAGAAGCTATAGCTAAAAATAAAGAAATGTTTAGCAAGAAATACATAAAAGATATTAAAAAATATTCAATATTTAGATTCTCATACTATAAAAAACTTAAAAATAAATTTGAGAGTAGTTTTTCATCAAATGATATAAGTGAAGTATTAAATGCGCTAAAGAAAGATCAATGGAATACATAATTGAACAGATAAATATGAAAATACTAATGTTTTAGATAACTAAGTTTATTCAATATTCTATATTAAAATTAATTAAACCAGAATTTACAATACTAATAAAAATAGTTATTTAATAACTTAATATGTGGTTTAACGCAGTATTATGTAAAATATTTATATATATGACACCAAATTGTAATATAGTAATGATATAATTAATAAGGATGATATGAACAAAGTTAAATGAGGAGTTGAGTGAATTGATAAAAGCAAAAAAGGGACTATCATGTATTATAATAATGATACTATCTATAAGCATACTTATAAATTCTAACGTAGAATTAAGTGAAGCATCCCAAAAGCAATTAAAAATCGGTGATATAACTGGCTCTTTCAAAAAAAGTAGCAAGATAGTATCTTTTAGTGTTAGAAATGCTGAATATAGAACGATACCTACATATCAGATAGGAGAGGATTTATATATTTGTATAGAGGATTTAGAGTACTATGGATATAAGAGAGAATGGGATGATAAAAGTAGAGTTACTAAATTAACTTTTGCAGATAAGACAAAAGTAGGAACTACAAAATATAGAAAAGAAAGAGGAAATATACTCCATAGTGATATAAAGATATACCTAGATGGTGTGGAAGTAAAAGGACAGAATATGGGAGGATATTCTCTTGTAAAAATAGAGGAACTTAATGATAAATTTGGCCTATATTTCAAAAGAGAATATAGCCAAGAAGGTAGGGAAAAAATCAATATAAAAGGAAAAATAAAATTACCTAATGGAGAAGTGGCACCAAAAGGTGGAATAGACTTAGAAGTAGTGGTATATACACTTTACAAAACTGTACCCCATCTAAACTATACAAAAAAATTCACTATCAAAGAAGGAAAAAATTACTGTGAATATGAAATAAAAGATATATACACAAGTACTCCAATAGGATACAAAATAGATAATAAATATGGATATCTGAATACTTTTACAGATCATAAAACAGGATTAAATGTTCAAAACTACAATATGTACACTAAAAGTATCGAAGAATTCAAAATGAATTATAATAATTTTGATATACAAATATTAAAAAGTGCAAAAATAAAAGGAAGCATAACTTTACAAGATACATTATCATATTATGTGGGAAATGATAGAGAAATAGAAGTATTAGCTATTGACTCTAGATCACTAGATAATGACCTATATGAGTCTAAGTATATAGCAAAAAGCATAGTGGTTAATGAAAAAGAAAAGCATATACCATTTGAAATAGATGTGCCAATAGATAATGAATATATACTGGATGTAAGAGGAAGTACATTTAATACATTTGTAAGGCCTGGCACTCTTGCACGTAGACCAAATCCACCGCTATTATTTAGGGGATATTATTCTCAAAGTGGATTCGTTAAAGATATAGAAAGAGCTACTACTATTAGTGTAAAAGGTAACATAGACAATGTAAATATAAATGTACCTATAAAAGAGGAAGTTAAAAATGGAGAGGCAAATAAAAATAGTATAAGAACTTATATAAATGGAGATGAGATAGGTAGTATAAATGTCAATGGTGAACAATATGTTGCAGTAGATTCATTAATAGGTAGAGGGTTTAGAGCTGATGAATACAAGAGTAATAATATAATTGTAGATAAAAGTAGTAATGACAAAAAAAGAGATGTTATAATAGAAAATTTAAAAGATAAAATTGAAAATGCAAAGGTTGGTCATATAGGAGATTCCAGAGATATTTATATAAATAATAAAAAGATAAATACTTATACATGGGGATATGCGTATGATCATGTAAATATAATAAAAATAAAAGACCTAAGAAATCATGGATTTGAAGTAACATATGATAGTAAGGATAATTCTATAGTTATCGACTATAACAAGAATTGAGATGTAGGCTAATAAACTAAAGGTAAAGTTATCTAGATGAGAATAATAAATAATTATGATTAAATAGAAGACTAATATTGACAACAGGAACAGATTATCAATACTAGTCTTTTTTATTTTGCAACATAATAATTTGATAGTGATCTTCAAAAACATAATTGAATTAAGTAATTAAGTAAGATTTAAGACTATAAACATATACTTATCTTACAATTAACTAAAATATTTTGACTAGATATGGAGGTCAGAAATTGATTAAAAAAAGTATCTTAATGATAACACCTGAAAATGAAGAAATTAATAAATTTAGAAGACTACAAGTAAATAATTTTATACAGATTACAATGCCTTATTTAGCTGCTTATGTAGATGAATCGAAGTATAATGTTTATCTCATAGACGAATATAATCAGAAAATACCCTTTCACCTAAAATTTGATTTAGTTGTGGTTACTGTAAATACAGCTAATGCTTTTCATTGTTATGAAATAGCAAGTGTCTTTAAAAAAAGCGGTAGTAAAGTTGCATTTGGAGGACCACATACAACTTTAGTCCCAGAAGAAGCAAAAGAATATTGTGATTTTCTAATCATAGGTGAGGCTGAAGATACTTGGCCTCAATTCTTGGAGGACTTTTACTTAGGGAATGCTAAAGAAGTTTACAGATGCTTGAAAGCCCCAACACTAAAACATTTACCTATTCCAAGAAGAGACTTAATAAAGAAAAGGTATTTTACTAAAGGGTCAGTTTTTGCAACAAGAGGGTGTCCATATCATTGCAGTTATTGTAACCTAAAACAGATATATGAGGATTCATTTAGAACACGACCAATAAAAGAAGTTATAGAAGATATAAAGAGTATTAAAAGCAAATATTTTGTATTCTAGGATGATAACTTTCTTGGAGATATAGAATATGCAAAATTTTTAATGAATGAATTGAAAAAGTTGAAAAAAAGATGGGCTGCACAAGTAACATTAGAAAGATGTAATGATGAGGAGTTATTAAAGATAGCTAAGGAAGCAGGGTGTACATATTTTTTTGTTGGTCTGGAATCTTTTTCAGAAGAAACATTAACAAGTGTTAATAAAGGGATAAATAATGTGGATAAATATAAAAGTATAATACAACTTATACACAAATATGGGATATGTGTACAAGCAGGTATAATATTTGGATTTGATACAGATAAAAAAGATGTATTTAAGAGAACTCTTAATATATGCAATGATTTGGGTATTGATGGGGTTACTGTAAGTATCCTGACGCCTTTACCTAAAACTCCATTATATAAACAATTTAAGGAGGAAGGAAGACTAATAACAGATGATTGGTCATATTATAATGGAAAAACGAGGGTAGCATTTTATCCTAAGAATATGACAGCGCAAGAATTATTTCAAGGATACATGTGGTTTAGAAAAGAGTTTTACTCTATCAAGTCAATCATAAAAAGATTAAAAGTATCAAGAACGAATATACTTCATAATTTTATTATTAATTTAGGTTATAAAATTTCAATAAGAGGTACAAAAACTAAACTATGAAATTATAAGATTAAATATATCTCTATTAACAGAGTAATGTTAGTAAAATATATTTAACTTAGAAAGATACTTTATAGGTTAACATATAAATAGTGACAATTTAGAATAAATAGTTTTGTATTTAATCAAATTATTTGAGACAATATATCTATCACAATCAGTATAAAAGTAAAAAGTAATCTTGCAACAATACAGGAGGAAAAATATGAAAAACGTCAAAACAGTCTTAATTACAGGAGCCTCAAGAGGAATAGGAAAGGCAATGACAGAGATATTTGCCAATAAGGGATATAATGTACTGATGAACTTTAATAGGTCAGAAAAAGATGCAATAGAATTATGCAGCATATTAAAAAATAAAGGATTATCAATAGAAACTTTTAAGGCCGATGTATCTAAAAGAAGTGAAGTAAATGATATGATAAAATTTTGTCTTAAACAATTTGGAAGTATTGATATTCTTATAAATAATGCAGGAATCTGTCAGGACAAGCTCTTTACAGACATAACAGATAATGATTGGGATGAGATGATAAATGTTAATTTAAAAAGTGTTTTTTATTGTACGCAAGAAGCTTTAAGATACATGATCTCCGAGAAAAAAGGTAAAATTATAAATATATCTTCTATATGGGGGTTAGTGGGGGCGTCTTGTGAGGTTCATTACTCTGTATCTAAAGCAGGAATAGTTGGACTTACAAAAGCTTTAGCAAAAGAACTTGGACCGTCTAATATACAAGTGAATTGTATTGCTCCTGGTATTATTGAAACAGATATGCTTTCCCCATATAGTGAGAATGAACTAAAGACCCTTAAAGAGAATACACCTTTAATGAGACTAGGTAGTTGTTATGATATTGCTAATTGTGCTCTGTTTCTAGCATCAGATAATTCAGATTTTATAACTGGTCAGGTTATAAGTCCAAATGGTGGTTTCGTAATATAACTTATAAAACTATTCATTAAGCTGTTAAAGAGATCTGAAAGAGACTTAGAAAAAATGGTTAGAAGGTTTGATGAGTATAAGTAGATATTTAGTATCAGAAATAAAGATAACTATAGAATGAAGTCAATATTAAAAAATAGGTATTTAGTTATAGAGAGAATTGTACAATATATATGTATATAGAAGTAATTAGAGAGTAGATTATAGCTGATATTATAGTTTACTCTGTTTTTTTTATAAAACAAATTGTTGAATAGCTAGACTTGGAAATAACGAAACGAGTAAATAACAATATTTTATACACTATAATTCTTTAAAGTTTTTATATTAAAACTGTGTAAATCTGTATCTTTACTGATGGTAAGAATAGTTATTCAACAATCTAATATATATATTATAGCTTTAAATTGTATCATTTGTTCAATTTGTATCCAATAACTGGTACATATATGGTATAATGGGTCTAACTAAGTTGGATTTTACCAGCTATTCTTGATATTATAGTCACTGTAGTTATGTGAAATTAATACGAGGGGAGGAAGCTTTGGTTTAGGATTGATATTTATATGCGATCCATAACTAAGACCAGTTTATGAAAAAATATAAGATTATATTCACATCGTGTATTTTATGTATATTGATTTTAACTATAACAGGTTGCTCTTCTGTAGGAAGTATAAACGGAAATTATATTTCTAGTATAAGTCAGAATTCCGTAGTATCTTTTAATGGTGAAAAAGAAGATATAATTCAAATTACATATGATGTAACAGTCGAAGAAGGGACTTTAAAAATACAAATAAAAAATTCTGATGGAAATATTATAGAAGACTTTGAAGTAAATAAAAGTGGAAATAAAGAAGTACAGATAGAAGATGAAGATGAATATGAGTTATCAGCGATATTAGAAGATTTTAAAGGTAAGTTTAAGATAAATGCAAAGAAATAGATTGGTTTTCTAAAAAATATTTTCTTGATGCTATAAAATGTATTAGTATTTATTTAGGACTTTTATTTATAAAGATAAGAATAAAAAATATATTGAAATAGACATAAATGACTTATTACAATATTAATATTCTGGGTAACATAAAATTTTCAATTAAAAAATTCTAATGTAAACTATTTTAACAGGGGAGACTGTAGAATTACTCTATATGCTACCCTGTTTTTTTACATAAAAGGATATAAATATTTCCACATGCATTGTATTACGATGTAGGTTATGTTAAAATTCATATACATAGTAATACGATGTAAGGTGGTGTTCATATGAATAAAGAAATAATGAAAGGAAGTGTTGATATATTTATACTTTCAATAATTGAAAAGCAAGATTCTTATGGATATGAGATAGCGAAGTGTATTAAGGAAAAAAGCGAAGGATTATACTCTATAGGGGAAGGAACCCTGTATCCTGCCTTGAAAAGAATGGAAGGAAGAGAACTAGTTGAATCATACTGGAAAGATGATGAATTAACAGGTAAGCGAAAGTATTATAGGATTACAGATAAAGGAAAGCAAGAACTAAATGAAAGAATATATCAATGGAATAAGGTAACAAACTTAATTAATATTTTTAAGGAGGAATAGTATGTCTACTGAACTTGAAATATACATTAAAAAGCTTTTAGATAAAAGAGGTATAAATGATCAGGATAAAGAAGATCTGTACTATGAAATCAAAGATCATTTAATGCTTTTAAAAAATGAATATTTGAGTAAAGGTTTATCTGAAGACGAGGCAGTTAAATTATCAATAAAAGATTTTGGAAATATCAATTTCATAGGAAACGATATAAAGAGAAATCTACCATCAAATAATAAGTATGAGAATCTTTCATTTAGAGAAAAAACAATATGTTTATTAGAAATGTTTTTATCATACTTTATTTTCATATGCATATATGCTATGGCAGGGAATATATCGACTCAATCTATATTTTTTGATATAGGAATGGCTACAGTTGTTACACTAACGTCATTTATATATATAAACAAGAAGTTAAACAGTGAAAAGGGTAAAGTAAAAAATTTAATTATATGTAATATACTGTTTTTCATAATTGAAAAAATTATAATGTTGATATTTACTATATTTACTTTAAATATTATAGGTTTATCAACTGACCCTTTACTTTATACGATTACAAGTTCTTATGTTTTTGATCTGACATATATCTTGGCATTTGTATTGTTAGTATTTAGTTCAGTTATAGTGACTAAATATATAGGGAACATGTTGTTTAAAAATATCAGGAATACTTATAACTATACCTTGGCATCCACAGTTTTATTTGTTACATCAATAATATTGTTACTTATATATTATCTAATACCAAACAGATTTTATTTGTTAAGGAAAATAATAATAAATACAATAGGAACAGAGATTATAAGTGTAAGCAAGAATGTATTCTTTATGGTAATCAATAATGGTTTTGTTATTCCTAATATAGGGTTATTACTATTAATGTTACTTTGTATTAAACTAGTACTACATATAAAGAAAAAAGGAATAAAAAGTATATTATAGTTTTATAATTAATGGACAATCTTCTTAAACCATCATTTAACTGGTTATATTTTATTAGATTTAAAGTTGATATTGCAAATTAGATATTTTTATATTAGCTACGAACTATGAGGAGGATAAATATGAAAAAAGTATTGCTATTATTGGCTAATGGATTTGAAACATTGGAAGCAAGTGTTTTCATTGATGTAATTGGATGGAATTACATTGATGGTGACAAATCCACACAGTTGTTTACATGTGGAAGAACTAAAGAAATAAACAGTACATTTAATCAAAAAATTATTGTAGATTATACTTTTAACGAAATAAATATTGACGATTATGACGCACTGGCGATTCCAGGAGGGTTTATAGAATATGACTTCTATGATGACGCTTATAATGAAGAATTTTTAGAAATCATAAGAGAGTTTGATAGAAATGGTAAAATCATAGCATCAATATGTGTTGCTGCTTTGCCTATAGCAAAAAGCGGAGTTTTAAAAGGCAGAAAAGGAACAACCTATAATAAAAAAGACGGAATAAGGCAAAAACAGCTAAAAGATTTCGGAGTTGAAGTTGTAAATCAACCAATAGTAATTGACAGGAATATAATTACATCGTGGAATCCATCGACTGCAATGGAAGTTGCTTTCATACTGTTAGAGAAATTAACAGATAAAGAAAACAAGCAAAAGATAATGGAATTGATGGGATACTAAGAATAACTATAAATGAATTAAAAAAAAGGCTGTAAATGTTACGACCAGACAAAATTTTAAAATTAATGATGAAACTATGAATATTGTAATCACCATCGCAGATGAAATAAGAGAAGAAAGATTTTAACAGTATATGAGGGTTTACTTGATATAAGCCATTATACAGTTTATGCGTAAAGGAAGGGGTAGCTTACAATCTAAACACTAGAGGGAGGTGCTATACATGAGTAAGAAAGCTCAAAATATATTTAAGTATATTTCATCTACTTCTTTACTCTTAGGAGTAGTCGTTTGGATATGGTATATCATATCTAATATAATATTAGGTAAAATGTCTTATGGAGAAATTATTATGACTGTTCCAATAGGTATATTAGGAGTGATGTCAGGTATAATATCTCAAAATGAAAAACTGATAATTTTTAATTTTATACAGGCATCGTCTCTAATAGTAGTCTTGCTTATTATCTATTTTTATGGAGCTATAAGGCTAATAATTATATAAGAATATAATTCTAATTTTGCTAAGTGAATATTTGTGATGTTATGATAATATATACCATATCAAAAGTTGTATAAGGTAAAAAAAGGGAGAGAAATAAATGAGAAAGAGCAAAATATTGCTATCTATGTGTTTAGCTTTAATTTTAAGTTTATTTCAAAATTCATTTGCTCAAAGCAATGATTTAGTACTAAGTATAGATGGAAAACAAATAAACTTTTCTCACGAGAACAAGCCAAAAAGGTTGATATTTATCATGGTGATAGAGTATCTTACGTTTACATGGTTCCTTTAAAAGTTGTATATGAACACCTAGGTGCAACTGTATCATGGAATAATGATAGTAGCACTATTGATGTTTTACTAAATGGAAATAGAATAAACTTCAAAGTAGGTAGTAAAGACTTTGTTATAAATGGAAAAACTTTGGGCTCAAATGAAAAAGTACTAATAAAAAATGATAAAGCTTTTGTAGACATAATTGCAGTTAAATTAACATCTAACTACTATCTTGATTTTTCACAAGATCAAACAGTAGCAAATCTTTATGATCAAAATATATCTATTGTTATAGATAGAGTAAAGGTTTCTTTAAACACTTATAATGAAACTCCCGATGTTCCTTATTTATCATATAACATTAATGATCAAGGATTCAATGTGACTAATATCAGTAATGTAAGTATTCTAGCAAGAGATATCTTTGAAGCCTTAGGAGCTAGTGTAAAATGGAATAACATTGAACGATCTACAACTATAAATTTAAAAGATGATGTAATAAAGTTAATGGTTGATACAAATGAAATTTATTTAAATGGTATAAAAAGTGATTATCCTACATATTTATCTTTCGGAAAAACAAAAATACGTTTAGGTTTTCTAATAGATGAGTTAAACTATCATGCAAGATGGGTTCAAGCTGATAAAACTATATATTTAGATAAAAAATAAAAATACATTTAGAGAGTTTTATAAAAAAATATCTATACTAAAGCACCTTCTAGGTGAAAAAGAAGTAGACTTTTTAAAGTAGAAAAATTAAAAGAAAAACTGGACTAATGTTTAAAATCAAATGCTAGGTTATAGTGTCAATCTATGGTCTAGCATATTTTTTATGTCTAAATATCCACCATACATTGCTAAAATTGCAATAGTATATGAGGTGTGTATAATAATATTAGTTGTTTTTGTTTATAGTATTAGGGATATAAAGGACTTTGATAGGTACTATGACCTTCGTGTTACGAATATCTTAGCTATTCAACATAATCAAAATATTAAGTAAAGATTGAAAAATTAAGGAGTACATTAATGAATTTGAGTTAAATGTTCTTACTTAATTTAAGATTTTATATATGTAGAAGACGTAGATAAAATTTAGGACAGAAATACAAAGTTAGTAATCTCCTATTCATATGTAAATGTAAAGCTTAATATTGATTATATTAAATTTAATTTGACCCTTATAGCTTAAAACACTTTGGATATACTATAATATGAAAATTACCATTTAACAGAAATTAAACATTATATAACACAAATTAAAAACAAAGTACTTGATTTTTAAAATTAATAGTTTTATAATAACACTAAGGTCAGGAAAGGTCAAAAATAAAATAGACTTAAGGAGTGATAAAATGAATTTAGAAAAATTTACTCAAAAGTCACAAGAAGCAATAACATTAGCTAATCAGGAAACTATAAAACAAGAAAATCAGCAAATAGAAGAAATTCATTTACATTTAGCTTTACTAGAGCAAACTGATGGTCTTATAGCTAAATTAATAGGGCTTATGGGTAAGGATTTAAACTTAATTAAGAGTGAAGTTAAAAATGAAATAAATAAATTACCAAAAGTATCAGGTGGAGCTAGTATGCCTTATGCAAGTAGACAACTTCAAAAGATACTTTTAACTGCAGAAGATGAAGCAAAGAAACTTAAAGATGAATATGTAAGTGTAGAGCACTTATATATAGGACTATTAAAAGAAAAAAATACAGCTTCTCAAAATATATTTAAGAAATATAATATAACTCTACAACAATTTTTAGATGTATTAAGTAAAGTTAGAGGAAATCAGAATATTACTAGTGATAATCCAGAAGATACTTATGAAGTATTAGAGAAGTATGGAAGAGATCTAGTAGAAGAAGCTAAAAGTGGAAAGATAGATCCTATCATAGGAAGAGATGGAGAGATAAGAAACGCTATAAGAATACTTTCAAGAAGAACTAAGAACAACCCAGTTCTTATAGGAGAGCCAGGTGTAGGAAAGACTGCTATAGCAGAGGGACTTGCCCAGAGAATTGTAAATGGAGATGTTCCAGAAGGCTTAAAAGGTAAGACTATATTTTCACTAGACTTGAGTTCTTTAATAGCAGGTGCAAAGTTTAGAGGAGAATTTGAAGAAAGACTAAAAGCTGTATTAAAAGAAATAGAAAAATCAGAAGGAAGAATAATTTTATTTATAGATGAAATTCATACAATAGTAGGAGCAGGAAGAACAGATGGAGCTATGGATGCAGGAAATATCTTAAAACCTATGCTGGCTAGAGGAGAACTTCACTGCATAGGAGCTACTACGTTAGATGAATATAGAAAATATATAGAAAAAGATCCAGCTCTAGAAAGAAGATTTCAAAAAGTAATGGTAGATGAACCAACAGTAGAAGATTCTATAGCAATATTGAGAGGTATAAAAGAAAAATATGAAATACATCATGGAATCCGTATCTCTGATAGTGCAGTTATATCATGTGTTACACTATCAGATAGATATATAACAGATAGATTTTTACCAGACAAAGCTATAGATTTAATGGATGAAGCATCATCTATGCTTAGAATGGAAATTGATAGTATGCCTTTTGAACTAGATGAACTCAGAAGAAAAATACTTCAACTTCAAATAGAGGCAGAGTCTATGAAAAAAGAAAAAGATGAAGCTTCTTTAGGGCGATTAGAGAATATTAAGAAAGAAATATCAACTTTAGAAGAAGAAGCAAATAAATTGAAAGCTCAATGGGAATTAGAAAAAGAGGGAATAAATAAAATAAATGAAATTAAAAAGGAAATAGATGTAACTAAAATACAAATAGAAGAAGCAGAAAGAAAATATGACTTAGAACGAGTAGCCATTTTAAGATATGGAAAACTATCAGAATTAGAAAAACAGTTAGAAGATGAAAAAGAGAAACAAGAGCATAAAGAAAATACTATGCTAAGGGAAGAAGTAACTAATGTAGAAATAGCTGAAATAGTAGCAAGATGGACTGGAATACCAGTATCTAAACTAGTAGAAGGTGAAAAACAAAAACTATTACACTTGGAAGAAATATTAAAGGAAAGAGTAATAGGTCAAGAAAAAGCAGTCAAAGATGTTTCAGATGCAGTTATAAGAGCAAGAGCAGGACTAAAGGATATAAACAAGCCAATAGGATCATTTATATTCTTAGGACCTACCGGAGTTGGTAAAACAGAGTTAGCTAAAACTATATCAGAAACTCTTTTTGATAGTGAGAAAAACATCATAAGAATAGATATGAGTGAGTATATGGAAAAACACTCAGTATCTAGACTAATAGGAGCACCTCCAGGATATGTTGGATACGATGAAGGAGGACAATTAACTGAAGCAGTTAGAAGAAAGCCATATAGTATAGTATTATTTGATGAAATAGAAAAAGCTCATCCAGATGTATTTAATATATTATTACAAGTATTAGATGATGGAAGACTTACAGACAATCAAGGAAAAACTGTAGACTTTAAGAATACTATTATCATAATGACATCAAATATAGGATCACAGTATCTTATAGATGGAATAGATGAAAGTGGAGAAATAACAGAAGAAGCTAGAGAAGAAGTTATGGATACTATGCGTGTTAACTTCAAACCAGAATTCTTAAACCGTATAGATGAAATCATAATGTTTAAACCTCTAGGAAAAGAAAGTATTTATAAAATAATAGATCTACTATTAGATGATATAAGAGCTAGATTATCTGATAGAAATATCCAAATAGAACTAACAGAACTTGCAAAAGAATATATATTAAAAGACGCATATTCTCCAACATATGGAGCAAGACCTATAAAAAGATATATACAAAGATTTGTAGAAACTGAATTAGGTAAGATGATAATAAAAGGAGATATAAGCGATAAAGATACTGTTATAGTAGATGTGAAAGATGGAGATTTAAAATTAAGTAAGAAATAATTGAATTTCATAATAAATAAGAAAAAAGGTAGTAGAGATTTATAACTTTAAGTTATAGATACCTACACCTTTTTATAGTGTTACTTATTGTTTGTGACTATTACTTACTTTATACTTACTATTTCATAGATTTGAAAGTTGTACAACAAGTACCATCACTTGTTTTTGCATAACCATCACCGTGTGCGTTTACTTCTAAAGCACTAGCATAACACATCTTGCTTTTGTTATAATCACAGTTTTCTACGCTACACTTAACTTGCATACATGGTGCATCATGACTCATTTTCTCACCACCCTTTTCTTTTACATATAGTATTATAACCAGTGCTCTATTATTTATTACTTAAAAATTAAATTTAATTTAAAAACTAAATTATACAAATTTAAAAGTACTTATTTAAGTAATAAACATATTATGTATAAAAGTATGATAGGAGGGTTTAAATATGTATTATGATTACTTTGACTATTATAATCAAACGTTACAGTCGGAGAAGAGATTTTATACCATAGACTTTAAGCAAAGTGATGTTACTGGAGATGGTATTTTAGATAATATATTTTTAGTAGGAACAAAGCCTTCAGGTACAGAGAGTCCATTTATAGGAGATATAACATTAATCGTACAAGATGGAATTGCAGGTGGTCATACTAAAGTGTCACTTAAAGAAAACTCAGGGTACAATCCAACTATGTTCATAGGAGATTTTACAGGAGACAGAATTAATGACATATTAATAAGTATTGATTCAGGAGGAAGTGGAGGAATAGGATTTTATTATGTATATTCATTTGTAAATAATAGTCCTAAAAAGTTATTTGATTTCGAAAAGTTTAATCAAGAATATAAATATGAAGTAAACTATAAAGATAATTATATAGTAGAAGTTATAAGTAAAAAATTAAACACAAGATATATGATAGATATCAGATATAAAGGAAAGGAATATTTATCAGAAATTTATGATGAAAATGGTAAGCTCAAAGAGCCTATAGAAGGATGGGTGGATCCAATAAGTGGTTTATATCCAGTTGACTTTCAAAGAGATGGAATTTATGAACTATATACATTTCAAAGAATATCAGGACGATATCATGCAGATGCATTAGGATATGTACAGACATCATTAGAATGGGATAAATCTAAATTCACTCCTTTCTTCCAACAAATAAGCATATATGGAGAAGAAATGAATTAAAAAAATTTTTCAATTTTAAAATACTCCTTCACAGAACCATCACAAAGGCCGGATATAATAAATTTAAACTTAGAAATAAAAAATATTTATAATCTAAGTTCAAAATTTAAAAAGGTATAGTGGAGAGAGGGGAATGTAAAATGATAAAAAATAATTTAAGGAAAAAAGTAATTTCAGGAATACTAGCAGGAAGTGTGATTACTAGTCTAGGTGTAACAGCTTTTGCTAGTGAGTTAAATCAATCAAAAGTAGAGCCAGACAAGAGTATAGTATCAGAATACAAGCAAAACAAAGTAAAACATAAAGGTAATTTTGAAGAAATACTTAATAAGCTAGTAGCAGAAGACAAAATTACACAAGAAAAAGCTGACTCTGTAAAATCATATTTGGAAACAAATCGTGAAGAAAGTAAGAACAACAAAAGAGAAGAAAGTGAAGATATAAAAATCATGAGTAAAATAGATGTTATAGAGGATCTAGTTGGAGCTGGTATACTAAGCAGTGAAGAAGCTAACTTAATAAGAGAGGCACAACAAGAGTATAGACAACAAAAACAAGAAGATAAATTCAAAGAACTAGAAGAAAGTGATTTGTTTACATCTAGTGAAATATCAAAAATTAAAAGTTATATAGAAGATAAAAAGGCAGAACAAGATAAAGAGCTTGAAGCATTAAAAGATAAAACAGAAGAGGAGAGAAAAGCATATTTTGAGGAAAATAAAGATAAAAAAAGAGACATGTTAAGTGACTTAGTGTCACAAGGGATTATATCAGAAGAACAAAGAACTGCTTTAAAAGAAATTTTTTCACAAGATAGACCATTTGGCAAATTTGAAGGCAAACAAAGAGGATCAGAAAATATATTAAATCATATACAGGAAAGTGGTATATTCTCTGATAACGAGATAACACAAATTAAAGGATATTTAGAAGAAAAGAAAACGGAAAAGGATAAAGAAAGAGAAAGCTTAAAAGATAAAACAGAAGAAGAAAGAAAAGCATATTTTGAACAAAATAAAGGTGAAAGAAAAGATATTATCAGTGAACTGGTATCAAATGGCATTATAGCACAAGAGCAAGCAGATAAGTTGAAAGAAACAATGCCACAGAAACCAGAGATTAAAGAAACTAAAAACAATCAATAGTAAAACTTTAAAGATGTATTTTATAAAATATAGAAAGATGATATAAACACCCCTATAGAGTAGTTAATGAAAAAAATACTACTCTATGGGGTATTTTAATGTATAATGGAAAAAATGCTAATATAAAAAGTAAAGGAGAGAAATATGCCTATAAAAATACTTGTAGCTGATGATGAAGAGCGAATAAGAAAAATCATTGGTGACTATTTGAAAAACGATGGTTATGATGTTATAGAAGCGGAAAATGGACAAGATGCATTGCAAAAATTTTATTCTAATAGTGATTTAAGTCTTATAATTCTAGATATAATGATGCCTATAAAAGATGGGTGGGAAGTGTGTAAAGAAATAAGAGATGAGTCTTCAATACCTATAATATTTTTAACTGCTTTGGGTGAAGATTATGATGAGATTAAAGGACTAGAAATTGGAGCAGATGACTATATTACTAAACCATTTGGATATGAAGTCTTTATGGCTAGAGTTAAAACAATATTAAGAAGAATTAATATAGATTGTGATAAAATAATTAGATTAAAAGAGCTTGAAATAGACTCAAGTAGTAGAATCGTTAAAGTCAATAATATAGTAGTAGAGATGAGTCCAAAAGAGTATGAGCTTTTAATATATTTATTAGAGAATAAAAATATAGCTCTTGAAAGAGAAAAAATATTAGATGCAGTATGGGGTTACGATTTTTACGGGGATCCTAGAACTATTGATACACATATAAAGAATATTAGATCTAAAATAGGAGAAGTTGGATCATGTATAAAAACTGTTAGGGGATTCGGTTATAGATTTGAGGTGAAATAGTGAGACATTCAATAAGGTTTAAACTATCTATAGTTTTTACTATACTAATAGTAAGTTTGCAGCTTATATTCTTTGTAGTAAATGCATATTTTTTAGAAGATATTTTTATTTTTGGTAACAAAAAAATGATGATAAAGATGTATGAAGAGTATAAAGGAAAACTAGGTGAGGGATATGGTCAAGAGGAGTTAATAAATAATATATCAGAGCAATATGGTGGCAATATAACGTTAATAGATGAGAATATGAACTTAATAATAAGTACTTCTTCTTTTCTAGGAAGAAAAAAATTTGACAACAGGCACACACCTACTTTAGAATTGTTTAATCGAGTAAAGGATGATATAGATGAGTATGTTTTCTTTACTTTTTCTCCAGATAGAGAAGGAAGAATGAATTCCATAATATTCATAGGAAAAATTTCAGAAAATAAATACTTAGTTTCTGAAAAACCAATTGGGGATGTTAGAAAAAGTAGTGATATAGCACAAAAATATATTGTAAGTTCAGGCTTAGTTACTATAACTGTAGGATCTATAATTATATTTTTCTTATCAAAAAAACTTACTAAACCAATAATATCAATAAATGATGTGGCTAAAGAAATTTCAAAGCTTAATTTTAATACTAAAGTTAACATAGATACAAATGATGAATTATCCGTATTAGGTAATAGTATAAATGATATTTCAGATAAATTGAGTTTTGCATTGACAGAGTTACAAAATGCCAACTCTAAATTACAAGAAGATATAGAAAGAGAAAGAAACTTAGAAAAAATGAGACGTAAGTTTGTTTCAAGCGTTTCACATGAATTAAAAACACCTATAAGCATGATACAGGGATATGCGGATGGACTTAAATTTAATATTGCAAAAAATCCAGATGATATGAAGTATTACTGTGATGTTATAATTGATGAGTCTAAAAAAATGAATTATTTAATAAAAGACCTATTAGACTTATCATCATATGAATCAGGAACCTTTAAAATTATAAAAGAATCCTTTGATATAACAAAGATGGTAGAAAATATAATTGAAAGATACAAAAAAAACTTAGAGATTGAAAACATTACACTAGATGTAGATATGCCAGAAAAGTGTATAGTTAATGCTGATAAAATAAGAATGGAACAAGTGATTTTTAATTTTTTGAATAATGCAAAAAAACATGTGGGATATGATGGAAATATATCTATAGTTATAAAAGAGATAGGAAATGGAACGTATATGTCTGTATACAATACTGGTAAACATATTAAAGAATCTGAAATAGATAATATATGGACTAGTTTTTATAAGTCAAATTATAATACGAGCACTAGGGAAGATGGAACAGGACTTGGACTTGCAATTGTTAGAGCAATTATTGATTTACACGATGGTAAATACGGGGTTAAAAACATAGACAACGGAGTTATATTCTGGATCGAAATACCTAACTAGAACTCTTTAGCAATATAATAAAAACACTGTAAGCTAAGGATTTAAAGTATTGCAATAGATATGTATATATTATTCTATAAATATATGATAAAATAGCTAAGCTTAACTATAGTAGAATTAAATGAATGATTTATGTCAATAATAATAAAAAAGAGAGGTAATAAACTCAATGACAATAAACTTTAGAGAACTTAGCATTGATAAAAATTTAGAAAATGCATTAGAAAAAGAGGGGATAATAAATCCAACCCCTATTCAAATAAAGTCTATTCCAGAAATATTAAATGGAAAAGATATAATAGCTCAAGCTCAAACGGGAACAGGAAAAACACTTGCATTTATTTTACCTATTATTGAAAAACTAGATACTAGTAAACCTTATATACAAGCACTAATAGTAACACCTACAAGAGAGTTAGCCATTCAAATTACAGATGAAGCCAAAAAACTTTCTTATGTAAATGAAATGAATATATTATCAGTATATGGTGGTCAAGATGTAGAAAGACAGATAAGAAAATTAAAAGATGGAGTACATCTAGTAGTTGGTACTCCAGGTAGAATACTTGATCATTTAAGACGAGGAACTATAAACTTTAATCAATTAAGAATGCTTGTACTAGATGAAGCTGATCAAATGCTTCATATGGGATTCTTAAATGAAATAGAAGATATAATCAGTCAGACACCCAAAGAGCGCCAAACAACGTTATTCTCAGCTACTATGCCAAGAGATATTAAAAAAATAGCAAAAAGATATATGAAAGAACCTAAAATTATATCTGTTGAGGCAAAGAATATAACTCTAGACGAAATAGATCAGATAGTAATTGAAACCACAGATAGAGGAAAGCAAGAGGCTATTTGCACAATGATAGACGAATATAATCCTTTCTTAGCTATAATATTCTGTCGTACTAAGCGTAGAGCAAAAGCGTTAAATGAGCTATTGATAAAGCGAGGATATAATTCAGATGAACTTCATGGCGATTTAAGTCAAGCAAAACGAGAAAGAGTAATGAAAAACTTTAGAGAAGCAAAGATACAGCTATTAGTAGCAACAGATGTTGCAGCTCGAGGAATAGATATAGAAGGAATAACTCATGTATTTAACTATGATATACCAGAAGATCCTGAAAGCTATATACATCGTATAGGAAGAACGGGTAGAGCAGGGCAAACTGGTATAGCAATAACATTTGTGACTCCTAAAAATTCACAAGAGTTAAGTGATATTGAAAAACAAATAAAAATGAATATAAAGAGACAAAAATTTGATAAAAAACATGAAAATAAATTCGAAACTGTAGTAAGTAAATCAAGAGAAAAAACTGATAAATCTTATAAAAATCAAAAGGATAGTGAAAGAACTAGATTTGGACAAAATAAAAAACATCTAGAAGTAATAGATTTAGTAGTGAAGCTAAACGAAGATATGAAGAAAAAGGAAAAAACAAAAGAAGTAAAAATACTAAAAATAAGTATTGATAAAATGAGAAATAATCTATAAAATAGGTTGTTTCTCATTTTTTGTTAGCAAATATAAAAATTAGGGTAAATAATTACATAAAGTCCTTATTTCTAAATGAAGCTAGTCAATTTTATTCTATAAATTATCAATTGCATTAGAGTTATTTATATTTTTTAATCCCCATTTACACATTTCATTTAAAATAGGCATAAGACTGTTGCCTTTTTCGCTTAAAGAATATTCTACCTTGGGCGGTATCTGGGAATACTCTTTTCTATTAATAATTCCATCACTTTCTAACTGCTTAAGCTGAGAGCTTAACATCTTATGAGTGATTGAAGATATATTCCGCTTTAGTTGACCATAACGAAGAATTTGTCCACAGGCTAACTCATACATTATTTTCATCTTCCACTTGCCTCCAATAATATCAAGAGTATATTCAAAAGGAGCTTTCTCAGTTGAGCATAAACTTTTCACTTACTATCACTCTCCTAAAGGTAAGTATATTACAAATAAGTGCATACTTTCTCTATTTATATATGACCATTATAATAGGAATTGTAAGAATTATCAATAAACAATCTTATTATAATATAGGAGGGAGATATAATGACAAATATTATGGATCCAATTAAAATAAAAAATATATTATTTAAAAATAGAGTAGTAATGGCTCCTATGGTGTGTTTTGGATGGCCATCAGAAAATGGGATGATGAGTGAAAAATTAATAGATCATTATAAAAAAAGGGCTAGTACGGGTATTGGACTTATGATTAGTCAATCAATCTCAGTATCCAGCAAAGAAAGTTGTGATGGAGGAATAGGTATATATAATGAAGATCATATTAACTATCTATCTAATATAAGAGAAACTTGTCATCAGAATGGTACAAGGTTTTTCTCTCAGCTAATTTATCCTGGATTAGCTTATCATTATTCTAGTTCACTTGACATTAATAAAATGTCTAAAGATGATTTAAGAAAAATAAGAGATGAATTTATTCATAGTGCACAGCTATGCAAAAAAGCAGGACTAGATGGGATTGAACTTCATGGAGCTCATGGTTTTTTCCTAAATATGATTACATCACCTATCTCTAATAATCGTGAAGATGAATATGGTGGGGATATAAATAGAAGATTACTTCTAGTAAAAGAAATTGTAGAGGGAATTAAAAGATTTACTGATGATGACTTTATAGTTTCATATAGAATGGGATGGAACGACTGTCTTGATACTGACATTAAAATGGCTCAGGCTCTTGAAAAAATAGGCATAGAACTACTTCACATCTCATCTGGAATTCCAATGGATAGAGAACTTGAAATGCCAGAAGACTTTCATTTTAATAATATTGTTTATACAGGTTCTCAAGTTAAAAAACATGTGAATATTCCTACTATTGTAGTTAACGATATTAGAACCTTTGCCAGAGGAAAATATTTAGTTAATCATGATATGTGTAATTTTGTAGCCTATGGTAAGCCATTTCTTGCAGATGAAAGCTTTATGACTAAGTCTTTAGAAAATGATAAATATGAATCATGCTTCAGATGTAAAAAGTGTCAATGGTTTATAAATAGTGATAACTGTCCTGCGAAAAGAAAGAATCAAATAGACAATATATAAACTGATAAATATATAATCATAAAAGATAAAGGCACTTCCTAAATATATTAGTCCAAAGGAAATACCCTTATCTTTAATTTTTATTAATAATATCTTCTAAATCTTTAATTCTTTTATTCAATTCTTCAATGGCTTTATCTTTTTTATTAAGGTTTTTTACTAAAATATATATACATACACATATAAGAGCCGGAATGGCAAATGCAATTAAGATATTTACAATTTGCAAAATAAGTATATGTAAGTCAGGAAATATATTTACTTGCATGAGAGCCCTCCTCTTTATATAAAATTATATCATATCTAGAAAATACTTCTATAGTTCTGGATGAAAGAAAAAGAGGTTTTTTATTATACCATCTAAATACAATTACTAATAATAATCATAAAAAGAGTATTAATACAACATGAAGTTAAGGGATTGTGTATAAATATACAGCTATACTCTTGTTTCAAATAAGGTTTACAAACAAATAACAAATAAAAGTTAAAAAATATAGTGTAAATTATCACAAAGTAATGTATAATTATAATTAATCCTAATAGAATGAAGGGGAGAGGTAAGGGTGGATAAGAATGTTAAGTTTGTCTACGAACAAAGGGTAAAAAAGGTAATAGATAGTTTGGAAAAAAGTAATATGCATGGATACTTTGTTCAAAATGAAGAAGAGGCAAAAATAAAAATAAAGGAACTTTTAAATGTGGGAGACACAGTTTCAGTTGGAGGATCAATGACTCTATTTGAAACTAGTATTATAGATCTATTAAGAAGTGGAGATTATAATTTTCTAGATAGATATAAAGATGGAATAACTCCAGAAGAAACTCAAGAAATATTTAGAAAAGTATTTTCAGCAGATGTATATATCGTAAGTACAAACGCTATAACAGAGCAGGGAGAATTATATAACGTAGATGGACTAGGCAATAGAGTATCAGCTATGATGTTTGGACCTAAAAAAGTAATAGTGGTTGTAGGAATAAACAAAATAGTAAGAGACATAGATGAAGCTATACAAAGGAATAAAAGTTTGAGTGGGCCAGCAAATATTATTAGATTAAGCAAAAAAACCCCTTGTGCCACAACAGGGCAATGTATAGATTGTGCAAGTCCAGATAGAATATGTAATAAGTACACAGTTATAAAGAGGGAAAATACTAAAGAAAGAACACATGTTATATTTATAAATAAATTTTTAGGTTACTAATATGACATTTAATATATTTAAAGATAGCAAAGAAATCACTTTATATAATAAACTTTTTATTGACATTATAGTAAGTAAAGTGATAAACTTTTTACAAGTGAAAAGCTATCTTTAATCTGGTCCAGAGAGGCTAGAAAGGTATAAATATGAACGACTTTTATTACCGTAATAGGTATTATGCCTTTCTGCGCCCATGTCCAGAAAGGCTTTTTTGTATATAAAAGCCTGAGGACTAAGGTTGCCATAAAGTTATTGAATAGAAAAGAATAATATGGTGGGGTGAAGAAATGAGTGGAATAATATATTTAGAAGATGGAACTATTTATGTAGGTAAAGGTTTTGGATATACAGGTACTTCAGTAGGAGAAATAGTATTTAATACGGCTATGACAGGATATCAGGAAGTTTTAACTGATCCTTCTTATGCAGGTCAAGTAGTAACTATGACATATCCGCTTATAGGAAACTACGGAATAAATAAGAATGAAAAAGAATCAGAGGGAATATTTGCAAAAGGATTTATAGTAAAAAACGTATGCAATACGCCTTCTAATTATATGAGTGAAGGGACACTAGACGAATTACTAAAAGAAATGAAAATAGTTGGAGTATATGATGTAGACACTAGAAGTATAACTAAAAAAGTAAGAAGTTTAGGTTCTGTAAAATGTGTAATAACTAATGAAGACTTAAAAATAGGTGATTTAGAAAAACTAATAAAAGAAACAAAAATAGATGATAACTGGGTAGAAAAAGTAAGTATAGCTGAGAAAATTCATATACCAGGAGACGGGAATAAAGTCGCGGTAATAGATTGTGGTGCTAAAGGAAATATAATAAACTGTTTACAAAAAAAAGCTTGTGACGTAACAGTATTTCCATATGGAGTAAGTTATGAAGAACTAATGAGTATAAATCCAGATGGAGTACTGATAAGTAACGGACCTGGAAATCCTAAAGCAGCATCAAAAGTTATACCAGTTATACAAAAACTTATGGAAGAAAAAGTTCCAACATTCGGTATATGTCTAGGACACCAACTAATATCTCTAGCAGTAGGTGGAGATACTTATAAAATGAAGTACGGACATCGTGGAGGAAATCATGGAGTATATGATATAGATACAGATAGAGCATATATAACTTCACAAAATCATGGATATAGTGTAGATGCTGAAAGTGTTAAATCAAAGGGAATGGTAATAACACATATAAATTTAAATGACGAAACTGTTGAAGGGATGAAGCATGAGAATTTACCGATATTCTCTGTACAATTTCATCCAGAGGGAGCACCAGGACCAGATGACTCAGAATATTTATTCGATAAATTTATAGATATGATGAAGGAGGGGAAATAATGCCATTAAATAAAACTCTAAAAAAAGTGATGATAATAGGTTCAGGACCTATAGTAATAGGTCAGGCGGCAGAATTTGACTACTCTGGAACACAGGCTTGTAAAGCTATAAAAGAAGAAGGAATAGAAACTGTTTTAGTAAATAGTAATCCAGCTACTATAATGACAGATGCAAATGTTGCAGATAAAGTTTATATAGAACCATTAACTATAGAGGTACTAGATAAAATAATGGATAAAGAAAGACCAGATGGATTACTAGCCGGTTTTGGTGGGCAAACAGCTCTAAACTTAGCTATGACTCTACAAGAAGAAGGAATATTAGAAAAATATGGTGTGAAGTTATTAGGAGTAAAACCTAATACTATAAAAAAAGCAGAAGATAGAGAAATTTTCAAAGATTTAATGGTTGAGATAGGAGAACCTGTAGCGGAGAGTATAATAGCTACTAACTTAGAACAATGTGAAGATTTTGTATCTAATAATGGATACCCAGTTATTATAAGACCGGCCTATACACTAGGAGGAACTGGTGGAGGTATAGCTTCAAACCATGATGAATTAGTAGAAATTTGTTTAAACGGTATAGAAAAAAGTCCAATAGGACAGATATTATTAGAGCAAAGCGTTGCAGGCTGGAAAGAAATAGAGTTTGAAGTAATGAGAGACGGAAAAGATAACTGCATAGTAATATGTGGTATGGAGAATATAGATCCTGTTGGAGTTCATACGGGAGATAGTATAGTTGTAGCACCTTGCCAAACATTAAGAGATAGTGAATATCAAATGCTAAGATCATCAGCTCTTAAAATAATAAGAAATCTAGAAATTGAAGGTGGATGTAACGTACAATATGCTTTGGATCCATTTAGTCAAAAATATATAGTTATAGAAGTTAACCCTAGAGTTAGTCGTTCAAGTGCATTAGCCTCTAAAGCGGCGGGATATCCAATAGCTAAGATAGCTTCAAAAATAGCGATAGGATATAGTTTAGATGAACTTAAAAACTATGTGACTAAGACTTCCAGTGCATTCTTTGAGCCTACACTAGACTATATAGTTGTAAAAATACCAAAATGGCCATTTGACAAATTCTCAAAGGCTGCTAGAAAATTGGGCACACAAATGAAAGCAACTGGAGAAGTTATGTCTATGGGTAGAACTTTTGAGAGTGCGATACTTAAAGCATTGGACTCATTAGAAGGAAAGTTTGTAGGTATAAAGATGCCTAGTTTACTTGAACTTTCTAAAGAAGAGTTAATAGAAAAAATTCAAATGTGTGATGATGAAAGAATATTCGCATTAGCTCAGGGACTAAGAATAGGTATGTCAGTAGATGAACTATATGAGTTAACGAAAGTAGATAGATGGTTTTTAAACGGGATCAAAAATATAGTTGATATGGAACAAACTATAAAGAATAATGAATTGAACGGTGAATTATTGAAAGAGGCTAAAAAAGTAGGATTCACGGATGCTGAAATAAGTGAATTAAGTAATGTTGATATAGATAGAATCTCGGAATTAAGAAAAGAAAATAGAATATACCCAGTATATAAAATGGTTGATACTTGTGCTGCGGAATTTGATGCACAAACTCCATACTATTACTCTTGCTATGAACAAGAAGATGAAAATGAAATATCAGATAAAAAGAAAATAATAGTTCTAGGATCAGGACCTATAAGAATCGGTCAAGGTATAGAGTTTGACTACTGTTGCGTACATGGAGTGTGGGCTATTAATGAAGCAGGATATGAGTCAATAATAATAAACAATAACCCAGAAACAGTAAGTACAGACTTTGATACATCAGACAAACTATATTTTGAATCACTATATATAGAAGATGTAATGAATATTATAGAAAAAGAAAAACCAGAAGGTGTAGTAGTTCAGTTCGGAGGCCAGACTGCTATAAACTTAGCAGAGAAGCTTAGTAAAAAAGGGGTAACAATACTAGGAACTTCATTTGAATCTATAGACTTAGCAGAAGATAGAGGTAAATTTGGAGAACTTTTAAATAGTTTAAATATACTATCACCACAAGGAAGTATGGTTACAAACTTAGATGAAGCTCTAGAGGCAGTAAAAAAATTAGGCTACCCTGTAATAGTAAGACCTTCATACGTTATAGGTGGGCGTGCAATGCAAGTAGTTTATGATGATGAGTCATTAGAAAACTATATGACAGAAGCAGTTAACTTATCTAAAGAGCATCCAGTATTAGTTGATAAATATGTAATGGGTACTGAGATAGAAGTAGATGCTATATGCGATGGAGAAGACGTACTGATACCTGGAATTATGGAACATATAGAAAGAACAGGGGTACACTCAGGAGATAGTATAACAGTTTATCCACCAATAACTTTAAGCAAAGAAGTTATTGATAAACTAGTAGAAAGTACTACTAAAATCGCTACATCACTAAAAACTCTTGGACTTATAAACATTCAATATGTGTATGACGGAAAAGATATATATGTAATAGAAGTAAATCCAAGAGCATCAAGAACTGTACCTATATTAAGTAAGGTAACAGGAGTTCCTATGGTTAAACTAGCTGTTGAATCTATGTTAGGCAAAAAGCTAAAAGACTTAGGATATGGCGTAGGATTAAGAGATAATGAAGACCTTTACGCTGTGAAAATACCAGTGTTCTCCACAGAAAAGTTAGGAGATGTGGATATATACCTAGGTCCAGAGATGAAATCCACAGGAGAAGTACTTGGAGTAGACTCTGATTTAAGTAGTGCAGTATATAAAGGATTTAGTGCTTCAGGACTTAAAATGCCAACTAGTGGTGGAATGTATATATCTTTAAGAGATGTGGATAAAGCAGAAGGAAAAAGTCTAGTAGAAGAATATCTAGCACTAGGATTTAAATTATATGGATCACTTGGAACTAGTGAATATCTAAACAATAATGGAATTGATTGTGAACCTATAAAATTAACACAAATAGAAGAAAAGATAAATAATAAAGAGATAGACTTAATAATAAACACTCCAACTAAAGGTAATGATAAAGAAAGAAGAGGCTTTAGACTAAGAAGAAAAGCAACTGAACATAGAATACCTATATTCACAAGTATAGACACAGCTAAACTATTTTTAACAGCTATAAATATTAAGAAAGACAATAAGAGTGTAGAATACAGAACTATGAGCGAATATTTTACAAAATAATTCATAAAAGATATAAAAGGTAGTGACAAGTTTTTTACTTGTTCACTACCTTTTATTAGTTTAGATTGTTAATAATTTCAATTATGAAAAAGGTTAATTAGTCTTTAACAAGGATTTTTGTAACTTCTGCAATATATAAAATATGATGATCTTTATCTGGATAACACTTTTGGTCTAAATTTGAGTCTACAAAACACTCTAGCTTAAACTCTTGTGAATATAGCTTTTTACAAAAAATCACTATATTGGCTTCTTCAAAATAAGGTATATCGTCTATATGTAGAACAGATAAATTTGCTTTTTTGATTTTATCTTCATCTCTACCTGACACAGTACCAAGATAACTAAGTTGTTTTCTAAAACTTTCATCAAAAAAAGTAAGTGAAAAGCTATCAGAGTTATCAACAAACTCTTTAGTATAGCGCTGTGGTCTTATAACAATATATGCAACATTTTTAAACCACATTACTCCAAATCCACCCCATGAAGCAGTCATTGTATTAACTTTTTCATTATGCTCTGCAGTTACTAACATCCAGTCTTTGCCTATAAGTTTAAATGGGCTTTGATCAAAATTTTCTGGCTGGATTTCAATAAAATTAGACATAGCACATTCTCCTTTTAATAGAAATTTATTTTGATGGTTATTTATGGCTAATTATAACAGAAATATTGATATCTGCATAGTAAAGAACTAATTACTTTTAATTTTAAAATTAAAATGTAAAATTTTTATCACATAATATTGTATACTAGAGGTATATATTATTATAAAGAAAATGAGAGGTGAAGATTGTGAAATATATCGTAAGACAAAAAATATTTTCTCTTGGAGATATATTTAATATAACAGACGAATTTGGAAAACCAATCTTTCAAGTAGAAGGGAAAATATTTTCAATAGGAAATAAGCTAAATATATATGATATGAATGAAAAGCATCTAATATATATAGAACAAAAGATATTTAAATTTTTACCTGAATACAATATTTATATAAGAGATATACAAGTAGCGAGAGTAAAAAAACAACTTACATTTTTTAAATCAAAATTTGACATAGAAAGTAATTATGGAAATTTTGAAATAGATGGAGATATTTTTGATTATAATTTTAGCATATATAGAAATGGAAGACCGATAGCTAGTGTAGATAAAAAGTATATATCATTTTCTGACACGTATTCAGTAAACATAGCTGAAGGAGAAAAGGATGAGTTTATATTAGCTCTAGTTATAGTTATAGATCAAGTACTACATGATAATAATAATTAATAGAACAATATGTAATCATATTCAGTCATTTATTTACTAACCATAATATATATTATTCTTAATGAAGCAAGCCTATATCCTTTGAAAAAAAGTTTTTAAAATCAACATCTTATATAAGTTATTAGATTTATATGGCAAAATATTGTTAATTTTTTCTCTAAAGATTATTTTTATGTTAAAATAGAATAGATAATAAAACAAATATGATTCCTGTGATGAAGGAGAAATGCCATACCTTCATCACAGGAATTTATAGGATTATAGCATATATAATATCACATGTATTAGGAATAATAATTTTGAAGAGGAGTGCATATAGATGATATCTAAGAAAATGGTTGGATATGTTGAAGCTAGTTCGCTCATAAGAGCTATGTTTGAAGAAGGAAAGAAACTGGCCTCAATCCATGGTGCAGAAAATGTATATGATTTCAGTCTTGGAAATCCCAATTTAGCACCACCAGAAGAGGTAAAACAGGCAATAATAGATATACTAAATAATGAATCATCGACTTATGTTCATGGATATATGAATAATTCTGGATACGAGGATGTAAGAAGCATTATTGCAGAGTCTTTAAACAAGAGATTCGGAATGGATTTTAGTGAAAAAAACCTGATAATGACTGTTGGTGCTGCTGGTGGACTTAATGTAGCTCTTAAGACCATTCTTAATCCTAGTGATGAGGTTATTGTATTTGCTCCTTATTTTGGTGAGTACAGAAGCTATGTATCAAACTATGATGGCAATCTTGTAGTCATTTCACCAAATACAGTTAATTTCCAACCAAACCTTAAAGAATTTAGAGAGAAGATAACGGCAAAGACGAAGGCGGTAATCATAAACTCTCCTAATAATCCTACAGGAGTTATTTACTCTGAAGAGACAATTCAGGAACTTTCAGATATCCTGAGAGAAAAGCAGAAAGAATTTGGAACAAGTATCTATCTTATTGCAGATGAACCTTATCGTGAACTTGCGTATGATGGTATAACTGTTCCATATATTCCGAAATATTTTGAAAACACTATTGTAGGCTACTCATATAGTAAATCCCTTTCTTTACCTGGTGAAAGAATAGGGTATTTAGTTATTCCAAACACTGTAGATGATTTTGAAAATGTACTGTCAGCTGCAAATGTTGCAAATCGTATTTTAGGATTTGTCAATGCTCCATCATTGCTTCAGAGAGCAGTAGCTAAATGTATAGATGCAGAGGTAAATGTAGCAGCTTATAACAAAAATAGAGAAGTTCTTTACAAAGGATTGACAGAGGTTGGATTTGAATGTATAAAACCAGAAGGCGCATTCTACATGTTTGTAAAATCACCTATTGAAAAAGATATTGATTTTGCTAACATGGCGAAAAAATACAATATTTTAGTTGTTCCAGGATCTGCTTTTGCATGTCCAGGCTATGTAAGAATTGCCTACTGCGTATCCTATGAAACTATTATTAATGCTTTGCCAAAATTCAAGGAGTTAATGGATGAAATTAAGGGTATTAAATAATTAAAATAAGAAATGCTCCCTTTAGAAGTAGACAGACAAAAAGAAAAGTCTGATATTTTAAAGGGAGCATTTTTATAATTATTATGAAAAGCTATAACATAAATCTCATATAATAAGTATTAAGAGCTCATAAACCAACATATAGAAATAAAGTTGATATAAATTGGGTATAAATTTAAAAAAATGGGTGAAAAATAATGAGAAAAGACTTGAAAAATATTTTTAATAGATTAAAATATATATAAAGGGCAAAGAAGGTCAAAGTCAGAAGGAGTGGTAAAATTGGCACGACTCAGTAATATAATAGAAGAGTTTATAAAAACTATGTTACGTAGTGCAGACGATGGAATAATAGAAATAAAGAGAAACGAATTAGCACAGCAATTTGACTGCGCACCTTCACAAATAAATTATGTACTGACTACGAGATTTACTTCAGATAAAGGGTATTATATAGAAAGTAGACGTGGTGGTGGAGGTTATATAAGAATTGTACGACTTAATATAAATGATAATGAATATATTAATAATTTAATATTAAATATAATAGGGGACTCTATAACTAAAACGAAAGCTTTTAGTTTAATAGATAATTTTATAGAAGAAGATATATTAACTGAAAGAGAAGGGAAGATTATAAAAGGAGTACTTTCAGATAGATCTCTTGGAGAATGTAAAGATACTAATGAATTGAGAGCAAACATACTTAAAAATATACTAATTGTACTTTTAAGCTGATTTATAATTGTAAGAAAAAGGAGGTAGAAGAATATGATGTGTGAAAATTGCGGTAAAAAACCATCTACATTTCATATGACAAAAGTCGTAAATGGAGACACAACAGAAGTTCATCTTTGTGAAGATTGTGCGAGTAATAATAAGGAATTTGACTTTAATTTTGATTCATCTTTTTCAATACAGAATTTATTAGCAGGACTTTTAGATATGCCTAAAGACGAGAAAGTTACTACTAACTATATACAGGATATTAAATGTAAAGATTGTGGAATGACTTATGAACAGTTTAGAAAGTTTGGAAAATTTGGATGTAGTAACTGTCATGATTCCTTCCATGAAAGACTAAGTCCGTTATTGAAGAAGATACATGGTCATGATACTCACATTGGAAAAGTTCCTAGAAAGGCAGGAGGAGCAATAAGAATAAAAAAAGATATTGATTTACTAAAAAATAAACTACAGTTATCAGTTAAAAATGAAGAATTTGAAAAAGCAGCAGACTTAAGAGATGAAATAAAAAGGTTGCAAAAAGAGTTAGAGGATAATTAGGGGGTGAATTGATGAATAAGTGGTTAGATGGAAGTGGAGATGAACGGGATATAGTTATAAGTAGTAGAATAAGACTTGCTAGAAATATAGAAGGAATGAAACTACCACAACATATAGAAGAATCAGAAGGAAAAAAAGTTGTGGATATGGTTAGCAATGCTATTTTAAAAAATTCAAATATCCCTGAAGATGAGTTTACCCTATATAAATTAGAAGATATGTCTAACTTAGATAAAAATGTGCTCGTAGAAAAGCATTTAATTAGTCCCGATTTATTAAAGAAACCTCAAATAAGCAGTTTTCTTCTAAAAAATGATGAGAAAGCTACTATAATGATGAATGAAGAAGATCATGTTAGAATTCAGGTTTTACTTTCTGGACTCGACTTGGAAAAAGGATGGAATATTTGTAACAATATAGATGATATTATAGAAGAAAGTGTAGACTATGCATATGATTCCAAGTTTGGATATATTACTTCATGTCCTACTAATGTAGGTACTGGATTAAGAGCTTCTGTAATGGTACATTTGCCATGTTTGGTACTGACCAAAAATGTAAATAGAATATTGCAGGCTGTAAATCAACTAGGTCTTGCTGTTAGAGGAATTTATGGAGAGGGAACAGGTTCACTTGGGAATATATTTCAAATATCAAATCAAATTACTTTAGGAGAATCAGAGGAAGAAATCATAAGTAAGTTGAAAGGTATAGTGATACAGATTATAAATAAGGAAAAAGAATCTAGAAAAATATTATTAAGTACGAAAAAAATTGAATTAGAAGATAAAATATATAGATCATTGGGTATACTTCAAAATGCGAGAATTTTGAATTCAAAAGAAACAATGAATTTTTTATCAGATATTTGTATGGGAATAGGTATGGAGATTCTAAAGCAGATAGATATAAACACTATTTACAACTTGATAATAGACACACAGCCAGCAAATATACAAAATATCTATGGTAAAGAGCTTTCAACTACAGAGAGAGACGTTAAGCGAGCGGAACTAATTAGAGAAAAGTTAAATAATTAAATAGGGAGGTTTTTTATATGGCCACTTTTGGAAGGTTTACAGAAAGAGCACAAAGGGTTGTCTATTTAGCCCAGGAAGAAGCAGAGAGACTAAATCATAACTATATAGGTACAGAGCATATACTTTTAGGGTTAGTAGCAGAAGGAGAAGGTATAGCGGCGAATGCTTTAATCAATATAGGAATAGATTTAGATGATTTAAGGGCTCAAGTTATAGAAGCAGTTGGAGAAGGAAAAGAAATAGTTAAAGTTTTAGGATTTACTCCAAGAACTAAAAAAGTTTTTGAACTTAGCTTTGAAGAAGCAAGAACATTCGGACAGAACTATATAGGTACAGAGCACTTACTTCTAGGACTTATAAAAGAAGGAGAAGGAGTAGCTGCTGCAATATTAAGGAATTCAGGAATAGATTTAGAAACAGCTAGAAAAGAGGTTATTAGTATGCTGAATCAAAACTATGGAAAAGGAAATTCAAATAATTCACAGTATAATGCTAACTTAAATAAAACACCTACACTAGACGAATATGGAAGAGATCTGACTGTACTTGCTAATGAAGGAAAAATAGACCCAGTAATAGGTAGAAGCAAGGAAATAGAGAGAGTAATACAAGTATTAAGTAGAAGAACTAAGAATAACCCTTGCTTAATTGGAGAGCCAGGAGTAGGAAAGACTGCTATAGCAGAAGGGTTAGCTCAAAAGATAGTATCTGGAGAAGTACCAGAGTTATTAAAGGATAAGAGAGTAGTTACTCTAGACTTACCATCTATGGTGGCGGGTGCTAAATATAGAGGAGAGTTTGAAGAAAGACTTAAAAAAGTTATGGAGGAACTAATAGAAACTAAAAATGTAATTTTATTTATAGATGAAATGCACACTATTATAGGTGCAGGTGCAGCTGAAGGATCCATAGATGCATCTAATATATTAAAACCAGCATTGGCTAGGGGAGAACTTCAAACTATAGGAGCTACTACGATAGACGAATATAGAAAATATATAGAAAAAGACCCTGCTCTAGAGAGAAGATTTCAACCAGTTATGGTAGAAGAGCCTAGTGTAGAAGATACAATTAAAATATTAGAAGGACTTAGAGACAGATACGAAGCACATCATAGAGTAAATATAAGCGATGAAGCTTTGAAAGCTGCTGTTGAACTATCTAGTAGGTATATAACAGATAGATATTTACCAGATAAAGCTATTGATTTAATAGATGAGGCCGCATCTAGAATTAGACTAAAATCTGTTACACCGCCTCCTGAATTGAATGAACTAGAAGGAAAGCTTGAAGAATTGAATCATGAGAAAGAAGAAGCAATAAACACTCAAGATTATGAAAAAGCTGCGAAAATAAGAGATGAAGAAAAAAGTATAAAAGAACAATTAGAGAAGAGACAGGAAGAGTGGAATCAAACTAAACATACTTCTGAGAAAGAAGTAGTGTATGAAGACATAGCTCATGTGGTTTCAACTTGGACTGGTATACCAGTTAAAAAAATGAGCATGGAAGAATCAGAAAGACTTTTAAATTTAGAAGAAATACTGCACAAAAAAGTAATAGGGCAAGATCAAGCAGTAAAATCTTTAGCGAGTGCAGTTAGAAGAGCAAGAGTAGGATTAAAAGATCCTAATAAACCAATAGGAACGTTTATATTTGTTGGACCAACTGGAGTTGGAAAGACTTATCTAACAAAATCTCTTGCAGAAGCACTATTTGGTGACGAAGATGCAGTTATTAGAATAGATATGTCAGAGTATATGGAAAAACATTCTGTATCTAAGTTAGTAGGATCACCTCCAGGGTATGTTGGGTATGATGAAGGTGGACAGTTAACTGAAAAAGTGAGAAGAAAACCATATTCAGTTATATTATTTGATGAAGTTGAAAAAGCTCATCCAGAAGTATTTAATATATTACTACAGTTATTAGATGACGGTAGACTTACAGACTCTAAAGGTAGAGTTGTAGATTTTAAGAATACAGTTATAATTCTTACATCTAATGTTGGGGCAAGTACTATTAAAAAACAAAATACTCTAGGGTTTTCCGCTCCAAGTGAAGATAAAGTTGAGAAAAAAGAGTATGAAAAAATGAAAGAAAATATAATGGAAGAGTTAAAACGAACATTCAGACCAGAATTCTTAAATAGAATAGACGAGACTATAGTATTCCATCCACTAAATAAAGATCATATAAAACAAATAGTAAATATAATGGTAAAAGATTTAGAAAAGAGATTGGAAAAATTAAATATACACATAGAAGTTACAGAAAAAGCTAGAGATTATATAGGTGAGAAAGGTTTTGATCCTGACTATGGAGCTAGACCACTAGAGCGAGCAATAAGAAATCTAGTAGAAAACGAATTGTCAGAAGAAATGTTAAGAGGAAATATATCTAAAGATGATTCAGTAGAAATAGATTTCGATGGTGAAAAATTAGTATTTAATAAAAGAATAGTTAATGTATAAAGCTAGATATAAAGTTAAATAAATAAAAGCTGTCTTGTTAAAAAAAAGACAGCTTTTATTTAAGTATATAGATTGATTGAAATAAGGGTATTTATAGAATATAATGGTTTAGTAAGGTTTTTTTATATAGTTACATTAGGAGGTTTTTTGTGTGGCTAAATTGAAGAATAGATATAGCTGTCAAGAATGCGGGCATGAAAGCCTAAAATGGCTAGGAAAATGCCCATCTTGTAACAGCTGGAATTCCTTTGTAGAGGAAATATATGATGCAAGATCTAAAGGTAGTATTTCGCCTCAAAACCTAGAAGTAAAAGTTGAAAAACTTGTAGATATAAAAACAGAAGATGAAGAAAGAATAAAGACTGGTTTAAATGAACTCGATAGAGTTTTAGGAGGAGGAATAGTAAAGGGATCATTAACTCTAATAGGCGGGGATCCCGGTATCGGAAAGTCAACACTCTCTGTCCAAGTAGCTAATAACATATCTAATATGGGATTTAAAACTCTTTATGTATCAGGAGAGGAATCGGCAAAGCAGATAAAAATGAGATCAGATAGGCTTGGCATAAAGTCAGATGAACTCTTTTTATTACCAGAAACTAACCTTGATATAATAATGGGTACAGTAGAAAAGATAAATCCTGATATTCTAATAATAGATTCTATTCAAACAGCATATAATCCTAATATAGAATCAGCACCCGGAAGTGTAAGTCAAGTTAGGGATATTACATCTGCATTAATGAGAACATCAAAGTCGAAAGAAATGGCAAGTATCATAATAGGACATGTTACAAAAGAAGGTTCAATAGCTGGTCCTAGAGTATTGGAACATATGGTAGACACTGTGTTGTATTTCGAAGGAGAAAGGCATAACACTTATAGACTACTTAGGGGGGTAAAGAATAGGTTCGGTTCAACTAATGAAATAGGAATCTTTGAAATGAGAGATATAGGACTAGTTCAGGTAAAAAACCCATCTGAAATGCTCTTAACAGGTAGACCTCAAAACACAGCAGGTACAGTAGTAGTTCCAAGTGTGGAAGGAACAAGACCGATGTTAGTAGAAGTACAAGCGTTAGTGAGCAATACATTATTTGGTATGCCTAGAAGAGTAGCTACAGGAATAGACTATAATCGAGTAGTACTAATGATAGCAGTTTTAGAAAAAAAAGTAGGACTTCATCTACAAAATTCAGATGCATATATAAATATAGTAGGTGGACTTCAGATAAAAGAACCTGCTATGGATCTAGGTATAGTATGTGCTATAGCATCAAGCTTTAAAGATGTAGCAGTAGATTCTAAGACGGTAGTAATGGGAGAGGTAGGACTAACAGGAGAATTAAGAACTATAAGCTTTATAGAAAATAGAATAAAAGAGGCTTCAAAGTTAGGATTTGAAAGGGCAATAGTGCCTATGGCAAACCTTAAAGGACTCGGAAAAATAAAAGGTATAGAGGTTATTGGGGTAGCTAATATAGAAGATGCTTTAAGAAAAGTTTTAGGAGGGTAGTTATGTAATGAGAGAGGAAAATTCTAAAAAAGACAGTATATTAGAACATTTAAAATGCATATCTCCAGGAACATATCTAAGAGATGGACTTGAAAATATAGTAAGAGCTAAAACAGGTGCACTTATAGTATTTGGAGATAGTGAAGAAGTTATGGATATAGTAGATGGGGGATTTAGTATAAATAGTGAATTTACACCTGCTAACATATATGAGCTTGCAAAAATGGATGGTGCTATAATATTAAGTGAAGATAATAAGAGGATACTATTTGCTAATACTCAAATGCTTCCAGACTCTTCAATAGTATCTAGAGAAACTGGTACAAGACATAGAACGGCAGAAAGAGTTGCTAAGCAAACAGGGAAGCTAGTTATAGCTATTTCTGAAAGAAGAAATATAATAACTGTTTATAAAGGAAATCATAAATATGTATTAAAAGATGTAAATGAAATATTAAATAAAGCTAATCAAGCAATACAAACATTGGAAAAATATAAAGTAGTTTTAAATCAAGCGATGGCTAATTTAAGTGCATTAGAGTTTGAGAATCTAGTTACTGTTTTTGATGTAACGAAGGTATTACAAAGAACAGAAATGGTTATGAGAGTAGTTGTTGAAATAGAAAAATATATAATCGAGCTGGGAAATGAAGGAAGACTTATCGAGATGCAACTAGAAGAGTTAACAGGGAACACTGAAGAAGATGGTTTAAATATAATTAGGGATTACTATGTTCATAGTGAGTATAAGGACTATAATGATGTAAACAAGGAAATAAAGAGGTTAAGCTCTGATGATTTATTAGAACTTAATATTATAGCTAAAGTTTTAGGATATGATGATGGAATAAACTCCCTAGATTTAAATGTACATCCTAAAGGCTATAGAATTCTAAGTAAAATACCTAGACTACCCTCTACTGTTTTAGAGAATGTAATTGAAGTTTTCGGTTCTCTACAAGATATTCTTAAGGCATCTATATCAGAGCTAGATGATGTTGAAGGAATTGGAGAAATAAGAGCTAGATCTATAAAAGAAGGACTCAGAAGATTTCAAGAACAATCCATAGTAGATATGCATATTTAAAAAAATGTCATCTTTATTAATGAGGGGCGTAGATATTCTCCAATAATAAAGATGACAATAATCAGTAGAAATTCTATAAATCGAAGAGATGTAGTTAAATATAGCTTTATAGCAAAGAGTATACCCCTAAAGCATTGAGCTTTTTTAATTCATCAGATATTATATCACCTAAATTAACATTAAGGGTATTACAAAGTGCACCTATGTAAAACATATGGTTGCCTATTTCTTTTTCTATTATTTCTTTACAATTGTCACACATATCCCCATCAATATGATCTTTAAAAAAATCTTTAGATTCGCTCAAAGTATACTTATCACTAGGACAACTTTGCTTATCAGCTGCTATAGAAACACATCCACAAGAAGTAACGGATTTTGCTATAGCACGATTAACTCTACTGTTAGACTCTTCAAGCTTGGTCATAATATCTAAGATACTTTTGTGTCTTATTAAAATATCAGATACTTTATTTTGCAAATTATCACAAAGAAATTCTTTTTCCAACAGAGATCAAATCCTTTCCCTTTAAAATATTACTCTATTCTACACTAATTATACTTTTTATGAAGTAGGATTGTCAATTGAAATATTAGTTGACAAGTATTAAGTAACTATGATAAAATAATTGATTTGACAAATGCAGGTAAATCGTGTATACTTGATGGTATAACGTCTTTAAAATTTTAGGGGGTTTGCCGTATGTTTAATATAGGAGATAAAATTGTTTATCCTATGCATGGAGCGGGTATTATAGTAGCGTTAGAGGAGAAAGAGATTTTAGGGAAAAAGAGAAAATACTATATAATGAAAATGCCTATGAGCGATATGAAAGTTATGATTCCTACTGATAATGTAGAGGATATAGGCATAAGACAAATTATAGACAATGAAGAAATAGAAACGGTATTAGCTGTACTAGCAGACGATGAAACCAATATGTCACAAAACTGGAATAGAAGATATAGAGCGAACATGGATAAAATAAAAAGTGGAGACATCTACGAAATAGCTGGAGTTGTAAGAAATCTTGTTTTAAGAGATAGAGAAAAGGGACTATCTACTGGAGAAAGAAAGATGTTAAATAATGCAAAACAAATGTTAGTTAGTGAAATGGTCTTAGTTAAGGAAATAGGACACGACGATGCAGAAAATTTAATAGAAGAAATAATCAAATAGCGTCTTAGTTGACGCTTGTTTTTTATAAAAATATTGCTATTTAGTTATAATATACTATTAATATGGTAATAAATATATATAGGAGGAGGTGAAAAAGAATATGATAGATAAAATGGTCAAAATATCAATAACAGTATTGGGAATGATTTTAGGAGTAGGAATAGTAGCATTATCACATAAATTGGGTGTTTTAGGAATCTTAGCAGTTGCAGATTATTCTATATATGTTTATATAGCATTAAGTTTAGCTCTTGGAATAATTTCTTTTATATTATCAAGTAAAATCATAAGCATTACTAAGAAAATGATGTATGAAATAGAAAGAAGGCTTCAAAGTGTTCCAGCTTCGGATATAGTGTTGGGTGCAATTGGACTAGTTGTCGGATTGTACATAGCTAACTTATTAAGTAAGCTGTTAGTACAAATTCCTTATGGAATTGGTTTTACGCTTTCTATAATTTCACACATACTTCTTGGATATCTTGGTATAAAAGTTCTTACTAAAAAAAGAGAAGATTTTGCAAATATAATATATGCTTTTAGAAAAAATCTTGCAAAAGATAAAAATGCAAAAAAACAAACTAATATAAAACCTAAAATACTAGATACAAGTGTAATTATAGATGGAAGAATATCTGATATATGTAATACTGGATTTGTAGAAGGCCCTCTTGTTATACCTGAGTTTGTACTAGCAGAGCTTCAGCGTATAGCAGACTCTTCAGATGGACTTAAAAGAACTCGTGGACGTAGAGGTCTTGACATACTTAATAAAATACAAAAAGAATTAGATATAGAAATAATAATACATGAAAAAGACTTTGAAGATATACCAGAAGTAGATACTAAGCTTTTAAAGTTAGCACAACATATAAATGGAAAAGTAGTAACTAATGATTATAATTTAAATAAAGTAGCAGAAGTTCATGGAGTAGAAGTACTAAATATTAATGAATTAGCGAATGCAATAAAGCCTGTAGTTATACCAGGAGAAGAGATGGTAGTACAAGTTATAAAAACTGGAAAAGAAGCCAGTCAAGGGGTAGCATACTTAGATGATGGAACTATGATAGTAGTTGAAGGTGGAAATGATTATATAGGTAAAACTATAGAGGTTTTAGTAACGAGTGTACTACAGACAGCAGCAGGTAGAATGATTTTTGCAAAACCTAAGAATGTAGTAAACAAAGCAGTATAAATATTTAAAAATATTATTTTTTACGAGATATATAGTAAAATGAAATTCTAATCTCTTTTGTACTAGCACAGGATATACAGTATATCCTGTGCTTTTTCATCGTCCTTATATCTTATCGATTACTTTATTAAGGCTAACTAATGTGATAAAATCATTATGGTAGAAAAATTTTACAACTTATATCCTATAGTTAAATTACTGTAGCGAATGAAAATTATATAATATATACACTGGAGGAAGTTATAATGGCAATTGATAAAGTTAGAAAGTATTTTAAGCAATGGGGGATGGAGAATAGAATACAAGAATTTGAAGTTTCAAGTGCGACAGTTGAATTAGCAGCAATGGCAATTGGATGTGAGCCGGAACGCATAGCCAAGTCACTGTCTTTCAAGATAGAGAATAAAGCGATTTTAATCGTTGCAGCTGGTGATGCTAAAGTTGACAACGCAAAATTTAAGACTCAATTTAATACAAAAGCAAAGATGCTTGCATCAGATGAAGTAGAATCTTTTATAGGTCATGCTATTGGCGGAGTTTGTCCATTTGGTATAAATGAAAATGTAGATGTTTATCTTGATATATCGTTGAAAAGATTTGATAAAGTATTCCCTGCATGTGGTAGTAGTAATAGTGTTATTGAACTGACTATTGATGAATTAGAGAAGTACTCAAAATATATTGAATGGATTGATGTTTGCAAGAATTGGCAATAAATATCAAATACAAGTAAGATATAATTTAATTTTTGAGTCTTCAAAACTATTATATACTGTGTAATATAAAGAATTATAAAAGCTGAACTAATTCTAAGTGTATAGTATAAATAACATAGAGGTGAAAAAATATGAGTTATAAAGGAAATCACATATCAGTGATAGTTGTAGCTGCTGGTATGGGAAAAAGAATGAGATCTAGTATAAATAAACAATACTTATTGTTAAAAGATAGGCCTATATTGTCATATACTATAGACAAGTTTGAAAACAATCAATATGTAGATGAAATAATAATAGTAACTAGAGAAGAAGAAATAGAATACTGCATGGCAAATGTAATAGAAAGATATAAATTTAAAAAAGTTAAAGGTGTTATACCTGGAGGAAATGAAAGGCAAGACTCTGTGTATAATGGATTGAAAAAAGTTAATCCAAAATGTAATATAGTTCTCATACATGACGGAGTAAGACCATTTATAAGAGATAGTGACATTAATAAAATGATAGAAAAAACTATGACTCACAAAGCTTGTGTAGTTGGAGTAAAAGTAAAGGATACTATAAAAGTAGTGGATTCAGAAAATAATATAGTAGATACACCAGATAGAAATACGCTTTGGGCAGTTCATACGCCGCAGTGCTTTTCCTATGAACTTATATTAAAAGCCCATGAAAGGTGCAAAGAAGAAGGATTATTAGTTACAGATGATAGTATGTTGGTTGAAAAACTTGGTGGTAAAGTTAAAATGATAGAAGGAAATTATGATAATATAAAGATAACTACACCGGAAGATTTATATATTGCAGAAAGTATTTTAAAGCAGGAGATTGAGAATGTATAAGTTACTATGTGTAGGATTAGGAGGTTTTATAGGAACTTCATTAAGATATTGCATATCTATAAGTGCTAGTAAATTACTTAGAACTCAAATACCATATGGAACATTATTTGTTAACGTTCTAGGAGGCACAATAACAGTTAACAGAACATTATAGAAGTTTATATATCTATATTGAGTTTATATAATGATTGCATTATAATAAATTCAAGAGGTGATAAAGATGAAATATTATTCAATAGGAGAATTTGCAAAACGTATAGGTAAAAATCCTCAAACATTAAGAGAGTGGGATAAAAAAGATATATTAAAGCCACATCACGTTGCACCAACTGGATATAGGTATTATTCACAAGAGCAACTTAATCATTTTTTAGGTATTAAAGGTATTCAAACAAAAACTAAAAAAATAATAGGATATTGTAGAGTTAGTTCTCACAAACAAAAAGACGATTTGGAACGTCAAATTGAAAATGTTAAAACATATATGATAGCAAAAGGTTATCAGTTTGAAATAATACAAGATATAGGAAGTGGAATTAACTACAATAAAAAAGGATTAAATCAACTAATAGATATGATAACTAATTCAGAAGTTGAAAAGGTAGTAATTCTATATAAAGATAGGCTGTTAAGATTTGGCTTTGAAATAATAGAAAATTTATGTAATAAGTATGGAACTACTATTGAAATTATAGATAATACTGAAAAGACAGAAGAACAGGAATTAGTTGAAGATTTAATTCAAATTGTTACAGTCTTTAGTTGTAGACTTCAAGGTAAAAAAGCAAATAAAGCAAAGAAAATGATTAAGGAGTTGTTAGAGGATGATACTGGCGAAGAAGATTAGAATTATACCTAATACAGAACAAGAACAACAACTTTGGAAATCCGTTGGAACTGCAAGATATATATATAACTGGGCACTTGCAAGAGAAGAAGATAATTATAAAAAAGGTGGTAAATTTATAAATGATGGAAATTTAAGAAAAGAAATCATTTTAATGAAACAAGCAGAAGAATATAAATGGCTTAAAGAAGTGTCCAATAATATAGCAAAACAGGCTGTAAAAGATGCTTGTAATGCTTATAAAAGATTCTTTAAAGGGTTAGCAGATAAACCAAGATTTAAAAGCAAAAGAAAAAGCAAACCATCATTTTATAATGACAATGTAAAGCTAAAAGTTAAACATAAACAGATTCTTATAGAAAAAGTAGGTTGGATAAAAACATCAGAACAAATACCAATGAATGTGAAATACACTAATCCAAGAGTAAGTTTTGATGGGAAGTATTGGTATATATCGGTAGGCGTTAAGAAGCAAAATCCAAGAGTAGAATTAACTGATGAAAGTATAGGCATAGATGTTGGAATTAAAGACCTTGCTGTATGTTCTAATGGAATGATTTTTAAAAATATTAATAAAGTAGGGTCAGTGAAAAAATTAGAAAAAAGATTACATAGGTTGCAACGTAAAGTATCAAGAAAATATGAATTAAATAAAGAAGAGAGGAAGTTCGTCAAAACGAGCAACATTATAAAACTTGAAAAGCAAATTAGATTACTTCATAGAAGACTATCTAATATTAGAAACAACCACTTACACCAATCAACTACAAAGATAGTGAAAACCAAGCCATCAAGAGTAGTAATGGAAACACTTAATATAAAAGGAATGATGAAAAATAAACATTTATCAAAAGCTATAGCTAAACAAGGACTATATGAGTTTAAAAGACAACTTCAATATAAAAGTGAATTCTATGGAATTGAGTTTGTTGAAGCAGATAAATGGTATCCATCGTCAAAAACATGTAGTAAGTGTGGACATATAAAAGCTAAATTATCATTATCAGAAAGAACCTATATCTGTGAAGAATGTGGGTCAACTATTGACAGAGATTTAAATGCATCAATTAATTTAAGCAGATATTCAGCATAACTACCGGAACAGTTAAGCTTGAGGTGTAGGAGTCGTTGTATCCGAAGTTAAGCCCTTGGAGTGTTATATCAAACGAAAGTAGTATGTTCTTAGAACTACAAAATCGGACATAATGAACAGGGAATTAAACAAGCTTTATAGAGTTTTATAAGGTTTTGGCAACGGAATTCTAATCGGTTTAATAATGGAGTTGAGTATAACAACTAATTTAATTTCACCAAACTTTAAGTTATTTCTTACAACCGGCATAATGGGAGGCCTTACTACTTTTTCTACCTTTAGTTATGAGACTATCAGTTTGTTTAGTGATGGTAAGTATATTTTGAGTATTGTAAATATAGGTCTAAATTTGTTTTTAAGCCTTATAGGTGTAGTAATAGGTAAAAATATGATTTAAAGGAGCGATTTAGAATGAGAATAGGGATAGGTTATGACGTACATAAATTAGTTGAAGGAAGAAAGCTTATACTAGGAGGAATAGAAATTCAACATGAAAAAGGACTACTTGGTCACTCAGATGCAGATGTACTAGTACATGCCATAATGGATGGTATAATAGGAGCTCTAGCGTTAGGAGACATAGGCAAGCACTTTCCGGATACAGATGATAAATATAAAGACATATGTAGTATGAACTTACTAGAAAAAGTATATGATACTATGAATGAAAAAGGATATATAATAGGCAATATAGACTGTGTTATAGCAGCTCAAAGACCAAAGTTATCACCATATATACAACAAATAAGAGAGAGTATATCTAAAGTTTTAAATACATCCTTAGAAAATATAAATGTTAAAGCAACTACTACGGAAAAGTTAGGATTTGAGGGAAGAGAAGAGGGTATATCTTCTCAAGTAGTATGTTTATTGATAAAAAAGTAAAACAAGTATTGAATAAAAATATCTAACATATATACTATAGGAATAGATATATGTTTTTTTATATCTAACTAATAAAAATAGAGGAGGTGAAAGTATGGATATGCAAACTATGGGTATAAAGAATGAGGGAGAGTTGCAAAAACGATATATACTTAAAGTATATATTTGGATGGCAGTTGCATTAACTATAACTGCAATCACAGCTAGGATTACAGTTTCAAGTATAAATATATTAGAATTTATTTTCAGTAGCAATGTAATATTTTATGGACTAATACTTATAGAGTTAGGACTTGTCATGCTACTATCAAGAAGAATAAATACAATGAAAGTTTCATCAGCTATAGCAGCATTTATTATTTATTCAGTGGTAAATGGCTTAACACTATCGTCTATTTTCCTTGCATACACGTATAGTTCTATAGCAACAGCATTTTTCATAACTGCGGGTACATTTGTTGTTATGAGTATATACGGTTATGTTACAAAAAATGACTTAACTAGAGTGGGAAGTATATGCATAATGGGACTTATAGGTCTGATAATTGCTTCAATAGCAAATCTATTTATGAATAGTGAATTAATATATTGGATTACATCTTATGCAGGAGTTTTAATATTTATAGGTCTTATCTCATATGATACACAAAAACTAAAAATGATTAGCATGTCAGGGTTTAATGATGAGAGTATGGAACAAAAAAGTGCAATAGTCGGAGCACTATCACTGTATTTAGATTTTATTAATCTATTCTTAATCATATTAAGACTTTTATCACGTAAAAGGTAATTTGTTAATAGTTTAAGTTGAATATTTTGAAAAGAGCATTTAAGATACATAAATTAATAAGATTAATATAACTAAGGACTCCTATAGCGAATAATATTATATTGCTATAGGAGTTTTTATATATTATGCTTTGGGGAATAATATGGATAAATTTCATGAATAATGTAAAAGAGTAAGGGAATATATGTTATAATAACATTTCATAGCACATGATATAGATAGTTAAATTATGATAACATTTCATAATAGATAGAATACGATAATATGAATGTATAGTTGTAAGCATGATTTATATGGAAGGAGGTGAAACTTATGTGGACACGAGAACATATTAAACAGAAAGCTAAAAATGTTCTAAAGTTTAATTATTGGAAAGCTTTCATTGTAAGTATAGTTATAATGATCGCAGGTGGAAATTATGAGACGGATAAATTATATAGATATATTGAGAAAAGTGAAAAATATAATAATTATCCAGCACAGTTAATTGAGAATATATTATTATTTATAGCAATTATTTCGATTATTATAATTATCTTAAGAGTTTTAGTTGGTTATATGATTGAGGTAGGAGGAAGAAAGTTTTTTATTAAATCAGCAGAAGGTGAAGTTGATATGGGATATCTTGGATACTGTTTCAAAAAAGACAGATACTCAAGTGTACTATTAACAATGCTACTTAGAAGTATATATACTATACTGTGGACTTTACTATTAATAATACCAGGAATAATAAAGTCATATGCATATAGAATGGTGCCGTATATATTAGCAGACAACCCCAATATAGGATATAATAGAGCGATAGAACTTAGCAATCAAATGACCAGAGGTGAAAAATGGAACATATTTGTACTTAAATTATCATTTATAGGATGGTACTTGTTAGGAGCATTAGCATTATTAATAGGCGTGTTATTTGTTAAGCCATATGAAGATGCTACAAATGCTGAGTTATATTTAGTACTTAGAGAAAATGCAATATCAAGAGGACTTACATCGTATGAAGAACTGAATATCACGCATGACTATAACTAAATTTATATTTCAACATGACGTAAACACTATTAAGAAGTGCAAAATTAATATATGTAGTGTTATGATTAATAAGATTATAGTTAAAACTCTAGCCATTGAACGGCTAGAGTTTATTTCTATATTCATGAATAGTAAAAATAATATATAGATGATTTTCTCAGGTAAGATAGACTTTAATCATGAACCATATGTGAAACTAAATAATAATAGACGGATTAAGTATATACGTCTTTATGGTTAATTAATAGAGGGGTGTTTGAATAATGAAAATAGAGATAAGGAGTGCTACAATACAAGATGTAGAAACTATAAGTAAAATACATGCTTCGAGCTGGAAAGTAGCATATAAGAATATAGTTCCTCAAAAATATTTAGATGAATTACAGAGTGATTTTTGGATATCAATTTTTAAAGAATGGATAAAGAATAATACATTAAAGGTAAAACTGATTTATGAGGAAAATATCTGTGTAGGAAGTATTGCTTATGGTGATTCAAGAGATGAGAGTTTACTTAAATGGGCAGAAATAGCTTCTTTATACATACACCCTAATTATTTTGGAAAGAGATATGGACAAAGGCTGTTGAATGTGGCACTGTGTGACATAGAAAAAGATGAATATGAGAACTCATATTTATGGGTACTAGAAGAAAATATAGGAGCGCAAATTTTTTATGAGAAAAATGGGTTTGTAAGTAATAGAGATAAATATAGTGTTGAAATTATGGGGAAGAAGCTAACTAACATAAGATATATCATTAACTTAAATAATAGGAGTAGAAATTGTAGAAAAGTTTTTAGAGAATAAAATTAAAAAATATCAAAATTATGAGCTACTGATAAGAAAAGACAGAGAATTTGTCAATGCAAGAGAACTATGATAGCATATAATCCTATAAGGAATCTCCTATATGTTTTTATGGAGTTCAATAAGATATATACATATATATTACTATTATAATGAATGGAGGAAATAATAAAGATGGTTGATTTACCGAATTGTCCAAAGTGTAACTCAGAATATACTTATGAAGATGGAAGTCTTCTTATATGTCCAGAATGTGCATATGAATGGACTGTAGGGTTAGAAGACGAAAACAATGAAGATGATAAAGTTATTAAGGATGCAAATGGAAATGTTTTAAAAGATGGTGATTCCGTAACAGTAATTAAAGATCTTAAAGTAAAAGGAAGCTCATTAGTTGTGAAAATGGGTACGAAAGTAAAAAATATACGTCTAGTTGATGGAGATCATGACATAGACTGTAAAATTGATGGATTTGGAGCTATGAAGTTAAAATCTGAATTTGTTAAAAAAATATAAAATATAGAAATATGATAGACTACAAATATAAGGTATATAGGAAAGCTAGTAATAATTATAGATTTCCTATATACCTTGATTTATATATAGGTTAAAGATTGAATAGTGTAATTATATTAAAGAATATTTATTAAAACTAATATAGAATAAATTAAATAAATTATGTATTACAGCTATAAAACAAATATAATTTCTGAAACTTAACTCTATACCTTTTACATAACAGAGATGTTGAATAAATTGGTAATATAGTGTAATATTATTGAAAAGTATTTAAAGGAGAGTGATATAGATATGGATACTATAAGAGCGATAAGAGAACGAAGAAGTATAAGGAAATTTCAAAATAAAGCAGTACCAAGATCAGAAATAGAAAAGATATTAGAGTTAGCAACAAAGGCACCTTCAGGCAAAAATCGTCAACCTTGGAAGTTTGTTGTTTTGCAAAACAGCAAAAAAGACGATTTAGTAAATCTTATGAATCTTGCTTTAAAGCTTCATAAGGAAAGAAAAGTTAATGTCGGAAGCCTTGAGTCAAGCATTGGTTCAATTAATCAAGCATCAGCAGTCATTCTGGTATTTAATCCATTTTCTAAATCTGAGGAAGATTACAATCACCATAGACTACTTACAGATTCACAATCAATAGGTGCTGCTGTGCAAACAATGATTTTGGCTGCACAAGATATTGAATTAGCTTCTCTTTGGATTTGCGATATTTTTTACTGTGATAATGAAATATGTTCTTGGCTAGATCGTGAAGATGAGCTTGTAGCAGCAGTAGCTATAGGATATCCAGATCAATATCCACATCAACGTCCACGTAAGTCGATAGAGGAAATAACAGAATGGTTATAGTGATGAATTAAAACTCATGGTTTTAAGTTAAATTTGGAGGAATGGTGAATATGAAAAGATTAGAAACAGAAAGGTTAAAGCTAAGAGAATGGAAAGAATCAGATAGTAAAGATTTGTTTGAGTATGCAAGTAGTGATTTGGTGGGCCCTAATGCAGGATGGAAACCTCATAAGGATGAAAATGAAAGCCAAGAAATAATAAAAATGTTTATACAAGCTGGCGATACCTGCGCAATAGAGTTAAAGTCAGAAAATAAAGTTATTGGTGGCATAGGAATACATAAAAGAAATCCGGATGATAGCTTAAAAGATTTAAAACAAAGAGAACTAGGATTCGTTCTAAATCCAAAATACTGGGGAAATGGATACATTCCAGAGGCAGTTGAGCGTATGATTGAGTATGGATTTAAAGAGCTTGATCTAGATTTAATTTGGTGTGGTCACTATGATTTTAATGAAAGATCAAAAAGAGTATGTCAAAAGTGTGGGTTTAAATATAAATTTAATCGTAATGAGAAAATAAAATTACTAGATAATAAAGAGGTAAACATACTATATTACAATTTATCTAAAAAAGACTATGATTACTAGAAAAAGAGTTAATGAAGTAATAGTTTAACTTGACCTTAATATTTTACTTAGAAAGGAGAGTTACTATGGACACTGTAATACCTTTTGTAATGATTGTATGGATGTGTGCAATGATTTTTATAGTAATTGGAGTGTTTGCATTAAATAAGAAAACACCAATGCATTTTTGGTCAGGAACAAAAGTTAAATCAGAAGAGATTTCTGATATTAAATCATATAATAAGTCTAATGGTATTATGTGGATCTCATATGGAGCTATATTTGTACTGGCGGATATAATTTCAGTTATATTTAATACAAATATAGGTGGAATTCTTGTAGCTATTTCAAGCATAGTAGGGGTACCTATATTAATTATAGTTTATAAACGAATATATAATAAATATAAGAATAAATAGTATAGCTATTTGATACTTCAAGTCTTAAACATAAAAATCAAGTAAACTAATTTAAGTTAAAATATATGTATATTGAACGTGAAAACAATAGTTTATATGTTTTAGCAGAAGCAACAGAGAAACTTAAAGTATTAACAGATATTAAATGAAATTCTATTAATATAAGAGATATTGCCAAAAGAGATATATACATTTTTAATATACGATCATCTATTTACATACCTTGGAGGGGATATTCTGGAAACTATAAACTTTTTATCATTTATACTTTTCATTATTTTTATTCTGTCATATTCTATAAAATTGGTTATTTTGTATAAGAAGTATAATATAAACGCAAATCTACTGGGGAAAGGTCAAAAAGGCAAAGAAATAGACGGAACAGAAATATTAGTAAAGATAACAACTTTTATTTGGGGAGCTACATGGTTTGTGGAGTCAATATCTGACAATTTAATAAAAGTAGCATTCAAAGATATATTTAAAAGCTATTTTATAAGTTACATTGGAATTATTATTACTTCAATAGGATTATTAATTTTTATTTTAGCAATGGTCTCAATGAAAACATCATGGAGAGTTGGAATAGATAAAAAGACAAAGTCTAAGCTTATAACACAAGGAATATATAAATATAGTAGAAATCCAGCTTTTGTTGGATTTGACTTGATGTTTTTAGGTTTGTTTCTTACTTATTCTAATTTACTAACACTTTCTATACTTGTGATAAATTTATTATCAATCCACAGGCTTATTCTTCAAGAGGAAAGACATTTACAAATCATGTTTCATGAAGAATATAAAGACTACAAGAACAGAACTCCAAGATACTTGTTCTTTTTAAGATAAATGATACACAAAATTACTATATAAACCTAAGCGCTATACTCATAAAATAGTGATATGCTAAGAAATTATCATAAGATATTAATACCCAAAATAGTGTAAAAAGTTTAAATACATTATTTTGGGTGTTTTCTTAATATAAAGGATATACAAATAAACACAAAGACAGGATGGAGTACTAATTATTAGAACAAGAAAAATATTAATGACAATATTTATATTAAGTTTATTTCACTATTAATATCACTTAAATTATTTTATAATCTAGGAATATTTGTAGATGAGTACAACTTAAACCCCGATATCGGAAGTAGGGGTGGATTTTAGAATCTTATGGATTGGCTAAGGCTATTGGTATTAACTCTATTATGTGTTATATCACTTATAGATGTAGTTAGGGAAAAACAACGTAGAGAATCGGATTATTTAATAATAGAAAAGAAAGGATTGGAATAACAGATGGAAGAAAAAATACTAACTATGAGATTGATAGAAGGAAAGTTTGGTGTTTGTAGACTAGATAGAAAAGAAGTAATACCCGAGTGGATAAAAAGATGTGATTTTGTTTCAATAACGAGAACATTAGACGAGCTATCTATTGTATGCTCTGAAGATAGTATCCCAGATTATATAAAGCGTGAAAAAGATTGGAAAATTTTAAAAGTTGAAGGACCTCTGGATTTTTCACTGATTGGAATTCTCTCTTCAATTAGTACTATATTAGCTAATAAAAAAATAAGTATATTTGCCATTTCTACATATGATACAGATTATATTCTTATTAAGGACAATGATGTAGAGGTTTTATCTAATAATAATTATGAGATCATTAAGTAGGAAATTTATGGACAAATATATATTTTATCAACTACATGTTTGAATCTCACAAGCTTATCAATATTAGGGGGATGATAATGAGTAAATATACGGATACGATGAATCCATATTGGAATAAAAGATATCTTAAAGAAAACAGAATATGGGGAGAAAAGCCAAGTAATACGGCTATATATGCATTAAACTTATTTGAAAAATACGAGGTTAAAAAAATCTTGATACCAGGTGCAGGATATGGTAGGAACTCAAAACTTTTTTCATCTAGAGGATTACTAGTTTCAGGGATAGAGATATCTAAAATAGCGGTTGAAATAGCAGAAAAGTATGATCCAGATACAAAATTTTATAAAGGATCGGTTTTGGATATGCCTTATGAGGATAAAATTTATGATGCAATTTATTGCTTTAATGTACTGCATTTATTTAAAGAACAAGAAAGAAAAGAGTTTATTAGTAAGTGTATAGAGAACATAAAGATAAATGGATTGATGTTCTTTACAGTGTTTTCAGATCAGGAAAAGAGTTATGTAAAAGGAAAAGAGATTGAAAAAGATACCTTTGAAAGCAAGCCTGGAAGACCAGTGCATTATTTTACTGAAGAAGATTTATTAAATCACTTTGAGCAAATGAATACTATAGAAACCTCATTAATTGAAGAGACTGAAAATCATGGAAATGAAGGATTGCATATCCATAGATTGAGATATATTTGTATTCAAAAAAGGTAATAAAACAGCTTAATTTAGATAATTGTAGCATTGTCTAAATTAAGCTGTTTTTAATATAGATAAGGAATAACACATATAAAGAAAATATTAAATCTTATAAAATATTATTTATATAATGTATAATAAATACAAGTAGAATATTAAATTCACTTTATATAAAATTAAAGGTTAGGGATTTGATAATCGTAAAGGAGGGAAAAATGTGCTAGAAGTTATAAAACTAAATAAAAGTTATGGTAAGAATAAAGTAGTAAGGGACATTACGTTTGATATAAAAGAAGGTGAAATTACTGTTCTTGTAGGGCCTAATGGAGCAGGTAAATCGACTATAATCAAGTCTATAGCAGGATTATTAAAATATGATGGTACTATAAATGTTTGTGACTATAACAACAAAAGTATAGAAGGAAAGAGTGTCATAGGGTATATTCCAGAAATACCTGCTTTGTTTCCATTACTTACAATTGAAGAGCATATTACTCTAATGGCTCATGCCTTTGGAATTAAAGAATATGAAAATAAATCAGAAGAAATATTGAAATTATTTGATTTATGGGATAAAAGAAAGAAATATGGAAGTGAACTATCAAAAGGTATGCAACAGAAAGCAAGTATATGTTGTGCATTAATAACAAATCCAAAAGTACTATTAGTAGACGAACCTATGATCGGATTAGATCCCAAGGCAATTAGGACTATGAAAGAGATACTTATAGATTTAAAGAAGCAAGGAACATCAATATTATTAAGTACACATCTTCTCGATTCAGTTCAAGATATTTGGGACAAAATTATTATTGTTAAAAATGGAGAGGTAGTGCTAAGCAGAGCTAAAAACGAATTCACTGATAATCATAAATCATTAGAAGATATATTCTTTGAGGTTACGGAGGATGAAGAATGAAGGCTTTAATATACTTGCTTAAAACAATAATAAAAAACTATTTTAAGCAAATGAAAGAAAAACCTCAAAAAGCTATACTACCTATATTAGGAACATTTTGGGCAGTACTTATTATTTTTTCAGGTACAAAAGGCAAAAGAGCAACCGAAAACTTAAGTGAATTAGGAGCTTACTATATACAAGTCTGTATTAGTATATTCTTACTTGTAGTAATAGCTATGACTATGTTCTCTCTATATAGTGGAACTAAAAAGGCAAAGTCAAGATTTGATATGTCTGATGTAAATCTGATATTTGTATCTCCTATAAAACCTCAAACTGTAATGCTTTATGGAATAATTAAACAAATTCATTTTGAACTTTTAGGATCTATTTATATACTTGCTCAAATACCTAAGTTTTTAAGAAGTATGAACGTATCGGGGTTAAAACAGGGAATGTTCATTCTATCTTGTATTATATTTCAAGTAGTCTTATGTAACGTTATAAAGCTATTAGCATTTTCGCTAAGTACTAAGTATAAGAAGGTTGGACCTATAATACGAAATACTATAAAAGCACTTATTCTCTTTACTGTAATCTGGATAATAGCAATAGTTATAAAAGGAAATGCTATTGAATCTATGATAAATTTTTCCAACTATATAACCTATAATCCGTACATTAAGTATATACCAGTGCTTGGATGGATAAAGGAAATAGCACTTCAAACTTTAAAGGAAATTAATTTATACTATGGAGTATACTTAGGGCTAATCTTACTGTTAAGCGGAGTACTGATATATATAATTTATAAAATGGATATAGATTTCTATGAAGATATGCTTTCTTCAGTAGAAGATAATGAATTGATGAATGATATAAAAAGTGGAAAAGTAAAACCAGGAAATCAAAAACAGAACTTCTTAACAAAACCTTTTAAGCAAGTACAGTTAAAACTTGACAATTCATATGGCGCTAAAGTTTTATTTTTTAAACACATGAATGAATACTTTAAAAAAAGTTTTATATTTTTTATAAATATTTACTCAATAATACTTCTAATCTTATCCATTGCTATTGGAATTTTTATAAAAGAATTAGATATAAGAGATATATTACTAGCTACTTGTGGATTGCTACTTTTCAGTTCGGGATTTGGTGGCAAGATTTATAGTGAAGTAGAGTATTATTTTATTTTTCTTATTCCAGATACTTCAATAAGAAAGCTCTTTTATGGAGTATCTTCATCGCTTATAAAAACATTTATAGATAGTTTAATTATATTTATCCCTTTTGGAATACTAACCAAAACACCAGTATTTGAAATAATATTCTGTATATTAGTATATTTAACTCTAGGATGTATGCTTTCATACAGTGGTTTACTTACCTACAGAATAACTGGATCATTAGGACTTACAGGGTCTATAACTAGAGGACTAATACTGACAGTTTTTCAAATCTTAATAGTAGCTCCCATATTTATGCTAGGGCTAGCAACTATTAAATATACGTATATTTTTTATATAGCTCTTATAGCTTATAATTTAATTACATCTATTACGTTTTCATTAGGAAGCTTAGGACTATTTCGAGATATGGAGTTTAGTGATAATTAAAAATGAACAGTGTAGATATTATTGAAAGTTAATAATATCTACACTGTTTTGTTATATTTATGCTAACTTCACTCACTGTGTGGACTTAAAATTTGTTAAAGAAAGAAATTTTATCTTAACTAATTTTAACTTATAAAGAAATTATTAAGTTTTGCGAAACTTTGCCTGTAACATATAGAATAAAAATATAGGAGGTAACTCTCTATGAAAGAAAAGATATTAGTAGTTGAAGATGATATTGAGATAGCATTTGCAATTAAAGAATTTTTAGCGAAAAAGAGATATGCTATCACATGGACTTCAACGGGTAAGGAAGGACTGGAAGAATTTCAGAAAAATAAATATGATCTAGTGATAGTAGATATAATGATGCCAGAAATGGATGGATTCACATTATGCAAAAACATTCGAATGAAAAGTGATATTCCAATCTTGATTATGAGTGCTAAGAGTCAAGAGAAAGATAAAGTGAAAGGTCTAAATATAGGTGCAGATGATTATATAACTAAACCATTTAGCCTCGTAGAATTAGAGGCAAGAATAGATTCACATATAAGAAGATATAAGAGATATTTAGGTGAAAATAAAGAAGAAAAAATAATACAGTATAAAGATGGTCTTAAATTATATAAAGATTTAGAAGAAATTGAACTCAATGATAAAAAACTTCACTTTACAATAAAAGAATATTCACTACTTGCACTATTAATAAAAACAAGGATCGGGTATTTTCCAAAAAGGAACTGTATGAAAACATATAGGGGGAAGTAGATGTAAATGGCAATAATACAGTAACTGTTCACATTAAGGCTATAAGAGAAAAGCTAAAGGATGACATGAAAAATCCTAAATTTATAGAAACGGTGTGGGGAAGTGGTTATAAATTTATAGGAGAAATACTATATGAAAATAAAGAATAAGCTTATAGTCTCACATATAGTAGCTATGTTAGCTCCAATACTAGGACTATGGATTCTCTTCATACTAGTTAAAGATTTTAACAAAGAGGTAGAGTTTAAAGACTATATTAATAATATGAAAATATTTGAAAAATATGGTGATACTCTAAACAATGTAGAGCTATATAAGAATCCCAAAAAAGAATTATTAAGTCAAATACCAAAGCAAGACAATATAAAAGTAGACGTATATGATAAGTATGGAACAATAATATATTCAAGTGTAGAAAATTACTTTTACTTTTCAGTTTCTAAAGAAAACTTGTACAAAAATCTATACGATATTAAACAAAGTAACAAGTTTATAACACTAAAAAAACCTGTATTTGAAAAAGAAGAAATAGTTGGATTTTACGAGATTACGATACTTAGAACAGAGTGGTTAAAGGGGTTAAATAGTAGAACTGCAGTGATCATAATATCGGTAGTGAGTATATTCATAATGACATTTGTAATGATCCTTAGAGTTATAAATAGAAAAATTAATTTACCTATAGGACTTTTAGTAAAATCTATGAAAAAGTTTGCTATTGGAGAAAATGAAGAAATACACTATTGTTCAAATGATGAAATCGGAGAATTAATATTACATTTTGACAATATGAAGAAACAAATAGGGCAAAAAAATAAAGAACTTAGAGAAGAACAAAAATCTAAAGAATATATGATATCAGCAGTATCACATGACTTAAAAACACCATTAACATCTATAAGAGCATATACAGAGCTTTTAAAAAGGAACGATATAAAAGAGTACGAAAAAGAGAGTTATACAAGTATAATACTAAATAAATGTGATTATATGAGTAATATGGTAGAAAATCTTCTTATGTATTCAGTACTTACGACAGAATATGAAATGAATCTTGTATCGGTAGAGGGAGAAGAATTTTTTGATATGCTGTCATCTGGATATGAGGAAATATGTAAAACTGAGGAAGTAATATATATAAAAGAAGTAGGTGTAAAGGGGAACTATAGTGTGGATGTTAATCAAATGATAAGAGTTATGGATAATGTAATTAGTAATGGAGTCAGATACACAGAAAAAGGAAAGAAATTATATCTAGGAATATACTCTGAGGAATTTGGCTTATCAAATTGGATTAACAGCAAAACTAGAGAAAGGTTAGAAGATATAAGAAAAGACAAGGTAGTTATAATAGTAAAAAATGAAGGAAAGGGCATAGATAATCAAGAGATAGAGAATGTATTTAAACCTTTTTATAAGGCTGACAACTCTAGAAGAAACACTAAGAATAGTGGTACTGGATTAGGACTTAGTATAGTGAAACTCATAATTGAAAAACACGGCGGAGAAGTAATGATAATTTCTGAAAAACAAGAAACAATGATTGTTATGCTTATTAAAAAAGATAATGGGGGAAAATATGATGATTAAAAGAAAGATAAGAATATATTTGGGTGCTATATTAGTTTCGAGTATGTTTTTAACAGGTTGCGATACAGATGTAGTAAGTTTACTTCCAGAGGAGATAGTTGCAAATGCGGTAGAGGCAGATAATAACTTTAGTAACTATTATGCTGAAAGTGAAATAATAATGTATGATAAAGAAGAAATTATAGAAAAGACATACATGAAAGAGTGGGTAATGAAGATAAATGGAAAAACGATGAAAAGGGTAGAGACTAAGGGTAAAGATGAAAAAGATAGTGTAGTTGCAGTAAATGATGGACGAAACTTGACTAGTTATATTGCTAAAGAGAATAAAGTTATAAAGGCTAATTTGGGGGATGAAGCAAGTAGTCTAATAGAGTTAAGTCCTAAAGATCAGATGAAAAAAGCTTTTGAATTTATAGATAAAACTCATGAAATAGAAAACTCAGGAGAGGAAAAAATTAATGGAATAGACACATATCACTTAAAAGCAGTTCCTAAGAAGCAAGATAGTATCGTTGGTGAACAGGATTTTTGGATAGAAAAGGACAAGTGGTTTACTGTAAAGTCAATATCTAAAACTGGAGATATGAAAATAGAAATTGAATATAAGAAAATAGATTATAAATCTAAAATAGATGAAAGTGTATTTAACTTTGAAGTTCCAGAAGATGCTGAAATAGTAAATATAGATGAACAATCTAAAATTAAAAGTGCTAGTTTAGATGAAGTAAAGGATATATTTAATAAGTCGTTTTTATATCTTAAAGATTCAAAAAATTATGTTTTGAAAGATACAAATATAGTAACACTTGACAATAAAGAATTTCCAGATGAAATAAGTCAAGAATATATTAAAGATGGAAAACCAGTATTTTCTCTAAGTGTATTAAAACCAAAGGAAACATCTTATGAAGTAGGGCTTCCAGGTTCAAAGGAAATCGTCATAAGAGGCGGTAAAGGTTCATATATAGATGATACTATAAAAATAATAACGTTTGATGAAAAAGGATTAAGATATAATATGATATTACACGTTAATAATATTAGTATAGAAGAGTGTATAAAAATAGTTGATAGCTTATCATACTATGAGTAAAAAATAAAATAAATTTGACAAACAGTACTTTTTCTAGTAATATGAAGTTAAAATTTAAGACTAAAATGCACTGAAGGGAAATAGTAAGTAATTTATGATCTATAAGAGAGGAAATCATAGGCTGAGAGATTTCTGATCCTCTAAAGCACTGAACCAGTCCTAGAGCATCTAGATTGAAATAAAAGTATATCTAGACGGAATAACCGTTATATAAAATGAGTAAACTGCATATATAATATAGTAGTTTATTAGGGTGGTACCACGGAAATACAAGCCTTCGTCCCTTTTTAGGATGAAGGTTTTTTTATGTTCAATTTTAAAATAAAAGGAGAGCTATAATTATGAGAATGTCAAAACTATATTTACAAACATTAAGAGAAGTTCCAGCAGAGGCAGAACTACCAAGTCACAAGTTACTGTTAAGATCGGGCATGATAAAAAGACTAGTTTCAGGAGTATATACTTATCTACCATTGGGATATAAGGTAATAAAGAAAATAGAAAATATAGTTAGAGAAGAAATGGACGCTATAGATTCACAAGAAGTACACATGTCAGCTATACAACCAGCAGAGTTGTGGCAAGAATCTGGAAGATGGGATGCATTTGGACCAGAGATGTTTAGACTTAGAGATAGACACAATAGAGAATTTTGCTTAGGGCCAACACATGAAGAGATATTTACAGATATGATAAGATTTGATATAAAGTCTTACAAACAGTTACCTCTTAGTTTATATCAAATTCAAACTAAGTACAGAGATGAAAAAAGACCAAGATTTGGATTAATGAGATGTAGAGAGTTTATAATGAAAGATGCTTATACTTTTGACTTAGATCCAGAAGGAATGAGAAAGTCATATTTTGACATGTGGAAAGCGTATGAGAAAATATTTGATAGATGTGGAATAAATTATAAAGTAGTAGAGGGTGACTCTGGAGCAATGGGAGGAAGTGACTCACATGAATTTATGGCTACATCGGAGTTTGGAGAAAGTGCTATGGCTTATTGTAATGATTGTGACTATGCTGCCACAGATGAAAAAGCTAAATTTATCTATGAAGTAAACTCTCAAGATGAAAATGAATTAAATGTAGAAAAAATTCATACTCCAAATGCTAGAACTATAGATGAATTAAAAGAATTATTTAATACAACAGGGGATAAGTTCGTAAAAACACTTTTATATTCAGCAAATGATAAAGTAGTAGCGGTTCTAGTACCTGGAGATAGAGAATTAAACGAAATAAAATTAATAAATACTTTAGGAGTATTAGAGCATGACTTATTTATGGCAGATGAAGAAACAGTTAAAAAAGTAACTGGCGCGGAAGTAGGATTTGCAGGACCAATAAATCTAAAAGGTGATGTAAGAATATTAGTAGATTCAAGAGTCGCTAATATGAAAAACTTTATAGTAGGAGCAAATGAAACAGACTATCATTTAAAAAATGTAAATTACGGAAAAGACTTTGCAGGAGAAATAGTGGATGATTTATTATTAGTTAAAGAAGGAGATAAATGTCCAAACTGCAGAAGTCCATTAAATATGGATAGAGGAATAGAAATAGGGAATATATTCCAGTTAGGTACTAAATACACGGATGCATTAAATGCTACTTATTTAGACGAAAACGGAAAGGCAGCTCAAATATGGATGGGTTCTCATGGGGTTGGAGTTTCTAGAACTATGGCAGCTATAATAGAGCAAAACTATGATGAAAATGGAATTATATGGCCATTATCAGTTGCTCCATATCAAGTTTTAGTAACTATAGTAAATATCAAAGATGCTGAGCAAGTTGCACTAGGAGAAAAGTTATATGAAGAATTATCTAATCTGGGAATAGAAGTATTACTAGATGATAGAAATGAAAGAGCGGGTGTTAAGTTTAAAGACGCTGATCTTATCGGTACACCTATAAGGGTTACAGTAGGTAAAAAAGCTAGTGAAAATATACTAGAGTTTTCATTAAGAAAAGACGGAAACAAAGAAGAAGTTAATGTTAGTGAAGTAATGAATAAGATAAAAGAGGAATTTACTAATCAGGGGTTAAGAATATAATTAAAAACATAATAAATTTATAATATAAAAATACCGCAATGTTATTTAATTGAATAGTATAGCGGTATTTTTGTATATAAATAATTATATCTGTGAACAATGCTAATAATAGATGTAGGTGGAGCTATTTGTAATTAAGGAGGTTCATATATTGAAAAATAAAAAGAAAGAGATAAGTAAAATTAGATTTTTATCGGGATGGTGGTGGATAGTTCATATATCAATATTAGTTTTAATATTTATACTACTTAGAGTTTTTTAACCAAATAATAGGGTATATAAAAACAATATTAAGTAGTTTTAGCAATAATATAGACATAACTTTATTGTATATAGAATTAAATAGTATATAATATGAGATATGGAGGGATAAAATGAAAAAGATTTTTTCAGTACTATTAATTATTGCCATGCTGAGTACTAGTGTGTTAGCAAAAGGAGATGCAGTAGTAAGCATTGGAAAAGACTTAAATAGTGAACAAAGAAGTCAGATGATGGAACTACTAGGTGCAGATGAAAATTCTAAAGTTATAGAGGTAACTAATGAAGAAGAAAGAAAATATCTAGGAAATTATGTTGATAGTAAAATATTGGGAAGTAGAGCTATATCTTCATCTTATGTAGAAAAATTAAGTGCAGGTGAAGGTATTCAAGCTGAGGTTTATAATGTAACATGGGTTACTAAAGATATGATTATAAATGCACTAGTAACAGCTGGAGTTAAAGATGCTAAGGTAAAAGTAGCAGCGCCATTTAGTGTTTCAGGTACTGCGGCATTAACAGGAATTTTAAAAGGGTTTGAAGATGCTACAGGAACAAATATTAGTGAATTAGAGAAACAAGTTGCAAATGAAGAGATAGCTAAAACAGGAGAACTAGGTCAAGAAATAGGAAAAGATGAGGCTACACAACTTATAAAGACGGTAAAAGAAGAGGTTGTGGAAAAAAAGATAAAAGATCCTGAGGAAATAAAAAAAGTAGTTACAGAATCAGCAAAAGAAATCAATATAACATTAACAGATGAACAACTAAAAAAAATAACAGACTTAATGGAGAATATATCTAAGCTAGATTTAGATTTGGGTCAAATTAAAGCACAACTTAAAAATATCTCTGATAAGTTAAGTGAGTTAGGTAAGAACTCAGAGGAGGTTAAGTCTGTTCTAGGAAAAATACTTGAGTTTGTAAAGGGTATATTCCAAAAATTGTTTGGAGCAACTGAATAGCATTATTTCTTGAATTAAACAGGTACTATACTATATAATATATAAGTATTAATTAGACTTTGCTTATTATCATTAAATATTTAATGCACTAGAAGATATTCTAGTGCAATTTTATATATTATGATTAAATTAGAATAAATTTCGAGGAGGATATATGAAATGTCAGAAGTAAGAGTAAGATTTGCCCCTAGTCCTACAGGATATTTACATATTGGCGGCTTAAGAACAGCGTTATATGACTATTTATTTGCTAAGAATAAAGGCGGAAAATATATTTTAAGAATAGAAGATACAGATAGAAGTAGATATGTTGATGATGCTATAGAGAACTTAATAGAATCATTGGAATGGGCCGGAGTTAAACATGATGAAGGTGTGTTTATAGAAGATGGTAAGATAGTACAAAAAGGAGAGTATGGTCCTTATATTCAATCAGAGAGACTACATATATATAAAGAGTATGTAGACAAGCTGATTGAAAACGGACATGCATATTATTGTTTCTGTGATAAAGAAAGATTAGAAAAGATAAGAGAAGAA